>NZ_JBQOIE010000007.1:0-328663 GCF_052665325.1 Pseudomonas sp. 8(2025) | reverse complement strand
CGTGCCCTGTTGCTCTGCCTGACCCTGGGACTTGCCGCCTGCAGCTCCGCGCCCACCCATTACTACACCCTGCTGCCTTCGGCCCCCCGGGGGCGCCGGGGGGTGTGGTGGGGGGGGGGGGGGGGGGGGGGGGGGGCGCTGGGGGGCGGGGGGGGGGGGGGGGGCCGGGCGGCGCGCCCGCCCCACGGCCCTCAACGCATGAGGATATAGCGCTCGATGGCTTCGGCGGCGCCGTCTTCCAGGTTGCTGCCGGTGATCACATCAGCCTGGCGCTTGACCTGTTCTTCCGCCTGGCCCATGGCAATCGACAGGCCGGCACGCTGGAACATCGCCGGGTCGTTGCCGCCATCGCCCAGGGCCGCAGTGTGCTCCAGCGGCACCCCCAGGTATTCGGCCAGGGTCACCAGGGCCTGCCCCTTGTCCGCCTGCAAGGCAGTGAGATCGAGGAACCTGGGTTGGGAACGGGACGCCTGGGCCTGCCCTGCAGTGGCGGCCTGCAGGCGGGCCTCCAACTGCACCAGCAAACGGTGATCGCTGCTGGCGGCGACGATCTTGTCGATGCGCGGCAGGTATTCCTCGAAGCTGTCCACCACCTTGGGGGCGTAACCCAGCGCCTGGCGCTCCAGGGGCATCAGGGCACCGTCCAGGTTGCGCAGCAGCCATTCGTTGTCGGCAAACACCCAGGTCTCGACCTGTGGGCAGGGTTCGAACAGCAGCAAGGCGGTGACCGCCGCTTCCACCGGAACATGGTGGCGAGCCAGGAAACTGCCATCGGGCTTGACGATGCTGCCGCCGTTGAAGCCGGCAGTGGGCAGGTCGACGCCCAGCGCCTCGATCTGCTGCAGCATGGCCCGCGGCGGCCGTCCGGTGGCCAGGCTGAAGGCTACCCCGGCCTCGCGCAGCGCACGGACCGCATCCAGGGTGCGGGGGCTGAGGCTGTGGTCGGGGCGCAACAGGGTGCCGTCCATGTCACTGAGGAGGAACTCGATAGGCCGCGCCTGCATGCCACTCACCCCAGGGGTCGCCATACGCGGCCATCCCGGGCCAGCAGTTCATCCCCGGCTGCCGGGCCATCCACGCCCGCCGGGTAGCTCTGCAAGCTGACGTCCTGTTGCCAGGCATCGAGGAAAGGTTGCACCGCGCGCCAGCCGTTCTCGATGTTGTCGGCGCGCTGGAACAGGGTCTGGTCGCCGATCAGGCAGTCGTAGATCAGGGTTTCGTAGCCAGTGGAGGGCTGCATCTCGAAAAAGTCGCGGTAGGCAAAACCCAGCTCGATGTTGGCCATGTCCAGGCTCGGCCCGGGCTTTTTCGCCAGCAGGTCGAACCACATGCCTTCGTTGGGCTGGATCTGGATCCGCAGGTAGGTCGGCAACAGGCGCTCGACCTCGGTATCGCGGAACTGTGCATAGGGCGCCGGCTTGAAGCAGATGACGATCTCGGTGTCACGCACACTCATGCGCTTGCCGGTGCGCAGGTAGAACGGCACCCCGACCCAGCGCCAGTTGTCGATCATCACCTTCAGCGCAACGTAGGTTTCGGTGCTGCTGTCCGGCGCCACGTTGGCTTCCTCGCGGTAGCCCGCCAGGGCCTTGCCGGCCACTTCACCGGCGCTGTACTGGCCGCGCACCGAGTTGGCCCGGGCCTCTTCCACGGACCAGGGGCGGATAGCCCCCACCACCTTGGCCTTTTCGCCACGTACCGCATCGGCGCCAAAGGCAGCGGGCGGCTCCATGGCCACCATCGCCAGCAACTGGAACAGGTGGTTGGGCACCATGTCCCGCAGGGCACCGGTGTGTTCATAAAAGCTGCCACGGGTTTCCACGCCGACGGTTTCCGCCGCGGTGATCTGCACGTGGTCGATGTAATGGTTGTTCCAGAATGCCTCGAACAGGCTGTTGGAAAAACGGCTGACCAGGATGTTCTGGACCGTTTCCTTGCCCAGGTAATGGTCGATGCGATAGATCTGCTTCTCGCTCATGACCTTGAGCAGGCAGCCGTTGAGGGCTTCGGCGGTCTGCAGGTCGGAGCCGAAGGGCTTTTCAATCACCACCCGGCGAAAAGCCTGCGGCCCCTCCTCCAGCAACCCGGCGCTGCCCAGGCGGCGCACCACTTCACTGAAGAAGCGCGGTGCGGTGGCCAGGTAGAACACCGCGTTGCCGGTGCCGCTGGCGGCAATCCGCGCCGCCAGTTCGGCATAGGTGGAGTCGTCGAGAAAATCGCCCTGGACATAGCTGATGCCCCGGGTCAGGCGGGCCCAGACGGCGGCATCCACCGCCGCCCCCTGGCCTTGCTTGTTGAGCACTTCATCGCGAAGGAAGTCTTCCAGCAGGGTGGCGAACTCGGCGTCGCTCACCGCGTTGTGGTCGACGCCGACAATCCGCAGCCCCTCATCCAGCAAACCGTCGCGGCTGAGGTTGTACAGCGCCGGCATCAGCAGGCGCTTGACCAGATCACCGCGGGCGCCGAACAGGAACAGCGTGGTCGGCGGCGCCGGCAACGCCTTGGACTTCTTTCGCGTGGTGGTCATTTTTTCCCGGTCTCCACATGGCCGCCAAAGCCGAAGCGCATGGCCGAGAGCAGCTTGTCACCGTAGGTGCCCTGGCCGCGGGAGCGGTAGCGGGAGAACAGCGAGTTGGACAGTACCGGCACCGGCACCGATTGCTCCATGGCCGCTTCGATGGTCCAGCGCCCTTCGCCACTGTCGGCCACCGAGCCGGAGAAGCCGTCGAGCTTCGGATCGCCCGCCAGGGCATCGGCGGTCAGGTCCAGCAGCCAGGAGGACACCACGCTGCCACGGCGCCAGACTTCGGCGATATCGGCGACATTGAGGTCGAAGCGCTGGTCTTCCGGAAGGCTTTCCGAGGCCTTGGTCTTGAGGATGTCGAAGCCCTCGGCGAAGGCCTGCATCATGCCGTACTCGATGCCGTTGTGGATCATCTTGACGAAGTGCCCGGAGCCGGCCGGGCCGGCGTGGATGTAGCCGCGTTCGGCACGGTCGTCATCGGCGACCCGGTCCTTGGTCCGCGGGATGGTGCCCATGCCGGGCGCCAGGGCGGCGAACAGCGGGTCCAGGCGCAGCACTTCGGCAGCGTCGCCGCCGATCATCATGCAGTAGCCACGCTCCAGGCCCCAGACGCCGCCGGAGGTGCCGACGTCGATGTACTTCAGGCCCTTTTGCGCCAGGTCGCGGGCGCGGCGGATGTCGTCTTTATAGTAGGTGTTGCCACCGTCGATGATCACATCGCCCGGCTCCAGCAACTGGCTGAGCGTGTCGATGGTGTCTTCGGTGGGTGCGCCCGCGGGCAGCATGACCCAGACCGCCCGGGGCTTTTCCAGGCCCGCCACCAGGGCCGGCAGGTCGGCGACGCCCTTGGCGCCTTCCGCGGCCAGGGCGCTGACGAAGTCGGTGTTGCGGTCAAAGACTACGGTCTCGTGCCCATTGAGCATCAGGCGCCGTGCAATGTTGCCGCCCATGCGGCCCAGTCCAATAATCCCCAGTTGCATGTGCTGATGCTCCTACTGCAAAAATTCTGATCAAAAAAAGTTATAGCCCAGTGGGCCGGGGCAAAATCCCGAGGGGCGCAACTATACAAGGCAAGAAGCCCCAAGACAGCGCAATCTTCAGACAGATTCCGAGTTTTTACCCCCGACGGCGCGAATTACCCATCGACCGGCCCCAGCCAATTCCCCTGACGGGCAGCAGAGCAATGAAGATTAGTCCTGTGCCAGCCCCTGAAGTTTCCCTGGCCCTGGGTGGATAACGCTGCAAATCTGCGCGAAGACACAGCGACCGCGAAAAATAAAAAAGTTCCCTTTGCCCGAAAAATAAATAAAATTGTCACCGATAGTGTTTTGCGCAGGGATGCGGCCAGCGAAGCATAGTTGAGACACGCCATTTGCGAGGTGAAGCAATGGGCACAGTACTACCGGCACGACCAGCACAAACTCTGTACGTCAGCATTCGTCGTGACGAATTGCGTCAACTCAAAGACGAACGCGATCAACTGCAACGGGAGCTCGCACAATTGCGCCTGCAGTTGCAAAGCCAGGGTCAACCGGCGCCGCTACACCTCTCCTCCGCGAGCTGAGCCTCGCCCCTGAACGCAGGCCCGACCTGCGTTCAGCCCCGCTGTAGGTCCCGGGCCAAGCCGCCTTCCCTCGCCATACCGCCACAGCCCACCCCGTTGCAGACCACAAAATAGCGACGTTCAGCTGACAAAGTTTTCACACTTGCCTGTCGATACTCCCGGCCATTGTGGCCGTCTTGTTACAAGACGGCGCTCATTCGCGACGCCCTTGGCGCGCAATGAATCTGGATCCCTGGGGAGCGCTCAATGGCATTGTTCAAACGCAGTAATGCATCTGCGAAAGGTTTTGACTGGATGGGGCTGCTCTGGCTGTTCCTGTTCTTCTGGTATTTCTCCGGCATCACCCAACTGCTGATCCAGCTGACCGACACCTCCGGCTTCACCGGTTTCCGCCAGGCGTTCTTAATGAGCGCCATCTGGCTGGCACCGATGCTGCTGTTCCCGGCGCGCACCAAAGTCATGGCCGCCGTGATCGGCGTGGTGCTCTGGGCCTGTTCCATGGCCAGCCTGGGCTACTTCTTCGTCTACCAGCAGGAGTTCTCGCAAAGCGTCATCTTCATCATGTTCGAGTCCAACCCCTCGGAAGCCGGTGAATACCTGACCCAGTACTTTGCCTGGTGGATGCTCCTGGCGTTCCTCGCCCACAGCGCATTCGCCTTCTTCCTCTGGACCCGCCTGCGCCCGGTCTACCTGCCTCGGGGCCAGGCCCTGGTGGCGGCGACGGCTATCCTGGTGGCCATCGTCGGCTACCCGCTGGTCAAGCAGATCTCCCGCGCCGATACCCTGGCCGCCGGCCTGGAGAAATTCGAAACCCGCATCGAGCCCGCCGTGCCCTGGCAGATGGTGATTGCCTATCGCCGCTACCGCGAGCAACTGGACGGCATGCAGGGCATGCTCGCCAGCGCCAGCAAGATCGCCCCCCTGACCAACCTCAAGGACAGCATGGCCAACCAGCCGGCGACCCTGGTACTGGTCATCGGCGAATCCACCAACCGCCAGCGCATGAGCCTGTACGGCTACCCGCGCCAGACCACCCCGGAGCTGGACAAGCTCAAGGATCAGCTGGCGATCTTCAACAACGTCATCACCCCGCGCCCCTACACCATCGAGGCGCTGCAGCAGGTACTGACCTTCGCCGACGAAGAAAACCCCGACCTGTACCTCAAGAGCCCGTCCCTGGTCAGCGTGATGAAGCAGGCCGGCTACAAGACCTACTGGATCACCAACCAGCAGACCATGACCAAGCGCAACACCATGCTCACCACCTTCTCCGAACAGGCGGACGAGCAGGTGTACCTGAACAACAACCGCAACCAGAACGCCCGCCAGTACGACGGCGACGTGCTCGAACCGTTCTCCAAGGCCCTGGCCGACAGCGCACCGCGCAAGTTCATCGTGGTCCACCTGCTGGGCACCCACATGAGCTACCAGTACCGCTATCCGCCCAGCTTCGACAAGTTCAATGATCGCCAGGGCGTACCGGCCGGCGTGCGCGACGACCAGCTGCCCACCTACAACAGCTACGACAACGCCGTGCTGTACAACGACTTCGTGGTCTCGAACCTGATCAAGAACTACGCCAAGACCGACCCCAACGGTTTCCTGCTGTACCTCTCGGACCACGGCGAGGACGTCTTCGACTCCGCCGGCCATGACACCCTGGGGCGCAACGAAGCCCGGCCGACGGCGCCGATGTACACCATTCCGTTCATGGCCTGGGCCTCGCCGAAATGGCGGGAAACCCATGACTGGAGCTTTGCCTCGGACCTCAGCCGCCCCTACATGAGCTCCCAGCTGATTCACACCTGGGCGGACCTGGCGGGCCTGAGTTTCGATGAGCTGGACCACAGCCGCAGCCTGGTGAGCGACAGCTTCAAGCCACGCCCGCTGCTGATCGGCGACCCCTACTCGCGCCAGAGCAAGCCCTTGATCGACTTCAGCCTGATGAAACCCAAGGCCCCGGACGAAGCCACGGTGGTACAGAAGTAAGCCCCCTGTCACGCCCGCTGGATCCGGCTTGCCGGCAAACAGCCCCGAGAACCCTGGCCGGTTCCCGGGGCTTTTTTTTGCACCAGGCCGCATCCGCAGGTGGCGCCTTCAAGGCGGTGCCCTTCCCGGCCAGCGCGGCCAAGCGCCGGCAAAGACACATGATGTCGAAATTGTAATCAGCACTTCAGGCTGACGTTAACCCTCGCTTAATACACTTCGGTGAAACTTTCGCCCATCACTTCTTGTGCAGGGACGTAACAAGTACCGAACATTCTTAAGCAGGAAAAACAGCATGAAACTTTCAACTTTGGTATTAAGCGGCCTGATTCTGGTAGGTTCCAGCGCGGCCTTTGCCGAAGGTGGCTCGGAAAATATGCAGCGCTTCTATGACAACTTCCGCGTTAGCCAGCAGCAACTTCACGGCGACAAGACCGAAAACACCGCAAAAGCCGAAAAGCAGAAATCCGAGTCCAACTATTCCGCCTCGGATGCCAAGCAACAACAGCCTGGTGCCTGACTCCCAGTTCCAGCGATACCCATTCCCGGCAATCTGCTCCTTTGCCAGAAGTGGATGTTTGGCGCCCTTGCGGGCGCCTTTTTCATAGGGGCTGCCCTTCCTCTCTTGCACCCGCATGACAGACAGATGACAACCTGGTCATCTGCCGCCCGCAGTGCCCCGGCTCAATTAGTATCGCCGCACCATGCCGCTCGCCACTGATCGGACAGCCTGGTTAATCAGTTGAATTAGCTGGGTTATTTTATTGACCCTATAGCTACTACAGACTTTAACCTGCGCTCGCTCGACAGCCCCGACAGCTTTGAAGAGGATATTGCAATGCGCATTCTGGTGATTGAGGACGAACCCAAGACGGCCGACTACCTGCATCAGGGCCTGAGTGAAAGTGGCTATGTGGTGGACCGGGCGAACAATGGCGTGGACGGCCTGCACCTGATTCAACAACAGCCCTATGAATTGGTAATCCTGGATATCAATCTGCCCGGCAAAGATGGTTGGCAAGTTCTTGAACAACTGCAGGGAAACTATCCCGCACGGGTCATGATGTTGACTGCCCGCGGGCGCCTGGAAGACAAGGTCAAGGGCCTGGATATGGGCGCCGATGATTATCTGGTCAAACCGTTTCAATTTCCCGAGTTGCTGGCCCGGGTTCGTACCCTGATGCGTCGTAGTGAAGTCATTGTCCAACCGGAAGTTCTGCAAGTTGCCGACCTGCAACTTGACCCGCGCCGTCATCGAGCTTATCGCGGCAGTCGGCGTATCGACCTGACGACCAAGGAATTCACCCTGCTGCATGTATTGATGCGCCACAGCGGAGAAGTACTGACCCGCACCCAGATCATTTCCCTGGTCTGGGACATGAACTTCGACTGCGACACCAATGTGGTGGAAGTCTCCATCAGCCGCTTGCGGGGCAAGATCGACGACGCCAGTGACGTCAAGCTGATCCATACCCTGCGCGGTGTCGGTTATGTCCTGGAAGCACGCCCATGACAGCGCGCCCCGCCGCCGCGGCCAGCAGCCTGTCCATGCGCCTGGGGCTGACCGTCGCCCTGATGGGCGCGGCACTGGTGGTGCTGCTGGCAACCCTGGCCTACCTGGCGTTGAACCATGAGCTGGACAACCTGGCGCGCAAGGGCCTGGACAGCAAGCTGGAGCAGATCCGGCACAGCCTCACCAGCGACCTCAAGAGCAGTGACCTGGCGGCCCGCCCCCATTCCCTGCTGGACCTGGTGATGGGCCACGACAACCTGCAATTGAGCATCCTCGGCAGCGATCCGCTGGCCGAACCCCTGCTGATTGTCGGCGGCATGGCCCAGGAGTCCCTGCCCGAGCCCCTGGGCAATATCGGTGGCGATGGCTATATCGACTGGCGCGACAGCCGCGGCAACCCCTTGCTCAGCGCCCTGCAGCAGATGAGCCTGCGCAACGGCGAGCAGGTCCAGGTGGTACTGACCCTGGACCGCAGCAACGATCAGGCGCTGCTCAGCGCCTACCTGCGTTCCACGGTGATCGCCCTGCCCCTGTTGCTGCTGCTGATCGGTTTCGGCGCCTGGTGGCTGGTGCAACGGGGCCTGCTGCCGCTGCAGCAGTTCAGCCGGGTCGCGGCGCGGGTGACCACCCAGGACCTGACCCACCGCCTGAAGCTGCAGGGCCTGCCCCGGGAGCTGGCGGAGCTGGGCCAGGGCATCAATGTCATGCTGCAACGCCTGGACGGCGGCGTGCAGCGCCTGTCGCAGTTCTCCGACGACCTGGCCCACGAGTTGCGCTCGCCCATCAGCAACCTGATGGGCAAGGCCCAGGTGACCCTGTCCCGGGAACGCCCGCCAGAGGAGTACAAGGCGGTGCTGGAGGCCAGTATCGAAGAGCTGGAGCGGGTCACGCGGATCGTCGCCGACATGCTGTTCCTGGCCCAGGTCAGCCAGCCGGCGTCCCAGGCCCGGTTCGCCCGGGTCTCGCTGGGGGAAGAAGCGCGCCGGGTCATCGACCTGTTCGCCCTGAGCGCCGAAGAGAAGCAGCTGCAACTGCAGCCCAGTGGCGATGCCTGGGTGCTGGGGGACCGGCTTATGATCCAGCGGGCCATTTCCAACCTGCTGTCCAACGCCATTCGCCACAGCCCGCCGCGGGGGCAGATCAGCCTGCGGGTGGAGCAGACCATGGAGGCCGTGAGCCTGAGCGTGGGCAACCCCGGCCCGGGCATCGCTGCCAGCCACCTGCCCCATCTGTTCGAGCGCTTCTATCGGGTCGACAGCAGCCGCACCCGGGCCGAAGGCGGCACCGGACTGGGCCTGGCCATCGTCCGTTCGATCATGAACCTGCACCAGGGGCGCACCGAGGTCAGCAGCATCCCGGAACTCCTGACCGAGTTCCGCCTGGTATTCCCCCGGCTCGACCCGGCGCAGCACGACCTCTAGAGCAGCCAGGCACCGGCACCGGCCCCCAGCAGCACCAGGGCCCAGGGCGGCACCCGGCCGCTGCGCAACAGCAGCAGCGCCAGCAACACCGCCACCAGTTCCGGTGCGCCGGTCACGCTGCTGGTCCATAGGGGTTGGTACAACGCTGCCGCCAGCAGGCCCACCACCGCGGCATTGACCCCGGCCAGGGCCGCCTGGATGCCCTGGCGGTGGCGCAGCCGCTGCCAGAAGGGCACCACGCCGATCACCAGCAACAGCCCCGGCAGAAAGATCGCCAGCAGGCACACCACCGCCCCACTCCAGCCATCGATGGCCGCGCCGAGAAAGGCCGCGACGCTGAACAGCGGGCCGGGCATCGCCTGGGCGCTGGCGTACCCGGCCAGGAACAGCGGGCTGCTGACCCAGCCGGGCTCCACCACCTGCGCCTGCAACAGCGGCAGCACCACATGGCCGCCGCCGAATACCAGAGCGCCGACCCGGTAGAAACCATCGAACAGGCTCAGCAGGCGCCCCGGCCAGAGCAGCACCAGCCCCGGCAACAGCACCAGCAGCAATAGCGCCAGCCCCAGGCAACACGCCCCCAGGCGGCGACTCGACCCAGAGGGAGGGCTCTGGACCTGCACCTGGAACACCGGCCTGATCAGCCAGCGGCCCAGCAGCGCCGCCAGCAGCATCACCAGCAACTGCCCGCCCAGGCCCGGCCAGCGCAGCACCAGCGCCGCGGCCAGCACTGCAATGACGATCTGCAAGGCGCCCCGGCACAGGCTGCGGGCCATGCCCCACAAGGCCTGGGCCACCACCGCCACCGCCACCAGTTGCAAGCCCTTGAGCGCCCCGGCCGGGACCCCGCCCCCCAACCCCAGGGCCAGCAGTGCCAGGGCCAGGGCCGAAGGCAAGGTAAAGCCGGCCCAGGCACACAGGGCCCCGGGCAGGCCACGGCGAGACAATCCCAGGGCGATGCCGACCTGACTGCTGGCAGGTCCGGGAAGAAACTGGCACAGCGCGACCAGCTCGGCATAGGCCGCCTCCCCCAGCCAGCGCCGGCGCTGGACGAATTCCTGGCGAAAGTAACCCAGGTGCGCCAGCGGCCCGCCAAACGAACTCAGGCCCAGGCGCAGAAACACCAGGAAGATCCGCCAGGGTGTTTCTACCGGGACCGGCGCGCAGGGGCTGGGGGCGTGCATTACAAGGCTTTGCTCCAGAACAGCATGCGCCCGTGAGCCGGGTCGAGCATGGCATTGGCGAAACCGCAGGCGCGATAGGCGGCCTGGGCCTGGGCATTGCCCTCCAGCACTTCCAGGGTGACCTTGCAGCAGCCCCGTTGCCGGGCGATGTCCTCGACCTTCTGCAGCAGGCGCTTGCTCAGGCCCTGGCCGCGGTAGCTGTCCAGCACCACCACGTCATGGATATTCACCAGGGGCCGGCAGGCAAAGGTGGAGAAGCCTTCGAAGCAGTTCACCAGGCCCACCGGCTGCCCGCCGGCAAAGGCCAGCACGCTGAACGCCTGGGGCCGCTTGGCCAGCTCCGCCGGCAACTGCTGGAGCCGGTCTGCGTCCAGGCGTTGGCCGCCGCCCATGGGGTCCTCGGCATAGTGGTTGAGCAACACGCCTATGGCTTCGGCATGCACCGGGTTGCTGTAACTGGCTTGCAACACCACGACATCGGCAACGTCCATGTTCATCCTCGATCAACGTATTGAAAGTGAGCGCTCAGGGCTCAGGCAGCCTCGATTGTAGGCTGGGGGATTTGACCAAACGAAGATTTTTAACCCGCGCACTACAGAAAAAATCCTAAGCAGCGGCCGGGATCCATGGCAGCCGGAAGGGTTTCCCTTCAGGCCGCGGGCCCACCGGCAAAACGCTGCAACTGCATTTCCTGCAGGCGGCTGAGGGTGCGGCGGAAAGCGAACTCCAGGTAGCCCTCGGTGTACAGCTGTTCCATGGGCACCCGGGCTTCCAGGTACAGCGGCACCTTGCGGTCGTAGCACTCGTCCACCAGGGCGATGAAACGCCGCACCGCGTCGTCATGTACCGACAGCTGCGGCAACTCACGATCCCCGGCCACCACCCGCTCGGCACCATCCTCGGTGCCCCGGGCAATGCGTGCGGGGCGCTGGCAAGCGCTGAGGTTGGGCACATCGCTCAGGAGAATGGCCTGGAAGCGGTCGCACAGGGCCATGAAGTCCATGGCGGAAAACGGCTGTTCGCACAGTTCGACGAAGCTGCACCAGACCACCGTCCCGCACGCCTTGACCACCTGCAACGGGCGATAGCCGAGCAACAGCGGCTCGCTGCTCGCCGGCTGCCCGGCACTCAAGCGCTCGAACACCGGCCCCAGGGCGCTCGGCTGCCCCTCGGCGCCAAGCCAGTAGCGTTGCTCGGCGGCGCCCGGGTGCAGGCGGTGATCCTGCTCGCCGTCCACCGCCACCACCTGCATGTGCTGGCGGATGGCGCTGATCGCCGGAACGAAGCGCTCGCGGTTGAAGCCATCGGCATACAGCTGCTCCGGGGGCTGGTTGGAGGTGCAGACCAGCACCACGCCCTGGTCGAACATCACCTGGAACAGGCGCCCGAGGATGATCGCGTCACCGATGTCATTGACGAACAGTTCATCGAAGCACAGCACCCGCACCTCTTCGGCCAGCTCCCGGGCCAGGGCCTGCAAGGGGTCGGCAATACCGGTCAGCTGGAACGAACGCTGGTGCACCCAGCCCATGAAGTGATGAAAGTGCTGGCGCCGCGCCGGGACCCGCAGGCTCTGGTAGAACTGGTCCATCAGCCAGGTCTTGCCCCGCCCAACCGCGCCCCACAGATAGACCCCGGGCACCGCCGTGCGCCCTTGATGCAGGGCTTCATGGCATTGCTGCAAGGCCTGCACCGCCCGCGCCTGCGCCGCGTCGGCGACAAAGCCCTGCTGCTCCAGGGCGTACTGGTAGGCGCTCATGGGGGAATCGAATGGCATGGGGCTCGGGCCTCCTGGCAAAGAGCCGCAGTATGCCAGCATGAGCCGCTCCAGGCCGACCTGTAGCCGCTGCCGAGCCCGCGAAGCTGGGAAAAGGACCGCAGGGCCTTGCCTGGCGATCTCCAGCAAAACCTTGGGCATGCTCAGGTTTTTCGCCGCCTGCGCCAGCGGCTACATCAGCGGGAAATATCCAGGCGTTCGATCCGCCCCTGGGCGTCCAGGCGGAAGGTATGGCGCAGGGCCTGGGGGCTGCCGGGGAAGTCACCGCACACCCGGCTGTCGAGCAGCACTTTGCCGGTGCGCTGCTGGACCCCGAGGATTTCCAGGCGGCACGCGCCTTTGCCCATCCAGCGGGCGATCTGCTGGGGCCCCACGCAGTGCTCGCGTTCATCGAAGACCTGGGCGCGGTCGGCGAAGATCGACGCCACCACTGCGCTGTCGCCGCTGTTGATGGCCGTGACATAAGCGGCGATGGCCGGGGCCAGGGAAGGGTCTGTGGCCGACATGACAAAAGCTCCTTGCTGTTGAATGAGCGGGCCATGCTAAAGCCCCCGCGTGTCATTTCCTGTCAGCAGTGAAACGGCCCTGCTCATCGCTGTGCATGCGTTTGCGCCAGGCGCGCAGCCAGTCGCTGCGCCGCCCCGGATACCGCTCGCCCTGTTCCTGGGCGGCGGCAATGCGGTCGGTGCGGAAGGTGCGGTAATCCTCGCGCAATTCACACCAGGCCACGATCACCCGGGCCTCGTTGAGAAAGCCCAGGGCCAGGGGCCAGACCCGGCGCTGGCTGGGGTTCTGGTTGACGTCGGCATAGTCGATCAGCAGCTTGGCCTGAAGGCGGATCGCCTGGCGGAACACATTGAGCGACACCGGGTTGTCGGGGAAGCCGTAGCCCGCCGGGCCGGGCAACAGGGTCGGATTGCGCAGTGCGTCCTGGGCCGCGGGGGCCAGCACCGCAGCGATCTTGGCCATGGCATCGGCGGCGGCCTTGCTCAGTTCCTCGTCGCCGCGCTGGTCGACGTAGCGCAGGCCCAGCACCACGGCCTCGGTCTCGTCGGCATTGAGCATCAACGGCGGCAGGAACAGCCCGCTGCGCAGCACGTAGCCTATCCCGGCCTCACCGTAGATCGGCGCGCCCAGGGCGGTCAGCTCGGCGATATCGCGGTACAGGGTGCGCTCGGAAACCTCCAGCTCCGAGGCCAGGGTCGCGGCGGTCACCGGACGGCTTTTGCCCCGCAGCATCTGCAGCAAGGTGAGTAAACGACTGGCTCGCGACACGCAGGTGCACTCCGGAAAAAACACCGGCGCAGATTACCAGAGCCTCCTGACAGTTTCTGTCAGGAGGATGGGGGTTGGCGGGACATTGCCAGGCATGGTTCTGCCGGGGTCCTGTAGCCGCTGGCGCAGGCGGTGAAGGCACTGCGTCGCAGGGTTCGGCTGGGAGTTGCCAAGCAAGGCCCTGCGGGCCTTTGCGCAGCCTCGCTGGGGCTCGGCAGCGGCTACAGGGGCCGCAAGAGCCCCCGGGGCATCAGTAGGCCATGGTCCAGGTCAGGGTGTAGGTGCGGCCACGGCCCTGGTAGTCGTAAAGGTAGTCCGGGCCGTAGGTCGGCGAGTAGAACAGCTTGGCGCGCTGGCCCCAGACGGTGCTGTACTGCTTGTCCAGCAGGTTCTGGATGCCGCCGCTGAAGGTGCCGAACTCGGTGTCGTGGCTGCCCAGCAGGTCGAAGGTGGTGTAGCCGTCGATGGTGTTGGGCGCATCCACGCTGTGGGTGGCGTCGATCTGCTTGACCGCGTCGTCCTTGAGGGTGAAGGCGTGGTTGCCCTGCAGGCGCACGCTGCTGCTGTCGTCCTTCCAGCCGACGAAGGCGGTGAGCTTGGACAGCGAGGCATACCGCGCATCACGCTTTTGCCAGCCGCCGTTCTTGCCCTCCTCCTCGGAACGCACCGCGTGCAGGGTGCCGCCCAGCTCCCAGCCGTTCTGGAAGTGCCGGGTCAGGGCGCTTTCAAAACCGTAGTCGCGGCTTTTCTGGTCCTTGACGTCGATGGTCAGGGTGGCCTGGTCGGTGGTGATCACCTTGTCCGACCAGATGTAGTACAGCGCCGCCTGGGCATCCCAGTCGCTATCGGAGAAGCGCCAGCCGGTCTCCACCTGGCGGCTCTTGATCCCGGCCAGGGGGTTGTCGTCCACGCTCAGGCCCGGCTTGCCGTAGAACTTGGCCGGGTCCGGCAGATCGAAGCCCTCGCCGTAGTTGACCCACAGCTGGTGGCCGTTCTTGAAGTCGTAGATGGTGCCCAGGTTGTAGAGGTTGACCGCATAGTCGTTGCTGCCGCCGGGTACGTTCTTGAACTGGCCCACGTCCACGTCCATCTGCTGGCGCCGGTAGCCGCCGGATACCGTCAGGTTGTCGGTGGCGTGCCAGTCCAGCTGGGCATAACCGGACAGGCCGTCGACCCGGTAGCTGGGATAGCGCGGCGCCTTGCTCTGGGTCACCAGGTCGAGGCCGCCGCTGCCCGAGGAGATGCCCTGGTCGAAGGTGCTCTGCTGGGCATTGAAACGCTCGCGGTCCAGGTCCACGCCGTAGGTCAGCTTGAACGCCTCGAACTCCTTGGCGAACAGCGCCTTGAGGCTGGTGACTTCGAAATTCTGCTGGGACGCGGCGAAGTACACACCCTTGGAGCCTGCGGGGCTGCCGCTGTTGTAGTAGGGGAACGGGAAGAAGTTGTCGTCTTCCTTGCGGTACGAGGCCTGCAGGTAGAAATCCTGGCCCAGCACGTCGCTGTGGTGGTAGTTGGCGTTGAGCAGCAGGCGCTTGGTACGCGGTTCCAGGTCGGTGGAGTAGCCGCCGCGCAGCTCGGCGTCTTCCAGGTTGGACGGCGCCTTGTACTTGAGGTTGGGGAAGTAGATCCCGGTGCTGCCATGGTTGCCGGAGTCGTAGTACTGGGCCAGCAGGTCCAGGCTCTGCTCTTCGTTGAACTGCAGGGCCAGGCTGCCCATCAGGTCCAGGGTACGGTTGTACTGCAGGTCGGTCTGGGTGTTGTCGATGAAGATCTGCTTGCCGGCACCGTCATAGAACGCCTGGTTCTGCTCCCCCGCCACCGCCAGCCGGCCGCTGATGGCTTCGTTGCCGCCGCTCACCGACTGGGCGATGCGGGTCGTCAGGTCGTCACTGTTGTTGAAGCCGCTGCTGGCCCCCAGCTGGGTCTCGAAGCGCGCCGGGCCCGGTTCGCCTTTCTTGGTGACGATATTGATGATGCCGCCGGTGGCGCCGCCGCCGTAGATGGCGCTGGCCCCGGACAGCACTTCGACCCGCTCGACGTTGAACGGCGAGATGCTGTCGAACTGCCGGGACAGGCCCCTGGAGCTGTTCTGGCTGACCCCGTCGATCATCACCAGCACGTTGCGCCCGCGCATGTTCTGGCCGTAGTTGGTGCGCCCTTCCGGAGCCAGGTCGAGGCCCGGTACCAGCTTGCCGATGGCTTCCTTGAGGCTGACCCCGGTGCTCAACTGCTCGCGCAGCTGGCTCTGCTCCACCACCCACACGGTGCCGGGAATCTCGCTGATGGCGGCGCTGGTGCGTGACGCCACGGTGACCTGGGTCGGCTTGAGGTTGAGGCTGGCGGCCGGCACGCCAGCCCGACGCAGGATCACCGTGTGCCCGTCGCTGAACGACCAGCTCATGCCACTGCCGGCCAGCAGGCTTTGCAGGGCCTGGGCCACCGTGACCTCGCCGTTGAGGGCGGTGGATTGCAGCCCCTCGACATCGCTGGTGGTGTACAGCAGGCGCAGGTCGGCCTGATCGGCGAAGCGGGTCAGCGCCTGGTCCAGGGGCTGGGCCGGCAGGTTCAACGAGACCCGGCGCTCCTGGGCGCTGCCGGCCTGGCTGACCGTGGCGGCCTCCTGGGCCTGGGCCAGGACCGGGCTCAAGGCCCCGGCGAACAGGGCCTGGGCCAGTAATGTGCGGCGCATGATGTGGTGACCGCGCCCCAGTGTCGACAGCTTGAACATTGCTTTCACGTGTTCCTTCCCAGCCGGTTGAAATGACGTCAATGAGAATGATTGTCTTCTCAGTCTCACTACGACGATTTCCCCCAGGGGAACTTGCAGTGCCCAGGCAAAAAAAATTCGACTCAGTGCAGGACCGCCAGCCATGGCAGGTAGGTGACGTGCAGCGGGTAGCGCTGCTGCAGGGCCTTGAGCGAGCCTTGCGGATCATGCAGGTCGAACACGCCGCTGATGGCCAGGGACGCCAACTGACCGTCGGAAATCAGGATGCGCCCGTGCTGGTAGCGCTCCAGTTCACCTATCACCTCACCCAGCGGGCGGCCGTTGAAGATCAGCTTGCCGCGCTGCCAGGCGGTCAGGCTGGCGGCGTCCACGGTCTGCTGGGCCAGCAGCGGCTGGCCGGGCTGGTATTGCAGGCGCTGGTCGGCCTGGAGCAGCACCGGTGCGTGGTCACCGCTGAACTGCACCTGCCCTTCGCGCACCACCACCGTCAGTTGGTGGCCGTCGCGGCGCACGCTGAAGGCACTGGCAGCGCTTTGCAGTTGCTGGGCCTGGGCCTGGACCACGAAGGGCCGCTGCGGGTCGGCCAGCGGTTCGAACAGCGCTTCGCCGCTGCGCAGGATCACCCGGCGCTCATCCGTCGAGTAGGCCACCGACAGCGCACTGGCGCTGTTGAGGGTGACCCGCGAGCCGTCCGCCAGGGTGATGCTCTGTTGCTGGCCGACCCCGGTGTGGTAGTCCGAGGTCAAGGCCGGCCACTGCTGCCAGCCCAGGCCAGCCCCCAGCGCCAGCAGCAGCGAAGCGGCCAGCGCCGGCCAGAAGCGCCGTGGCCGGCGCACCATGGCGGGCGGCGCCTGGTGTTGCCGCGCGGTCTCGGTCTGCCCCAGGTCACCCCACAGTTGCTGGGCCTCGGCGGCCGCTGCGGCATGGGCCGGGCTGCGCTGGCGCCATTGCTGGAAGGCCATGCGCTGGGCCGGCGTGGCGTTGCCGGAGTGCAGCAGCACCAGCCAGTCGATGGCGGCGTCTTCGAGGCTTTCGGGGTGGTCGGTCATGGCATCGGCGGCAGGCAAGAAGGAATCATTCATGGTGGACTTTCAGCCAGTCGCGGCAATGGCGCAGGGCCTGGCCGATGTATTTTGCCACCATGCTTTCGGAAACGCCCAGGCGCAATGCGATTTGTGCCTGGGTCAGGCCTTCCAGGCGATTGAGCAGCAAGGCCTGGCGGGCGTTGTCCGAGAGTTGCGCCAGGGCCTCGTCGAGCACCGCCAGGCGCTCCTTGGCCAGCAGCACGGCTTCCGGTGCCGGGGCCGGGTCCACCGCTTCGGCGTGCTCCTGGCCGTCGGCGAGGTTGGCCGCCAGGCGCTGCTCGCGGCGCAGGGTGTCGATGGCCAGGTTGCCGGCCACACGGAAAATGAAACCGCGATCGTTGTGCACCTCCACCGTCTGCGGATCGACCTTGAGCAACTTGAGGTAGGTCTCCTGGGCCACGTCCGCCGCCCGTTGGCGATCGCTCATGCGCCGGGTGAGAAACTTCAGCAGGTCGTCGTAATGCTCTTGAAAGCTGCGCAGCAGGCTGGGGGTCGGCAGCATCGGGGGGCGGTCCGCAGATCGGGGAGGCGGATTATTCCATAAAGGCAAATGAGAAACAGTATCTTTCGTATCCTTTCCAACTTGGCTTTTTCCGCCTGTTTGCCCTTCTGGCTGCGGCGCCTTTCTGGCATCCTGCGCCTCCTTTTTTCTGACCGGGTGCGCACGTCTTGTCCATGACATGGCGTTGCGGCCCAAGTCCCGTCCACTTTCCGACGTGTGCCCCCGTAGTTTTCACACGTCACTGGCAGGCCTTTTCCCATGACCGCACCCGACCGCTCCCCTCCCCGCTACAAGTCAGACCTGATCTACGGCCTCAACGACCGTCCGCATTTCAGCGCGGCGATCTTCGCCGCCCTGCAGCATGTGCTGGCCAGTTTCGTCGGCATCATCAGCCCGACCCTGATCTTCGGCGGGGTCCTGGGGCTGGAAAGCGAGCTGCCGTACCTGATCAGCATGGCGCTGTTCGTCTCCGGCCTGGGCACCTTCGTCCAGGCCCGGCGCCTGGGGCCCATCGGTTCCGGCCTGCTGTGCGTGCAAGGCACCAGCTTTTCCTTTATCAGCGTGCTGCTCAGTGCCGGCTTCATGGTCAAGGGCCGGGGTGGCGACACCAACGAAATCCTCTCCACCATCTTCGGCATCTGCTTTGTCGCAGCCTTTATCGAGATGTTCCTCAGCCAGTTCATCGGCAAGTTGCGCAAGCTGATCACCCCGGTGGTGACCGGCACCATCATCACCCTGATGGGCCTGTCGCTGATCAAGGTGGCGGTCACCGACATGGCCGGCGGCTACGGTGCCAGTGACCTGGGCGCGGCGAGCAACCTGGGGCTGGCGGCGCTGGTGCTGCTGACCATCGTGGTGCTCAACCGCTTCAACCACCCGATGCTGCGCCTGGGCTCCATCGTCATCGGCCTGACCCTGGGCTTCGTGGTGGCCTGGATGCTCGGCCGGGTGGACATGGCCGCCATGCCCGAGGTGCCCCTGGTGAGCGTGCCGGTGCCGTTCAAGTACGGCTTCTCCTTCGACCTGATCGCCTTCATTCCCCTGGCGGTGATCTTCCTGATTTCCCCCCTGGAAGCAGCCGGCGACCTGACGGCCAACTCGATGATTTCCCAGCAGCCGGTCAAGGGCCCGCTGTACATCAAGCGCATCAAGTCCGGGCTGCTGGCGGACGGTTTCAACTCGGCGGTGGCTGCGGTGTTCAACAGCCTGCCGATGGTCACCTTTGCCCAGAACAACGGGGTCATCCAACTGACCGGCGTGGCCAGCCGCTACGTGGCCTACTTCATTGCCGGGCTGCTGGTGCTGCTGGGCCTGTTCCCGGTGATCGGCGCGGTGCTGCAACTGATGCCCAAGCCGGTGCTGGGCGGCGCCACCCTGATCATGTTCGGTACCGTGGCCGTGGCCGGGATCAAGATCCTCGCCGAGGCCGGGCTGCACCGACGCAACGTGCTGATCGTGGCCATCTCCCTGGGCATGGGCCTGGGCGTGGCGGCGGTGCCGGAAGTGCTGCGCGAGCTGCCCAAGGCGCTGCACAACATCTTCGAGTCGCCGATTACCGTGGGCGCCTTCTGCGCGATCTTCCTGAACATCTTCCTGCCGGAGGAATTCCTTGAGCTGGAAGAAGACGAGTTCGATCCGGAAGCGGCGACCCTCAAGGTCATGCAAGACCCGGACATGAGCGGCAAAGCGAACTCCTGAGGCTCGCGGGCGTCTATGCTGCGAGCGCTGGTGATGGGCCCTCGGCCGTGGAAGGCTGGCCGGGGGTTTGCCAGGCAAGGCCCTGCGGGCCTTGTCGTAGCCTCGCAGGCTCGGCAGCGGCTACAAGGTGCTGGCCAGCCATTCATTTCCATTGCCGACAGGTATTCCATGCGTAGATTGATCGCCTTGACCCTGGTACTGCTCAGCCTGAGCGCTTGTGCGCTGTTGCCCAATCGCGATCCACTGGCGATCAATGTGGTGGGCATCGAGCCACTGCCGAGCCAGGATCTGGAAATGCGTTTCGCGGTGAAACTGCGTCTGCAGAACCCCAACGAAAGCCCCATCGACTACAACGGCGTGGCCCTGGACCTGGAAGTCAACGGCCGCCCCCTGGCCTCCGGGGTCAGCGACCAGCAGGGGCATATCGGCCGCTACTCGGAAGACATCCTGGTGATCCCGGTCAGCGTCTCGGCCTTCTCGGTGCTGCGCCAGACCCTGGGCCTGAGCCAGACCCAGAGCCTGGACAACCTGCCCTACGTGCTGCGCGGCAAGCTTGCCGGCGGGCTGTTCGGCACCCAGCGCTTCATCGATCGCGGGCAGCTCAGCCTGAGCAACCCCGGCGCCTGGTAACTAGAACACCGACCAGCCGATACGCTGGCTGAGCAGTTCCAGGGCCGCCATGCCCACCAGCGAGTTGCCGGCGCTGTTGAGCTCCGGCGACCAGACGCAGACCGTGAACTGCCCCGGCACCACCGCCACAATTCCCCCGCCCACCCCGCTCTTGCCCGGCAGGCCGACCCGATAGGCGAAGTTGCCGGCCTCGTCGTACAGGCCGCTGGTGGCCATGATCGAGTTGACCTGCTGGGTCTGGCGCCGGGTGAGAATCTGCTCCCCGCTGTGCTTGCAGAAGCCGTCGTTGGCCAGGAAACAGAAGGCCCGGGCCAGATCTACGCAGCTCATGCGCAAGGCGCAGTGGCTGAAGTAACTGCGCAGCACCGCCTCCACATCATTGTGAAAGTTGCCGAAGGACTGCATCAGGTAGGCCATGGCCGCGTTGCGGGCGCGGTGCTGGTACTCCGACTCGGCCACCCGACCGTCCACCATCACCTGCAGGTTGCCCGACAGGCGCCGGACAAAGTCGCGCATGGACAAGGCCGGCGCGGCAAAGCGCGACTGGTTGATGTCGCAGATCACCAGGGCCCCGGCATTGATGAAGGGGTTGCGCGGCCGGCCACGCTCGAACTCCAGTTGCACCAGGGAATTGAACGGCTGCCCCGAGGGCTCGTGGCCCAGGCGCTCCCAGATCGCCTCGCCGGAATGACCGATGGCCTGCACCAGGCTGAAGACCTTGGAAATGCTCTGCACCGAGAACGGCGTATCGGCGTCACCGGCGCTGAACACCTGGCCGTCGTTGCCATACACGGCAATGCCCAACTGATTGGCCGGCACATCCGCCAGGGCCGGAATGTAATTGGCCACCTGGCCTTGGCCGATCAGGGGGCGGACTTCATCGAGAATCTGGTTCAACAGGTCTTGCATGTTCTGGCTCATTACCAATACGACTGCGGGGCTATGGCAGCTAGACGCACGCCAGAGCCGGCGCAGCACAGTCCACCGGCAAATGCCCCCCCTGTAGGAGCTGGCTTGCCAGCGAAGGCGTCGGCAGATTCGCCACATGCCTTTCGGGCCCCTTCGCCGGCAAGCCGGCTCCTACAGCCAGATGGCGTCCCAGAGGGGGTAATCGTGCACGCGGGTGACCAGGCCGGCGCGAATCGGGTTGGCGACTATGTAACGGGAGCCCCCCAGCAGGTTCTCTTCCCGGCGCAGTGCGCGGTCGTGGTAACCCTTTTGCCAGACGCGACCGGTTCGCTGCAGGCAAGCATTGATGTCCCGTGCGCTGCGGGATTTGATGTCGCGCATCAGGGCCGATAGCGAGCCCGTCCCCAGCGCCAGCAGCCAGTGGAAATGATCAGGTATCACCACCCAGGCCAGGGAACTGGCACGACCTTCAAGTTGGGCCTGGTGCAGTTGTCGCACCAACAGGCGGCCGATACGCCAATCACCAAAGAATGGTTCGCGGTGGTGGGTCACAGCAGTGAGCAGGTAGACCTGGCCGGTTTGAGAGTAGCGCCCGGTACGCAGCCGGTTGCCGTGGAAGCGCTGGGGCATTGCGATGCCCTCCGTGTGACGGATACACAAGCCAAGGCTAACCCGTGGGTACGGGTGCGCCGGGGCATTGTGGATCCGGGTATTTCTGGGAGGGTCTCTTCGCCGGCAAGCCGGCTCCTACGGGTGAGCGCTGGCCTTGCAGGAGCTGGCTTGCCAGCGAAGGCGGTGCAAGAGTTTCTGAAGATGTCACCCAAGCCGTGGCGAATTCTCCAGCAGGGTCCGGGTGTAGATGTGCTCGGGTCGGTCCAGCACGGCGTCCACTGCGCCCTGCTCCACCACCCGTCCCTGCTTGAGCACCAGCACCCGGTCGGCAATGGCCCGTACCACGCCCAGGTCATGGGTGACGAACAGCAGGGTCAGGCCTTCGTCTTGCAACTGGCGCAGGAGCGCGAGGATCGAGGCCTGTACCGAGACGTCCAGGGCCGAGGTGACTTCATCGCAGATCAGCAGTTTGGGTTCGCTCACCAGGGCCCGGGCAATCGCCACCCGCTGTCGTTCGCCCCCGGACAGGCTGTGGGGATAGTGGTCCGCCAGGGCCGGCGACAGCGACACCCGTTGCAGCACCGCATGGACCCGCGCCCTGGCCTCGGCCCCCCGGATGCCGAAAAAGTGCTCCAGGGGTGCGCTCAGGGTCTGGTACAGGGTGTGCCGCGGGTTCAGCGCCCGATAGGGGTTCTGGAAAATGTACTGGATCTGGTGCCGCAGCCCTTTGCTCCGCTGCCGGGCCGACAGGCTCAGAGGCTGGCCGGCATACCGCACCCGGCCTTCGGCGTGCTCGCCAAGCCCGGCCAGGGCCCGGGCCAGGCTGGTCTTGCCGGAGCCGGACTCGCCCACCAGCGCCAGGCACTCCCCCGCCACCACTTGCAGGCTGACGTCGAACAGCACCTGGCGGTCATAGGCCAGGTTCAGGCCCTGGACCTCCAGCAGCGGCCGTCGTTCGCTGCCGGACACAGCCGCTTGCACCGCCACCACGGGCGCCGGCATGGGCAACGCCTGCCGATAAGGGTCGATACAGGCCACCTGGACATCAGTTGCAAGCCCTTGCAGCAACGGCTCGCCCGCTGTGCATTGGGCACCCTGGCGCGGGCACCGGGGCGCGAAGGCACACCCCGCCGGCCGCTGCCCCGGCGCCGGGGCCTGCCCAGGTATCGCCAGCAGGGGCCGGCGCTGGCCGACATCGGGAATCGCCGCCAGCAGGCCCCGGGTATAGGGGTGGGCCGGCTGGCGAAACAGCGCCTCGCGGGAGGCGCTTTCGACGATCCGCCCGGCGTACATCACCAGCACCCGGTCCACCAGGTCCTTGATCACGGCCAGGTCGTGGGACACATAGATCGCCGCCACACCCAGGCTTTTGCACAGGTGGCGCAAGGTGCCGAGGATGTGCGCCTGGGTGGTCACATCCAGGGCCGTGGTGGGCTCATCGAGCACGATCAGCCGGGGCCGCAGGACAAAGGCCAGGGCCAGCATCACCCGCTGCTGCTGGCCGCCGGACAGCTGATGGGGAAAGCGCCGCAGGAACTCGCGATCCGCCGGCAAGCCCACATCCTTGAGGGTGTCGCGGATCCGCTGCTGCCGCCCGTGGCGGTCCAGGTGCGATGGATGCACCGCCAGGGTTTCCTCCAGCAGGTCGGCAATGCGCAGCGCCGGGTTCAGGGCGGTGGCCGGGTCCTGGGCCACATAGCCGATCAGGCCGCCCCGGGCCCGGCGCAGGTCCTGCGCCGAGAGGTCCAGCAACGACTGCCCGGCCACCTCGACCCGCCCTTCGACAATCCGCGCGCCCCGCCGGGCATGGGCCAGCAGGGCCGTGGCCAGGGTGGTCTTGCCCGAGCCCGACTCCCCCACCAGGCCAAGAATTTCCCCCGCGGCCAGGCTGAAGCCGACCCCGGACAACACCTCCACGCCAGCCGCCAGCTCCACCCGCAACCCCTCAACCTGCAGCACCCGGGCCTCTCGGGTCACTTCCACCACGGCGTTCATGGGCCTTTCTCCCCGATCCGCGCCTGACTGCGGCCGATGCCCTCGGCGAGGATGTTGGTGCCGTAGGCGAACACCCCGATCAGCAGCGCCGGGGCCAGCACCGCCCAGGGCTGGACCAGCAGCCCGGCCTGGTTCTCGTTGATCATCAGCCCCCAGTCGGCGGCCGGCGGCGCCACCCCATAGCCGAGGAAGCTCAGCCCCGACAGCATGCCCACGCCCCAGGTCAGCATGTTGCCGAAGTGCACCAGCAGCGGCGTGAGGATGTTCGGCAGGATTTCCCCAGAGAGGATCCGCCAGCGCGAATAGCCCATCATCTGCGCCGCCTCGACGAACTCCTGCCCCGCCACCGCCACCGCGCTGCCCCGGGCCAGGCGCACCACCCCGGGGGTGAAGGCGATGGCCACGGTGAGCACGATCAACCAGGGCGCGCGCCCCAGCATCGAAACGATCAACAGCACCAGGATCAGGTCGGGAAAGGCCAGGGACACATCTGCCAACCAACTGATCAACGTGTCCAGCCGGCGCCGCGAAAGGCCGGCCAGCAACCCCAGGGCGCCGCCCACCAGCAGGGCGATGGAGGCCGCCGCCAGGGACATCCACAACACCGACAGGCCCCCGCTGAGCAACCGCGAAAGCACGTCGTGGCCAAGAAAGTCATGGCCGAGCCAGGCGCCGGCAGCGGGCGCGCCGTATACCGGGCCCAGCATGTCGGTGCTGCCATGGGGCGCCAGCCAGGGCCCGAACAGCGCCAGCAGTACCACCAGCAAGGTGATGAATGCGCCCTTGCGGGTTTGCGGTTCGCCCAGCCACAGGCGCCAGCGGGAAATGCGTAAGTCGTTCATGGATAGGTCCTCATGCCGCAGGTTCAGGGAGCCTTGGGCGCCGAGCGGCGCCACCAGGGCTGGAGGCCTCGTCGGTTGCGGCGGATCAGGCCGGCCCGCCGCGCCGTACGCAACTTGGGGGTCAGCAGCACCGTGGCCAGGTCTGCCAACAGGTTGATCAGCACCACCCCCAGGGTGATCACCAGCACGATGGCCTGGATCATCGGCAGATCGCGCATCTGGATCGCCGAGTTGAGGGCGGTGCCGATCCCCGGATAGCTGAACACCACTTCCGCCAGCAGGGCCCCGCCGATCAGGGTGCGCAGGGTCAGGGCCAGCCCCTGCACCGCCGGCACCAGGGCATTGGCCAGGGTGTGGCGCCAGACGATGCGCCACTCAGGGATGCCCCGCAGCCTCGCGGCGATCACATAGTCCGATTCCAGGGCCTCGATCATTGCCGCGCGCACCATGCGCGTCAGGTAGGGCAAGGCCGACAGGCTCAAGGCCAGCACCGGCAGTATCAGGAATTGCAGCTGGCGCCACAGTGCCAACTGGGGGTCGAGGATCGACACCGCCGGCAGCAGGTCCATGTGGGGCATGGAAAACAGCAGCACCAGGCCAATGGCCAGAAGAAAACCCGGGGTAGCCTTGAGGAAGATCAGCAACGACAGGCTCAAGCGGTCCAGGCGGCTATCACGACGCAGGGCCAGGGTCACCCCCAGCAGCAGCGCCGCGGGCACCACCAACGCGATGACCCCGGCCAGCAACGCCAGGGTGTAGCCCAGGCGCGCGAAGAGGACGTCGGCCACAGGCGCGCTGGAATCCAGGGACTGCCCCAGATCGCCTTCCAGGGTCTGGCCCAGCCAGTGCAGATACTGCTCCAGCAGGGGCCGGTCCAGCCCCAGTTGCCGTTGCAGGGTGAGGATGCTTTCCAGTGGCGCGTCGGGGCCAAGGATCACTCGCGCCGGGTCCGAGGGCAGCGCCTGGGTGGCGATGAACACCACCAGGCTGATGACCCAGGCCGTGAGCAGGCCGTAGCCCAGGCGGCCGACGAACCAGGACAGCCAGGCCGGGCTACGGGGCGTGTTGCGGCAGGTGTCAGGCATGGTTCAACCACATTTCGTCAAAGCGCCAGGAGGCGAAGGTCGTCTGTTCCGGCACGAGCCCGCCAACCCGCACCGAGGCCGCGTCCAGCACATCGTTGAAGCCCCAGATCAGCAGCCCGCCGCGCTGGTGCTGGATGGCCTGGGCTTCGTGCACCCATTGCCGGCGCAGTTGCAGATCGGGCTGGGCCAGGGCCTGCTGGTACAGCTGGGTGAATCGCGGGTCGTGAAAGTTGCTGCGGTTGTAGATGGCCTGGGGAGCGTCGTTGTGCAGCGCCGAGGCAAGAAAGCCCCGGGCCGGCGTGGCCCCGGGCGACAGCAGCCACTGTTCGCGCTGGGGGCCGTTGAACACCGAAGCGTCAACCTGGGTCACCTTGACCTCGACCCCGGCCCTCTTCGCCTGCTGGGCGAACACCAGCGCCGCGTTCACCCCCGGGCCCGGGGTGGTGGTCAGCTCCACCCGCAGGTCGCTGTGCCCGGCCTGACGCAACAGCGAACGGGCCTGTTCCAGGTCATGGGGCCGCTGGGCAATGCCGTGGTTGTAGGTGGGGTCGTGGGGCGAATACAGGTCATTGGCGACTCGGCCGAAACCATTGAGCCCACGGTCCACCAGCTCCTGGCGGTCGGCCAGCAGGCGGAATGCCTGGCGCACCCGCACATCCTGGAACGGCGCCTTGGCCAGATTGAGGTTGAAGCCGGTGAAAGAAGTACTCGGCGAGGCGTAGAAGCGCAGCCGCGGATCGGCCTTGAGCAGCGCGCTGTGCTCGGCCTGTACGCCGCTGGCCACGTCGATCTGCCCGGCCCGCAGCGCCGCCGCCCGCGACACCTGGTCCTTGAACTCGATGATCTCCAGTTCGTCGGCGTAGGGCTGGCCGGGCTTGTAGTAGTTCTCGAAACGGCTGTACAGCGAGCGCTGGCCGGGAATGAAGCGCTTGAGCCGGTAGGGGCCGGCGCCCACCGGGTTGGTCTGCGGGTGGTAGTCGGTGGGCACTATGGCACCGAAGCTGATCAGGGTTTCGTCCAGGGGAAAGAAGCTCTGGCCCTGTTTGAAGCGGATTTCGATGGTGCGCTGATCGAGCTTGCGCAGGGCCTGGCGATCGATGGCCCCCACCAGCCCGGCAAAGGGCGAAGCCAGTTGCGGGTCGGTCAGGCGCAGGATGGAAAACAGCATGTCGTCGGCGCCGATGCTCTTGCCGTGGTGGAACTCCAGCCCCGGCTTGATGCGGATGGTCCAGACGCTGGCGTCGGCATTGGGCTCGGCGAACTCCGCCAGGGCCAGCCGGGTGCTGACGTCCGGGTTCCATTCCCAGAACTTGCTGTACAGCGCCCAGCCGCGAATGATCCCGCCGCCCACCGGTTTGTGGGCGTCGAGATTGCCGGACTGGTCGCCATCGATGATCCCCACCCGCAGGCGCCCGCCGCGCACCGGGGTGCCGGGCAGCAGCGGCGCGGCACCGGGCGCCGCACCGTTGTCACAGCCGCTGAGCAGGCTGCTGCCCAGCAACAGGCCGCCACCGGCGGCCAGGGAATGGCCGAGGAATACCCGGCGGGAAAATGCCTCGCTCATGGCTCGCTCCTCAGGCCTGCTCGGTGGCCTTGGCCGGTTGCCTGGCCACCAGCGTGGCGCCCAGGCGCGGCACCTCGAAACCGTGGTCCAGGTCCAGCAGCGGGAACAGCAGGTCGGCCACCCGGTGGGCCTCGTCGATCAGCGGAAAGCCCGAAAGGATGAAGGCCGAAGTGCCCTGCTCTTCGTATTCACGAATGCGCTCGGCCACTTGCCGCGCGCTGCCCACCAGGTAGGTGCCGGCGGCGGGCCCGAGAATGTTGAAACCGAACAGGCTCGGGCCGAGCCAGACATTGGGGTAGATCTCCAGGTCCCGGGCCTTGGGCAGGCGGCCGGCGCGGATCGCCTCGACATTGCGCTGGATCTGCGGGTCGTCGCTGTGGAAGCTGTCCAGGGTTTCCCCCGGCGGCAACTGGCGTTCGATGGAAGCCCGGGCGGTCTGCAGCGAGGTGCGCTGCAGCAGTTTCTCGGCGTGGGCCCAGGCCTCCTCCTCGGTTTCCCGGACGATGATCTGCAGGCGCGTACCGAAGCTCAGCTCACGGCCGATCTTCGCCGCCTCGGCGGCCACCTTGCGGAATTTCTCGCCGAGTTTCGGCGGCGTGTCGGCAAAGCTCAGGTACACATCCAGCAACTGCACTGAATGGGCCACTCCCGGGCCGGAGGTGCCGGCGCCCCACAGCGGGATGCCGGGGCGTTGCCTCGGCGCGTGCCAGCCGCCCAGGGGATGGCCGGCCGCGGCCGGCGAGCGCGGCGCCAGCTTGACGTAGCGGCCGTCGTAGCCGTCGGTGTCCCCGGCATAGAAGCCCTGGAACGCCCGCCAGTACTCCAGGCTGAAGTCATAGCGCTCATCGTGGGGATAGTGCACCCCCAGGGTGGCCAGCCCGGCGTCACTGCCGTTGACCACGTTGAACAGCAGGCGGCCGTTGGAGAACTGATCGAAGGTCAGCGCCCATTTGGCCAGCACCGCCGGCGACAACTCCCCCGGGTGCTGTGCCACCAAAAAGCGCAAGCGCTGGGTGGCATCGATCAGCGCCGCCGAGACCGCCAGGCTTTCATTGGGGCTCGAACCCAGCAGCGAACCGTAGTAGCCCAGGCGATCGCTGGCCACCGCCAGTTGCTTGAGGTGCTGGAAATCGGTGTTCCAGCGCCCTTCCGGCTCCCAGGGATAGGGGCCGTCGGGGGTGGTGAGGTACCAGAGAATCTTGACTGCCATGTAGCTGTTCCTTGAATGATTGAAGCCTGTACAGCCATCGCTGCCCCGCCCACCGCCCACCCCCACCGCGTAGGAGCCGGCTTGCCGGCGAAGAGGCCCTCAAGCCTTGTATCGCCCTTGCGGGCGCTTTCGCTGGCAAGCCAGCTCCTACAACAGCTCCGATAGCCGCTGCCCGGGGGGCGGCAGGTCAGCTGCGGCGGTCGATGGCGGGCACCAGGCCGAGCTCCGTGGCGCGCTCGTACAGGCCGCTCATCTTCCATTGCTGGGTCAGTACGCCTGGGCCATAAGGGCGGGAGCCACCCAGGGCGTCGGCCAGCAGTTGCAGTTGCGCGCCCTCTTCCAGCAACAGGATGAATTCCGCCGTGGCCCGCAGGCCCTGCTTGCCCCATACCGTGGAGCCGCCGTTGGCTTCGAGAATCGCCAGGTTGAAGGGGTTCTGGGCAATGCTGTCGAGGATGAAGTCCACCTCGGGCTGGCGCCGGTCGATGTACACCGGCAGCTCCCGGGCCAGCTGGTAGCGCTGCACCGGCACATAGTGGAACGGCAGCGTGCGGTGGGTCTGCGCCCAGGCGCCCAGGTACGGCGAATGCACGTGGGACACGGTGGTGATATCGGAGTGTTGCTGGAACAGTTTGGTGTAGCGACCGAGGCCACCCTTGCCCTGGCCGAGGATCACCTTGCCGGCAAAGTCGGTGACCGTGGCCTGCAACGGTTTGCGGTAGTTCCACGGGCCGCCGTAGTTCACCGAGACCAGCAGTTCCTGGCCCGGTACCCGCTCGATGAAGCCCACGGTGCCGTTGGCGGTGATGGTCTGGGTTTCGCGGAACACGGTGAACGCCTGTTCGGCCTCCAGCAGCACCTGATCGATGAAGGCCTGCAGTTCCTGGGTAATGGGTTGTTCGTTGATCAATACGGTCATGGCAATTCTCCGGGTTCAGGCGCGGCGCTGGGCCAGCAGTTCATGGGCGGCGTGCAAGGGACGTGGGTCGACCCAGTCGGCAATGGCGAAATCCCGTTCCAGGAAGCCATGGCGATAGAGGAAGTTTTTCTGGATATCGAGAAACTCCAGGCGCTGCGGCGACAGGTCCGGCGCCAGGGTGGTGTGGAAATCGCCGCGGTAGGCCTCATTCACCCCGGCACTGCCGGCCCGGGTTTCCTCTTCCAGGATGGCGTTCAGGGCCGGCCGGTTGTGGGCCGCCCAGTCGGCGGCGCGCAGGGTCTGGGCGAGAAAGCGCACCACCAGGTCGAAGTGATTGTCCAAGAGGCTCTGGTGCACGGTGATCGGTCGCGGCGTGCCGTTGTTGATGCGGTAGCGCGGCTCGGCGACCAGGTCCAGGTCGATGCCCACCACCAGCCCCAGGCGCCGCGCGGCATCGGCGGCGGCAGCCCCCTTGACGTAGACCGCGTCCACCTCGCCGCGCACCAGGTAGTCCAGGCCGGACCACAGGCGCTGCAACCCTTCCTGGGGCGAGGCGGCGCGCTCCTGGTCCTGCAATGCCACTTCCACCAGTTGCACGTCGTCGAAACCCAGGCCCGCCAGGCTCAACGCGCCCTTGTAGCCGTGCAGGCTCATGGCCCGGGCGATGCTGCCCGGGCGGTTTTCGCCCCAGGCCGGCAGCGCCAGGCGCTTGCCCTTGAGGTGCTCGGGGCGGCTGATGCCGGAATCCGGGCGCACCAGCAAGGTTTGCCATTCCTCGATCCAGGTCAGGCCGATCAGCCGGCTGGGGGAACCGGCGGCGCGGGCAGCCAGGGCCGGCACGTTGCCGCCCTCGCGAAACAGCCCGGGCAACTGATGATCGTAATGGTGATGGCCCAGTTGCCGGGCTTCCTGCAGGGTCGCGACCGGCAGGCCGTCGGCGGCAAACTCCTCGCTGAGCCAGCCCAGCTTGTAGGCGATCCCGGAAGCCGTGGGCACCGGGCAGCGGGTGAACCAGATCTGCTCCAGTTCAGGCTGGGCAGCGGACGTGGGCAATGTGGCGGCAAGCGTCATGAACGAGTTCCTGTGCAATGGCTGTTGCCAGGGCTATTGCAGCGCCCGTGCCAACCGGGCAAGGCCCCGGATTACGGGGCCGGGGCCGCTGCCCGCGAAACCGGCACCTCGCCGACTGCTGCCCGACCAGCAGCATTGCGCAGCGACTGCTGCTGTCGGAGCAACGGGCCGACGAGCATTGCTGCTGGAGCAGCAGCAGGCGTTTTAGCACCCATTGCGCACCCGCCCGCCAGCCTTGTCGCACAAGGCCTGCAACGGATTTTCAGCACACTGAAAAGGCCCTGGCGCAGAACTTGCTCAAGCCTCCTCAGATCCAGCCCTTTTTCGTAGGAGCTGGCTTGCCGGCGAAGGCGTCGCCAAGACCGGCGCCAGGCTCAAGGGCCCTTTCGCCGGCAAGCCGGCTCCTACGGATCAGGTCGATACACACGCCCCTGGGGGCAGATTTCTTCAGATAGAGGTACCAGCATGAGTAGCGTTCAAGCCCTTCCTGTCACTCCGGTCCGTGTCCTGGGCAGCGAGGCCGAAGCCATCGCCGTGGCCCGGGAAATCGCCACGGAAATCGCCGCCATCGCCGCCGACAGCCAGGCCAACGGCCAGTTGCCGCGGCGCCAGGCGCAGTTGCTGTCCGACAGCGGCCTGACCGCCATCGGTGTGCCCAAGGCCTTCGGTGGCCTGGGGGCCTCGGTGGCCACCATCGTCGAAACGGTGCGCCTGATCTCGGTGGCCGATGGCGGTGTGGGCCAGTTGCTGCAGATCCACAACGTGATGCTGCGGGGCATCTTCAACGGTTACCCGGATGCCGTGCGCGACCGCGTGGTCAGCGATGTGCTGGCCGGCAAGCGCCTGGGCAATGCCCTGGCGGAGATCGGCGGCAAGAACAAGTTCGCCCTCAAGACCCGTATCGAGCGCCGCGCCGACGGCAAGCTGATCCTTAACGGCAGCAAGTTCTACTCCACCGGTTCCTACCTGGCCGAATGGATTTCCCTGACCGCCGCCAGCGAAGAAGGCGGCGCCGGGGTGCTGCTCAACCGCAACGCTCCGGGCCTGACCCTGGTGGACGACTGGCATGCCTTCGGCCAGCAGAATTCGGTCAGCGGCACGGTGCTGTTCGACAACGTCGAACTGGACGAAGACTTTGTCTCGCCGCGCAAGGGCCCGATGAAACGCACCGGCCTGACCTTCCCGCAGATCCTCCATGCGGCCATCGACACCGGGATCGCCGCCGGAGCCCTGGGGGCCGCGGTGGACTACCTCAAGCAGCACGCCCGGCCCTGGGTGGAAAGCGGCGTCGACCACGCCAGCGAAGAGCCGCACATCATCAAGCAGATCGGTGAATACGCGGTGGCCCTGCGTGCTGCCGAATCCTTGCTGCGCGATGCCGCGCGGGTGTTCGACGAACACGAGCAGGACCCGGACAACAAGGAACTGCAGGACCAGCTGATCCTGTCCGTGGCCACCGCCCGGGCCCATTCCGACAGCGCCTCGCTGAAGATCTCCAGCGACATCTTCTCGCTGTTGGGGGCCAGTTCCTCCCTGAGCAAATGGAACCTCGACCGCTTCTGGCGCAATGCCCGGGTGCACACCACCCACGACCCGATCCGCTGGCGCCTGCACCACGTGGGCAACTACTACCTCAACGGCGTCGACCCGGGCGAATACACCGCGATCCTCAACGCCAAGGAGCAACAGGGCGCGACCCGCCCCGCGCCATAACCCCAACCACCGCCATCCCTCGTAGGAGCTGGCTTGCCAGCGAAAGCGTCCTCAAGACCGACACAAGGCTCGGGGGCCTCTTCGCCGGCAAGCCGGCTCCTACCAATAACCATGGCATCACGCACACCGTAGGAGCTGGCTCGCCAGCGAAGGCGTCCTCAAGACCGACACAAGGCTCGAGGGCCTCTTCGCCGGCAAGCCGGCTCCTACGGGGGTGGCCGATTTTTTGAACGAGCCCTGCATGATCGAAAAACACCCTCTTTTGCGCGCGCTGGCGATCTACCGGGAAGTGCCCTGGCGCTTCACCCTGGTGGCGCTGCTCTATGTCGCCGTCAACCTCGGGCTGGTCTGGCAGCAGTGGCTGATCGGCCATGCGGTCAACGATGTCAGCAGCGGGCAGGCGGTAAAGCACCTGGCCGACGGCAGCCTGGATGCCAGCCTGGGCTGGTACTGGCTGTGGCTGCTGCTGGCGGTGGCCCTGGGCCGCGGCCTGTTGCAGTACGCCGCCACGGTGTTGTCCCTGGTGCTCAGCCAGGAACTGCTGACCCGCCTGCGCGAGCGCATCCTGCAGCAGGTCCAGGGCCTGCACCTGGGCTACCACTGGCAGCACGGCATGGGTGAAATGATCACCCGTACCACCCGCGATGCAGACAAGGTCCGCGATGCCCTGATCAGCTTCTGGCGCCAGGTGGTGGAAACGCCCCTGGTGGTGCTGGCCACGGTCGGCCTGCTGGCCTGGTACAGCCCCTGGCTGGCGGTGGTGCCGCTGCTGCTCACCGCCTGCGGACTGTGGATCTTCGTGCGCCAGACCGAGCACCTGGTGAGCCTCGACCGCGCAGTGGGCGCTGCCTACGACCGGGTCAACCAGGACCTCAGCGAGGGCATCGGCGGGGTGCGGGTGATCAAGTCCTTCGCCCTGGAGCACAGCCGCATCCAGGGTTTTGCCGCCCAGGTCGGGCTGTTCGCCGAGCACGCCCGCCGGGCCCTGGCCTATTCCAGTTCGCGTATCCCCCTGCCCCAGGCCGTGGTCGCCCTCAGCCACGTGTGGATCCTGGTCTACGGCGCTCATCAGGTGGCGGCCGGGCAGCTGGGGATCGGCGAGCTGGTCAGCGCCCTGCTGATCGTGACCACCCTGGTGTTTCGCATCGAAGGCATCGGCCGGGTGATGCAGACCTTCGCCGATGCCCGCTCCAGTGCCGAGCGCATCTGGCAGTTGCTGGACGAGCCGCTGCACATCCGCAGTGGCAACGCCCGGCTGCCCCAGGCGCCCCTGGGGTTGCGCCTGGAGGGGGTCAGCGTCAGCGCCCCCGGCGGTGGCCGGAAGATTCTCGATGACTGCTCCCTGAGCCTTGAGCCCGGCGAGGTGGTAGCCCTGGTGGGCGCCACCGGCACCGGCAAGAGCCTGTTGGCCAGCCTCCTGCCGCGCCTCACCGAGGCCGGTGCCGGCCGGGTGCTGCTGGGCTCGGAACTCAGCGGCTGGCAGGACGTGCGCGACCTGGACCTGCAACAGCTGCGGCGCCGGGTGCATGTGGTGCCCCAGGAAAGCTTCCTGTTTTCCGACACCCTGGCGGCCAACCTGCGCCTCACGGCCCCCGACGCCAGCCACCGGCAACTGCGCCAGGGCCTGGCCCTGGCAGCCGCCGAAGACGTACTGGAACGCTTGCCCCAAGGGCTGGACAGCCGCCTCGGCGATCGCGGGGTCACCCTCTCCGGTGGCCAGCGCCAGCGCCTGAGCCTGGCCCGGGCGCTGCTGGGGGAGCCGGACATTCTCTGCCTCGACGACGCCACCAGCGCCCTGGACGCCATCAGCGAACGCCAGGTGCTGGACAACATCCGCCAGTTGCGCCGAGACCAGGGCCGGGCCACCACCTTGCTGGTGATCTCCAGCAAGCTCTCGACCATTCTCCTGGCGGACCGGGTGTTGCTGCTGCAGGACGGGCGAATCCGTGCCAGCGGCCGCCACGCCGAGCTGCTCAAGACCAACGCCCACTACCGCGACCTGCTGGGAGTCGACCATGGCTAATCCAATCGCCGGCAAGGCCCTGAGCGATATCGAAATCGAGGAAATGCTTGCCCGCCAGGCCCTGGACCGCAGCATGCTGTCGCGCCTGCTGCCCCTGCTGCGGCCGATCCGCGGCCCGATCCTGACGGTGATCGGCATCGAGTTGCTGCTGGTGTTCACGGTGTTCCTGCGGCCCTGGTTCGTGCGCGAACTGCTGGACCGCGGGCTGGTCCCGGACCAGGGTCACTGGCTGCTGGACGAGTCCCTGGTGCTGTGGCTGGGCCTGGGGCTGGCGGCCAGCTGGCTGGGGCGCTTCGTCCTGGCCGGGCTGTCGCAGTTCGTCGCCGGCAGCGCGGCAATCCGGGTGCTCAACGACCTGCGGGTCAAGGTCTTTGCCCATATCCAGGCCCTGAGCGTCAGCTACTTCGACCAGACCCGCGCCGGGCGCATCATTTCCCGCGCCGACCGCGACGTCGACAGCCTGGAGCCGCTGCTGATCCAGGGTCCGCCGGAGCTGCTGGGGGCCCTGCTGCGCTGCGGCCTGGCGGCGCTGATGCTGTGGCGCATCGACCCGCGCTTCTTCCTCAGCCTGGCGGCCACGGTGCCGCTGCTGGCGCTGGCGACCTGGGGCTTCAAGCGCATCTCCCAGCGCAACTGGGCCAGGGTCGCGGAGAACCGCAGCCGCTTCACCGCGCACCTGGTGGAAAGCGTCAGCGGCGCGCGCATGCTCCAGCAATGCGGGCAGCAGGAACCCAACCTGCAGCGCTATCGCGGCCTGCTGGATGACTTCAACCAGGCGCTGATCCGCGGCAGCCTGCGCTCCAGCTGGTTCGCCCCATTCACTGCGCTGCTCAGCACCGCCGGCATGGCCGCGCTGCTGCTGGTGGGCGGCTATGGGCTGGCCGATAACCAGATCAGCGTTGGCCAGATGGCGGAAAGCCTGTTCTACGTGTTTCTGTTTCTGGGCCCGTTGCAGGAACTCTCTGACCTGTTCGAACGCTACGCCACCGGCTCGGCCTCGGCGCAGCGGATCTTTCTGCTGCTGGACACCCGGCCCCAGGTCCTCGACCCGGCCCAGCCCCAGCGCATGCAGCGGGCCCGGGGCGAGGTCGGTTTCGAACAGGTGCGGTTCGCCTACGACCCCAGGAGCAAAAACGCGGTGATCCAGAACCTGGATCTGCAGATCAAGGCCGGCGAAGTGCTGGCGATTGTCGGCCCCTCGGGCCATGGCAAAAGTACCCTGGTGCAGTTGCTGACCCGTTTCTACGACGTTCAGGGCGGCGCCGTGACGCTCGACGGCGTGGACATCCGGCACCTGGCCCAGCACGACCTGCGCCGGGCCGTGGGCGTGGTGCTGCAGGACAATGTGCTGTTCAGCGGCACTATCCTCGACAACCTGCGCCTGGCAGCCCCCGGCGCCGATGATGCAACGCTGATTGCCGCGGCCCGGGAGCTGGGGGCCGACGAGGTGCTGGAACGCCTGCCCCACCAGTACCACAGCGAGGTCGGCCCCCTGGGTGGACACCTGAGCCATGGCCAGCGGCAACTGGTGTGCCTGGTACGGGCCTACCTGGCCAACCCGGCGGTGCTGGTACTGGACGAAGCCACCTCGGCGGTGGACATCCACACCGAGCGGCGCATCCAGCGCGCCCTGCGCCGGCTGTGCCAGGGGCGCACGGCGATCATCATCGCCCACCGCCTGGCGACCATCCGCGACGCCGACCGGATCGCGGTGATCCGCCACGGCCAACTGGTGGAACAGGGACCGCATCAGCAGTTGATCCGGCAGAACGGCGCCTATGCGGCGTTGTACCAGGCCTATCTGCGTAGCGCCGACCAACCCGGCGGCGCAAACCCCGCGGCCCCTTTCGCCGGCAAGCCGGCTCCTACACAAGCACCGCCGGTATCGCGCCAGCTGTAGGCGCTGGCTTGCCAGCGAAGGCGCCCGCAAGGACAGCACAAGGCTCAAGGGCCTGTTCGCCGGCAAGGAGGCGCTGGGTTGTTGCGCGCTCAGCAGCGGTTGCTGCCGGGGTGCTGCTACAGCAGCACCAGGGCCCTGCGCGAGGCCGGCTGAAGCCACCGAACCCCCGCCATGGTGGGCTGCGACGGCCATGGCATGGCCGTTGCAATTACCCCCTGACAGGCGTCTTCGCACCCGCGCGGCGCAACGGGTTACTGAATCAGGAGCACCCATGAGCACTGAATTTTTCTGGCGCCTGCCGCTGGGCACCGACGGCCCGCAGTTGAGCACCGACAAGCACAATCGCGGCAACCCCCACCCCCGCGCCGGGCATATCGCCCCCGGGCGCCTGGCCAACGGCGAGCCCGACGGTTTCACCTACATCGACTACATCGCCCAGGTGGCCAAGGCCGCCGAGCTGGCGGGCTTCGAAGGCGCCCTGCTGCCTACCGGCCCCGAGCCCTGGGTGGTGGCCGCGGCCCTGGCCCGGGAAACCCGGCGCATCCGCTTTCTGATCGCCTTCCAGGCCACCTGGACCCTGCCGGCCTACGCCGCCCAACAGGCGGCGATCCTGCAGAACCTCAGCCACGGCCGCCTGGACTGGAACATCATCACCGGCGGCAACCCGGTCAGCCAGCGAGCCAATGGCGATTACCTGGACCACGACCGGCGCTACCAGCGCACCGGCGAGTTCCTCGACATCATCCAGGGCCTGTGGCAGAACGAACGCTTCTCCTATGACGGCGATATCTACCAACTGGAGAACGGCGCCCTGCCCCCGGGCCTGCAGCAGGAGCGCAAGCCGGGGGTGTATTTTTCCGGTTTCTCCGATGCGGCCCTGGACGTGGCGGCGCGGCACGCCGACGTCTACCTCAACTGGGCCGAGCCCATCGACCAGCTCAAGCCCCACATCGAGCGAGTTCGCGAGCTGGCGGACAAACAGGGGCGCACGGTGCGCTTCGGACTGCGGGTCGATCTGTTCGCCCGGGAAACCGAAGAGCAGGCCTGGGCCGACCTGCGCCGTCAGTTCGACAAGCTCGAAGGCAAGGGCAGCCTGATCGCCAAGAACTTCACCAGCGGCTCGGATTCGGTGGGCGCAGCGCGGCAGACCGCCTACCACCAGAACGTCGACCGCTTCGACGACCTGATCCTCGGCCCCAACCTCTGGGCCGGCTTCGCCAAGGCCAAGCCGGGGCCCACCGTGGGCCTGGTGGGCAGCCACCAGAACGTTGCCGAGCGCCTGGCGGAGTACCGCGATGCCGGTTTCTCCACCTTCATCCTGGCGGGCAACCCGCACCTGGAAGAAGCCCTGCGCATCGGCCAGGAAGTCCTGCCCCTGGTGCAGCAACGCCCCGTCGCCCAGGCGACGCCGCTACAGGCCCGCGCCTGAGCCTATAAGGAGCCCGTTCATGTCCCATCCTCTGGATACCCTCTGGTACACCCGCTGCCCGGTCCCCACGGGCCTGGGCATTGCCGTGCAGAAAGGCTGGCTGCAAGACAGCCTCGGCGCCCTCGGCACCCAGGTGCAGTCGCTGCGCGAGTCCAGCGACCAGGCCGTGCGCGAGTCGCACTTCGATCACAGCCTGCGCAACTCGGTGCGCCACGGCGGCAGCATCCCGGCCCTCTGGGCCCGGGCCCAGGGCCGGGAAACCCGGCTGATCGGCCTGTCCTGGGCCGATGAGGTGCAACTGATCCTGACCCGTGCCGACAGCGGCATCCACCGCATCAAGGAGCTCAAGGGCCGACGCTTCGGCCTGCCGGACTGGGCCGGCGCACAGATCGACTTCACCCGCGCCCAGGCCCTGCGCGGCCTGGAAAACGCCCTGGGCCTGGACGGCCTGCAAGTGGGCGACCTGCAACTGGTGAACTACCGCTACGGCGGCACCTTCAGCGACCCCCAGGTGCAGACCCTGGCCGACACCCCGGTCAGCGCCCAGCCCAGCAGCGGACGCAACCTGGAACTGCAGGGCCTGCTGCGAGGCGAAGTCGACGCGATCTTCCTCAAGGGCGCCAGCGCCGCCCGCCATGCCCACGAGTTCGGCCTGCGTACCCTGATCGACACCGGCGCCCACCCCGACCCGCTGATCCGCTGCAACAACGGCACACCGCGCACCCTGACAGTGGACAGTCATCTGCTGGAGCAGCACTTGGACGTCGCCACCGGGATTCTCGGCGCGGTGCTGCGGGCCGAAGACTGGGCCCGCCACCACCCGGAAGACACCCGCCGCTACCTGGCCCGGGAAACCAACAGTAGCGAGTACTGGACCAGCGCTGCCTATGGCGAGGATGCCCACCTGCGCCTGCGCACCGGCCTGGAAGAACAGGCCATCGACGCGCTGCAGGATTTCAGCGCCTTCCTGCGGCGCTGGCGCTTCATCCCGCAGCAGGTGGATGTGCGCCAATGGATCGACCGCCGGCCGCTGGATGCGCTGCTGGCTACCCCTACCGCTCTGGCCGGCTGACCGCGCCAGGTTTCATGGATTCGAACTGAAGACCCTTATGAGCAAATCACTCGATACCCTCTGGTACACCCACAGCCCGGTGCCCACCGGGCTCGGCATCGCGGTACAGTCCGGACGCCTGGCAGAGGCCTTCCTGCCGTTCGGCACCAATATCCAGTCCCTGCGCGAATCCAGCGAACGCGAAGTGCGCGAGGCCCACTACGACCACCACCTGCAGAACTCGGTGCGCCACGGCGGCAACATCCCGGCCATCTGGGCCTACTCCAGCGGCGTGCAGACCCGGGTCCTGGGCTTGTCCTGGAGCGACGAGGTGCAGTTGATCCTGACCACCGCCGAAAGCGGCGTGAAGAGCATCCGCGACCTGAAGAACCGGCGCTTCGGCCTGCCCAAGTGGGCCAACGTGCAGATCGACTTCACCCGGGCCCAGGCCCTGCGCGGCCTGGAGAACGCCCTCAGGTTAGAAGGCCTGGAAGTGGCCGACGTGGAACTGGTGGACTACCCCTACGGCGGCACCTACAGCGATGAGCAGAAGCAGCACCTGTACGGTTCCGAAGTGAGCCTTGGGGTGACCCGCTTCAGCCGGCGCAACAACGAACTGATCGGCCTGCTGCGGGGCGATATCGACGCGATCTTCCTCAAGGGCGCCCACGCCGTGCACCTGGCCAACGAGTTCGGCCTGCAGGTGGTGGTGGACACCGGTTCCCACCCCGACCCGCTGATCCGCTCCAACAACGGCACCCCGCGTACCCTGACCGTGGACACCCACCTGCTGCGCGAGCACTTCGACGCCAGCGTGAAGATCGTCGACACCGTATTGCGCACCGAACAATGGGCCTGGGCCAACCCCGAGGAAACCCGGCGCTTCCTGGCCCGGGAACTGAACACCAGCGAGTACTGGGTGGCGGCCGCCTATGGCGAGGATGCCCACCGACGCCTGCGCACCACCCTGGATGCGCGATCCATCGAGGCCTTGCAGGACTTCACCGATTTCCTGCATCGCTGGCAGTTCATTCCACGGCGTTTCGACGTGCGCGAGTGGATCGACTTCAGTGTGCTGGAGGCGGTCATCGGCTCCACCTCTCGCGTGGCGGTATAACCCCACGAACTGACGGTGGAACCCGTAGGAGCTGGCTTGCCAGCGAAGGCGCCAGCCCAGGCGATGCATGTCTCGCGGGCCTCTTCGCCGGCAAGCCGGCTCCTACGGGCTTGGGGGGCCGGTGCTGGCGCAGCAACAGTCCAGCGGGCAATCGGTGCTGCTCCAGCAGCACCAGCCAAGCAACTTCTGCTGAATCCTGCGCAGGATGTTTTAAACCTCTGGCCCGCAACTTTTCACGCCTGCCAAACCCCTCTCTAAAACACTCAAACGAATTTAAATTAATCCTTGTTTTTCAATGGCTTGATCAAACTAACGCTTACCCATAAAACCCACTAAGCCTCTTGGCACGTTCTCTGCTCTAGCCCTCTTAGCGAAACTTTAAATGGGGGAGTTCAACATGCATAAGCTTAATCCGATCACCAAGAGTCTATGGCTGGCACTGGCGCTCACCGGGGGCACATTCAGCCAGGGCCTGCTGGCCGCTGAAACCACAGGCACCGACACCACCGGGAACAGCAGCGAACCCGCCCTGAAGACCGTCACCGTCACCGCCCAGCACCGGGAGGAAACCCTGCAAGAGGTTCCGGTGGCGGTGTCCGCCGTACAGGGCACCAGCCTGGTGACCGACGGGGTGCGCAACATGGGCGACATCACCACCTTCATCCCCAACGCCTCGGCCAAGAACCCCGACGGCGACGGCCGCCCACGCTGGTACATCCGCGGCCTGGGCACGGGCGACACCGGGGCGGCCACGGTGTTCCCGGTGGGCATCTACGCCGATGATGTCTACCTCAACGCGCCCATCGCCGGCGGCGGGCCGCTGTTCGACCTGGAGCGCATCGAGATCCTGCGCGGGCCCCAGGGCACCCTGTACGGCAAGAACACCACTGCCGGTGCAGTCAATGTGATTTCCAAGAAGCCGACCTTCGACACCGACGGCTACGGCACCCTGGGCATCGGCAGCAAGAGCGAGCGCATCCTCAATGGCGCCATCGGCGGTGCCCTGGTGGATGACAGGCTGGCGGCGCGGCTGTCGCTGTATTCGGAAGAACGCGACGGCTTCCAGAAGAACCTCACCGACGACCATACCTACGGCGACGTCGACAAGAAGGCCGTGCGCCTGCAGTTCCTGGCCAGGCTCAACCCGGACCTGGACGCCCTGCTGAAGATCCACGCCCGGGAATACAAGGGCGACGGCAGCAACGGCTCGCTGCCGGTGGGCCGTTACTACAACGTCGGCTACCAGCGGCCCGACGGACGCAACATCGCCCTCAACGTCAACGAGGATGCCAAGCTCGATCACGACGGTACGTCCCTGACCCTGAACTGGCACCTGGGGGACTACACCCTGACCTCCATCAGCGCCTACGACTACATTCGCGGGCAGTCCACCAGCGACGCCGACTACACCCCCTACGAGGTCAACGGCGCGGCCATCAGCGACAACCGCTACAACCAGTACTCCCAGGAACTGCGCCTGGCCTCGCCGCAGCAGGAAACCCTGCGCTGGCTGGCAGGGGTGCACTACTTCCATGAGGACCTGGACAGCTCGGCCAAGCGCCTCATCACCCCGGGCCCCACGCCCAACGGCACCGGCTCCAACCAGACCGGCGGCGCCACCGACTTTCGCGACCTCAACTACCAGCACACCACCGACAGCTACGCGCTGTTCGGCAACCTGACCTACGACTTCACCGACAACTTCACCGTGACCGGCGGCCTGCGCTGGACCCAGGAAAAGAAAGACATCGACCTGGACCTGACCCAGCTCACCCGGGCCACGGCCAACGGCCCGCTGATCCCCCTGGGCGCCGCCGGCAGCAACGGCAGCCGCGACGAGAGCAAGACCTGGGAAGCCTGGACCTACGATCTGACCCCGGAATACCGGATCAACGACAACGTCCGGGTGTTCTTGCGCTACGCCCACGGTTTCCGTTCCGGGGGCTTCAATACCGGGCTGTCCACCAGCCTGGCGCAGTTGACCACGGTGGACCCGGAGAAACTCGACGCCTACGAGATCGGCCTCAAGTCGGAATGGTTCAACCACCGCCTGACGGCCAACGCCAACGTCTTCTACTACGACTACTCGGACATCCAGGTGAACCTGCTGACGGTCAACAACGGCGTGCTCACCACGGCCCTGACCAATGGCGCCAAGGGCAAGGTCAAGGGCGCGGAACTGGAGCTCGAAGGCCAGCCCACCGACTATCTGCACCTGCGGGCGGCGATCTCGTTCCTGGATACCGAGTACACCGACTTCAAGAACACCAACCCCAACACCGGCGCGGTCACCGGCGACTACAGCGGCAACAGTTTCGTGCGCTCGCCGCGCAACGTGGTGTCCCTGGGGGCCGACTACACCATTCCCCTGGAGATCGGCGGCAAGCTGGTGGCCGGCGGTGACGTGAGTTTCCGCGACAAGGAATACTTCCTCGCCGACCGCCAGAGCAGCGCCGACAAGACCCTGAGCCAGCCCCACTACACCCTGGCCAACACCCGCCTGACCTGGTTCAGCCCGGATGAAAAGCTCAGCGTCACCGGCTTCGTCAACAACCTCACCGACCGCCGCTACCAGGTCCATGGCCGGCCCAACGGCACCCTGGGGCAATACGTCATCACCTACGGCGACCCGCGCACCGTGGGCCTGAGCGTCACCAGCCGCTTCTGACGCCCGCGGCAGGCCACCCGAACCCTGATTTCCGGGCCGCCGGTATCGCCCACCACCGCACCCACCCTGTAGGAGCCGGCTTGCCGGCGAAGAGGCCCGCAAGCCTTGCGCCGTCCATGACGACGCCTTCGCTGGCAAGCCAGCGCCTACCGGGGCGGTTGGGGTCATTCATTTCACAAGGAATCCAAAGATGTTCCATCGCAATCCGTTGGCCGGCGCCGTGGCGCTGGTCGTCGGCAGCCTTGCCGTGCCCGCGTTCGCTGCCCAGACCTCAAGCAATGCCCCCGGCGCCAGCGCCGATCACCTGGACACGGTGGTGGTGCTGGGCACCCGGCGCAGTGATGTAACGGCCCTGGAAAGCGCCGCACCGGTGGACGTGCTGTCCGCCCAGCAGTTGCAGCAGACCGGGGCCAGCGACCTGTCCGGCGCCCTCACCGCCCTCTCGCCTTCGTTCAGCTACCCGCAGTCGCCCCAGGGCGCCTTCGCCGGCTCCATCGCCCAGGGTGCTTCCCTGCGCGGCCTGGCGTCGGACCAGGTGCTGGTGCTGGTCAATGGCAAGCGCCGCCACACCAGCGCCAACGTCACCCGCCAGAGCCTGGTCAACGGCCGGGGCGCCGCCGCGGTGGACCTGAGCCTGATCCCCCTGAGCGCCATCGAGCGAGTGGAGATCCTGCGCGACGGCGCCGCCGCCCAGTACGGCTCCGACGCCATCGCCGGGGTGATCAATATCGTGCTCAAGGAAAAGGACGACGGTGGCAACGTCGGCTATCGCTTCGGCGGCTACGACAAGGGCGATGGCCTGCAACGCAAGCTCAGCGGCTGGAAAGGCTTCAGCCTGCCCAACGACGGCTTTTTGACCCTGAGCTTCGATGCCGGCAGCCAGGACCCGGCCAGTGACACCAACCCCGACAACCGGATCTTCTACCCCGGCTCCACCAGCACCCAGACGCCGCGGGAGCAGAACAACCGCTACCGCACCTGGCGCTGGGGCTCGGGCAATGTCTCGGACCAGTACAACTTCGCCGCCAACAGCGAGTTCGGCCTGGGCGAGGGGCTGACCGCCTACGGTTTTGCCACCTACTCCCACAAGAACACCGACGCCGAAGGCTTCTTCGACCCGCCCACCACCTTGCGCAACAACTACGGCAGCGACGCCCTGCAACGCTACCCCGACGGCCGCCTGCCGATCACCCGCTACTCGCTGGAGGACTATGCCCTGACCGGTGGCCTGCGCTACGAGGACGAACGCCTGGGCAAGTTCGACCTGGCGCTGAACCACGGTGACAACAGCCTGAAATCCGCCGACCGCAACGCCATCAACCCCAGCTGGGGCGAGGCCAGCCCGGCGAAGATCTACACCGGCAAGCGCGAGGCCGACCAGACCAACCTGACCCTGGACTGGGTGCGGGACTTCCCCACCGACCTGCTGTTCAAGCCCCTGACCCTGTCGGCGGGCCTGGCCTGGCGCCAGGAGAACTACGAACTGAGCGCCGGCGAAGCGGCGGGCTGGCAGAACGGGCCGCTGTTCAATACCGTGGACCCGGCCACCGGGCGGCGCATTCCCGGCTACTACTCGGGCATTACCCAGGTCGACGCCGCATCCCTTGAGCGCAAGGTCTGGGGCGCCTATATCGACGTCGAGGGCCAGGTCACCGAGAAATTCCAGGCCGGGGTCGCGGTGCGCACCGAGCACTACTCGGATTTTGGCGACACCACCAACGGCAAGCTGTCGCTGCGTTACGACTTCACCCCGCAGCTCGCCGCCCGGGCCACCGCCAGCACCGGCTACCGGGCGCCGTCCCTGGTGCAAAGCGGGTTGTCCTCGTTCAGCGTGCAAGTGGTGGAGCAACCGCCGGGCAGCGGCAACTACGTCGAGGTGCAGCAACGCACCCTGCGCGCCGACAGCCCGGAAGCCAAGCTGCTGGGGGGCAAGGCGCTGAAGCCCGAGGAGTCCACCAACTACTCCCTGGGCCTGGTCTGGCGGCCGCTGGCCAACGCCTCGGTGACCCTGGATGCGTACCGGATCAACATCGACAACCGCATCACCCTGTCCGACCAGTTGCCGGCCTCGGTGGTCACGCCGATCTTCGCCGGCACCCCGTACGCCAACATCCAGAGCGCGGCGTTCTACACCAACGTCGCCGACACCCGCACCGATGGCGTCGAGCTGACCGGCAACTACCAACTGGACCTGCAGCAATGGGGGCGCCTGAACCTGTCCAGCGGCTACAGCCAGAACAACACCAGGATCACCGCCCTGCGGGACGTGGGCAACATCGCCGGCTCGCAGATCGTCGGCCGCACCACCCAGGGCCTGATCGAGGACGGCACCCCGAAGAACAAGCTGACCCTGAGCGCCAACTGGCTGTACGACAGCTGGGGCCTGACCCTGGCACAACGCAGGTACGGGCAATGGAAGAGCCTCAACGCCAGCAACCCGACCCTGGACCAGACCTTCAGCGCGCAATGGGTCACTGACCTGGACATTTCCTACAGCTTCGATAAGTCGCTGAAGCTGTCGGTGGGCGCCATCAACCTGTTCGACACCCACCCGGACAAGGCATCCGGGGCACAGTTGTATGGCGTGCCGAAATACTCCATCACCAGCCCCGAGGGCGCCCAGGGCGCGTTCTACTACACCAGCCTCAGCTACGACTTCTGAGGCCGGACTGCTGCCGGGGTGTTGCCCTGGCAGCAGTGGCTGCTGCCCAGGCATCAGTTTCGCTGGCACGCCAGCGCCCACAACCCACCCACACGCCGCTGCTCCCGTAGAAGCCGGCTTGCCGTCGAACAGGCCCGCAAGCCCTGCATCGCCCCGGCCGACGTCTTCGCTGGCAAGCCAGCTCCTACAGCCGCCAGATGCATCCCGCAGTCCCGCCCGCCCCGTAGGAGCCGGCTTGCCGGAGAACAGGCCCGTAAGCCTTGCACCGCCCCGACCGACGCTTTCGCTGGCAAGCCAGCTCCTACGAGCGCGCGATGGCACAGGTCTTGCGATAGGCATCGGGTACTTCGCCGATATAAGAACCGCCATGGCTCATTCCTTGCGCTGCACGCTCACCTCCCTGACCTGGCTGGTCTCGCCCCTGGCCCTGTTGCTGCTCTGGACCCTGGTGGCCCAGGCCGGGATCTTCCCGCGCAACCTGCTGGTACCGCCGGCCCAGGTGCTGCACACCTTCGAAACCCTGCTGGCCAGCGGCGAGTTGCTGGAGCATTTGCACAACAGCCTGTCGCGCCTGGGCCTGGGCTTTGCCCTGGGGGCCCTTGGCGGCCTGGTGTTCGGGGTGTTGATGGCCCTGTCCAAGACCGTCGAGGCGTACTGCGCGCCGCTGTTCCATACCCTGCGGCAGATCCCCAGCATCGCCCTGATCCCGATGTTCGTGCTGCTGTTGGGCATCGATGAAACCTTCAAGATCGTCATCGTCGCCAAGACTGCGTTCTTCCCCGTGGCCCTGGCCGCCAGCGAGGGGGTCAAGGCCATTCCCCGCAGTTACTTCGAGGTGGCCGACGTCTACCGCCTGCGCTGGCCGACCCTGGTGCGCCAGATCGCCCTGCCCGCCGCGGCGCCACCGATCATCACCGGCCTGCGCATCGGCCTGACCCGCTGCTGGGTGGTGCTGGTGGCCACCGAGCTGCTGGCCGCCGACAGCGGCCTGGGGCAGATGATCGAGATGGCCCGGCAGATGCTGCGCATCGATGTGGTGATGGTGGGGATAGTGGTCACCGGCGTGATCGGCTTTGCCCTGGACTTCTCCTTCCGCCGCCTGGAACAGCGCGTGCTGCGCTGGCAAACCCGCTAGGAGCCCTTGCATGACGACTCTACTGGCCAAGTTTCGCGGCCTGCTGCTGCCCCTGCTGCTGATCGGCGGCTGGGAATACCTGTCCCGCCAGGACGCCGCCGGGGCCTACGCCTTCGTGCCGCTCTCCACCATCGCCAGCGCCTTGCTGGAACTGCTGGGCAACGGCGAGTTGCCGGTCAACCTGCTGGCCAGCCTGGGCCGGGCCAGCGGCGGCCTGCTGCTGGGCACCCTGGCCGGGGTCATGCTGGGAGCCCTGATGGCCCTCTCGACCCTGGCCAACCGCCTGATCGGCCCGCTGTTCCATTCGATCCGCCAGGTGCCGATGCTCGGCTGGATTCCGCTGATTGCCATGTGGTTCGGCAACGGTGAGTTTTCCAAGATGCTGATCGTCAGCCTCGCGGCCTTCTACCCCATGGTGCTCAACACCTACCAGGGCTTTTGCCAGGTGGAACGGCGCTACCGCGAGGTCGGCCAGGTGCTGGTGCTAAACCCGGCGCAGCGGCTGCGGCACATCCTGCTGCCGGCGGCCCTGCCGAGCATTGCCACCGGCCTGTTGCAGGCCCTGGCCTTTGCCTGGGTGACGGCGGTGGGCAGCGAGCTGTTCCTGTCCTCCGGGGCCGGCCTGGGCAACCTGATGATGAACGCCGAAGCCGGCTCACGCATGGAAGTGATAGTGCTCTGCGTGCTGTGCATCGGCCTGTGCGGCTACCTGATGACATTGCTGCTGACCCTTCTGAGCCGCCGCCTGCTGCGCTGGCGCCCTACCCGTTAAGGCCTCCCCATGAATGCGATCGCCCAATACGCCCCGCTCCCCACTCATCTCCACGCCCTGACCGGGGCCCTGCAGCTGCGCGGCCTGAACAAGAGCTACCGGATCCAGGGCCAGGCCCTGCCGGTGCTGCAAGGCATCGACCTGGACGTCCAGCCCGGAGAGTTCGTCAGCATTGTCGGTGCCAGCGGCTGCGGCAAATCCACCCTGCTGCGGCTGATCGTCGGCCTGGAGGGTGACTATCAGGGGCAGATGCTGTTGGACGGCAAGCCAGTGACCGGCACCAGCCTGGAGCGGGGCATCGTGTTCCAGGACCATCGGCTGTTTCCCTGGATGACCCTGGCCCAGAACATCGCCCTGGCACTGAAGAACCACCCCTTGTCCGAAGCCGAGAAACAGCGCCGGGTGGCCGAGCACATCGCCCTGGTCAACCTGCAAGGCTTCGAGCAGGCCTACCCCCATCAGCTCTCCGGCGGCATGGCCCAGCGCGGCGCCATTGCCCGGGCGCTGATCAACCAGCCCAAGGTGCTGTTGCTGGACGAACCCCTGGGGGCGCTGGATGCCCTGACCCGGGTGCGCCTGCAGCACGAACTGCAACGTATCTGGGTGCAGCAGCGCTGCACGGTGATCATGGTCACCCATGACATTGAAGAAGCCCTGTACCTGGGGGACCGGGTAATCGTGATGGACGCGCATCCGGGGCGGATCAAGCATGAGATCCGCGTCGACCTGCCCCATCCCCGGGACCGCTCTTCACCCGTGTTGCAAGGCTACAAAGAGCAGTTGCTGGAGGAACTGGTGGGGCATTGATCGTCCAGGCACCCCGGCGCTGCGCCGGCTCCTACGCAGGTAGCGCCGCGATTACGCCGGGGCCGTAGGAGCTGGCTTGCCAGCGAAGGCGCCCGCAGGGGCGGTGCAAGGCTTGAGGGCCTATTCGCCGGCAAGCCGGCTCCTACGGGGGCTCCACCGGTGTCGCGCCGGGCCCACCGGCGGGCCTCAGGCGTGGGACCAGCGGCGATGCAGGCCACGGGCCAGGGCGTCGAGGGCAAAACCCAGCACGCCGATCAGCAGCACCATGGCCATCAGTTCCGAATAGGCCAGGCGGTCCCGGGTGTCGAGGATGAAGTAGCCCAGGCCGGCGCTGACCCCGAGCATTTCGCAGGGCACCAGGACGATCCACAAGATGCCGATGGACAGCCGTACCCCGGTCAGCACATGCCCCAGCACCCCGGGCAGGATCACCTTGCGCAGGGTCTCCCAGCGGGTGGCGCTGAGGCTGCGGCTCAGTTGCAGCCAGCGCGGGTCCAGCTGGCGCACGCCGGCCGCGGTGTTGAGCAGGATCGGCCACAGCGCGGCGAACGCCAGGAGGAAGTAGATCGGCTGGTCCCCTACCCCCATCAGCATCACCACCACCGGCATCCAGGACAGCGGCGAGATCATCCGCAGAAACTGGAACGCCGGGGTGGTGGCTGCCTCCAGGTGCCGGTAGCTGCCCACCAGCAGGCCCAGGGGCACGCCGATCAGCAAGGCCAGGAGCAAACCCACCAGGATCCGCTTGAGGCTCACCAGCACATGCTCGTACAGCTCGCCACGCCCCAGCAGTTCCAGCAGGCTGGCGAAGGTCGCCTCGGGGGAGAAACGCGCAGCCAGGCCGTTGCCATCGCCCAGCAGGTGCACCCCCAGCCACCAGCCCAGCAGCAGGCTCGACAGCCCGGCAAGCCCCAGGAGCCAATGGCTCAGGGAAGAAGGTTGCTTGCCCATCAAAGACCGAACTCCTCGCTGCGCTCGAAGCTGTCCGCCAGGCCGAAGGCCTTCAGCCCGCCCACCGAGGCGATGGCGTTGCGCACGAAGCGATCGTCCACCAGGTCCTTGGCGGTGTGTGCCGGGTCAAGGCCGGCCAGAAAGCCCTTGTCGCCCTCGATCAGGGTGTCCTTGAGACGCTTGACCAACTCTTCGGTGTAGCTGGGGAACGGATACGGCTGGAAGTCGATGCGCTGCTCGTCCCAGTGGCTGTGCTGGATCGCGCCGCTGGCCAGGTAGGCCTCGCGGTCGGCCGCCGCCGGCGCCAGCACCCGGTTGAGCACCTGGGGCGCATGGGGCGTGTAGCGGTTGGCGCCATCCTTGGACAGCAGTTGCGCGGCCTCGGCGCGGTGGTCGCGGGTCCACAGCTGGGCCTTGACGATGGCGTTGACCACCTTCTGCGACCATTCGGGACGGTTGTCCAGGTCATGCTCGTGCATGAACACCACGCAGCAGGCGTGGTTGCGCCACACATCCCCGGTAAAGCGCTGCACCCGGCCCACCTTGAGTTCCTCGGCCAGGGCATTGAACGGCTCGGCGACGATGTAGCCGGCAATCCGCTTGCTGGCCAGGGCTGGCGGCATGTCCGAAGGCGGCAGCACCACCAGGTTGACCTCGTTGGCCCCCAGGGCACTGCCGGCGGCCTTGCTCACCGGCACCAGGCCGTTGTCGCGAAACAGTTGCTGCACCACCACGTTATGGATCGAATACCAGAACGGGATCGCCACCGACTGCCCCGCCAGTTGCTTGACCTCGGTAATGCCCGGGGCCACGGTCAGGCCGGAACCGCCGACGTGGTTCCAGGCCACCACCTTGGCCGGCACCCGGCTGCCGTAGCGGGCCCAGACGGTCATCGGCGACAGCAGGTGAATCACGTTGACCTGCCCGGAAATGAACGCCTCGATCACCTGGGCCCAACTGCGCAGCAGCACCGGGCGCTCGGCCTTGATGCCCTCGGCCTCGAACAGGCCGTTGTTGTGGGCCACCAGCAAGGGCGTGGCGTCGGTGATCGGCAGGTAGCCGATGCGCACCGGCGCGTCCGGTTCCTGGGCGGCGCGGGCCTGCAGGCTGTTGAGCAGCGGCAAGGCGCCGCCGGCAGTCAGCAGCGCACTGAGCTTGAGAAAGTCACGACGGGTATGAGTGAAGTCGTCCAGGCACATGGTCAATCTCCGACGGTGCAGGCAAAGGGGAAGTGTGGGGGTTGCGGCTCGCCCGCCGAAGGGTCTTGAGAATCTCGATGCGCAGCGCGCCCAGTTCCTCGATCCGCTCGGCGCGCGGCGCCGGCAGCTCGATGTGCCACTGGCCGAGGGTGCGCGCCGGGCTGTTACCCAGTAGCAGCACCCGATCGGACAGCAGCAGGGCTTCGTCGATGTCGTGGGTGATCAGCAGCGCCGCGGTGCGGTGCTGGCCGATCACCTTGAGCAGCAGTTGCTGCATGTCGGCGCGGGTCACCTCATCCAGCGCGCCGAAGGGTTCATCCAGCAGCAGCACCTGGGGCTGGCGCGCTAGGCAGCGGGCCAGTGCGGTGCGCTGGGCCATGCCGCCGGACAGTTGGGCCGGATAGCGCTGGCGGGCGTGTTCCAGGCCCACTGCGGCAATCGCCTGGTCGATGCGTTCCTTGCGCTGGCGCGGGCTCAGGTGCGGCTGGCGGGCAAAATCCAGGCCGAAGGCGACGTTGTGCTCCAGGTTCAGCCAGGGCAGCAGGCTGGGGTCCTGGAATGCCACCGCGACCCGCGGATGAGGGCCGTCGAGGGGCTCGCCCAACAGGCTGACCTGCCCGGCGTGGGGCTTCTGCAGGCCGGCCAGGACCCGCAGCAGGCTGGATTTGCCGACCCCGCTGGGGCCGAGAATGGACACCACCTCGCCGGCCTGCAGGTGCAGGTCGAAATCCTCCAGCACCGTGTGCCAGCCTTGCGCCGCGGGGTAGCCGAGGCTGATCGCCTGTGCGTTCAACAGGCCGTTCATGCTGCCGCATTCCGCGCCTGGCGTTGCAGTTCGGCGCGCAGTTGCACCAGGCTCGGGGTGACGATGGGCACGAAGGCCGACTCGCGCCAGCGCCGGGCAAAGCCGCTGCCGAACTCGCTGAGGTAGGCCTTGCCGCCGCTGGCCTGCAGCTCCAGTTGCACGGCGTTGGCGGTGGCTTCCGCCAGGGCGATGCGCACCCGGAACAGCGCCCCGGGCTGGCTCAGGAAGCGCCCGTCGAGCAGGCCGCTCTTGAGTTCGCCGACGGTCTGCTCCAGGTGCTGGCGTTGTTCCAGCAAGGGTTCGTGGAGGATCGAACGGGCGCCCTCGACATGCTTTTCCACCTCGCTCAGGGCCCGGCGCGCCAGGCCGATGGCCAGGGCGCATTGCAGGCCGAGAAAGGCCGGGCGCACCGCCGGCAGGAACACTCGGGCATCCTCGTGCAGCAGCCAGTCACGGGCCACCGCCACCTGGTTCAGTTCCAGGGCAGCGGTGTTGCTCGATTGCAGGGCCATCAGTTGCAGGTCATCGGAGCGCTGCAACCCGGGCAAGGCATCGGGGATCGCCAGGATGAACGGCGCGCCGCCCTCCTCGCGCTCGATGGCCGCCGCCACCACGAACCCGCTCTTGCGCAGGTTGGTGACCCAGTGCAAACGACCGTTGAGGCTCCAGCCCTGCTCCTGTTCCCGGGCCCGGACCTGCAAGGCCTCGATCCCCGAGAGAAACTTCATGGCATTGGACAGCCCGGTGGCACCGGCCAGCTCGCCGCTGAGCAACGAGGGCAGCAGGCGCTGGCGCAAACCGGCATTGGGGCTGTGCAGCAGGTATTCGATAAAGGCTCGCTGGCCCCAGCAGACAAAGGCCGCCGCCAGGGAATGGCTGGCCACGCTGGCCATGACTTCCAGAGCATCGGTCAGGTCGCCGCCGCTGCCGCCCTGAGCCGGGTCGATACCGACCCGCAGTACCTCGGCGCCCGCCAGCCGGGCGAGGACCTGCTGCGGGTCGCACTGGCCCTGGTCGAGTGCCTGGGCCTGGGCATCCAGCCATTCACTCAATTGCGCATCGAGCATGTGGTTTTCTCCTTGAAAGGGGGCGCCGCGCAACCGCCGGCGCCCTGGCTCATTGACCTTGCACTGACCAGCGATACTTGGCCAGCTCGGGGTTCAGTTCAGTGCCGGCGAACACGTTGGCGAAGTTGCACAGGGTGGCCAGGCTAATGCCCAGGATCACTTCCAGGGCATTGCCTTCGCTGTATCCTGCCGCCTTGAACTGGGCATAGCCGGCGTCGCTGACCTTGCCCCGGGTGGCGATCACCTCCCGGGCAAATGTCGCCAGGGCTTCCAGCCGGGCTTCGGGCAAGGTGCTCTGCTCGCGCAGGGCGCTGACCACCGGGTCCGCAAGTTTGGCCTTGTTCAGGGCCACCGAGGTATGACCTGCGACACAGAAATCGCAGCCATGGGTGGTGGCGGCCACCAATTGCACCACTTCACGCTCCGCCAGGCTCAACTCGGCCTTGCCGTTGAGGGCGGACACCGTGACGTAGGTTTCCAGGGCCGCCGGGGCATTGGCCAGGATGCCCAGCAGATTGGGGATAAAGCCCGAGTTCTTCAGCGCGTTCTCAAGAAAGGGCCGAGCGGCTTCTGGAGCCGTGTGCAAGGTGTGTAGAGTGACGCGGGACATGGAGTGGACTCCTGCTGTGTAGGTGTGCGTCAAGTCTGTTGGTTATAAGAATTCCGATCCATATTCTAAAGTAGCGATTACTTGCTTCTGAGTGTTTCCCTTAGATGATTTCGTCAAGCCCACTGGTTGATTGGTTATTAGAAGGCCTGGAACTCGATGCCAGCCTGTTTCACGTCGGACGCTACTGCGGAGGCTGGCACGCCAGCACCCAGGGCCTGGCCCGGGCCAGCTTCCACCTGATCGTCCAGGGCCATTGCTGGCTGCATATCGACGGCGCGCCCCAGGCCCTGCGCCTGGATGCCGGGGACGCGGTATTCCTGCTGCAGGACCTGGGCTACCGGCTGTCCAGTGCCCAGCAGGCTGAAGCGGCGCAGCAACTGCCGCGCACGCCCATGGTGCCCCTGGAGCCGGGAGCCCAGGACGGTGTGGGGCTGGTCTGCGGCTTTTTCCATTTCAAGCCCGGGCTGTCCTCGCTGATCATCGACAGCCTGCCGGGCTGGCTCATCCTGCGGGCCGGCGACCCGTCCCTGAGCGCCGCCCGGGCGCTGTTCCAGCTGATTCTCGAAGAATGCCAGCGCACCCCGGCGCCCTCCTCGGCGCTGCTGGAACGCCTGAGCCATCTGCTGTTTTTGTATGTGCTGCGCCAACAGGTCAACGCCAACCAGGACCTCGGCGGCCTGGTGGCCCTGGCCCGCCACCCGGGGTTTGCACCGCTGCTGGAGCAGTTGATCCAGCGCCCCGGAGAAGCCTGGCCCCTGGAAAGCATGGCGGCCCTGACCGGGCTTTCGCGCTCGGCGTTCTTCAAGCGCTTCAATGAACTGGCCGGGCAATCCCCGGGGCAGGTACTGCTGGCCCTGCGCATGCGCCACGCCTGCCAGTTGCTCAAGGCCAACCAGACAGTGGAGCAAGTGGGCGCCGCCGTGGGCTATCAGTCGATCGCCGCCTTCACCCGGGCCTTCACCAAGGCCGTGGGCCTGCAGCCCGGGGCCTATCGCAAGCAGCACGAAGGGCGCTGAAACGCGCCCCGAATGTACTCAGCGGCGATGGGCCAGGGCCCGCACCAGGCGGTCGCCGCAGCTCTGTACCCCCTGTACCAGCAGCACCAGGACCAGCACCGTGGCCACCATGATCTGGTTGTTGAACCGCTGATAGCCGTAGCGGATCGCCAGGTCCCCCAGGCCGCCACCGCCGATGACGCCGGCCATGGAGGAAAAACCGATCAGCATCACCAGGGTCAGGGTCAGCCCTGCCAGCAGGGCCGGCAAGGCTTCCGGCAGCAGCGCCTTGAAGATCACATGGCCGATGTGCCCGCCCATGGCCAGGATCGCCTCGACCCGACCGCGGTCCACTTCATCCAGGGCGTTCTCGACAATCCGCGCAAAAAACGGAAAGGCGCCGATGGTGATGGGCACCACCGCGGCAGTGCTGCCCAGGGTGGTGCCCACCACCAGCCGGGTCAGGGGGATCAGCGCAATCAGCAGCACCACGAAGGGCAGCGAGCGCCCCAGATTGACCAGCCCGCCCAATAGCCGGTTGAGCCTTGGCATGGGGTACAGGCCGCCCTTGCGGCTGATGAACAGCAGCACCCCCAGGGGCAGGCCGATCAACAGGGTGAACAGCGAGGCCAGCAGCACCATGTACAGGGTTTCACCCGTGGCGGTCAGCAGCAGCTGCGCCAGTTCCTGCCAATCGAGACTGCGGTTCACAGGCGTTCACTCCGAATTCCTCGCTGGGCCAGGGCCGTCAGCAGTTGTTGGAATTTGCCGGCGTCGGCGGGGGCGGCAGCGATGCGCAGGCGCCCTACCCGCCGGCCGCCTACCGCTTCGACACCACCGGCCAGGACCTTGAGCTCCAGCGCCTGCTGGCGGCTCAGTTGCTCCAGCAGCGGCGCCGCGCGCTGGTTGTCGAAAAAGGTCAGTTCGGCCTGGGGCTGGCTGCCGTTGAACGGCAGGTTGTAGCCCGGCAACAGCGCCCGGCCCAGGGCCGACTGCGGGTTGCCCAGCAGCTCGGCCACCGCCCCGCTCTCCATCAGCCGGCCGCCCGCCAGGGACGCGGCGTGGCTGCAAATGGCCTTGACCACTTCCAGCTCGTGGGTGATCAGCACAATGGTCAGCCCCAGCTCGCGGTTGATCTGCGCCAGCAATTGCAGGATCGACGCCGTGGTTTCCGGGTCCAGGGCGCTGGTGGCCTCATCCGACAGCAGGTAACGCGGCCCGGCGGCCAGGGCCCGGGCGATGCCCACCCGCTGCTTCTGGCCACCGGACAGTTGCGAAGGATAGGCCTGGGCCTTGTCGCCAAGACCCACCAGTTCCAGCAGTTCCAGAACCCGCGCGCGGCGCTGGCTTTTGCCCAGGCCGGCAATTTCCAGAGGCACCGCGACGTTGTCCTCAACCGTGCGCGAATGCAGCAGGTTGAAGCCCTGGAAGATCATGCCGATGCCCTGGCGCTGCCGGCGCAGCTCGCTCGCGGACAAGGCGCCAAGGTCCTGGCCGTCCATCAGGATGCGCCCGCTGCTGGGCCGTTCCAGCAGGTTCAGGCAGCGCAACAGGGTCGACTTGCCGGCGCCGCTGCGCCCGAGAATGCCGTACACCGCCCTGTCGGGAACCGTCAGCGAAACCCGATCCAGTGCCGCGGGCTGGCCTTCGCCGTAGACCTTGCAAAGCTGCTGGACCTCGATCATGGCTGGCGGTCCGTGACGGGAATCACCGAGCCCGAGTAGGTGCGGGTAATGAACGCCGCTACTTCCGGCGAGTTGAGGTCCTTGGCCAACTGACGGATGCGCGGGTCATCCTGCAGCTTGGGGGTGGTCACCAGGATGTTGGCGTAGGGATTGTGCTCGGCCTTTTCCAGGCCCAGGGCATCCTTGGCCGGCACCAGCCCGGCCTCCAGGGCGTAGTTGCCATTGATCACCGCCAGGTCCACGTCGTCCAGGGCCCGGGGGATCTGCGGCGATTCGATCTCCAGGATCTTCAGCTGTTTTGGGTTGTCGGCGATGTCCCTGGGGGTCGCCTGATCCCGGGCCGGGTCGGTGAAACCGGGCTTGAGGCGGATCAACTGGTAGCTCTGCAACAGGTACAGCGCGCGGCTGAGGTTGGTGACATTGTTGGGCACCGCGACGCTGGCGCCCTGGGGCAACTGCTCGAAGCGCTGGTGACGCTTGGAATAGATCCCCAGGGGCTCGATGTGCACGCTGGCAGCCACGGCGAAGGGCTGGCCCAGGGCCTGTTCCTGAGACTTGAGGTATGGCAGGTGCTGGAAGTAGTTGGCGTCCACATCGCCGTGGGCCAGCAGTTCGTTGGAGTTCACGCCATTGGGAATCTCGATGATCTTGAGCTGCAATTGCGGGTCGAGTTTTTGTACGTAGGCGAGGATCTCGGCATGGGGCACCGGGTCGGCGGCTACCCGCAACGGCTGCGCCGCAGTGGTCGGCAGGGCCGCCCCCAGGCTGGCCAGCAACGCCAGGGTCAAGACGGTGTTCTTCAGCATGGCAGTGTCCTTGAGCAGCGGATGAAGGTCAGGCACTCAGTGCCTTGGGCACCAGGGCATCGGGGTAGAAACGCCGGGCCACGTCCGGATGCGAACGCAGGCGGCCCTTGAGGTAGTTCCAGCCCACTTCGCGAAACAGCGGGTTGTCGGGGTCGCTGGCCGGGCCCCGGGCTTCGCGCAACAAGGCTTCGGGCAAGGGATACAGCGGCACCCGGGCATCGAGTTGGGCACCGAGGAAAAACGCGATGGACAGCCGCTGGCGATCCGCGGGCGGCGACTGCACCCGGTGCACGGTAGCGCGCAGATAGCCGTGGGTGGCCAGTTCCAGCAGCTCGCCGATGTTCACCACCAGGGTGTTGTCCCGGGGCGGCGCGTCGATCCAGCGGCCCTCCTCCACTTCCACCTGCAGGCCGGCCTGCTGGTCCTGCAGCAGAAAGCTGAGGAACCCGGAATCCTTGTGGGCTCCCACGCCCTGGTTGCTCTGCCCCGGCGCGCGGCCAGGGTAGCGGATCAGCTTGATGTGCTCGTTGGGCCGTTCGCCGTACAGCCCATCGAAGGCCTGTTCCGGCAGTGACAATGCCTGGGCAAAGCCGCGCAACAGGCGCAGGGACATGGCGGTCATTGCCTGCTGCCACTCCAGCAGCACGGGCTTGAACGCCGGCAGTTGCGCCGGCCATTGGTTGGGGCCCTGCAAGCGGGTCCAGGGCGGGCTGTGGGGATCCAGGGGCAAGGCCTGGCGCTCGGCCCCCAGGTCGAACTGTTCCCGCAGGTCCGGCTGGCCCCGGGTGATCTCCGAAGCCGCCTGGTTATAGCCGCGAAAGTGCGGCGAGTGGATCATGCCCACGGCCGCCTTGTCGGCCTCGGGCAAGGCAAAGAACGCCCGCGCCTGGTCCTGCACCCGGCGCAGCAGGCCGCTGTCGACTCCGTGCCCGGTCAGGTAGAAGAAACCCACGTCCCGCGCCGCCTGGCGCAAGCCGTCGAGAAAGATCCGACGCTGCTCCGGGTGGCCCTGCAATTGGCTCAGGTCCAGGACCGGCAGCGCGGTGATATCCAGCGAGTGCGGCATGCTTCACTCCCCTGTGAATGGACGATGTCCGCAGGTGCGGCTCAGAGCTTGGCGATGGAGACTTCGGTGGACTTGACGAAGGCGATCACTTCGCTGCCGACCTTGAGTTCCAGGTCGCGCACCGAGCGGGTGGTGATCACCGAAGTGACAATGCCCGAGGCGGTCTGCACGTCGATTTCCGAAACCACCTGGCCTTCGTGGATCTCCTTGATCACGCCCTTGAACTGGTTGCGTACGTTGATCGCTTGAATGGTCATGCTGAAAAGTCCTTTGCTGGCACCGGGCTCAGGAGTTGAGCGGCTGGGGCTAAACATGCGCCTTTGGCAAAAGCCTTAAAAGGAATAAATAATTAGATAGTTATCTCTTTTAGAAATATAAAAGACCCAGCCTCCCGCCCTCGCGCAGCCTTGACCCTGCCCGCCGGCTTTGCTTCCCTGTGCCCTGCACTGATCACTCTCGATAGATACCAGGAGGTAAGCATGCGCACGTTGATGCTGGCAGACACGCAGGTTCCGGTGATTGGCCAGGGCACTTGGCGGATGGGCGAGGACCGCCACCTGCGGGATCAGGAAGTCGCTGCCCTGCGCACCGGTATCGACCTGGGCCTGACCCTGATCGACACCGCGGAGATGTACGGCGAAGGCGGTGCCGAGGAAGTGGTCGGCCAGGCCATTGCCGGGCGTCGCGACCAGGTGTTCCTGGTAAGCAAGGTCTACCCCCACAACGCCAGTCGCAAAGGCCTGCCCCTGGCCTGCGAGCGCAGCCTGAAACGCCTGGGCAGCGACTTCATCGACCTGTACCTGCTGCACTGGCGCGGCCAGTATCCGTTGGCGGAAACCGTGGACGCCCTGGAGCGCCTGCGCGAAGCCGGCAAGATCCGCCGCTGGGGAGTCTCCAACTTCGATGTGGCCGACCTGGACGAACTCGACTCCCCGGCCTGCGCTACCAACCAGGTGCTGTACAACCTGGAGTCCCGGGGTATCGAGTTCGACCTGCTGCCCGCCTGCCAGCAACGGCGGATGCCGCTCATGGCCTATTGCCCGATCGGCCAGGGTGGCGCCTTGCTGGCCGAACCGGTGCTGCTGCAGGTCGCCCAGCGCCATGGGGTCACCGCGGCCCAGGTGGCACTGGCCTGGCTGCTGCGCCAGGACGGCGTGCTGGTGATTCCCAAGGCGGTGCGCCCGGCACACATCCGTCAGAATGCCCAGGCCGGCCAATTGCAATTGCCCGACGAGGACCTGCAGGCCCTGGATCAGGTGTTTGCTCCGCCACGGCGCAAGCAGCGCCTGGAAATGGTCTAGGCACAACATCGACGCAACGAGCATTTTTCAAACCGCGAAGGCTGCACGATAGTCATTGAAAAAATGAACAGGCGAGGAAAGTTGCGAGGTTCGACGGATAAGGAAGTGCCTGAACACTGTAAGTGCCACAAACCTACTTTGTACCCGGCGATTTAAGAATTGTCTGATCCCTGCTTGGCATGCCCCCAATTACAGTTGGCGCATGAGATTAAAAAGCTACCTGCATCAGATCAATCCCCTATTTTCCAGTCCTGAAGCAGCCCGCCGGCTGCTTCGTGTCGTGGCGCTGATTTTTCTGGTCGGCCTGTTCGGCGCGGTCTACAACTTTCTTCGCTCCAGCCTGCACAACGAACTCTCACAACGGCAAAGCTACATGAGCAGCGCCATTGCCGAGGCCCAGGCATTCTTCACCAGCCGCTCGGCCCTGTTGGAAAGCCTGAGCCTGGCGGCGGTCTACGACCCTGGGGAACATATCAGCCCCCCAGGCGCCAGCGGTGCCTCCCAAGAAGAGACGTACCTGCAACTGGGTGGACCGCAGGGCAACCAGTGGGGGATCTGGCTGACCCTGCGCATGCGCAACTACCTGCAAAACAAGCAACTGAACCTGCTCTACATTCCCGGCACCCGCGATCTGCAGGTGCAACGCCTGTTCAGCACCCGGCCACAGACCAGCGATCTGCCCGGCGGGTTGCTGGACAAGCTGATCGCTCTGAAGCCCGAGCAGATCCCTGTCGGCGAAGAACTTTGGCTGATGGACAACTCCGCGGCGGGCGCCCATCTGTACATCTTCACTCGCCTTGACGAACGCTTCGCCCACTCCGGCTGGCTTGGACTGGAGATGGACGGCAAGAGCGTCTCCGCCGCCCTCAGCGACCAGAGCGCCGGGGATTTCATGATGTTCAATTCCCAGGGCGGGCTGATTTTCAGCAGTGCGCCCAGTGCCCGACTGAGCGCCGACGTACGCCACGTCCAGGGCGGCAGTTTCTTCGGCTTTCTCGGCGGCCGCTGGTGGCCCGACCATCTGGTGATCCGCAAGCAGCTGGGGGCTACCGACTGGCAGCTGGTGTACTCCTTCGACCTGCAGAACCTGCTCAAGAGCCTCTGGCCGCAGTTGCTGGCGGCGCTGCTCATCAGCCTGACCGGCATGGCTCTGATCGGCCTGCTGACCCACTGGGTCGAAGTGCGCCTGATCGCCCCCGCCCTGCACCGGATCCAGGCCCTGGTCGAAAGCGAGGCCTTCAGCCGCGACGTGATCCAGATCGCCCCGGTGGCACTCTGTGTATTGCGCCGCAGCGATGGCCGGGTGGTGCTGGAAAACACCCTGTCCCAGCAATGGCTGGGCAACGGCAGCGAACGCGACCAGCTGTGTTCCGGGTGGATCGAGCAGGCCTTCGACCCGGCCCGCCCCAACAGCTCGGACTACTTTGAAACCGCCGACGGGCGCCATCTGTACCTCAGCTCCGCCCCCACTCGCTACAACGGTGAGGACGTGCTGTTCTGCGCCTTCAGCGATATCAGCGCTCGCAAGCAGATCGAGGCGGCGCTGGAAGAAGCCAAGCGCCTGGCCGATACCGCCAATGAAGCCAAGACCCTGTTCCTGGCCACCATGAGCCACGAGATCCGCACGCCACTGTATGGCGTGCTCGGCACCCTGGAGCTGCTGTCGCGGACCCAGCTGGACAACCAGCAGAAGGATTACCTGCAAGCCATAGAAGGCTCTTCCGGTACGCTGCTGCAGTTAATCTGCGACGTGCTCGACGTGTCCAAGATCGAAGCCGGGCAACTGGCCCTGGAGCTCAGCGAATTCTCCTCCCTGGATCTGGTGCACGAGATCATCCAGGGCTACGCGGCGGCCGCCCAGGCCAAGGGCCTGCAGTTCTATGCCTGTGTCGACCCGCAGTTGCCGGAGATCCTGCTCGGCGATGTCACCCGGATCCGCCAGATCCTCAGCAACCTGCTGAACAACGCGGTCAAGTTCACCGATACCGGGCGCATTGTCCTGCGGGTCCGCACCGAAAGCCGCGATGGCGAGCGCAGCAACATCCTCTGGCAGGTTTCCGACACCGGCCGGGGCATTGCCCAGGACGACCAGACACTGATCTTCGAGCCCTTCTACCAGACCGAAGGCAACACCAACGTGATCGCCGGCACCGGCCTGGGCTTGCCGATCTGCCAGCGCCTGACCCAATTGATGAACGGCAATATCCGCATGGTCAGCGAGCTCGGCCTGGGCAGCAGCTTCACCCTGACTCTGCCGCTGGAGGCCTCTGCCCTGCAGGGCGACACCCCGCTGATCAGCCCATTGCTGCCGGAGATGGTCTATGTCGTGTCCCCGGTGCGTGAACTGGCCGAATCGGTGGCGGGCTGGCTGCGCCGCTGGGGTGCCCGGGCCCAGTTCAGCCTGCCGAGCCCGTCCGACCGGGCCCGGGGCAACGTACTGATCGAACTACACCCCGGCAGCGTGGAGCAGCGCCTGGAACCCGACTGGCAGGGCCCCCTGGTGCTCGCCAGCGGCGATGGCCATAACGAACCGCGGATCGACGGCGGCAGTTGGCAGATCAACACCAACAACCTGCGGGCGATCCATCAGGCCGTCAGCCAGGCCCAGGGGGTCTGGGTGGCCCAGAGCGAGGATCACTCCGATCACCGCGAGCTGAAAAAGCTCAGCCTGCATGTCCTGGTGGCCGAAGACAACGTGATCAACCAGTTGATCCTCAAGGACCAACTGGAAGAACTGGGGTGCAGCGTGGAGCTGGCCTCGAACGGTGAAGAGGCCCTCTGCATCTGGAAGGCCGGTCGTTTCAACGTTGTGCTGACCGATGTGAACATGCCGAAACTCAACGGTTATGAACTGGCCCAGGAGCTTCGGCGTCAAGGCTGTTCGATCCCCATCATCGGGGCAACGGCCAATGCAATGCGCGGAGAAGAAGAGCTCTGTCTTGCAGCCGGGATGAACCACTGCCTGGTGAAGCCCTTTGCATTAAGAGCGTTGTTCAACTATCTGGCGCCCTATGAAAGAGCCCCCCATGAAGTCCTGTAGCATTTTGATCGTCGAAGATCAGCCGTTTCAGTACATGTACCTGCAACACTTGTTCAACGAGCTGGGGCCCTACCAGCTGGAGGTGGCAAGCAGCGGCAAAGAAGCGCTGGAACGCCTCAAGCAGCGGCACTTCGACCTGGTACTGACAGACCTGCTGATGCCCGGCATGGATGGCGTGCAGTTCATCCAGAGCCTGGCCACCCATCGCGTGCGCCCGGCCCTGGCCATCATGAGTGCGTCATCCCGGCGCATGCTGATGGGCGCCAGCCTGGTGGCCCGCAACCTGGGGCTGAAGGTCATCGGGTTGATTTCCAAACCCGTGAACCTGGCTGCACTGCGTGCACTCACCGCTCAGTTGCCAGGGCTCGCCAATGACAGCAGCCCCCCACAGATCGGGGTCGAATGCAGCCCAGAGACCCTGCGTGAAGCCCTGCGCAACGGGCAGATCCAGGCCTGGTTCCAACCCAAGAAAGCCTTGAACAACGGTCGCATCGTCGCCGCCGAAGCCCTGGTGCGCTGGATCCACCCACAACACGGCATGCTCCTGCCTTGCGACTTCCTGCCGGCACTCACCGTGGCCCGCCTCGAAGAAGAACTACTGTGGCTGATCCTGGAGCAGGCCCTTGAGGCCCAGGTGCACTGGCGCGAAGACGGCTATGACATCCCGGTGTCCATCAACCTGCCGACCCACCTGCTCAACAGCGCCGACCTGGCCGACCGCCTGTACGACTTCGTGATCCAGCACAACGGTGTGCCGGCCAGGATCTGCTTCGAACTCATGGAATGTTCGACCCCGGAGCACATCAGCAACTTCTACGCCGGAGCCTGCCGCCTGCGCATCAAGGGCTTCGGCCTGTCCCAGGACGACTTCGGCAAGGGCTACAGCTCCTACATGAACCTGGTATCGACACCCTTCACCGAATTGAAGATCGACCGGGGGCTGGTCCAGGGCTGTCACAACAATGAAGAAATAGCCCAGGCCCTGACCTGCATCATCGCCCTGGGCCGGCAACTGGGCCTGACGGTCGTCGCCGAAGGCGTGGAAAGCGCCCACGAACTGGCTCTGTTGCGCAAGATCGACTGCACCCAGGTGCAGGGCTTCCTGATTTCCCATGCGGTCTCCTCGCAACAGTTTCAGCAACTGCTGGCCCAAGACGGGCCGGCCACGGTGTATTAACCGATGAACCCATTGCCTGCCCGCGCAACAGTCACTCATCGCTGACGGTCCTGCCCCAGAGATAGGAATCTCGGCAGGGCCCTTATATGTGTTTGGAAAATCAGTGATGAAAGAAAGCAGCACCTTGCTGCAGAACCTGGCTCGCAGCTTGCCCCGATTGAACACGGGCATACTGTTGGGCCTGGCGCTGCTGCTGTTCGCCACCCTGTACTGGACCCTCGAGCGTCTGTTCGATGAACAGAACAGCAACGTGCGCTTACATTTCGCCCAACTGATGGAGAACATCCAGGAGCAGGAACTGTTTCTCAAACGCCTGGCCGCACGCCATTCGATCGACGCCTTGAGCCTCGATGCCCCTCATCACCTGACCCTGCAAGCCTTCCCGCCCACCGCAGGCCAGCAATCCCCCTTCGCAACGCCCTTCAGCCTGAGCTTGTCCCCCCAGCAGCCAGCGGCCGGCGAGCTGCCCAGGGTGTTCGCCCTGGGGCTACAGCTGTCGAGCTTCTACAGCGCCTTCTGGTCAGGCTCGCAGCATGTCGCTCCGCGAACCTTTGTGTTCAACACCTTCGGCCATTTCGACATCAGCCACCCCGAGGGAAACACCGCGCCCGACACCAAGGTGGCAGACCAGGTGCTGCACCAGCAGCTCGTGAAGAGCGACGGCTTTGCCGACCACCAGATCCATTGGCAACAGTACAGGCCGCCCGCGTCGGAAGCTCTACCGACCAGGTTCCTGGCGTACATCAACCTGCATGAGCCGGCTCCACCGCTGGATGTCCAGGGAGGCAACGACTGGAGCGTGGTCGCGTCACTGCTGAGCCTGGATGACCTCAATCACCTCGAGCACACCAGACACTGGTCGATCTACGACGACTTCACCCTCATCGAGCCTTCCGGCACCGCCCTCACCGGCGACCCGGCGCCTGCCGACGTGCTGGGTGAAGGCCTCAACTTCGGCCTACAGGGGATGATCGTCAAGGTGACCAGCCAGACTCCCCAGCTGTGGACCGGGCTCTATGCGATCAGCTACAGGAACTACCTCGACTACGCACTGTGGGCCATGCTGAGCCTGTTGGCCCTCGGGGTAGGCAGCATCGCCTGCGGCTGGGCCGCCAGCCGCTGGTACCGCAACAAGGTGGTGGTCCCGGCGCAACGGGCACAGCAATGCCTCAATGAAAGCGAAGACTTCAACCGTGTGGTCATCGACACCGTTCCCTCGGGGCTATGCGTGGTGAGCCGCGACAACCTCCAGGTAATCCTGCAGAACCGTCAGGCCGAGCAATGGCAAGGCACGGCGCAACTGCTGTCTCGGCTGGCACAGGACCGCAGCCTGATCGACGGCGGCGAAACCAGCCTCGACATCGACGGGCGCTACCTGCAGGTAGAGTTCGTCTCGACCCGCTACCAACGCCAGGATGTGCTGGTGTGTACCTTCAACGATGTCACCCGGCATGTGGAAGATGCCAAGGCGCTGGACCGGGCCAGGCGCTCGGCGGACGCCGCCAATGCCGCCAAGACCCTGTTCCTGGCCACCATGAGCCATGAAATCCGCACCCCGCTGTACGGCGTGCTCGGCACCCTGGAACTGCTCGGCCTGACCCGCCTGGACAGCCGCCAGAGCGACTACCTGCAGACCATCCAGCGCTCCTCCAGCACCCTGTTCCAGTTGATCAGCGATGTGCTCGACGTCTCCAGGATCGAGGCCGGGCAAATGAGCATCGATCCGCTGGAGTTCTGCCCGCTGGACATGCTGGAGGATGTCTTGCACGCTCACGCTGCCTCTGCCCAGCGGCGCGGCCTGCTGTTCTATGCCTGCATCGACCCCAACCTGCCGGATCTGCTGCTGGGGGACGCCGCGCGAATCAGCCAGATTCTCAACAACCTGCTGAGCAATGCGATCAAGTTCACCGAAAGCGGCCGGGTGGTATTGCGGGTCCGGTTGCTGGAGTTGCGCGACCAGCAAGCCCGTATCGAATGGCAAGTCACCGATACCGGGATCGGCATTTCAGCCCAGCAACAACCCCAGCTGTTCGTCCCCTTCTTCCAGGTACGCGACGCCTCCAACGAAGCCGGGGCCGGCCTCGGGCTGGCGATCTGCGAGCGCCTGTGCCAGATGATGGGTGGGCAGATGCAGGTGACCAGCGAGCCGGGGCTAGGCAGTAGTTTCTCTTTGCGCCTGACGCTGCGCTGCCTGCCAGGAGGGCTGCCGCCATTGCTGCCATGGCCCGAAGGTTCGCCAGTGCATGTCCGGGCTCCGGTGCCGGAGCTGCTGAAAAACACCTGTGACTGGCTCGGCCGCCTGGGAGTCCCGGCCCATCCGGCCCCCCCTGGCTGGAGCGACGAGCCGCAGACTGGCGTGCTCATCGACATGCTGCCCCGGGATGGCCTGGCCTCCTGGCCTGGCCCATGCGTCAGTGCCGTCTCCGGGGGCGGTAGTGGCCGCCTGCCGCAGGCCACCTCCTGGCAGGTCGACGCCCACGATATTCGCGCCATCGCCCAGGCCGCGGTGCTGGCCCACCAGGGCCTGCCCCTGTGCCAGGCACAGGCACAGCACAGAGCCGGCCGCATGGGCCAACTGAACCTGCGCATCCTGGTGGCCAAACATAGCCCGATCAATCAGGCAATCATCAAGGAGCAACTACAGGCCCTGGGCTGCCAGGTGACCCTGTCGGCCAATGGCAAGCAGGCCCTGGAACACTGGCAGCCACAGCGCTTCGACATCGTGATCACCGACGTCAATATGCCACTCATGAACGGCTACGAGTTGGCCAGGGAACTGCGTCGCCGCGACCCGCAACTGCCGATCATCGGTGTCACCGCCAATGCATTGCGCGAGGAAGGCATCCGCTGCCTCGCCGCCGGCATGAACACCTGGATAGTCAAACCCATGAACCTGCAGACCCTGCGGGGGCATCTGTCAAAGTTGTGCCCGACCAGCACCGCGACCGCACCACCCACCATTCCGCCGGCCGCACCGTCCCGGCCTTCCCCCGACACAGCGCAAGGCGACCGGATTCAAGTCACCGAGAAAATGCGCCCGCTGTTTCTCAGTACCATGCACGAGGATCTGCGGCGGCTGGCCGAGGCGCTGGACAGCGGCGCCGGCAAGACTGCCGCCGCACGACTGCACAGCATCGCCGGTGCCATGGGGGCGGTGCAGGCAGCCCCACTGGCCAAGGCGTGCGTCGAACTGGAGTGCCGATTGCTGGACGGTGCTCTGACTGCGGATTTGCAAGCCCAGGCCAGGCAACTGATGCAACGCTTGTCCAGACTCCTGTTGCCCCTTGAATAATGGCCTGCTGGGTTTAATGTACCGACGGTCCCTAGCTCCTTTACTAAATTGCGTATTGCACGGGTGTGTTTGCCATGGAAAAACTGAAAGTAGTCATCGCTGACGATCACCCTATCGTGTTGCTCGGTGTGCGTGAGCTGATGGAGCGTGATGAGCGCTTCGAGATCGTCGGCGAAACCCTGTCTTCCCAAGGCCTGATCCAGAAGCTGGAAAGCTGCCAGGTGGATGTGGTCATCACCGACTACAACATGCCCGGGGACTCGCCCTACGGTGATGGCCTGAAGCTGGTGGAATACCTCAAGCGCAACTTCCCGCACGTGCAGATCCTGATCCTGACCATGATTTCCAATCAGTTGATCCTCACCCGCCTGCGGGAGCTGGGTGTGGTCGGGGTGATCCAGAAGAGCCAGTTGCACGAGGAAATCCAGGTCGCCCTCAAGGCCATTGCCCAGAAAGCCGTGTATCGCAGCCTGGAGCCGGCCCCCAATTCGGTGCTGGAATCCAATGTCGCCATCGACGAGCGCATCTCCACCCTGTCGCCCAAGGAATTCGAGATTCTGCGCCTGTTCGTTTCCGGCAAGAGTGTCAGCGAGATCGCCCGCAGCCAGAACCGCAGCGCCAAGACCATCAGCGCGCAGAAGATCTCCGCCATGCGTAAACTGGAGGTGCAGAGCGACCAGGACCTCCTGACCTACTGCATTGGCCGCAATATATTCAACTGATTCCCAGCCCAAGGAACTGCCTGAAAATGGATTTGATTTCACCCGAAGCCGCCGACCTGCTGGAGCTGCAACGCTTGCAAGGGGCCTGGGAACAGATCGCGATGGAAGACAGCGGCGTGCTCAACCCACCGGACGAACACAGCGCCCCCGGCGCCCTGACCTTTATCGAAGGGCAGGATTTTCGCGTGGTGACCCCGGCCGGTGAACTGCTGCTGGCCGGCACCTTTACCCTCGACAGCAGCACCCATCCCAAGTCGATCACCTGGACCGACTCCATGGGCGCAGACGCCGGCCAGGCGCTGCCGGCCAGCTACCAGCTGAGCGACGACGAGTTCGTATTCATCGCCGCCGATGCCGGCCAACCCCGGCCAAGCTATTTCCGCACGGGCCCGGGCCAGACCCTGCGCCGCTTTGTCCGCGCTCGCCAGGCCTGAACCGGCGCCCCCCTCCTGCCCGGCCTAGCCGCCAGCGGGCGGCGCGTCCAGGGCCCACCAGCTCGGCAGCAGCTGGCGGACCCTGGGTTCGGCAAAGCGATCATCGATCAGCACCAGCACCCCACGGTCGGACTGGCCACGGATCACCCGTCCTGCCGCCTGCACCACTTTCTGCAGGCCCGGGTACAGGTAGGTGTAGTCATAGCCGGAGCCGAACAGCGCCGCCATGCGCTGCTTCATCTGCTCGTTCAGCGGGTTGAGCTGGGGCAGGCCGAGGGTGGCGACAAAGGCCCCGATGAGTTTAGACCCCGGCAGGTCGATGCCCTCGCCGAAAGCACCGCCGAGTACGGCGAAACCGATACCCTGCCCCTCTGGGCGAAACTGCTGGAGAAAGTCCTGGCGCGAAGCCTCGTCCATGCCTCGGGACTGGCACCAGAGCACAATGTCCGGGTGCTCGCGCGCCAGTAACCCGGCCACCTGTTGCAGGTAGTCGAAGCTGCTGAAGAACGCCAGGTAGTTGCCCGGGCGCGCCGCGAACTGCCGGGCCATCAGCTCGACAATCGGCGCCAGGGAAGCCTGCCGGTGGGCATAGCGGGTAGAAATGCGGCTGACAATCTGCACTTCCAGCTGCCCGGCGTCGAACGGCGATTCCACATCCAGCCACACGGTGTTGTCCGGCAGCCCCAGCAGGTCAGCGTAGTAACCTCGGGGATTGAGGGTGGCGGAGAACAGCACCGTGCTGCGGGCCGCCGCCAACCGGGGCCCCAGCAGCGCCGCCGGCACCACATTGCGCAGGCTCAGGCGCGACAGGCTGCGCTTGGCGCCCAGGGCGCGCTTGCTGATGTCGAAGATGAACTGCTGCTCATCGAACAGCTCCGCCACCCGGGCAAACTGCAGCAGTTCGAAATACAGGCCCTGCAAACCGCTGTCCAGGCCCCGGGGCTGTTCGTTGAAATAGTCCCCCAGGGCCGCTACGCACAGGGCCAGGGCCTTGAGCAGCGCGGCAGGTAGCTGTGCATAGGCCTGATACTCGGCCACCTGCTCCTTGTGCAAGGCATTCCACTCGCGATTGAGCCGCTGCAACGGGCTCTTCAAGGCCTGGGGCGCGCTGCTGCGCACGCTCGCCAATTGCTGCTGGTCCAGGCTCGCGCTGTACATGCCACGCCCGCGCTCCACCAGGTTGTGGGCCTCGTCCACCAGCACCGCCACCTGCCACTGGTTGGCCTGGGCCAGGCCGAAGAGCAAGGCGCTGAAGTCGAAGTAGTAGTTGTAGTCGGCCACCACCAGGTCACTCCAGCGAGCCATTTCCTGGCTCAGGTAGTAGGGGCAGACCTGATGCTCCAGGGCCACCTCGCGCAGCGCCTGACGATCCAGCAATGGCACCTGGCTGGCGGCCTGGCGTGCCGCCGGCAGGCGGTCGTAAAAGCCCTTGGCCAGCGGGCAGGACTCACCGTGACAGGCCTTGTCCAGGTGTTCGCAGGCCTTGTCCCGGGCCACCAGCTCCAGCACCCGCAACGCCAGCCCCGGCACCCCGGAGAACAGCACCCGGGCGGCATCCAGGGCCAGTTGCCGGCCCGGGGTCTTGGCGGTGAGAAACAGCAGTGTGTCCAACTGCTGCGCAGCCATGGCCTTGAGCATGGGAAAGATCGTGCCCAGGGTCTTGCCGATGCCGGTGGGGGCCTGGGCCAGCAGGCAGCGCCCGGTGCTCACCGCCTTGTACACCGACTCGGCGAGCGGGCGCTGGCCGCGACGAAACTCGGCGTGGGGAAAGCGCAGGTCCCGGGTGACCTGGTCCCGGGTCGCGCGATGGTGCATTTGCTGTTGCGCCCAGTGCAGGAACAGCGCGCACTGGCGATTGAAGAACTCTTCCAGCGCCTCGGCGCTGTGCTCTTGCACCAGCGCGGTTTCGCCTTCGCTGAGCACATCGAAATACACCAGCGAGACACGGATGCTCGGCAGTTGCAGGCTCTGGCACAGCAGCCAGCCATAGACCTTGGCCTGGGCCCAGTGCAATTGCCGATGGTTGTCGGGCATGCGCTCAAGGTCGCCACGGTAGGTCTTGATCTCCTCCAGCAGGTTCTGCGCCGGGTCGTAGCCGTCCGCCCTGCCCTTGACCAGCAGCTCGGCGTATCGCCCCTCCAGGGCCACTTCACTCTGGTAGCCGGGGTTGCGTCGCGAAGCCACGGTACGGTGCCCGGCAATGCCCTCCAGCGCCGTGGGCGATGGGGTGAAGCGCAGGTCCAGATCGCCGGCCTTGGCGCTGAATTCGCACAGGGCGCGCACCGCGATGCGATAACTCACGCGCAGGGGTCCTGCCACTGCACGTAGCACACCGCCACCGGCATCCGGTGTTCCTGGCAGAAATCCAGCCAGCGCAGCTGGTTGTCCTGCAAGCGATCCCCCGGGCCCTTGACCTCGATCATCCGGTAGCGCTTCTGCTCGGGCCAGAACTGGATCAGATCCGGCATGCCGGCGCGGTTGGCCTTGATGTCCAGCAGCAGGCGCTGGAACCAGTGTTTCAGGTGCTCGGCGGGCAGGCAGTCGAGGGCCTGGTCGAGCAACTCTTCGCTCAGCGCACCCCAGAACACGAAGGGCGACTGCAACCCCCACTTGGCCACGAAGCGCTGGCGGATGCTCTGCCGGTAACGGCCATCGTCGAGTTCTGCCAGGCAGGCCTGGAACAGTTCGCTGCGCCGCTGATGGAAGTCTTCGCTGAACAGGTCCACCGGCCCACGCTGGAACGGGTGGAAAAACGCACCGGGCAAGGGGGCAAAGATCGCCGGCCAGCACAACAGGCCGAACAACGAATTGATCAGGCTGTTCTCCACGTAGTGCACCGGCGCCTGGGGCTGGTGCAGATGGGCCTGGACATGCAGTTCCACCGCCAGGCCGTCGGCGTCACGCGCCAGGCACAGGTCCAGGCGCTGCACCTCGCGGTTGGCCGCCCGGGGCGCCGGCGGCCCGCCCAGCTTGCGCCGCAGCCGGGGCATGATCCGCAGCAGATGCTGGGCCTCGGCGGCGCTCTCGGGCGCGGCAGCGGCCTGCTCGGCCAGCGCCAGGGCGGCCTGGTATTCGGCGCTGCGCTCCAGCACCCGGATCAATCGCGATCGCGCGCCCGGGTAGGCGCACTCCTGGTAGATCTGCCGGGCCAGCGCCCACTGCGCCAGGCGCTCGCACTGCTGGCCGAGCTGAAACAGCAGCTTGGCCCGGCGTTTTTCCAGCCAGGGGTTGAGGGTCTGGAAGCGGGCAATGTGCGCCAGCACCTCGGGCAATTCGGCGCCGGCCTCGAACGCTTCCTGGCACTCATGCAGATAGAGGAAGCCGTCCACGTCTTCGCGGCTGCGCAGGCCACGGGCATCGGCACTGATCTCGACCTTCTCGTAGCTGTAGATGCCCAGGTCCGCGAGGACGAATTCCGACCAGTCCTGATACAGGTTGCCAAAGAACATCAGGCGCAGGCGATCGCACAGCGGCATCAGCGTCAGGCTCAGGAGCCGGTCTGACAGCGCCGGGCACCACTGGGCGAATGCCTGGGGCGCCAGGCCCTGCTGGGTTAGCTCTTCCAGCCACTGGTCTTTCCTGGCCTTGGCCGCAAGCCCGTTGAAGCACTGCAGGATCTCGGCCTTTTGCAGCAGGCCGAACAGTTCCTCCAGGCAGAGCGGCGCCTGCTCATCGACCCAGCCCAGCGCCAGCAACGGCTCCAGGGCCGCGGCGCTGTCGCCGATCTCCGGGTAGCTGAGCTTGCTCAGGCGAAAGTGCCGGCCCTTGCGCATCACCATGCGCACCAGCAAGGCCTGGGAAGGCTCGGCCAGTTGCGCGAAATCAAGGATGAAGCGCTGTTCATCGGCGCTCAGCACATCGGCATAGCGCAGCTGCAGCCAGTTCAATACCTGGCGGAAGTTGTGCAGGTAATAGAGGGGGTTTTCGAGGGGATTGGAAGTCACTGAACGCAAGCGCCACGGCTGATCGGATACTGGTTATGCATACAGATAACAGCCGGCGACCGGGTCTGGCAAACACTATTGGATAAATGGCACAGCGAAGTTTTTTACAATTCCCTGGCGAACTTTCGTCGTCTTCACTACACCAAGGGCCCATGGCTATAGTGTCCGGCGCCAATGCGCGTGCGCATCATTGATGAGAGGTCTGTATGAAAGTGAAGAACCTGGGATTGTTTCTGGCCGCTTGCGGCGCCATGGCCTTGGCCGGTTGCGCCTCGCCCACTGTGGTGACCCTGCAGAACGGCACCCAATACCTGACCCGGGACCAGCCCAAGACCAAGACCGCCGACGGCTTCTATGAATTCCAGGACATTTCCGGCAAGACCATCCGGGTCAAGGCGGACGATGTGGCCACCGTCCGCCAGGAAAAATGATCCGCTGCGGTTGAAGTCAGTGCGACCAGGGAAAGGGCCCCTGCCCTGGCTCGCAGAAAATCCCCAGGGGCTTGCCGCGCCTGGACAATTCGTTACGCACCTGCTGGCAACGCTCGCGCTCCCGGGCCTCGGCGTTGTCGATGCTGATGTTGCCGGTGGTATCCGGCCTCTTGTCGTCCCCCAGACGGACCTGGGCCCAGGGTTGTTCGGGTTGCACATGGAAGCGGCTCGGGGCCGGCTCCTCCTTCACTTCAGGCGCCGGCTGGCCGGCCGGCAACTGGTCCGGGGTCACCCCATAGCGCTTCAAAATCGAGCTGTGAGGCAATTCCTCGGCGGATGCCATGACCACCCACAGGGCCAGCACCACACCGCTCGCATACCTCTTGCTGTTACTCACCGTCAAAACTCTCCTGTCATTGCCGTAGCGTGAATGCCTGCCTGTACTAACGAGCTGACACGTTTCAGCTTTACCGTTATTGGAGTCGCAAATCGACTGGCAGGTCACTTCCCCCCGGCAATGAACGGTGCGAGGCCCATTGCAGGCCTCGCGCCGCGCCGGCATCAGGCGAGAACGATGCCGGAACCGTTGAGGTGCTCCAGACTGACCCCCACCAGGGTCACCGAGTCCTGGCCGAAGGTCAGCACCGTGTCGTTACCACTGCTGCTGGCATGAGCCCGATAGTCCTGGTCCGGCAGCACGCCGCTCACCCCCATGAACACCAGCTTGTCGCCACCCTGGTAGCCGAGGATGCGGTCCTGGCCGAAATGCCCGGTGAACAGAAAGGTATTGTTGCCGCCTCCGGCTTCCATCAGGTCGTTGCCGGCACCGCCAACGAACACGTCGTTGCCCTGGCCGCCGATCAAGTGGTCGTTGCCGTCCAGGCCGAACAGCCAGTCGCCGCCGGCATGGGCCTTGAGCACGTTGTCGCCCGCATCGCCCCTGACCGACGAGGCGTACTGGGTAAGCTGCCCGCCGGCCTTGAGGCCCTGGTCGGTGACCTGGTGGATCACATCGTCCTTGAACAGGCCCCAGAGAAAGCCCGGCTCCTTGCTCTGGATCGCGCCAATGTCGCGGGTCATGCTGATACCGCCATTGGCGTCACGCAGGTACAGGGTCCCGGCGCCGTCGCTGGCAAAGCTGTAGTTCTTGACCGACTGCTGCAGGTCCAGGGTGTTGCTGCCCTGGCCGCCGAGGATGATGTTGTAGCCGCCGCTGTCGCGGAACGTATCGTTGCCGGCCCGGCCTTCCAGGTAGTCGTTGCCGCTGCCGCCCTGGATCAGGTCGTTGCCGTCGCTGCCGATGATGAAGGTGCTGCCCTTGTGGGTCTCGGCATTGCGGTTGAGGTCCTGGACCCAGGTACTGGCCCGGGCCGGGTCCGACAGATTGGCTACCACGATGGTGGAGTCCTTGCTGGTGAAGTCGTAGAACTTCGACTCCAGCACCCGGGTCAGGCCGTCGCCGTAGCCGGTGGGCAGGTGGGAGAGCCAGGTGGGAATGTTGAGGATCGAGAACGGCAGCACATTCCACAGGGTCGAGGCGTAATGGTCGTTGAAGTTGACGATGTTGTTGGTCGCCGAGTCCTGGTGGGCGTCATGCACCCCGAGGGACGACAGGTTGAAGGTTGAGCCGTCCAGGGCGCGGAACACCGGGTCGTTCTCGTAGCCGATGTTCAGCACCTTGTCGCTGGCGCTCTGGGTCGGCGAGGCGTAGGCGATGTAGTTGGAGTCCTTGTAGAACCCCGACCAGCGTTCGCTGCTCAGGTCCGCCAGGCTGTTGACCCCCAGCCCGCCCAGGCTGTGGCCGCTGACCAGGACATCCTTGCCCGACAGGCCATTGGCCTGGGCGAAGGCCGCGACATCTCCCAGCAGCTTGCCGAATGCCTCGCCGGCATAGTTCTTCGCATAGTCCTTGGGGCCCAGGGCCGCCAGCAGGTCGTTGATCACATCACCGATGGTGTCACTGATCACCGATTCCCGTGGCCCGCTGGTGCCGCGAAAGGCAATGCCGATGGACTCCAGGTGGCCCTGGGCATCGTACTTGCCGAGGATTTCCACCTGGGCCGTGCCGTAGCCGGCCTTCTCGCCAAAGAAGGTTCCCCGGCCATCGACCTTGCCGTCGTAGCCCAGTTGCTGGGCGCTGATGGTGGACCAGCCGGCCTGGTGCAGGGCATCCAGCGCGGCCTTCTCGGAGTCGGGGTTCCAGGGAATGCCGGGGATTACCCCCTGGGAATTGCCGCTGCCGATCAGCGCCGTGACCAGGGTCGCCGGCAGGCCCAGGCCGAAGCCGTTGTGCTGGTAGCCCTCGGCAAAGCCGTTGTCGATGTTGTGGTAGGAGTACAGGGTGATCGCCAGCGCATCGGAAAACAGCGCCTTGGAGTCACTTGCAGTGAAGTTCTTGTAGTCAAACACACCCATGGTATTGCCTCTTCTGTTGTTGGAATTGTCAGAGCAAACGCATGCCGCCCAAGCCCCATGGCGGGACTCGGGCAACTCGGTGAAGGGCCGGGGGACTGCTGGCTACCCGGCCTTCAGAACTGCCAGTCCAGGGTCAAGCCGACCCCGTGACTCTTGTCCCGGGCCCCCAGCAACCCGTTGTAATCCAGGTTGACCCGAGTCCCTCGGCCCACGGCCATGCCGGCCCGGGCGCCAATGACCGCGGCGTCGCGATCCAGGGACAGGCTCTGCACCTTGAAGCCCTGCCCGCCCTCGACGAACCCCAGGTTCATCGTGGCGTCGGTGGGGCTCAGGTGGTGCTGCCAACCCAGGGTAGCCGACAGCTCCAGGCTTCGGGTCGAGCTCAGTTGCAGGCGTTGGCCAGCGCGCAGGCCCAGGGTCGTGAGCCAGGCCTCGCGGTGGTCAGCCGCGCCCCTCAAGGCCGCGTCGCCGCCCTTCTCCTTGAAGCTGTCGCTGGCCACATTGACATAAGCCAGGTTAGCGAAGGGTTCAAGCGCCAGGGGTTGCAGGTCCAGGCTCCAGGCGGCCTCGGTGAACAGCTGGGCGCTCTGGGCGTCACGCTTGGTCTTGAGCCGCTCGGATTCCCCGGCAAACTGCAACTCGCGCTTGACGTCGATGCGGTGCCAGCTGTAGGAACCGCCCACACTCAGGCGCACGGCATCCAGTTGTTGGCCGACATAGGCCCCCAGGTGGTAGCTGTCGACCTTGGCCGAGGAATGGGTACCGTCGCCCATGTTCAGGGAACTGTCGCTGTAGCCACCGAACAGCCCCAGGCGCCGGCCCTCGCCCACTTCACCATCCACTCCGGCCAGCAAGCCGCCGATGGAGGTGTTGTAGCCGGCCTGGGAATGCCCGCCGTCGGCCTTGCCCCAGGCGCCCAGGACCTTGAACCAGGCGCCTTCATCAAGGCTCTGGGTGCCGTTGCCGACAGCCCCGGCGTCCTGGCGCAGGCGCTCGCCCATGGTGTCGCGCAGGTGACGGCCCTGGTTGATCAGGACACTGGCCACCGCCGGGTGGATCTCCCCGGACAATTGCTGGAAGGCCTGCTGGGCACTGGCGGCAGTCGGCGCCAGCAGCAGGCTTTCGAACAGCGGGCTGCCGGCCCCCAGTTGCTCGGCGGCAGCCGCCACCGACACCTGGTTGTCGGTCAGGCCGACACTGGCGAACGAGCGCGCACTGCGCTGCACCGCCAACTGCACACCAGTGGCCGAGTAGTCCAGGCTGCCGGCAAGAAACAGGTAGCTGGGCAACACCGTGCCGAAGCTGCCCTGGACCCCGCCCGCCGCATCGAGGATGTCGAACTGGCGCCCCAGCACGCTGCCGCTGCCAGTGCTCGAAGGCTCCAGGACCATGGCCAGGTTGGCCCCGGCAATGGTCACCTGGCCGCTGCTGACGATCCGGTCGCTGGCGGTCGGCGACACCTCCACGGCGTAGGTCGAGCCCGGCTGGAAGGTCACGTCGCCGGCCACGTTCAGGGTGCCGATGGAGTTGCCCGGGGCCACCGTGGCCCCGGCGTTGGCCGTCAGCCTGCCGATCCGGCCATTGCCGCCGAGAGTTGCGCCCTGGTTCACCGTCACCGCCGACGTCAGGCTGCCGTTGACCGCCAGGCGGCCCTGGTTGACCAGGGTCGGGCCGGCGTAGCTGTTGTTGCCGCTGAGCACCAGGGTGCCGATGCCCTCCTTGGTCAGGCCGCCATGGCCGCTGATGTCGTTGCTCCAGATGTCGAAGCCGCAGTTGAACTGGGTACAGCGCCGCTGGGTGGGCTTGCCGGCGTCCAGCAGCGCTCCCACCCCCGGCAGGTTGGCTACCCACTGGGACGAGCCATAGGCGCCATCGATCCGCAGTTCCTGGGGGATGTCCTGCTCGGTGACCAGCATGCCCGGGCCGCGAATGCCCTTTTGCAGGTCGATCATGCCCCAGCCATACAGCTCGTCGATGCCCGGGGCGCCCATGTCCCGGGCGGTGGTGCGCAGCACCCCGGCGATCTGCGCCGCATCCATGTAGGGAAAGCGCTCCATCAGTACCGCTGCCGCACCGGCGGCATGGGGCGCGGCCATCGAGGTGCCGTTCTTGTTGGCGTAGCCGACCGTCATGTCTTCCAGGCTGGTGCCACCGATCACGGCGCTGTAGATCCGTGTACCCGGGGCCGAGACACAGAAGCTCGCGGTGTAGCCGCAGCGTGAGGAAAAGGTACTGATGGTGTAAGGCTCTGCGCTGCTGGTGTCCGGGTTCTGCTGCAAGGCCGCCACTGTCAGCCACTGCGGGGCGATTTCCGGGACGAAATAGCCCAGCCCGGCGATGGCGTCCGGGTTGTTCAGGTTGTAGTCGTTGCCGGCGGCGAAGATGGTCAGCACGCCACTGCGGGCCGCATTGATGGCACCGTCATAGGCACCGCCTTGCAAGGTGCCGAGCAAGGGCCGGATCTGGCTGAACTGGGCCTGGGCGTCACTCAGGCCGAAGTGCGGGAACGCCGGATCGCGCCCGCCCTTGGCGAATGCGTCGGTGATGCCGATGCCCCAGCTGTTGTTGATGATCCGCGCGCCACTGGCTACCAGGCCGTCCCAACCGGCCTTGTACACCGCCCCATCGTTGCCCAGGATGATGCCGTCCTCGGGGCCGGGGTCGCCGTTCTCGGCACTGATGATCTGGGCGTCGAAGGCCACCCCGTGCATGGCGCCGCCATCGCGGCTGCCGGCGGCGATACCGCCCACGTGAGTGCCGTGGGAACCGAGCTTGCCGTCCGAGCCCACCGAGGGCGTGCCGTCATAACGGAAGGCGTCTCCAGCCTTTACCGGAATGTAGGGATCGGTGTACTGGCGGATGCCGCTGGTCACCAGGGTGATGACCTTGTCGCTGCCGGCGAACTCGGGGTGCTGGGCATACACCGGCTGGTCGAAGATCCCCAGCTTGATGCCCTGGCCGGTGTAGCCGGCGGCATAGGCACTGTCGGCATGTATCGCCCCCAGGCCCCAGTCGGCCTTGAATTCGGCGCTGCGCCAACTGGCGGCGTCGCCGAGCTTGCCGGTTTCCACATAGGGCGCCGCCTGGGCACCAGTGGCCAGGGCCAGGCAACCGGCCAGGGCGCTGGCCAGCGGGCTGTACGCCCAGGGTAGCTGCCGGCAGCGAGGCCATCCGGAGCGGGGATTGCGAAGATGCGGTTGTCCAGGTTGAAACTGCTTCACTACGACCATCCTTAGTTGTATGGGCAATCGACCGGCGCGACGACGCTCTGCGCCGGGGTATGGCGACCGGCGCTTCAGAAGCGCCAGTCGAGGTTCAGCCCCACGTTGTGGAACTGTTCGGCATTGCCCAGCCGGCCCTGGTAATCCAGGCTCAGGTCCAGCTGGGCGGTGACTCCAAGGCGCGCCTGAAGCCCCAGCAGCGCCGCATCCCGGGACGCGCTTGCACTGTCCACGGCAAAGCCCGGGCCGCCGCTGGCGAATGCCAGGTGCTGGCTGGAAGTGTCATGCCCCAGGCGGTGCTGCCAGGCCAGGCTGCTGGACAGCTCCAGGGGCTGGCCGCGGCTCAGGCTGAGCCGCTTCAGGCCCCGGGCCCCCAGGCTGCCCAGCAGGGCCTCGGCGCTGTCGTCCCCGGCGCGCAGGGCCGCGGCGTCGCCCTTCTCGTGGAAGGCGTCACGCTGCAGGTGCAGGTAGGCCAGGTTGGCGAAGGGCTCCAACGTCAGGGCCGGTAGCTGCAGCCGATACGCCGCCTCGCTGAACAGCTGGTTGCTGCGACCGTCGATCCGGGCCTTCTGCTTGGCGCTGGCTTCGGCGTATTGCAGGTCGCGGCGCACCTGGGCGCTATGCCAGCTGTGGCTGGCCCCCAGGCTCAGGCGCAGGTCGCCCAGGTCGCGCCCGGCATAGGCGCCCAGGTGGTAGCTGTCGATCTGCGCGCTGGAGTGGCTGGCGCCGCCCATGCGCAGCGTGGTGTCGCTGTAGCCGGCGGCCAGGCCGACCCGCGTGTCCGCGTCCAGGTCGCGGTCCAGCCCCAGCAGCACCCCACCGCCCTTGCTCTGGTAGGAACTGTGGCCCGAGTCGCCGTCAGTGCGCGCCTGCCCACCCAGGCCCTTGATCCAGAAACTCGCCTCGCCCTCCCCGGCATTTGGCCCCGGGCGCTGCAAGCGCTGGCCAAAGGCCTCGCGCAGGTCGCGGCCCTGATTGAGCAGGGTCTGCTCCAGGGCCGGGTAGATCTCCCCGGACAACTGTTGCAACGCCCCTTGAGCCGAAGCCGGCGAGGCCGACAGCAGCAGGCTTTCGTAGACCGGGTCGGCCGTGCCCAACTGCTCCACCGCCGTGGCCACCGCGCGCTGGTTGGGGCTGGCGGCCACGCTGGCAAAGGTCGCGGCGCTGCGCACCAGGCCCAGTTGCACGCCGCTGGCGGAGTAATCGACCACCGCGCCGAGAAACAGGTAGTTGGGTTGCACCAGGGCGAACTGGCCATCGATACCGCCTGCGGCCTGCAAGATATCGAACTGGCGCCCGACCAGCCCCCGGACCTGCCCGGCGCTGAGCAGGTTGGCGTTGTGTTCCAGGCTCAGGCTGAGCTGGGCGCCCTCCAGATGCGCCCGGCCGCCGGCGACGATACGGTCGCTGGCGGTCGGCGACAGCTCCACGGCGTAGGTCGAACCTGGCTGGAAACTCACATCGCCGGCCACATTCAGGGTGCCGATGGAGTTGCCCGGGGCCACGCGCGCGCCGCGGGTCGCGGTCAGCGCCGCGACCTGCCCGCTGCCACCCAGGCTCGCGCCACTGTTGACCGTGACCGCGGATGCCAGGCTGCCATTGACCACCAGCAGCCCGCCATCGACCGTGGTCGGCCCGCGATAGCTACTGTCACCGCTGAGCAACAGCCAGCCGGCCCCGGACTTGACCAGGCTGCCCTGGTACAGGCGCTGCGCGGCCGCCGCATCCCGGGCCATGCCGACCGCGTAGTCGGTCAGTTCCTGCTGGCTGGCCTGGGCCCCCGGGCCCTGCTCCCAGCCACGATCCTTGAGGGTCTGTTGCCAGGCCTGGTGCTCGGCGGCATCCTCCGCCTGGCGCTGGGCCAGGGCCTGGTCGGAGATGCCGTTGCTCCACACATCGCCCTGCCCGGCCTCCAGGTTGACCTTGAATTCCCCCAGCAACTGCCCGGGCCCGTGCAATGCCCGGCCCAGGTCCGGCACGCCCCAGCCCACCAGGCTGCCTGGGGCCTGGGTCAGCGAGCCATCGAGCTGGCGGGCGGTGGTCAGCAGCACCTGCAGGGCCTGCTGGTTGTCCAGATAGGGGTAGCGCTCCATCACCAGGGCCAGGGCCCCGGTGGCATGGGGCGCGGCCATCGAAGTGCCGTTGTAGGTGGCGTAGCCGCCCCCGGGCACAGTGCTGGTGATGGCCGCGCCGGGCGTGGCCAGGCACCAGTACTTGGCGATCCCGCACTGGTTGTATTTCTGCTGGTTGTTCTTGTCCAGGCCCGAGACCGCCAGCCAGTGCCCTTCCAGCTCCGGCTGAAAATACGGCAGTGCCGATCGCACGCTGGCATTGGCATAGCCGCTGTTGCCGGCGCTGAAGACGTTGATCACCCCCTGGCGCGAGACCTGCGCCGCCGCGTCGAGCCAGGTGTCCTGGCCGAAGTGCTGGGCATAGGCGGCGTGCAGGCCCTGGAGGGTCTGGTAGCTGACGTCCTTGGGCTGGCTGCCCCAGCTGTTGTTGATGACCCGCACCCCGGCGTCGGCCAGGGCACCGTACACCGCCTGGAAATAGCGCGGGTCGGGGCCCGGGCCGAAGAGCATGCTGTCGTTGCCGTTGGTGTTGCCGACGTAGACCTGGGCATTGAAGGCCACCCCGTGCATGCCGTTGCCGTCGCGGGCGGCGCCCATGGTGCCGGTGACGTGAGTGCCGTGGGTGTCGTTGTTGGCGTTGAGCACCCCGGACACCTGGAACCCGCTGCCGTCCTGGTAGCTGCCGCTGGCGATCACCGGGTGAAAGCGCAGGGACGAGGCTTCGGCATGGGCCGCATCGAAGCCCGAATCCAGGGCACCGATCTTGACCCCGCTACCGGTAAGGCCGGCGGCGTAGGCCTGGTTCGCCTGCATCCGGTCCAGGCCCCAGTCCTGCAGGTATTCGGCGGAGCGCCAGCTGGCGGCATCACCGGGGCGACCGGTTTCCTGGTAGGCCGCCTGGGCCCCACCCGGCAAGTTCGCGGCAAACGCCAGGAACACCCCGGCCGCCAGCACATTGAGCTGATGAACATTCACATCCATGTTGATGACTTCTCTTGTTGTTGTTCTGGGATCGACTTTCCGTAACCGATCAGCAACCACGGCTTACTTCATGGGACTGGCTCCTTGAGGGTTCGCGCCCCACGCCCAGGGGCGCCTGCTGCGGGCAAAGCTGTCGCCGCCGCAGCCCTTTTCAGGGGGCTGCGGGGCCTCTAGCGCTGGATATCGGTGAGGGTCAGGCGAAGACCAGGCCCGAGCCCGAAAGGCTGTCCATGCCGACCCCCACCAGGGTCACCGAGAACTCGCCGACACTGAGCAGGGTGTCGTTGCCGTTCTGCGACAAATGCTGGCTGTAGTCGTAATGGGCGTCGACCCCGGGCACGCCCATGAACACCAGCTTGTCGGTGTTCTGGTAGCCGTGGATCAGGTCGAAGCCGAAGTTGCCGCTGAACAGGAAGGTATTGCCCCCGCCACCGCTGGAGTGCATGACGTCGTTGCCGGTGCCGCCGACGAAGGTCACGTTGGCCTTGTCGCTGCTCAGCAGGTCATCGCCGCCATGGCCGAACAGCCAGTCGCCATCGACGCTGGCTACCAGCGCATTGCCGTAGGCATCGCCGTTGAGGGAATGGTTGTAGGCGGTCCACTGGTTGCCGTTCTGCAAGCCGTCGGCGGTGACGCTGTGGCTCACGTCCTTGCCGAACAGTTGCCACCAGCTTCCGGTCTCGTGGCTGACCAGGGCGCCGACGTCCCGGGTCATGCTGATGCCGCCGTAGGCATCACGGATATACAGGGTGCCGTCGCCGTCATTGGCGATGGAAAAGTTCTTCAGCGGCTGTTGCAGTTCCAGCACGTTATGGCCCTGCCCGCCATGGATGATGTTGTAACCGCCGTCATCGCGGAAGCGATCATCGCCGGCCCCGCCATCCAGGTAGTCGTTGCCCTTGCCGCCGTGCAGCAGGTCGTTGCTCTGGGTGCCGATGATGAAGGTGCTACCGGTGTGTTTTTCCGCGTACAGGTTGAGGTCCTTGACCCAGACCTGATCGCGCTTGCCCTCGGACAGGTTGGAAATAACCACGGTGGAGTCGCGGCTGGTCAGGTCATAGAAATCCGAGTTGATCAGGCGGTTGAGGCCGCCGGCGTAGTCCACCGCACTGTGGGCCGACCAGGACTGCGGATTGAGGATGCTCTGGGGAATCAACTTGCCCAGGAACGATGAATAGTGATCGGTGAAGCTGACGATGTTGTTGGTCGCCGACTCCTGGGGCTTGTCGTGGGTGCCCAGGGACGAGGCGTTGAAATGAGTGCCGTCCAGGGCGCGGAACACCGGGTCGTTTTCATAGCCGATGTTCAGCACCTGCGAGCTGTTGGCGCTCTGGGTCGGCGAGGCGAAGGCCACGTAGCTGGCGTCCTGGTAGAAGCCGCCCCAGTGATCGCTGCTCATGGCCGCCAGGCTGTTGACCCCAAGGCCGCCCAGGCTGTGGCCGGTGACCAGCACATCGCTGCCGCTCAAGCCCTGGGCCGCGGCGAAGGCCGCGACCTTGCCCAACAGGTTGTCGAAGGCCAGGCGGCTGTAGTTGTCGGCAAAGCCGGAAACGAAGGCCGCCTGCAGGTCGTTGATACCGTCCTTGAGGCTGTCGGTGCCGCGAAAGCTGATGCCGATGGACAGCAACTGCCCGCTGGCGTCGTATTTGCCCAGCACCTCGACCTGGGCGTCGCTGACAATCGCCTGCTCGCCGGAAATCGTGCCCTGGGCGCTGACGTTGCCCTGGTAGCCCAGCTGGCTGGCGCTGATGGGGCGCCAGGCGGTGCCCGGCAGCGCCTCGCCGGTGGGTGTGGAGGCGTACAGCGCCAGAGTGATGGCTTCGCTGTAGAGGGCCTTGCCGTCACCGCCAAGGGCGGTCTTGTAATCGAAGATACTCATGCTCGTTCCTCTTTTTTATTGTCCCTGAGCCTGCGGTCGGCAAGGCCTCCTAAGGCTGCGCGCGCTGGCCGAAAGCCTCGTCGACCCTGGCCAGATCCTCTTCCCGCAGAGTGCCTGCGTAGTAGTGCAGCTTGGTCCAGGCCATCAAGTAGTCATAGCGCGCCTGGGCCAGGTCGCGGCGGGTGGTGTAGAGCTGCTGTTCGGCGTTCAGTGCATCGAGGTTGACCCGTTCGCCCCCCAGGATGCTCTGCTTGGTCGAGACCACCAGGGCCTCGGCCGAAGTCAGGGCTTTCTGGTAGGCCCGCAACTTGCTCACCCCCGATAGACAGGCACTGAATTGGCGGCGGAGTTCAATCAGGGTTTCCCGGGTCTTGCCGTCCAGTTCGTACTCGGCCTGTTCCATGGAGCGGCTGGCCTGGCGGGTCGAGGCCGAGACCCCGCCCCCGGCATACAGCGGCACGCTGACTTCGATACCGATGGTGTTGGTGTCGTAGCGCTGGTTGTAGGTGTTGCCGCTTTCCGATTCGTTCTGGCGCATGGTGGCGTAGGCGCTGAGCTTGGGCAGGTGCCCGGCGCGGTTGCGTTCCACCTCGTAGCGCGCGACCTCGACCCGCTGGCGCTGGGAAGCCAGCACCGGGTTGTTGCTCAGGGCCATCTCGTGCCAGGTGTCGTAGTTGGCCGGGGTCAGGGAGAAGGACTGGAAGTCTTCCTGCAAGGGGTCCAGATCCCGCACATCGAGGTTCGGCTCGCCGGTCAGGGCCGCCAGCTCGCGCAAGGCCGCGTCCTGCTCGTCCCGGGCTTCGATCTCTTCGGCGGTGGCCAATTCGTAGCGCGACTCGGCTTCGAGGATGTCGGTGCGGGTGCCCTCGCCCTGCTGGAACATGTGCCGGTTCTGCTGGAACTGCTGCTCGAAGGCCTTTTTCTTGGCCAGGGCGATGTCGATCTGGTCCTGGGCGAACAGCGCCTTGGTGTAGTAGCTCAGCACCCGCACCAGCAACTCCTGGCTCTTGCCGCGAAAGTTCTCGTCGGCAAACAGCGCCTGGGCCACGCCCTTGCGGTAATTGGCGTAGGCCTCGTAGTCGATCAGCGGCTGCTGCAGGGTCAGGGACGAACCGTAGCTGTCGTAGTTGCGTTTTTCGGTAATGGTGCCGCGCACCGTATCCAGGTAGCTGACCTTGGAGTTGTTATGGCCCTTGTTGTAGCTGTAGCCGACCTTGGGCAGCAGCCCGGCACGGCCGATGGCGCGGTTTTCAAGGCCCGCGTCGCGTTCCTTGATGGCGCCGAGGAACACCGGGTCGTTGCGCAGGGCCTGTTCGTAGATCTGGAACGGGCCCACCGCCTGGGCCGTCTGGCAGGCCAACAGCGCCAGAGCCGCCGCGAGAATGGAAAGCTTACTCATACGACGCGACATCCTTATTCTTCGGTCAGTGCAGAACCTGCCCGGTCGAGCAGTGGCTTGAACAGGTAATTGAGCAGGGAACGCTCGCCAGTGCGCACGAACATTTCCGCCGGCATGCCGGGCTTGATCACCAGGCCGTTGAGCTTCTCCATGGCCTGGTCGCTGACACTGCTGCGCAGCACGTAGTAGGGCATGCCGGTTTTCTCGTCGAGCATCTGGTCGGCGGAAATCAGGCTGACTTCGCCCGGCACCCGTGGCGTGCGGCTCTGGTTGAAGGCGGTGAACAGGATGTCCACCGGCAAGTGGGTGCCGACCTTGTCCACCAGGTTCACCGGCAGCCGCCCTTCCACCTCCAGGTGAGTGCCCTGGGGCACGATTTCCAGCAGGGTCTCGCCCTGGCGCACCACCGCGCCCTCGGTGTGCACCCCGAGGTTGACCGCGATGCCGTCGGCGGTGGCGATGATCTCGCTGTGCTGCAGGTCGAAACCGGCAGAGGTCAGTTGCTGCTCCAGGGTCTGGGTCTTGAGCTGGGCTTCGGCCAACTGGCTGCGCACCTCTTTCTGGTACTCCTCGCTGTGCTGTTGCAGCTTGAGCCGGGATTCGAGGATGCCCTGCTCCACTCGCCCGCTTTCCCCGGTGTTCTGCGCCAGTTCCTGCTGCACCTGGGACAGTTGGCGCTGATATTCCAGCAGGCGATTGCGCGGGATGTAGCCGTTGTCCGCCAAAGGTTGCAGGTTGCTCAGTTGCTGGCGCAGGGATTCGGCCTGGCTACCGAGGTCGGTGCGGGCCCGGCGCATGCCGGCCAGTTGCGCGGTGGCGCCTTCGATATTGGCACGGATGCCCGCCTGCTCCCGGGAGAATGCCTCGCGCCGGCTGCTGAACAACTGGCGCTGGCCCTCCAGCACCAGGGCCAGGCGCGGATCGTCGCTGTCGCTCAGGGGCGCGGGGAAATCCACCTGCTTGAGGTTGTCGCGCTCGCTGCGCCAGCGCGCCAGGCTGGCCATGGCCATGCGGTACTGGGCTTGCAGCGATTGCACGTCCGCCGCCACCTGGGTCTGGTCCAGGCGAAACAGCGGCTGGCCCTGCTTCACGCTTTCGCCCTCGCGCACCAGGATCCGGCTGACCACCCCGCTGCTCATGGACTGCACCGCCTTGCGCTTGCCGGACACCACCACCGTGCCTTGCACCGGAATGCCCTGGTCCAGGGGCGCCAGCGCCGCCCAGACGAAGAAACTGCCCGCCCCCACCAGGGCCAGGATCCAGCCCATGCGGGCGAAAAAGCCCGCGTCACGCTCGACCCGTTCCGGCGCGTAACCCTCTTCGATCATCATGTTGCTGTCCTTGCTCATGCGCCTGAATTCCGTGTCGGAGCCTGGTATTGCCGGCTCATGCTGAGGCCGCCGGGTGCCGCTGCAACGGGCTTGGGCGCCTCCTGGGCCTGGGCTTGCTGGCCGCCGGCCAGGGCCTTGAGCACTTCCTGGCTCGGGCCGAAGGCCTGCAAGCGGCCTTCGTTGAGTACCAGCAGTTTGTCGGCCAGGGCCAGCACCGAGGAACGGTGGGTCACCAGCACCACGCTGGTGCCCCGGGCCTTGAGCTGGGCAATGGCCGCCGCCAGGGCACTTTCGCCCACGGTATCGAGGTTGGAATTGGGTTCGTCCAGCACCACCAGGCTCGGGCTGCCATACAGCGCCCGGGCCAGGGCCACCCGCTGCTTCTGGCCACCGGACAGGCCGCTGCCGTCATCGCCGAGCACGGTGTCGTAGCCCTGGGGCAGGCGCAGGATCAGCTCATGCACCCCGGCCATCTGCGCGGCCTGGACCACCTGCTCCGGGTCGGCCTGGCGAAAGCGTGCGATGTTCTCGGCGATGCTGCCGGTAAACAGCTCGATATCCTGGGGCAGATAGCCGATGTAGGGCCCCAGTTCGTCGCGGTTCCAGCGATGGATATCGGCCCCGTCCAGGCGCACGGTGCCGCCCAGGGTTGGCCATACGCCCACCAGTACCCGGGCCAGGGTCGACTTGCCGGAACCGGAGGCCCCCAGCACGCCAAGCACTTCGCCGGCATTGATGCTGAAGTTCACCTGTTGCAGGGTCGCCATCCGCCGTCCGGGCGGGCCGGCGCTGACCTGCTCGAAGCTCACCTGCCCCTTGGGCGCCGGCAAGGACATCGCCGTATCGCTGGGCGGGAACTCGCGCAGCAGTGCATCCAGGCGGCCGTAGGCCAGCTTGGCCGAACTCCATTGTTTCCACACCGCGATCAACTGGTCGATGGGGCTCAGCACCCGGCCCATGAGGATCGAACCGGCAATCATCATCCCGGCGGTCATGTCGCCCTTGATCACCAGCAAGGCACCCAGGCCCAGCACCAGGGATTGCAGGCACAGGCGCAAGGTCTTGCTCAGGGAGCTGATCACCGAGCCGGTATCGCTGGCCTGGTTCTGCAGGCCGAGGAAGCGCGAGTGCACGGCGAACCAGCGTTTGCGCAAGGCGCCGAGCATGCCCATGGCCTGGATGGTTTCGGCGTTGTGCAGGTGGCTGGTGGCCAGCTGGGTGGAACGCTGCGAAAAACCGCTGGCCTCGGCCAGGTCCTTCTTGGTCATCGCTTCGTTGAGGTACGCCAGGGCAATCAGCAACAACGCGCCTACAGTGGCGAACACTCCGAGCCAGACGTTGAAGGCGTAGATCACCAGCAGGTAGATGGGGAACCAGGGTGCATCGAAGAAGGCGAACAGTGCCGGCCCGGTGAGGAACTGGCGAATATGGGTCAAATCCCCCAGGGACTGCCCCGCATGGCCCTCGCCCCGGGACAGGTTGCGCTCGAACGCGGCCTGGTAGACCCGCAGGTTGAAGCGGCGCTCCAGCTGGCTGCCGATGCGGATCACGATAAAGCTGCGCAGCACTTCCAGAAGACCGATAAAGACGAAGAAGCCCACCACCATCAATGACAGCATCACCAGGGTGGTTTCATTCTGCGACGACAGTACCCGGTCGTAGACCTGCAACATATAGATGGAAGGCACCAGCATCAGCACGTTAATCAACGCAGTGAAACAACCGACACTGATGAGGATGCCCTTATATTCGCCCAGTGCCTTGAACAGTGGTGCAGGATGATTGTTCTTCACCATTTCTAACATTTTCCCTGAGCTGTTAATCCGCGCCCGCTAGCGTGGAACCAATGTAGCCTACAACTAACAACCCGCACTACTTAGTTGCTGAATCCTGCGGACACGAATAATTCGGACAGCTGTATCCAACAGCAGCCCGAACATGTTCCTGCCGGCCAAGAGAGTGGCGATATAATGGCAGTCGTTTATTAGACGAACACACTCATCGCTTAATTAGCGGCGCGTTGTAACACAATCAGACCGTCGGCTTTCAGGCGGGCTTCGTAGAGGCCCTCTTTCTGGCGACTGAAGAAAATGATTTTCGAGCCTTCGCGGCCGGTAATGGCAATGCCATCGGGCTCCGGGAACCAGCCCACCGCGGCTTCCCCGAGCCATTTCGACAGGCAGTCGGCGCCGTCGCCCAGGGCGGCGTTGTGCAACAGGTCCAGGGTGCAACCTTCAGCGGGTGCGGCTGCCTGTTGCAGCTGCCAGTGTCCAACCAGTTCCGAGGGGTCCGCCAAGCGCAGGCTGCTTGCCATGGTGATTGCTCCATAAAAGATCATCAGTGTCGCCAGCAGCCATCGGGCCGCCCGGCAACAGGAAATATGCAGGGTCATAGGGTGCTCCGTTCGCCCGGTAGACTCGCTCAGGCCAGGGCCCAAAGCAAGAACGCAGAGCCGCTCGACTGCGCGGCCCTGTGCTCATTTCACTCAGGCGACGATGTCGCTGACCGCTGCCTGGCCCACGGTGCTGACCAGGAAGTCCGCCACGCCATGCCCGGAGAAGTCCACGGACAAGGTGCTCACACCCCCGGAGGTGGTGAGGATCGCGTCACCCGCCGCGCCGGTGAAGGCGTTGACAAAGTGCAGGCCGGCGCCCTTGGTGATCCCGGTCAGATCGATCTTGTCCAGGCCGCTGACAAAATCCATGATCTGGTCGGCCGCACCCGGCTTGGAGTCGGTGCTGGCGGCGAACACGAAGGTGTCCGAGCCCGAGCCGCCCCACAGCTGATCTGCACCGCCGGCGCCGTAGATGATGTCGTTGCCGGCACCACCCTTGAGCACGTTGGCGGCGTTGTTGCCAATCAACAGGTCGTTGCCCGAACCGCCGATGGCGTTCTCCACGGTCACGCCCTGAGCGATGGAAACGTTACCCACCATGCCGCCAACGTCGGAGAACGAGGCTTCATTGAGGTTGATCTTCTGGTTCTGGGTGAAACCGGAGAAGTCCAGGGTATCGTTGCCGCCACCGTCCCACACCGAGAACACCAGCTTGTCGGAAGACGAGCTGGCGCTGTAGAAATCACGCCCGGTGTTGGAGTTGAAGCCGTAGGTGGTATCGCCGGCACGGGTGCTGTAGTTGGCACCGTAGAGTTTCTGGATAGCCGCGATATCGTCCATCAGCGGGCCGGACGAATAGGCTTCGACCCCGCCCTTACTGAAGTTCTGGCTGGTATTGCTTTCACTCCAGTAGCTCATGACGCTGTAGCCACGGGTGTCCTGACCGTAGCTGGCGTCCTTGTAGCTGGGGTTGCCTTCGCCGGCGTTGTAGTCGCCAGGGTGAGCCAGGCCCAGGGTGTGACCGATCTCATGGGTCAGGGTCTGACGGCCATAGTTGTTCAGGTCGGGGTTCTTGTTCTGGGTGTAGCTGCTGTTGATCAGGTACCACGAGGTGCCGTCGTAGCCGGCGCCGGTACCTGGCAGGTAGGCAAATGCCGCCGCGCCATCCTGGCCACCGCTGTAGTTGCCGAAGGTCATGTGGGCGTCGCCACCCGAGGCTTTCTCGGTAAACACGACGTTGGCCACGTCCGCCCAGGACTGCATGGCCAGGACTGCCTGGGCCTTCTGCTGGGCGCTGAACTGGCTGAACCCAGAGATGCCATGCTTGTACATGGTGCTCGAGGAAGCCGAGGTCAGGAAGGTATAGGTCAGATCGATCTTGCCGTTACCGTTCAGGTCCTTGTAGGCAGCGCCGTCACGCAGCAGTTGCGTGGCGGCCTGGTCGACCGAGAACGAAGGTTTGCCATTGACCGTGAGATTGCCGCCACGATCGTATTGGTGGCTGAAGCTATTGATCTGGTTATACGCCGAACTTGCTGCGGCCAAAGGCACCAGTTGTTGTTCGGCAGATGCAATAGCGTTCTCTGTTACTTTCGACATAAACACACTTCCTTGTAATCAATGGAACAGTTTTTGTCAGATAGCGACAATCCCTGGCGAGATCGTCCTATCACTCGCCCTAAGCAGGCGCAAGAAAACTGACACAATTTGAAATCAGGCGTCCACTACTTTTTTGACGTCAAATCTCACTGTTCCAGCGAACTCCAGCAAACAATGACTGTACAGTCGAAAGATTCTTTTCCAACTGATTAACGGCAGTCATTGTCCGACAATCTACAATTTAATTATTAAATATCCATATAAACAGTTATGTCGACCGCGTCGCACTTCTTAGTCCGTTAACTTCTGTTCCAACCAGTTAGTTCCAATGTTTCCAGCAACACTTGCGCAGTCAGGGCCGGCACTTGCACGCCGTCGGCGCTGGTCATGGGCACCCCCGCCAGCAGGGCGTTGATGATGGCTTCCTCCACCGCTTCGGCGGCTGCGCTGAACAAGGGCGAGATGTGATCGTTGTTGAGCATCGCCAGCGGTGTGCTGAAACCCAGGCCCTTGCGCCCGTAGTCCGCCGTCGGCAAGTCCCGGTTTCCCGTGGCAAAGGCCAGGAAGATATCGCCGCTGGAATCCTCGGTGCCTCCGCCGGTGCGGGCGATGCCGATGGATGCGCGCTGGGCCAGGCGCTGGCACTGGTGCGGCAACAGCGGCGCATCGGTGGCCAGTATCACCACGATCGAGCCCATGCCCGGGGTCCCGCGCTCGGCAAACGGCGAAGGGATATGCCCCAGCCGGCGCCCCACTGGATAGCCATCGACCCGCAGTTCCTCGCGCTTGCCGTGGTTGGCCTGGACCAGGGCGCCGACGGTGTAGCCGCCCTGCTCGGCCGTCAGCCGCCGCGACGCCGTACCGATGCCGCCCTTGAACTCATGGCAGATCATCCCGGTGCCGCCGCCGACCGCGCCCTCGGTCACCGGCCCGGACTCGGCGCAGGCCATGGCTTCGCGCACCTGCTGCACACCCACATGCTGGCCCCAGATGTCATTCAACAGGCCGTCGTAGGTTTCCATCACCACTGGCATGCACCAGTACACCGCCGGGTCTTGCAATGCCTCGCGCTCCAGGGCGATCAAGGCATCGCGCACCACGCCCACACTGTGGGTGTTGGTGATCGCCAGCGGCGTGGTCAGGGTGCCGGCCTCGCGAATCCACTCCAGGCCCGTGGCATCGCCATTGCCGTTGAGCACATGGCAACCGGCAAAGCACGGCTGCTGGCGGGCGTGGCCGGCCCGGGGCTGGACCAGGGTAACCCCAGTGCGCACCTGCTTGCCGTCCACACTGGCATTCAAGGTGCTGTGGCCGACCCGCACCCCGGGAACATCGGTGATCGCATTGAACGGGCCTGGCGTCCCCAGGCCCAGGTGGATGCCCAATTGACGTGCTCGCATAACCACTCCTTACAGTTTCTGAAACGCCGGGCTGTACCGGCCGTTGGTGCCATAGAGGATCACCGACAGCGCCAGCAGCCCGATGATGACCATGATGTCCCGCAGGGACGCTTCGAGGAACAGATTGACCAGCAGGTAACCCGCACCGAGCACCGCCAGCAAGGCCGGCAGCGGCCACAGTGGCATGCGGTAGGGATGCTCGCGGTCGCGCAGCAGTACCCGGCTCATCAGCGCGCTGAGGGCGACGATCAGGTACACCAGCATGATCAGCAGCACGCTGAAGGACGTCAGGTCCGCCAGGTTCGAGCTGAAGCTCAGCACCGCCGAGGGAATGGCCAGGAACAGGGTCGCCAGCCAGGGTGAATCCCAGCGCGGGTGAATGCGGGTGAACAGGCGATTGATAGTGGGCGTCCACAGCGCATCGCGGCCACTGCTGAACACCACCCGACCGATCTGGATGACGATGGCGACAATGGCATTGAACACCGAAAGGAAAATCCCGCCGCTGACCACCCGGGCCAGGGTCTCGTTGCCATGGCTGGTGAGCAGGTAACCGATGGGGTCGGGGCTGGCGAGCATCGCGCTCAAGGACGGCGCGCCGATCAGCAGCGCGGTGAGCGGCACCAGTTCGATGATCACCACCAGCACCAGGGACCACAGCACCGCCTTGTGCACCCCGCGGCCCTTGCATTTCATGTCTTCGGCCAGCAGCACCGCCGGGCCGTAGCCGTTGTAGGAAAACAGGCCGATGCCCACCGCGCCGATCACCAGTGCCCAGGGCGCCAGTTGCAAGGCGCCGTGATCGACGATCTGCGGTTTCAGCAGAATGCTCACCGGCTGCGAGGCATTGCCGAAGCCGAGCCAGACGATCACCAGCAAGGCCGCCACTTCCAGCAGCAGGCACGTGCCGGTGATCCAGGCATTGAGCTTGATATTGAGGATGCCCAGCAGGTAACTGCAGACCACGATCACCAGGGCCACGGTCTGGGAATCGAAGTTCGTGCCCAGGGCGTTGTTCAGGTAGGTGGCGGCACCAGTGGCCAGCACCGGCGGAATGAACAGCAGCATCACCAGCACCGTGAGGAAGGTGGCATAGCCGGCCATGCCGCCGAACACTCGCTTGGCGTATACATACTCGCCGCCGGCGCTGTTGTGGGCGCGGCCCAGCTCGGCGTAGCAAAAGGCGAACATCAGGGCCAGCAACCCGGCCATGACGAAGGCCAGGAACACCCCGCTACCGGCCTGATGGATGGCGAAGGGGGCGATCACGAACACTGAACTGGCGGGGGTCACACCGGACACGGTGATGGCCACCACATCGAACACACTCAAGGTAGGTTTCAGCGCACCGTCGGGCGCAGAGGGAGAGCTCATATCGTTATCCTCGTGTTTATTGTTGGTCTGAGGCAGAAACGAAATTCATCGGGCGGGTGCGTTCTGGGGCGCACTTGCCGGGAGCTACTCTAGGCAGATGCAGACCATCACCCAATTCCCCTATTGGAGTACTCCCCTTGACGACGGCGGTTAAATCGACGAAACCGGGCCACGACATTTCAGCGGATCAACGGAGCAACGCCTTTGAGTAACCTGTTCAGGGAAGTGGGCCTGCATGCCGGCCTGGGCCGCACCCTCACATTGATCGGCAATCCACGCTTCTGGAAACAGCTGATCCTGCTGCTGCACCAGGCTACGCCGTTCGACAACGCCCTGGCGATCTTCTACCCGCTGGACGGCCCGCCCCGGGCCCTGGAGGAATATGACGCCGAACCCAGCAGCAAGCCGGCGTCCATGCTCACCTACCTCAACGGCCTGTACCTGCTGGACCCCTTCTTCCAGGCCTGTCGCGAAGGCTACCCCAGCGGCCTGTACCGCCTGGAAGAAGTGGCCCCGGACCATTTTCGCCAGAGCGAATACTTTCTCAGCTACTTTCACGACAACGTCCTGGAAGACGAAGTGCAGTTGATTCTGCAACTGCCCGAGGCTGGCACCCTGTCGCTTTCCCTGGGCAGCCAGCGCGTCTTCAGCCACGACGAGATCGGCCTGCTCACCACCTTTTCAGCCTGGGTACTGCCGCTGATGGAGCAGCACTGGCAACACAGCCAGGCCCGTCCCCAAGGCCCTGCGCCCCAGGAAATGGCCAGCCAGATCCGCGACGCCCTGAGCCATTTCGGCAGCGCCGTACTTTCGGAGCGGGAGCTGGAGATAGCCCGCCTGATCCTCCGGGGATTTTCTTCAAAGGCCATGGCGGAACGGCTGAAGATCTCGCCGGACACCATCAAGGTCCACCGCCGCCACCTCTACGCCAAGCTGGATATCTCCAGCCAGCCGGAGCTGTTCTCGCTGTTTATCCAATCCCTGGGGCACGACCTGGAAAATCCGTGATTGCCGGTCTGCCAGCAGCCATCCGCCGCCCGTCATCCGCTATCTGCTATCTGCTATCTGCTATCTGCTATCTGCTATCTGCTATCGGTAGGAGCTGGCTTGCCAGCGAAGGCGCACTCAAGAGCGACGCATGCCTTGCGGTCCTTTTCGTCGGCAAGCCGGCTCCTACAGACGAAGGCGCACTCAAGAGTGGCGCATGCCTTGCGGCCTTCTTCGCCGGCAAGCCGGCTCCTACAGACGAAGGCGCAATCAAGAGCGACGCATGCCTTGCGGCCTTATTCGCCGGCAAGCCGGCTCCTACAGACGAAGGCGCACTCAAGAGCGGCGCATGCCTTGCGGTGCGGCCGCCGGCAACGACGGCGGCCGCAAGGGCCATGCCGTCAGGCGTTCAGGGACCGGGCGCGGAAATCCCGGGGCGATTGTTCGAAATGCTTCTTGAAGGTGCGGCTGAAATGCGCCGAATCGGTGAAGCCCCATTTGAAGGCAATGTCGGTGATGGATTCGTTGCGCAGGTGCGGATTGCTCAGGTCCGCGGCGCTGCGCTTGAGCCGCGAGCGCTGGATGAAGCGGCAAACGCTGTCCCCCTGCTCCTCGAACAACCGGTACAGCTGGCGCACCGAGATATTCAGCTGGCCGGCCAGTGATACCGGAGTCAGGCCCGGCTCATTGAGGGACTGGCTGATCAACTGCCGCGCCTGATCACGCAGGCATCCGCCATGCAGGCCCTCGTCAAAGCCGTCCAGGCTGTTGACGGTCTGGCGCAAGGTCGGACCGAGCAGAGCAATCAGGGCTTCCTGCAAGGCCTGCCCTTCCTGCTGGGCCGCACAACCCTGCAATTCGCCGGCGCAGATCTGCTCCACCAGCAAACGCATCAGGCGCCCGCTGGCGCAATTTTGCGACAGCTTGCCGAACTTGCGCTGCTGGGCCGGCAGGTGGCGGTAGACCTCCTCCCGGCACAGATGGAACGAAGCATGCTCGATCAGGCCATGGGGCACGATCTCGCAGGCTCCGGCGGAGTCCAGCAGCGCCATGTCCCCCGGGGCCAGTTCGACACTTTCGCCGCCCTGGCTCAAGCGCGCATGGCCGCTGCGCTGGATGATGAGGAAGCAATGGCGATCGTCCTCATGATCGACCTTAGTGCTCTGGCGGGAGATCAGCCCGGCGTTGGTGCGGATCTGCGCCACCTCCAGCCCGGCGTAATCCTGCATGCCCACTTCACCAATGAACAAGGCGGGATTGCGCGCCGGACGGGCATCGAATCGACCGCAGACGCCCTGCAGGGCGCCCACCCAGGAACTGAAACTATGCGAAGCAAGCACTGTGCACCTCCAGAAGCCGGTTCCAACCGCCTTTGTTGTTATGGCGATATCATTAACATGTTATCTATTTGCCAGGCAAGGCGCCTGACAGCATGGATAGTCTGTTATGGCTTAAGCAGGCTGTATGCCAGCGCTTACGGTTATGTCCCTCAGAAATCTCGCAGTAGCTTGTACAACTCAGTGAAGCTGCCCAGTAGCGCCGCCCGCTGTTCAGCGCTCAAGCGGATATAACGGCGGAACCCGGGCAGGCGGTTGACCACTTCGCTGGCGCCGAAATGCTCCAGGTGCACCTGCCAGCCCTGGGCATCGCGCCGCAATTCCAGGTGTTTGAAATCCAGGGGCAACAGGTGCTCCAGCAAGCGCTGGTCACTGCACAGGCGCTGTAGCAGCGGCGCCCATTCAGCGTCCTCCCCCGTGAGCAGCCGAGCTGCGACGCCCTGGCGGCGGATCGTGCCAGTGTGACGCAGACGGATCCGCGCCTGCCGGGCCGTGTCGCAAGGCACCGGCAGGCGCCACTCACAGGCCACGATATGCATCAGGAACTGCGCCTGGGCGCGCTCTTGCACCTCGAACCTCAAACCGTTTTGCGGGCAATGAAAACCGCCCTGCACCTGGCTCTGTGCAGTGAAATCGAGCCCCGCCAGATCCCGACGCAACTGCCCCAGGGTCAGCCCCGGGCGATAGCCCGATGGCGCGCGGTTCCACAGTTCAAAGAGGTTTTGCCGCCAGCTTGAAAGATTCATCAGGCGCGCTCTCCCGTAGGTTATGGGCGGTATCCGGGTTCAGGCCCAGCGCCTGTTCCAGCACCTCCTCCACCGGCACCGGGCGAAACGGATTGACCTTCTGCACCAGCAGGGTCCAGACCAGCGCATAGATCGCGGTCAGGCCCAGCATGCTGCCGAAAGGCACATAGATGTCCCGCGGATTCATGCCCGGCGGCGTGATGAACCACATGCCCAGCAGGATGCCCACCGAAGACAGGATCTGCGGCAGCGGAAACCACGGCGACTTGTAGGCCCGGGGCAGGTCCGGCCGGCGAATGCGCAGCATCACCACTGACAGGGTGACCAGCAGATAGGCAGTGCTCCAGGCACAGACCGCCGCCAGTACCAGGTGCATGATGCTGTCGGTGCTGCCCCCCAGCCACCAGGCATGCAGGCAGGGAATCAGCACGGCTACGGCAATGCACAGCAACGGCGTCTTGAAGCGCGGGTGCAGGTAAGTGAAGACCTTCGGCAACGCCCCATCCAGAGCCATGCCGTAAAGGATCCGCGGCAAGCCGGCCATCAGCGTGTTGATGGTGGCGGCGCCGGCGAACAGCAGGCCGATGCCCAGCCAGATACGGCCGAAGGGCCCCATGATCTGCTCGGCAAAATGCGGAATGGCCATGGGCGTATCCAGCAGGTGCACGCTGCCATCCTCGCTCAGGGCGATGTTTTCCACCTGGCGCTTCATCGCCGCGCCGTAGATGAACATGCACACCGCTACCCCCACCAGCCCCAGGGCCATGGCCCGGGGAATGGTCTTGGCGGCCTTGCGCACATCCGGCGTCAGGGGCGTGACGAATTCACAGCCGACGAACATGAACATGGCCATGCCCACCAGGGACAGGATGGTCGGCAGGTCGGTACCCACCATTGAGGCGCCGAACCAGCCATCGAGCTGCACCGCCGGTGCCTTGAGCACCCCGAGCACGCCAAAGATGATCAGGGTGGTCCACATGCCGAAGGTCAGGATCACCTCGGCACGGCTGAAGGCGGTGATGCCCACGGCGTTCAGCGCACCGAAGAACAGCACCAGCCCCACCCCCACCAGCCAGGCACTGCCGCTCTGCTCCAGCAGGGTGTTGAGGGACTCGAAGTTAACCAGGGCCATGACTCCACTGAGAATGGTCTCCGCGGTACCGGCGAACACGTGCACGATCAGGTAGGCGGACAAGGTCCCGGTGATGGCGAAAAAACGCCCCAGGCCACAGGCCAGGTAGTCATAGACCGAACCGTTGGTGGGCAGCAGGCAGGCCGCTTCGGCGAAGGTGGTGGATTGCGCCAGCATCATCACCAGGGCGATCACCATCGCCATGGCAAAGGCGCCGCCGCCGATACCAAAGCCCGTGGTGGCCGTGAGGATCACCGGGCTGGCCATGATCAAGCCCACGGCACTGGCCAGGGCCGTGGGAAAGCCGACTACACCTTGATCCAGGTGGCGGCTGAGTCTGTCGTTGAGCGACATGGTGGTAAACCTCGAAAGCATGGGTTGATGATTGTTGTTCTAGGCATTTCAAGGGCACGCCTGATGGCGGAGTGCTTGGCTGTCTGACGCAGCTGTCTTCATGTTCACACCCTGTAGGCGCTGGCTCGCCAGCGAAGGCGCCGGCAGGATCACCGCCCAATCCAGGGGCCTCTTCGTCGGCCAGCCGGCTCCTACAGTAAACCGGTTGGCCCTGCCCCCGCAGGGGCCGGCTGGCCGGCGAAGGCGTTCGGCTCAATAAGCGATGCACACCGACTTGTTCTCGGTGTAGGCCTCGATGGCCGCATGGCCCATCTCGCGACCGATGCCCGACTGCTTGTAGCCACCGAAGGGCATCGACGGGTCCAGCATGTTGTGGGTGTTGACCCAGACAGTGCCGGCCTTGATCTGCGGAATCAGCTGCATGACCCGCCCCAGGTCGTTGGACCAGATGCTCGCCCCCAGCCCGTACTGGTTGTCATTGGCCAGGCCCACCACTTCGTCCAGGGTGTCGAAGGGCGTGGCCACCACCACCGGGCCGAAGATTTCCTCGCGCACCAGTTGCTGGTCGGCGTGCACATCGGCCACCACCGTCGGGCGCACATAGAAGCCCCGCTCGCCATGGGCGACACCGCCACAGAGCAGCCGGGCGCCCTCTTCGACTCCGCGCTGGACCATCTGCAGCACGCGCTTCTGCTGCTTGGCGGAAATCAGCGGATTGATCTGTGCCTGCTCGTCCAGCCCCGGCCCGATGCTCAGGGACCCGGCAATGGCCACCAGGCGCTCCAGCACCTCGTTATAGATACGGCGCTGGATGTACAGCCGCGAACCCGCCGTGCACACCTGCCCCTGGTTGAAGAAGATCGCCCCGGCGGCGCCGGCGGCGGCGGTCTGCGGGTCGCAGTCGTCAAGCACGATCACCGGCGATTTGCCGCCCAGCTCCAGGGAAAAACGGGTCATGTTGTCCACCGCGGCATGGCCGATCAGCTTGCCCACCTGGGTCGAGCCGGTGAACGCCAGCTTGTCGATTCCCGAATGCGCGGCCAGGGCCGCGCCGGCCTGGGCGCCACTGCCGGTGACCACGTTGACCACCCCGGGGGCGATCCCCGCTTCCAGGCACAACTGGCCCAGGCGCAACGCGGTCAGCGGGGTTTCGTCCGCCGGCTTGAGCACCACGGTGCAGCCACAGGCCAGGGCCGGAACGATTTTCCAGATGGCCATCAGCAGCGGGAAGTTCCAGGGCACGATGGCCCCCACCACGCCCACCGGCTCCGGCACGGTGTAGGCCCGGTACTGCGCCCCGGGCACTGCGGCGATGGAAACATCCAGGCTCTTGCCCTCGATCTTGGTGGCCCAGCCAGCCATGTAGCGGGTGAACTCTGCGGCCGCTCCCACCTCCAGGGCCCGGGCCAGGTGGATCGACTGGCCGTTGTTGAGGGTTTCCAACTGCGCCAGTTCCTCGCCATTGGCTTCCAGCAGGTCCGCCAGCTTCAGCAGCAGGCGCTCGCGGTCGGCGGGGCGCTGCGCCTTCCAGCTACCCTCGAAGGCCCGACGTGCGGCGTTCACCGCCAGGTCGATATCGGCCTGGGCAGCTGCCGCGACCTCGGCCAATTGTTCGCCACTGGCGGGGTTGTACACCGCCATCCGCGCACCGCTGAGGGCCGGCTGGCTGTGACCGTCGATCAGCAGGCCATGCTGACTGTCTATGAATGCAGCGACACGTGGGTCGATGGCAACGCTCATCTTGAATCCTCGCAGGTAGACCTAGTTCGAGATGGACTTTGAGCGCAAAGGCGCACGCCGTCTTGACCCTGGCTGCCGCGAAACTTGGCCCTGGCTGCCAGCCCCGCCAGGGCCTTCGCTGGCAAGCCAGCCCCCGCAGGTGCGCGCCATTGGCCGGCGAACAGGCGCGCAAACCCGCCACTGGCAGCCTGGGTCAAGTGCCCTGGCACACAGAGGCAAGCCAGGGGCGCATAAATGACGCACTAATATCTCCACGCTGTCCGTGCGTTATCAGGAGACTCAACGTGAGCGAACCAAGCCGTTTCTGGCACCCCATGCTGCACCCCAACGAAATGAAGCAACGCGAGCCGATCCGCATCGTCCGTGGCGACGGCTGCTATGTGTATGACGACAAGGGCCACCAGCTGGTGGATGGCGTTGCCGGGTTGTGGAACGTCAACGTCGGCCACAACCGTAAGGAAGTGAAGGCGGCGATCACCGCGCAACTTGATGAACTGGAATACTTCCAGCTGTTCGACGGGGTCAGCCATCCCCGGGCCGAAGAACTGTCGCGGGTGGTGATGAACCTGCTGGAACCCGAGGACATGCGCCGGGTGGCCTTCAGCTCCGGCGGCTCGGACGCCATCGAAAGCGCTTTGAAGCTGGCCCGCCAGTACTGGAAGCTCGAAGGCCAGGCCGACCGCACCAAGTTCATTTCCCTGCGCCAGGGCTACCACGGCACCCACTTCGGCGGCGCCTCGGTCAACGGCAACACGGTGTTCCGCCGCAACTACGAGCCGCTGCTGCCGGGCTGCTACCACATCGATACCCCCTGGCTGTACCGCAACCCCTACAGCCAGGACCCGGAAGAGCTGGGCAAGATCTGCGCCGACCTGCTGGAGCGGGAAATCCAGTTCCAGAGCCCGGACACCGTCGCCGCCTTCATTGCCGAGCCGATCCAGGGCGCTGGCGGCGTGATAGTGCCACCGGCCAACTACTGGCCGCTGATCCGCGAAGTCTGCGACAAGTACGGCGTATTGCTGATCGCCGACGAAGTGGTCACCGGCTTCGGTCGCAGCGGCTCGATGTTCGGCAGCCGCCTGTGGGGCGTCAAGCCCGACATCATGTGCCTGGCCAAGGGCATCACCTCGGGCTACATCCCCCTGGGTGCCACGGTGGTCAACCGGCGCATCGAGGAAGCCTTCGAGAAGAACGCCAACTTCACCGGGGCCATCATGCATGGCTACACCTACTCCGGGCACCCGGTAGCCTGCGCCGCCGCCCTGGCGTGCCTGGACATCGTGGTCAAGGAGGACCTGCCGGCCAACGCCGCGAAAATGGGCGACTACATGCTCGACAAGCTGCAGCCCTTCGTCGAGCGCTTCGACACCGTCGGCGAAGTGCGCGGCAAGGGCCTGATGCTGGCCCTGGACCTGGTGGCGGACAAGACCACCCGCGAACCCATCGACCCCATGAGCGGCTACGCCAATCAGGTGGCACAGATCGCCCGGGACAACGGGGTCATGGTGCGCCCGGTGGGCACCAAGATCATTCTCTCGCCGCCCCTGGTGATCCAGCAGGCACAGGCCGATGCCATAGTCGACGCCCTGGCCGAAGGCTTGAGCAAGGCCCGCCGCTAACCCCGGCAGCAGGCTGCGATCGAGGCAATCACGATCGCAGCCTGCGGCGCTGGAGGCTTGCCAGGCACGCCCAGCAGGGTTTCACTGTGGCAGTCCGGGTTCCGGACAGGATCAATCCACGTCCTTGCGCCCCTTTCACCGAGCCACTGCCCCAGGTGCAGCCAGGAGCCATCCGATGAACGCACCCGCCTCCCTGCCCGGCCCCCATGAACTGGGCCACCGCTGCATCGCCGCTTTCACCCGGGTAGTACCCGCCAGCCTCTGCGCCTTCTACCGCATCGATGCCCAACTGCAGGCCCGGGATTTTTCGCTGTACCGCATGCCGGAGCAGATGCACCAGGCCTACCTGCAGCACTTTCGCCACTACGACCCCCTGCAACCTCGTCACTGCGCCGCGGCGGGGCGCCCGGTGCTGTCTCTGCACATGGGCATGGCCCACCAGGGCCATCACGAGAGCGAGGTTTATCAGGGGTTCCTGCAGCGCCATGGGGTACTGGATGTGGTGGAAATCCTGGCCTGCGATGGCGAACGACCGGTCGCCGGCCTGTCGCTGCTGCGCGACGTCGGGCTGGGGCACTTCAGCGTGGAGGAACTGGGCACCCTGCATGCCTTGCAAGGCCTGCTGGAGATTGCGGCCCTGGCGCCCTGGTCCCAGGTCGATGAGCGCCTGTCGGGCCTGACACCCCGGGAGCGGGAAATCGCCTGGCTGCTGCGCGACGGCGCAGACAACAAGACCATCGCCCGGCGCCTGGACCTGGGCCTGCCCACGGTCAAGACCCACTTGATCAACCTGTTCCGCAAGGTCGGCGCCAGTAACCGTACGGAGCTGGTCAGGGCGCTGTTCCTGTAAAGCCCGGGCACTTCAACCATAAGGTTGATGGGCAACCCGGGGCTGGCGGCCGAACATGCAGCTCTCCTTGCTGACAAGAGCCTTGCCATGAACCCGCAACCTGAATGGATCACCGTCGGAGCCCTCGCCGACGGCTTTGCCGAAGACAATCACATCCTCCCGGCGGTCGACGACCTGGCCGGTCGCCGCCTGACCCTGCACTTCGACAACCACTGGCAGATCGAACACCATTACGCCGCCCACACCCTGCGCTGGAACAACGTCGGGGAAGCGGCCGGCGCCGAGTTGCCCTATCGCGCAACCTGCCTGCGCCCCGGCATCTACCTGGTGGACTTCCTCAAGCACGAACAGGGGCAGATCCACTCGGTGAGCCTGGTCCTGGACCTTGAGCAGCAATGCTTCAGCGCCGTCATCGGGCAGATGCCCAGCCAGGCCGAATCCAGCGTCGACCTTTTCAGCCGGGCCCTGGCCGGTGGCGAGCTGACCTCGGTCAAGGCCCAGTTTCTCCACGGCGCCATCGACACGCCGGTCACCGCCAGCACGCCACGCCATGAACCCACCGATGAACTGGTGGGCCTGCGCAACCGGTACATCTACAGCGCCAGCGAGGCCTACGAGCACATCTACCTGAATGCCAACTTCTACAGCTGGCAATGCCTGCGGGGCGTCGAACAGGGGCTGGCGGATACCGACCGCTGCCACTACTACAAGATCGCCGAGCAGCTGTACCTGTTCGTCTGGCGAGAAAAGATCGTCCCGACCCTGGGCCTGGTGCTGATCGACCTCAAGGCCGGTCGCAGCGACGGCAAGATCTTCGGCTACCAGGGTGCCGACTTCAGCAGCGCCGCCAACTTTCCGGTGGGAGCCCTGGCAGAGGTGCTCAACCGTACCCGGCACCGCTGATACCCGCCCCCTGGCTCCAGGCTGCCGGCCCAGGCCGGCACCTGGGCCAGCCAGCCCTCTTCCTCACAGGACACTGCCATGACTCTGGGCCTCGATCTGCAACGCGTCGCCAGTTGCTACCAGACCGAACTGCAACTGTTTGCCGAGAAACACCCGCGCTCCGGCGCTTTCTACCAGGAAAACCTCCAGCATTGGCTGTACGGCGCGCCCTTGCACTGGATGCAGCAATGGCCCGGCTCCTACCCGATCATGGTGGCCGACGCCCAGGGCGCGACCCTCACCGATTGCGACGGTCATCACTACGTGGACTTTGCCCTGGGTGACACCGGAGCGATGTTCGGCCACGCCCAACCGGCGGTCGCCGCTGCCATCGCCGAACAGGCACTGCATGGTTCGACCCTGATGCTGCCCACGGCCGACAGCCTGTGGGTCGGCAAGGAACTGACCCGGCGCTTTGGCCTGCCCTACTGGCAGGTCACCACCTCGGCCACCGACGCCAACCGTTTTGTCCTGCGCCTGTGCCGGATGATCACCGGGCGGCAGAAGGTCCTGGTATTCAACTGCAACTACCACGGCAGCGTCGACGAGTCCCAGGTGGAGTTCGACGCCCAGGGCCAGATGATCCCGCGGGACGGCGTGCACGCCAACGGCCTGCAGCACCAGGCCACCACGCGGCTGGTGGAGTTCAACGACCTGCCGGCCCTGGAAGCGGCCCTGGCCCATGGCGACGTGGCCGCGGTACTCACCGAACCCTTCATGACCAACGTCGGCATGGTGCCGCCAGCCCCGGGCTTTCATGATGGCCTGCGGGAGCTGACCCGGCGCTTCGAGGTGCCGCTGATCATCGACGAGACCCATACCCTGTCCTGCGGCCCCGGCGGCTATTGCGGCGAGCACGGGTTGCAGCCGGATTTCTTCGTTCTCGGCAAATCCATCGCCGGTGGCATTCCCACGGCGGTCTGGGGCGCCAGCCAGGCCATGGCCGAACGGATCTGGCAGGTGCTGCCGCATTTCCAGCCGGGCCAGGCGATCAACCATTTCGGCTTCGGCGGCACTCTGGCCGGCAACGCCCTGCAGATGGCGGCCATGCGCGCCACCTTCAGCGAAGTGATGAACGAGGCCAGCTACGCCCATATGTTCCATCTCGCCGAGCGCCTGCGGGCCGGGGTCGAAGCCATAATCCACAAGCACCGCCTGCCCTGGCATGTGACCCGCATCGGTGCCCGGGTCGAATACCTGTTCATGCAGCAGCCTCCGCGCAACGGCGGCGAGGCCCATCATGCCCGCCATGGGCTGATCGAAGCCTATCTGCACCTGTACCTGCTCAATCGCGGGGTGTTGCTGACGCCGTTCCACAACATGGCGCTGCTGTGCCCGACCGCCAGCGAGGCGCAGGTCGACCTGCACAACCTCCTGCTGGACCAGTGCCTGGCCCAGGTTCTGCCAGGAGCCGGCTCATGAGCCAGGATCTGCGTGGGCGCATCGCCCTGGTCACCGGTTCCGGCCAGGGCATCGGCCGGGCCATCGCCCAACTGTTCGCCGCCCAGGGGGCCAGGGTCATGCTGGCGACCCGCAGCGCGGCATCAGGCGATGAAACCCTGCGGCTGATTCGCCAAGCCGGCGGCACCGCCGAACTGCTGCCTGTGGACCTGGGCACCCGCAATGCCGCCGAACAGGCAGTGGCGGCAACCCTGGAGGCCTTCGGCGGCCTCGACCTGCTGCTGCACAATGCCGCGATCTTTCCGATGCAGAAGCTGGCCGAACTGGAGGATGAAACCTTGGACAGCACCCTGGCGGTGAACCTGAAAAGCTGCTTCTGGCTGACTCGGGCCGCCTTGCCCGCGTTGCGTCGGTCCCAGCAGCCGAGGATCGTCATCACCTCCTCGGTCACCGGCCCGCGCACGGCGATTCCCGGGCTCGCCCACTACGCGGCCTCCAAGGCCGGGGTCAATGGTTTTATCCGCGCTGCCGCGCTGGAGCTGGCGGAATATGCAATCACGGTCAACGGCGTGGAGCCCGGGCTGATTGCCACCCAGGCCATGGACAATCTCGGCGACGCTTCGACCCTGGCTTCGAGCATTCCCCTGAAGCGCCTGGGCAGTGCCGAGGATATTGCCTGGGCCATGCTGTTCCTGGCGTCACGGCAAGCGGGCTATATCACCGGCCAGACCCTGGTGGTGGATGGCGGCGCCCTGCTCCCGGAAAACACCCAGCTATAGAAACTGCCGCCCTCCACACCGGCACCTAAGAGGCGGACCGGCTGGCGCCCTCCAGGGAGAACGACGGGCGTAGGAGCTGGCCTGCCAGCGAAGGCGACCCCGAGCGCAACACAGGGCTTGAGGCCCTCTTCGCCGGCAAGCCGGCTCCTACGAAGGGGTCAGGTCAGCTGCCGCTGCGGATCTTGTTCCACAGGCGGGTGCGGATGCGGTCGATGTCCAGCGGCATGGCCTCCAGGGCAAACAGCTTGCCCATCATTTCCGGGCTCGGATAGACCTTGGTGTCGTTCTTGATGGCCGGGTCGATCAGGCTGTCGGCCTGCAGGTTGCCATTGGCGTAGTGCACGTAGTTGCTCACGCCGGCCATCACTTCGGGGCGCAGCAGGTAGTTCATGAAGGCATAGCCGGCCTGCTCATCCGGGGCATCCACTGGCATGGCCACCATGTCGAACCAGATCGGCGAGCCTTCCTTGGGAATCGAGTAGCCGATCTCCACCCCGTTCTTCGCCTCCCTGGCACGGCTTTCCGCTTGCAGGATGTCGCCGGAGAATCCCACCGCCACGCAGATATTGCCGTTGGCCAGGTCGCTGGTGTACTTCGACGAGTGGAAGTAGCTGACATAAGGCCGGACCTTCATCAGCAACGCCTCGGCCTGCTTGTAGTCAGCCGGGTTCTTGCTGTGGTGCGCCAGCCCGAGGTAATTGAGAGCGGTAGGGATCAGTTCCGGGCCGTTGTCGAGGATCGCCACCCCGCACTTCTGCAGCTTCTGCATGTACTCGGGCTTGAAGATCAGGTCCCAGGAATCCAGTGGGGCATCGTTGCCCAGCACTTCCTTGATCTTGGCCACGTTGTAGCCAATGCCGGTGCTGCCCCAGAGGTAGGGGAAGCCGTGCTGGTTGCCCGGGTCGTTGACCTCCAGGGCCTTGAGCAGCACCGGGTTGAGGTTCTTCCAGTTGGGCAGCTGGCTCTTGTCGAGCTTCTTCAGTGCCCCGCCCTGAATCTGCCGGGCCATGAAGTGGTTGGAAGGAAACACCACGTCATACCCGGATTTTCCGGTCATCAACTTGCCGTCCAGGGTCTCGTTGCTGTCATAGACGTCGTAGGTGAAACCAATCCCGGTTTCCTTCTGGAAGGCCTTGGTGGTGTCCGGGGCGATGTAGTCCGACCAGTTGTAGATCTTCACCGTATCGGCCTGGGCCAGGGACGTGGCCAGGAACAACGGGCTGAGCAATAGCAACGCGCAAGTCTTGCGGATCATGAGTCGATACCTGTGGCTGGTTTTGTTGTTGGCAGGCAATCAAGGGATCAGAAAATCAAGACGTAGGTCTTGCGCACCGTTTCCTGGATATCCCAGATCCCGGTGCTGTTGGCCGGCAACATCAGTGCATCGCCGGCTTCTATGTGTAGGGTTTCGCCGTTGTCCGGAGTGAAGGTGCAACGGCCCTGGATGAAGTGGCAGAACTCCTGGGCGACGATCTGCCGCCGCCAGCGCCCCGGGGTGCATTCCCAGATGCCGGTCTCGACCCCGTCGTTGCGTTCGACGGCGGTCACCGAGGTCACGGCCACCGGAGTGCCCAGGGGCACCGCCACTGGTGCCGATTCGGCCAGGATGGCGGTGGCGGTTTGCTTGAATTGGGTGATGCTCATGGTTCTACCTTTCGACGGGAAATCCGAACGGACAGCGTTCGGTACATAGAGGCCGGCTCAGTGCATGAAACCTTCCATGAAGCCGGCGATCCGGCTGGCCATCCTGCGCCGCCATGGAGCCGAGGCCGGGTTGGCCAGGGTCTGGTCCTCGTGCACGAAGCTGCGAATGATCGCGTTGTAGCCCAGCCAGCGGCACGGCTCCGGCTCCCAGGCCCGCAGGGCCTCCAGGCCGCACTCGGGCATGACCCAGGGCTGGTTTACCAGAGGGCTGTCGCGTTCCAGGATCAGGTCCGCCAGGGTCCGGCCGCCGAGGTTGCTGGCGCCGACGCCCTCGCCGCCATAGCCGCCGGACAGGGCGATGCCCTTGCGCCGGTCGCAGAGCATGTGCGGCTTGAAGTGCCGGGACATGCCCAGGTTGCCGCCCCAGGAATGGCTGATGCGCACGTTCTTGAGTTGCGGGAACAGCTCGCCGAACAGGTAGCGGCGCAGTTCCACTTCGTCACGGGTCAGGTCGAAGTCATGGCGCAGCTTGCTGGCGAACTGATAGCCGCCCCGGGCACCGAACACCAGCCGGTTGTCCATGGAGCGCTGGCCATAAGTCACCTGTCGGCTACTTTCGCTGAAGGCCTGGCCCTGGCTCAGGCCGATTTCTTCCCAGACGGACTCCGCCAGCGGCTCGGTGGCCACCAGCAGGCTTTGCACCGGCAACTGGTAGCGGCCCAGGGGCGGCAAGGTGACCGAATAGCCTTCCACTGCCGGCACTATCCAGCGGCTGCGCACCGAAGCCTGGGCCGTCTGCAGGCTGCCGGACTGCCAATGGGTCACCGGGCTGTTTTCATAGAGGGTCACCCCCAGGCGCTCAACCGCCCGGGCCAGGCCGCGCACCAGCTTGGCAGGCTGGATGGTGGCGCAATGCGGGGCAAAGATACCGCCATAGGGCTTGGCCAGGCGGATCTGCTGGGCCAGTTGCTCGGGGTTGAGCCAGCGGTAGTCGTCCTGGTTCAGGCCCTGGGCATAGAGCGTGTCCAGATAGTGGCGCAGGCTGGTTTCCTGCTCCGGGTAGCGGGCGGCGCAATACAGCACCCCGCCCTTGCGGTAATCGCAGTCGATGCCCTCACGTTCGATGACATTGGCCACTTCATCAGGGATGCCGTGCAACAGATCGAAGGAGGCCCGGCGCTGCTGCGGCGACAGAGCGGCCAGCAGCCGGTCTTCTCCCAGCAGGTTGCCCATCAGCCAGCCGCCATTGCGGCCCGAGGCACCAAAACCGGCGGTTTGCGCTTCGATCACCGCAATATTCAACTGCGGCGCCTGGCGCTTGAGGTAATAGGCGGTCCACAGCCCGGTATAGCCGGCGCCGATGATCGCCACGTCCAGGTCCAGGTCTTGCGCAAGCTGCGGCCGCGGCAATAGCGGCTCGTCGAGCTGGTCCATCCACAAACTGATACTGCGCCACGCTGGCATGCAAGCACTCCGCAACCCGAATTTCGAATGCGGCGATCCTAGTGCCTGGCCTCAGGGGCTGTCTTGCGCGCGTGCACGCAAAGAAATTTGCTTGGCGTAGGCCTTGGGCGACTGGCCGGTGTACTGGCGAAAACAGCTGTAGAAGGCCGACAGCGAGTTGAACCCTGCGGCAAACGCCAGCTCGTCGATGCGCAGCGGCGGCGTGGCCTGGTCCAGCGCTGCCAGCAGATGCTGCAGGCGCGCCTGGTTGACGTAGCGGTAGAAGCTCTGCCCCAGCACCTGGTTGAGCAGGTAGGAAATCTGGTTGCGGCTGTAACCGCATTCCCGGGACACCCGCTGCAGGTCCAGCTCGGGGTCCAGGTACGGCTGCTGGCGCTGGAAATACTGCTGCAGGTCCTCGGCCATGAAACTCAACTGGCGCGGCGACAGCCCCAGCCGGCTGGCCGCCGGGCGCAGTCTGGCGGAGGACTTGCTCGGTGCCGGCTCCCGGACCAGTGAGGCGTACTCGTTGACCCGCCAGATCAGCCCGTCGCGCACGGTGATCGCTTCACTGGAGCGAAATGACACCAGGCCCTGGCCGCCGCGCAGGGTCACCTGGTACTGGATAAACGCGGTGTTGCCATCCAGGCGGATGCGATCGCTGTGCTCCAGGGCCTCGTCGGGAGCCCGGGGCATGCTGGCCCGCACGTATTCGCGCAGTTCCTCCAGGCCCAGGGTACGGTTCTGGAAAAAGTCGTTGTACTGGATGTCCGGGTGGTACAGCGCCATTACTCCATCCAGGTCCCGGTGCTTCCAGCACAGGTGGTAGCGCATCACGGTTTCACCGGTGGCCTGGGTGTGCAGCGGCCCGTCATCGGGGGCAGACATAGGTTTCTCGAACAGGAAAAGGCGCAGCTTGCCGAACTTCGCCAAGGGCTTCAACGACCGGCCGCCGGCCAGATACGGCAGCCGCCGGGGGGTGCCTGGGAGATGACATGACTTGCATCAATAATCCGTGAGTGAACCGCCGGACGGTGGGCAAAAAAACTGCGAACCGTCACAAGCCAATGCTATTTTTAAAACCTCAACCGATCGGGTCATTGACGATCCGGTCGTTCCTACCGCGAGCACAAGGAAGCGCTCAATGAATCAAGGTGGGCCACCGATGAACAGAGTCTGGGCCAGTAAAGTCACCTTTCCCAACGCCTGCCAGCTGATGCGCTGGCATTTTCATCCCATGGGTTTCGAAGCCAGCATGGATGCGCCCGGCAGCATGATCGCCCGGCTCTTCGATCGCGCCAGCGGCGAAACCATGATCGCCATCGCCGGCATTCCCTGTGCCACGGTGATGAGCGCTGCGGATGTCGAACGAATAATCGAGGCGGTGGAAGATGAGCTGGAGGCCTTTTCCCCGTCCCTGGCACTCAAGGCCTGAAGCCCCGCTGCCTCACCCGAAGCCCGCCTCGCCAGCGGGCTTTTTTCATGTCGCCTGGCGCAAGTCCTGGAAGTACGGCTTGTCTCGCGGTACCCGGTCCGAAGCCTTGGGCGCATTGCCCGAGGGGCCTTCCTGGCGGTCCACATACCAGTAGCAATGCTTGGCCGCCCGAGTGATGCCCACATAGGCCAGCCGCAGGATCTCGTCCTTCTGTGCGCTGTCGTAGGGCTCGGCATCGCCGTCCTTGCCCAACCCGGCCATGCGATAGACCTGGTTCTTGTACGGCGAACTGCTCAGGTGCTGGCAGTCGCCCAGCAGGAATACCGCATCCGCCTGCAGTCCCTTGGCGCTGTGATAGGTCAGCTGTTTCAGGCGCCGCGACCCTGAAGGCAGACTAGAATCAACATTAACTATTTGCGAAATAACGTTTTCAATCAATAACTTATCACTACTTTTTCGAAACAACATCAAGATCGAATCACCCTGCTCATAGTGCTCAGCCAGACGCTGGGCCAGGCCCTGGTCATCGCGATCGAGCACCTGCACCGGCCACAGCTCTGTAGCTTCGCCGCTGGCCTTGGCCTTCTTTCCGGCAATGGCCGGCGCCGCGCGGACAATATGCTCCGCGGCATCGATCACATGCTGATGGCTGCGGTAGTTCTCGCTGAGCATGACCCGGGTGGTGCCCGGGGACGGGAACTCCTTGTTGAACTCGATGAAGTACTTGGGCGAACTGCCCCGCCAGCCGTAGATCGACTGCCAGTCGTCACCGACGCAGAGCAGCGAGGAATGCTGGGCGGCGCGCCCGATGTGCAAGGCGGCGCCTCGGCTGCGGATCGCCGCAAGGCTGGCCCTGATCCAGGAAACGATCTGCGGCGAAACATCCTGGAACTCGTCGATCATCAGGTGTGACATCGGGCGCAGGCAGGCATCGCTGAGCAGCTTGAAGTTCTCCGGCGAGCGCTCGCTGAACAGGGCGAACATGCGGTTGTAGCTCATGATGGGCGGCGACTGATCCAGCAGATGGTCCTCCAAGGCTCGCCAGAACAGGCTCAGGGCCTCGAAGAAAAACCGGTCCGGATCGTCCTGCGCAAAACTCATGCCCGCGACGGCATCGCCCACTTCCAAGCCCAGGTTCTCGATAAAGCCTGCGGCGGCGACAAAGCAATCGAGCAGCGGCGCCGACGCCAGCTCGCCCTTGACCTTGTAATCGAAACCCGGACCGCCATTGACCTGGGCCGAAAAGGCGCCGGCAGAACGCTTTGAAGCTTCGTAACTATCAAGCCAAATCAATGGTTTACGGCAAAAAGCTTGAAACAGGGTGCGCTTTACAGCCCACTCCGCCCGCACCGTCAGCTTGGCCCCGGGCCGGGTCAGCTGCGGGCTCTCGCGCGGGTCGAAACCCAGCACCACCCAGGCGTCCAGCTCCGCACAATAGCCATGGCTGTGAAAGGTCGCACCGTTGATTTCGAACCGCTGGCGCTGCGGCTCGATGCCCTTGATCGGCCAGGCGCCCGCGCGAAACCACAGGTCCTCCACGGTGTCGCAGAGTTCTTCATCGCGCTTGGCCGCCAGTTCGGTCACCGCCATGCGCTTTTGCACGTCCGGGTGATCGCGCTCCAGTTCCTTGAGCTGCAGGGCGTGGCGTACCAATGGCTGCAACGCCAGGCGAAAGCGCGGGTCATCGCGGTACAGTGCCTGGTAGCAGGCATTCAGGTGCCGACGCTGGGCGTCGTTGATGCGCAGATCGAATGGGTTGCTGTCCACCTCGTCTTCGCCGCCCTGGAGCCGATCGCTGAGGTTCTCGAAGGCCTGCAGGCGCTCGAAGCCCGGCAGGCTGCGGACCATGGGCAGAATCCGCGAGTGGAAGGTTCGCACCAGCTCCCGGGCTTCCCTGGCGCCCAGTTGCCGCCCCCACAGGGCAAAGACTTGCGTGAGCTTGGTGATGAAGTCCTTGCGCGACTCCCGGGTGAAGGTCACCACGGTCATGGCGTCCAGTTCGAAGCCCAGATAGTGATGCAACAGCAGCAGGCGCAGCACCAGCGAGGTTGACTTGCCGGCGCCGGCCCCGGCGATCACCGCGGTGGCGGGTGTGTCGCTGAAAATCATCTTCCACTGCGCGGCGCTGGGTTGCGCCGCGGCGGGCAGCAGGCGGGCGACATCGGCGTTGAAGCGCTTTTTCAGCTCGGGGCTCAACGGCAGGCGCCAGTCATCGAACAGCCGGTCATCCACCCCGGGCGGGCGGTGCTCGGTGTTGCGGCTGTCGCGGATCAACAGCACCTGGCGGCCTTCCTCCAGCCCCTCGAGCCGGCCTTCCTGGTAGCCGTATTCCACGCCGGCAGTGTGGCCACTGCGAAAGCCATCGGCCTGACCATGCAGCCAGGAAGCCCGATGCTGGGCCCGCAGGCGGTTCAGGCCATGGCCGAAGAAGCGCGCCGCGAGGCGTTTCAACAAGGGCATCTGGGCCAGGGGCAAAAGCTCGGGGGGCAGATCGGGGGTGTGTTGCGACACGCGGACTCCAGGGTGTGAGGCTGAGCAGTAATCTTCGGCGGATTGTTCCACGGTATCCAGCCAATTGCTTGCAGGTCATTAACTTAAGCGATGAACCGAAGGTTTAACACCAACTTTGCGACAAAATAATCATCTAATTTTACGATTGGATTACGGCATTTTTTGCGCTTTTTATCGATCTATACCTAATGGAAGATGCTCGCCATCAACCAACGGTTATCGTTTTCTGGCCCGGGTACAACGTGCCATGACGAGCCCTTAATGAGGAGAAGATCATGCTTGAACTCAGACCTTTCAGCTCCCTGGGCGGCGCGCACCACGGCTGGCTGGATGCCCACCACCATTTTTCCTTCGCCGAGTACCATGACCCCAAGCGCATGCACTGGGGCAACCTGCGGGTCTGGAACGATGATGTGATCGCCCCTGGCACCGGCTTCCCCCAGCACCCGCACCGGGACATGGAAATCATCACCTACGTTCGCGAAGGGGCCATCAGCCACCAGGACAACCTGGGCAACAAGGGCCGCACCGAAGCCGGTGATGTGCAGGTGATGAGCGCCGGCACCGGGATCGCCCACAGCGAGTACAACCTGGAAGCCACGCCAACCAAGATCTTCCAGATCTGGATCATCCCCAACCAGGCAGGCTCCGCGCCTTCCTGGGGTGCCAAGCCTTTTCCCAAGGGCCAGCGTGAAGGTTTCGTGACCCTGGCCAGTGGCAAGGCTGGCGATGAGGAAAGCCTGCGGATTCGCGCCGATGCGCGGCTGGTGGCGGCCAACCTGAAGGCCGGGGAAACAGCCGAGTATCACCTGGACGACGGGCGCCGGGCTTACCTGGTTCCGGCGACTGGCGCGATTGAAGTCAACGGCTTGCGCGCCGAAGCTCGAGACGGCGTCGCGGTTGAGAATGAGCCGGTGCTGCGGGTGACGGCCCTGCAGGACAGCGAGATCGTGCTGGTGGATCTGGCGTGAAATACAGCGGCCAATAAAAAGGGGCGACCGTGATGGTCGCCCCTTTTTTTGCCTGACGGGCCCGGAGCGCCGGTCAGTTGCCGCTGATGGCGGTGTCCACCAGGGTCTGGGCTTCCTGCACCAGCTGCTTGAGGTGGTCGTCGCCGATGAAGCTTTCAGCGTAGATCTTGTAGATGTCTTCAGTACCCGACGGGCGTGCGGCGAACCAGCCGTTCTCCGTCATGACTTTCAGGCCGCCAATGGCCTGGTCGTTGCCCGGTGCATGGCTGAGGATCTGCTGGATCGGCTCGCCGGCCAGTTGGGTCGAAGTCACCTGCTGTGGCGACAGCTTGCTGAGCAGGGCCTTCTGCTGCGGGTTGGCCTTGGCATCGACGCGGACCGAGAACGGCTCACCCAGCTCGTCGCACAGGGCACGGTAGGCCTGGCTCGGATCGCGACCGGTACGCGCGGTCATTTCCGCCGCCAGCAGGGACGGGATCAGGCCGTCCTTGTCGGTGCTCCAGACGCCACCGTCGCGGCGCAGGAAAGAGGCACCGGCGCTTTCTTCGCCGCCAAAGCCCAGTGAGCCGTCGAACAGGCCATCGGCAAACCACTTGAAGCCCACCGGCACTTCATACAGACGGCGGCCCAGGCGTGCAGCGACCCGGTCGATCAGGCCGCTGCTGACCACGGTCTTGCCCACCGCGGCATCAGCGCGCCATTGCGGGCGATTCTGGAACAGGTAATCGATGGACACCGCCAAGTAGTTGTTCGGCGCCAGCAGGCCGCCGCTCGGGGTGACGATGCCGTGGCGATCGTGATCGGGGTCGCAGGCGAAGGCCACGTCGAAGCGTTCCTTGAGGCCGATCAGGCCCTGCATGGCGTAGCTGGAGGACGGGTCCATGCGGATCTGCCCGTCCCAATCCACCGACATGAAGCGGAAAGTGGCGTCCACTTGCTTGTTCACCACCTCCAGGTCCAGGCGGTAGTGCTCGGCGATCGCCGACCAGTAGCGCACCCCTGCTCCGCCCAGCGGATCCACGCCCAGGCGCAGCTTGGCGTTGCGGATGGCGTCCAGGTCGATGACGTTGATCAGGTCGGCGACGTAGGTGTTGAGGTAATCGTGGCGATGGGTGGTGTCGGCCTTCAGCGCCTGTTCGTAACTGATGCGCTTGACCCCGGCCAGCTTGGCTGCCAGCAATTCATTGGCCTTGGCTTCGATCCACTTGGTGATGTGGGTGTCGGCCGGGCCGCCGTTGGTGGGGTTGTACTTGTAGCCGCCGCTTTGTGGCGGGTTATGGGACGGGGTGATGACGATGCCGTCCGCCAGGCCCGATGTACGCCCACGGTTGTAGCAGAGGATGGCGTGGGACACCGCTGGGGTCGGGGTGTACTCGTCGCCGGCAGCAATCATCACGGTCACGCCATTGGCCGCCAGCACTTCCAGGGCGCTGGCCCCGGCCGGGGTCGACAGGGCATGGGTGTCGATGCCGACAAACAGCGGGCCGTCGATGCCCTGGGATTCGCGGTACAGGCAAATGGCCTGGCTGATGGCCAGCACATGCCATTCGTTGAAACTCAGATCGAACGAGCTGCCACGGTGCCCGGAGGTGCCGAAGGCCACACGCTGGGTAGACACCGATGCATCAGGCTGACCGGTGTAATAAGCCGTAACCAGTCGCGGGATGTCGACCAACAATTCAGCCGGTGCCGGTTTGCCCGCAAAAGGACTGAGAGTCATGCAAAACCTCTGGAAAAGGATGGTTCGGAAATGGGCCGCAGTTTACTGGCAGTTTGACCGCAGCGCGATGGAATCTATCCCGGCGCCCCGGCCCTTTTATGCGGCAGCCGGCTTGCCGGTAAAAAGGATTCCTAGGGAGAAAACGAAAAAGCCGGCGCAAGGGCCGGCAAATCGAGGCAATAAAAAACGCCAGGCTTTGCCTGGCGTTGGGATCAGACCGGTTCGACCTGAAGCGCGACCCGTTCGCGGCATGGGCATTCATCCATGTAGCGGTGCGCCTCGACAAACTCGTTGAACGCGAATACCCGGGTCTTCAGGGGGAGCAGCACCCGGTCCGCGGTGAGCTGGTTGATGTCGCGCAACGCACGCTGCAGCGCGACCTGATCCTGAACAATTCCCAACTCCGGCTTGCCAGTGAAGTTGCCGATGCAATGGACGAAGAACTGGATGTTCTTCTGGAACGCCGCGCAGGCCGGGAACGGCGTCTGGTTGCCGCCTTGCAGGCCATAGAGCACCAGGCTGCCACGGGGCGCCAGGACGTCGCCGAGCATGGACATCTGCGGGCCGCCCAGGCCGTCGAACACCACGTCGACGCCGCGGTTGTCGGTGAGCTTGTTGATCTGCATCAGCAGGTCCTGTTCCTCGGTGACAATCACCTTCTCGGCACCCAGGGACAGCAGGTATTCACGCTCTTCAGCGGTCTTGGTGGCGGCAATCACCCGCACACCCAGGGCCTTGCCCAACTGGACAAAGGACGGCCCGGCGCAATGGCTGGCATCGGTGACCAGGGCAAACTGCCCCGGCTTGACCCGCGCCAGGTCGGCGTAGGCGAAATAGGCGATCAGCAGCGGCGTGTAATGAACAGCAGCCTCGATCGGGCTGAGAACATCGGGATAACGGGTCAGGGCCGAACGCGGCAGGACGATCAGCTCGCCATACACCGGGTAATCGTTGGGGCTTTCGGCGGGAAAACTCGCCACCTTGTCACCTACCGCCAGGTCGTCGACGCCCTCGCCCACGGCCGTGACCACACCGGCCATTTCGTGCCCGAGGCCCGAGGGCAGGCGCGCATGGGACGACGCCAGGTTCTGCCGCCAGAGCACGTCATACCAGCTGATACCGATGGCTTCGACTCGTACCTGCACTTCGCCTGGCGCAGGCAACGAGGCCGCATGCTCTTCGCATTTGAGCACCTCGGCCGGTCCAAACTTGTGAAAACGAATCGTGCGGGACATCGCAAACCTCGTCAAATTAACCTCTAATGCCGCGAACTTTATCCGGGCTTTGCAAGCAAGACTATCAGTGCCTATTAATAGTCGACATGCCTGGCATTGATTTCGTGCCCTTGAAAATCGGGGCGTACAGCGTGCTCGAACCTTGCCCGGCTACAAACAAACAACATTTAGCCGATGCAGAGTACCAGCCTTTCCCCGTAAGATTCACGCCGGCCATTGTTCCGATATGGTCGCTCCCGTCAAGCTCGCTGACTCTGCCAGGACTCCAGATGAATCGTAATGACCTGCGTCGTGTCGACCTGAATCTGTTGATCGTATTCGAAACACTGATGCACGAACGCAGTGTGACCCGCGCCGCCGAGAAGCTGTTCCTCGGCCAGCCGGCCATCAGTGCAGCCCTGTCGCGCCTGCGCAACCTGTTCGACGATCCGCTGTTCGTGCGTACCGGGCGCAGCATGGAGCCCTCGGCCCGGGCAGTGGAAATCTTCGCCCTGCTCTCGCCGGCCCTGGATTCGATCTCCACCGCCGTCAGCCGCGCCGCCGAATTCGACCCGGCCACCAGCACCGCCGTGTTCCGTATCGGTCTTTCCGACGACGTGGAATTCGCCCTGCTGCCGATGCTGCTCAAACGCCTGCGCGCCGAAGCCCCGGGCATCGTGCTGGTGGTGCGCCGCGCCAACTACCTGCTGATGCCCGCGCTGCTGGCCTCCGGCGAAATCTCCATCGGCGTCAGCTACACCGCCGACCTGCCGGCCAACGCCAAGCGCAAGGTCCTGCGCCGCAGCCTGCCCAAACTGCTGCGGGCCGACACCGTGCCCGGCCCCCTGACCCTGGACGACTTCTGCGCCCGCCCCCACGCCCTGGTGTCGTTCGCCGGGGACCTGAGCGGGTTCATCGATGAGGAGCTGGAGAAGCTCGGACGCAAGCGCCACGTCGTGCTCGCCGTACCGCAATTCAACGGCCTGAGCACCCTGCTGGCCGGCACCGACATCCTTGCCACCGTGCCCGACTACACCGCCGACGCCCTCACCGCCGCCGGCGGCGTACGCGCCGAAGACCCGCCGCTGCCAGTACGCAGCTTCGAACTGCACATGGCCTGGCGCGGTTCACAGGACAACGACCCGGGCGAGCGCTGGTTGCGTTCAAGAATTCAGATGTTCTTTGGCGATCCAGACAGTCTTTGATCAAGTGCCACAGGCATCCATAGATTCTTCTGAAAAGAGTCCTTTAGCGACTAATTCGGTCTGTAGTTTTCCGTCAGGTTCCGCTGGCTTGCGAAGTATTCGGGGGCATAAGTGGGGGCAAACCCTGGCTGCTTGAAAGGGATGCCCCCAAGGAAGAAGTCAGCGGCTAGCCCTTGGCTATGAAACATGAGTTGACGAACGTTGCCGTGTGCCGCAAGGCCTGACGGATATCCGGCTTGGCTAGCCCATGCCTGTTGGCAAATTGCTCGACGGCCGCGGTATCAAATCGAGTGGTCTGGATAAAGTCCAAGGCTTCGGGTTTTGTATTCATGAACCGCGCCACGAGAGGAATGCTCAGCAGCCACTTCAGCAATCGGAGCGAGATGTGATGCCTGGGAGGCTTTAAGCCCAAAGGTTGCGCCACCTGGACCAGGAGTTCTCGCAAATTGGGAGTTTGCGCATCCAGCGCCAGCAGCTCCTCACCCGCCATGGCGGGATCAAAAGCACAAGCCGCCACCAGCTCAACCAGGTAATCCACGGTAACCAGTGGCAGCCAGTGCTGGGCGGTACCGGGCACTGCCGTCAGTTTTCCCAGCACAAGGTTGCGGATCAGCTCCACCAGTGGCTGGCCGTCAAGGATATGCCCCGTGCGGCTGTGGCCACAAACCGTCGCGGGGTGGACAACGGTGATCTCCCCGCCCTTGGCGGACATGAGCTCCAAGGTCGCAAAATGCGCCTCCAGCTTGCTCGCCTCGTAACCACCGACATGGCGGTAGACGGCGGGCCAGTTCGTCCGCCGCGGATAACGAGGATCGATGCCGATGCGTTGCAGATTCTCATGGTTTTTCAGCATGTAGCCGCCGATCATCACTAACCGGCTGTTTTGCTCTGCCGCCAACAGCGCCACCCGCTTTGCCCCTTCGACATTCACCGCACGAGACTGCTCCAATGACAGCCCCCAGGCGAAGTGTGCGCCCAGGTGGAATACGACTCTGGCGTGCCTTAGCACTTCCCGGTCAGCAGGACTCAGCCCTAGGTTATCCCGCTCCAGATCGCCGGCCACGGCAAATACCCGGCTTGCGTCTCCTCCCAAATTGACGACTTGCTCCCGCAATTCAGCCAGTCGCTCTGGGCGACGCATCAACACCCCGACGGTGTGGCCTTTTGCGCTCAGGCATGCCAGCAAATGTTGACCGATGAAGCCGGTACCCCCGGTGACAAAGCACTCCACGCTCATTTCCCTGTTCCTTGTTCAAGGTAAGGAACCAAACGTAAACTATCGACCCAACTCTATGGTCAAGCGGTGTTTTCATGAAAATTGGCGAAATCGAGGCCCGGAGCGGCGCCAGCCGCCATACGCTGCGTTACTACGAGCAAATCGGCCTGATCTCACCGCAGCGGCGAACTAACAACTACCGCGTTTACACAGCACAAACGCTGCAGGACCTGGACTTTATCCAGCGCGCGCAAAGCATGGGCTTTTCCCTGGGGGAGATAGGCGAGATTCTGGAGGCGCAGCGCAACCAGATGATCGATTGTGCGGACGGCGCCAAGCTCATTGAAAGAAAAATGGCAGAGATCGAACAGAAAATCGCCAACCTCCAAAGCATTTATCGGTACCTGGATCAAGAGCGTGCAAACCTCGAAGCCAGTGCCGCCAGGCAACTTGAGCTTCAGCAACTCAACAGTTCTTCCATCTGATTGGAAATGCACTACGAACTGAGCTGGCAGACCATGGACCTCGACGCACGGGGCTACGATGGCCAGCCAGCCGGCACCTGCGACAACAGCCAATGTTGCGTCAGCCGCAATAACTAATTGCACGCCAGGGAATTGATAGCAGCCTAACGAAAGGTGCATGCTAGAGGGCTTGCTTGGCGCTTATATCATTCCGAATGATAGTTACCTTCGCTTCATTCGATTCGTGAGATACAACCCTGCCGAGCATCATCCGCCCATCTCAAATACAGTGGCGGATGCACCATGGACCAGTCAGTCAAACTCCTACGTTTTCCACTCGCCGTTCTCGCCGTGCTGGTGATGAGCGCGTGCGGCAAAGCCCCTGAGACCGCCTCCGCCCCGCCCGCTGCCAAAGTCAGCGTGGCCAAGGTGCTGGAACAGCCGGTCAACGAATGGGATGAATTCACCGGGCGCCTGGAAGCCCCGGAAACCGTGGAGATCCGACCTCGGGTCTCGGGCCAGATCGATCAGGTGGCCTTCACCGAAGGCGCCCTGGTGAAGAAAGGCGATCTGCTGTTCCAGATCGACCCACGGCCTTTCCAGGCTGAAGTACGCCGCCTCGAAGCCCAGCTGCAACAGGCTCGGGCCACCGCGACCCGCAGTGCCAACGAAGCCCAGCGCGGCCAGCGCCTGCTGACCAGCAACGCGATTTCCGCCGAGCTGGCCGACACCCGCACCAGCGCCGCCCAGGAAGCCCGGGCCGGGGTCGATGCGATCCAGGCCCAGTTGGACGTGGCCAAGCTCAACCTGAGCTTCACCCGGGTAGTGGCGCCCATCAGCGGCCGGGTCAGCCGCGCGCAGATCACCGCCGGCAACCTGGTGACCGCCGATGTCACCCCGCTCACCAGCCTGGTCTCCACCGACAAGGTCTACGCCTACTTCGACGCCGACGAGCGCGTGTACCTCAAGTACACCCAGCTCGCCCGCCAGGGCCAGCGCGGCCAGACCACCCCGGTGTACCTGGGCCTGTCCAATGAAGAAGGCCACCCGCACCTGGGGCAGATGAACTTCGTCGACAACCAGGTCAACCCCAAGACCGGCACCATCCGTGGCCGCGCGGTGTTCGACAACAGCGACGGCAGCTACACCCCGGGCCTCTATGCGCGCCTGAAACTGGTGGGCAGTGGCACCTACTCGGCGATGCTGATCAACGACGAAGCCGTGGGCACCGACCTGGGCAAGAAGTTCGTGCTGGTGATGGACGCCGACAACAAGCCGGCCTACCGCGCCGTGGAACTGGGGCCGAAGATCGAAGGCCTGCGCATCGTGCGCAACGGTCTGAGCAAGGACGACACCATCATCGTCAAGGGCTTGCAGCGGGCACGTCCCGGCGCACCGGTCACGCCTGAAGTGATCCCCATGGCCAGCAAGGAAACCCTCGCCGCCCTGGCCCAACAACGCCAAGCACTGGAAGCCAGCAACCTGCCGCAGGTCACCCCTGCCAAGGCGGCTCCGGCTGTGAAACTCGCCGCTGCGACACCGCGCGGTTAAGGGACGACTCTCAAGATGAATTTTTCCCAGTTCTTCATTTCAAGGCCGATCTTCGCCGCGGTGCTGTCGCTGCTGATCCTGATCGCCGGCGCCATCTCGCTGTTCCAGTTGCCCATCAGCGAATACCCGGAAGTGGTGCCGCCCACCGTAGTGGTGCGCGCCAACTTCCCGGGGGCCAACCCGAAAGTCATCGGTGAAACCGTGGCCGCGCCCCTGGAACAGGCGATCACCGGGGTCGAGAACATGCTCTACATGTCCTCGCAATCCACCGCTGACGGCAAGATCACCCTGACCATCACCTTCGCCCTGGGCACCGACCTGGACAACGCCCAGGTGCAGGTCCAGAACCGCGTGACCCGCACCCAGCCCAAGCTGCCCGAAGAAGTGACGCGCATCGGCATCACCGTGGACAAGGCCTCTCCGGACCTGACCATGGTGGTCCACCTGACCTCGCCGGACAAACGCTACGACATGCTCTACCTGTCCAACTACGCCCTGCTCAACATCAAGGATGAGCTGGCGCGCCTGGGTGGCGTGGGGGATGTGCAGCTGTTCGGCATGGGCGACTACTCGCTGCGGGTCTGGCTGGATCCGAACAAGACCGCTTCGCGCAACCTGACCGCCACCGACGTGGTCACCGCCATCCGTGAACAGAACCGCCAGGTCGCCGCCGGTGCCCTGGGCGCGCCGCCTGCGCCCAGCGCCACCAGCTTCCAGCTGTCGGTCAACACCCAGGGCCGCCTGGTCACCGAGGAAGAGTTCGAGAACATCATCATCCGCTCCGGTGAGGACGGTGAGATCACCCGCCTGAAGGACATCGCCCGCATCGAGCTGGGGTCGAGCCAGTACGCTTTGCGTTCCCTGCTCAACAACCAGCCGGCGGTGGCGATCCCGATCTTCCAGCGCCCGGGCTCCAACGCCATCGAGATCTCCAACGAAGTGCGGGCCAAGATGGCCGAACTCAAGCAGAGCTTCCCGCAGGGCATGGACTTCAGCATCGTCTACGACCCGACCATCTTCGTCCGCGGCTCCATCGAAGCGGTGGTGCACACCCTGTTCGAAGCCCTGATCCTGGTAGTGCTGGTGGTGATCCTGTTCCTGCAGACCTGGCGTGCCTCGATCATCCCGCTGGTGGCCGTACCGGTGTCGCTGATCGGCACCTTCGCGGTGATGCACCTGTTCGGTTTCTCGCTCAATGCCCTGTCGCTGTTCGGCCTGGTGCTGGCCATCGGCATCGTGGTGGACGACGCCATCGTGGTGGTGGAGAACGTCGAACGTAACATCGGCCTGGGCCTGAACCCGGTGGAAGCCACCAAGCGTGCCATGCGTGAAGTGACCGGCCCGATCATCGCCACCGCCCTGGTGCTGTGTGCGGTGTTCGTACCGGCGGCCTTCATCAGTGGCCTGACCGGGCAGTTCTACAAGCAGTTCGCCCTGACCATTGCCATCTCCACGGTGATCTCGGCCTTCAACTCCCTGACCCTGTCGCCGGCCCTGGCCGCGGTACTGCTCAAGGAACACCATGCGCCCAAGGACCGCTTCTCGAAGATCCTCGACAAGCTGCTGGGGGGCTGGCTGTTCAAACCCTTCAACCGCTTCTTCGATCGCGCCAGCCATGGTTACGTCGGCACCGTGCGCCGGGTCATCCGCGGCAGCGGCATCGCCCTGTTCCTCTATGCAGGCCTGATGGTGCTGACCTGGTTCGGCTTCGCCCACACCCCGACCGGTTTCGTCCCGGCCCAGGACAAGCAGTACCTGGTGGCCTTCGCCCAACTGCCGGACGCCGCGAGCCTGGACCGCACCGAAGACGTGATCAAGCGCATGTCCGACATCGCCCTGAAGCAGCCCGGCGTGGAAAGCGCGGTGGCCTTCCCCGGCCTTTCAATCAACGGTTTCACCAACAGCCCGAACAACGGCATCGTCTTCGTCACCTTGAAGCCCTTCGATGAGCGCAAGGACCCGAGCATGTCCGCCGGTGCCATCGCCGGTGCCCTGAACGGCAAGTACGCGGATATCCAGGACGCCTACATGGCGATCTTCCCACCGCCGCCGGTACAGGGCCTGGGAACCATCGGCGGCTTCCGCCTGCAGGTGGAGGACCGCAGCGGCCTGGGCTACGACGAGCTGTACAAGGAAGTGCAGAACGTCATCACCAAGAGCCGCAGCGTGCCGGAACTGGCCGGGCTGTTCACCAGCTACCAGGTCAACGTGCCCCAGGTGGATGCTGCCATCGACCGGGAAAAGGCCAAGACCCACGGCGTGGCGATCTCCGACATCTTCGACACCCTGCAGATCTACCTGGGTTCGCTGTATGCCAACGACTTCAACCGCTTTGGCCGCACCTACCAGGTCAACGTCCAGGCCGAGCAGCAGTTCCGTCTCGAGCCCGAGCAGATCGGCCAGCTGAAAGTGCGCAACAACAAGGGCGAGATGATCCCCCTGGCCACCTTCATCAAGGTCAGCGACACCGCAGGTCCCGACCGCGTGATGCACTACAACGGCTTCGTCACCGCGGAAATCAACGGCGCAGCGGCCCCGGGCTACAGCTCCGGGCAAGCGGAAGCGGCGATCGAGAAACTGCTCAAGGAAGAACTGCCCAACGGCATGACCTACGAATGGACCGAGCTGACCTACCAGCAGATCCTGGCCGGTAACACCGCGCTGTTCGTCTTCCCGCTCTGCGTGCTGCTGGCCTTCCTGGTGCTGGCCGCTCAGTACGAAAGCTGGAGCCTGCCACTGGCGGTGATCCTGATCGTGCCCATGACCCTGCTGTCGGCCATTACCGGGGTGATCGTCTCCGGGGGCGACAACAACATCTTCACCCAGATCGGCCTGATCGTTCTGGTGGGCCTGGCCTGCAAGAACGCGATCCTGATCGTCGAGTTCGCCAAGGACAAGCAAGAGGAAGGCCTCGACCCGCTGGCCGCGGTGCTGGAAGCCTGCCGCCTGCGTCTGCGGCCGATCCTGATGACCTCCTTCGCCTTCATCATGGGCGTGGTGCCCCTGGTGATCTCCAGCGGCGCCGGTGCGGAAATGCGTCATGCCATGGGTGTCGCGGTGTTCTCCGGGATGCTCGGGGTGACCTTCTTCGGCCTGCTGCTGACTCCGGTGTTCTATGTACTGATCCGCAATTACGTGGAGCGCAGCGAGGCGCGCAAAGCCGCCCGCGCTCTGCAACTGGAGGCGCAACAATGAGTTCCAAAGTCTTCCTGCCGAGCCTGCTGGTGCTGGCCCTGAGTGCCTGCGCCGTCGGTCCGGACTACCAGAGCCCAACCACCGAGGCGGCGCACATCAGCGCCGCCACCGATGGCGCTGCGGGCCAGAAGAACTTCGACCGCGCACGCTTCGAAGGCATCTGGTGGCAGCAGTTCGATGACCCGACTCTCAACCAGCTGGTGAGCAAATCGTTGCAGGGCAACCGTGAACTGCGGGTGGCCTTCGCCCGCCTGCGGGCCGCCCGGGCGATTCGCGATGACGCCAGCAATGACGCCATGCCCACCATCACCAGCCGCGCCAGCAGCGACCTGGCCAAGGGGCAGATCCCCGGCCAGACCACCAAGCGAGTGAACAGCGAGCGCTACGACCTGGGCCTGGACATGGCCTGGGAGCTGGACCTGTTCGGCCGCATCCAGCGCAACCTGGAAGCCACCGACGCCGACCAGCAGGCCGCCGAGGCCGACCTCTACCAACTGCAGGTGACCATGATCGCCGAGCTGGTGGACGCCTACGGCCAGTTGCGCGGCGCACAGCTGCGGGAAAAGATCGCCCTGGCCAACCTGGACAACCAGCAGGAGTCGCGCAAGATCACTGAAAGCCTGCGCGACGCCGGGGTCGGCGACCAGCTCGATGTGGTCCGCGCCGACGCCCGCCTGGCTTCGGTGGAAGCCAGCGTGCCGCAGTTGCAGGCCGAGCAGACCCGCCAGCGCAACCGCATCGCCACCCTGCTGGGTGAACGCCCGGACAAGCTCAGCGTCGACCTGTCGCCGGCGCAGCTGCCGGCCATTGCCAAGGCCCTGCCGATTGGCGACCCGGGCGAGCTGCTGCAACGCCGGCCGGACATTCTCAGCGCCGAACGCAAGCTGGCAGCGGCCACCGCGCGCATCGGCGTGGCCAAGGCCGACCTGTTCCCACGGGTCAGCCTCAGCGGCTTCCTCGGCTTCACTGCCGGGCGCGGTTCGCAGATCGGCTCCTCGGCGGCCAATGCCTGGGCCCTGGGCCCGAGCATCACCTGGGCGGCCTTCGACCTGGGCAGTGTGCGAGCCCGCCTGCGCGGCGCCGACGCCAATGCCGACGGCGCCCTGGCCAGCTACGAGCAGCAGGTGCTGCTGGCCCTGGAGGAATCGGAAAACGCCTTCAGCGACTACGGCAAGCGCCAGCAACGGCTGATCTCCCTGATTCGCCAGAGCGAATCCAGCCGCGCCGCCGCGGACCTGGCCGAGATCCGCTACCGCGAAGGCACCGTGGACTTCCTGGTGCTGCTCGATGCCCAGCGTGAACGCCTGGCCGCCGAAGACTCCCAGGCCCAGGCCGAAGTCGACCTGTACCGCGGCATCGTCGCCATCTACAAGGCCCTGGGTGGTGGCTGGCAACCGGAGACGGTAGCCAGCAAGTAAGGATTTGCAACGAGCTCCTTTGGTTGGCCGCAACCAACCAATGTTTGGCCCCGTGGATCATTCGGTCGCGGGGCTTTTTTTTGCCCGGCTCAAGGGCCTCTTCGCCGGCAAGCCGGCTCCTACAGGAGCCCGCGCAACGCTTGGCCCCAAACGCATGGCCCCGAATACATGGCCCCGGTAGGCGCTGGCTTGCCAGCGAATGCGCCCGCCAGAACACCGCCCACCCCAAGCCCATTGATAGAGGCCGCCGATCATGCGGTTGGCCATTGCGATTGGACAGCCCCACAGCACGCTCCTACTCTTCACTCGCCGCGTAATCGCCCTGGCCTCAGCCCCCCATGATTGTCCGCCCCAAGCCGAACCTGATCGGCATCCTCTTCGCCCTCAAGGGCTCGATTGCCAAGCGCATTGCCCTGCGCTGCGTGCTGGTCACACTGCTGGCCTCGGTGATCGTGCTGGTGGAAACCCTGCAACCGAGCTATTTCTCCAAGGTCAACGCCACGCCCTTCACCCTGCTGGGGCTGTCGCTGTCGATCTTCATGAGTTTTCGCAACAACGCCTGCTACGACCGCTGGTGGGAAGGCCGCAAGCAATTGGGGCAGTTGATCATCGAGGTGCGTTCGCTGATCCGTGAAAGCCTGATCATCGACGGCCACCCCGAGCGCGAGGGCATGCTGCGCGACCTGTGCGGCTTTGCCCACAGCCTGATCGCCCGCCTGCGCCATGAAGACGAGGCCGCCGCCCTGCGCCCCTGGGCCCAGGCCAGCCTCGACCCCGGCCACCCGAACCTCACCGACGCGCAGTTGCAACGCATCGGCCAGCGCTGCTCGCAGTGGGCCCAGCAGGGGCTGATCAGCGAATGGCGCTACACCCAACTGGAAACCCGGCTGGTCAGCCTGAGCCTGGTGCAGGCCGCCTGCGAGCGGATCCAGAACACCCCGCTGCCCTTCCCCTACACCCTGCTGCTGCACCGCACCATCTACCTGTTCTGCATCCTCCTGCCGTTCGCCATGGCCGAGCCCCTGGGCTGGCTGACGCCGATCTTCACCGCCATTGTCAGCTACACCTTCCTTGGCCTGGACGAGATCGGCGACGACCTCGAAGACCCTTTCGGCTATGACGACAACGACCTGCCGTGCAGCGCTCTATTGCGCGGCCTGGAGCGCGAAGTCCTGGCGGCACTGGGGCAAACCGAGCTGCCGCCGCTGCTGGAGCCGCAGGAGTACGTGCTGACCTGAACCGGGGTTTGACTCAAGCCGGTTCCTGACCGAAGCTTGCGCCTTCCAAAAGTCGCCAGCTTCCGGATTCCTGCATGTCCCAGCCCCGCCGCTACCTGCTGATCAGCCTGCTTACCGTCGTCGTCCTGGCCCTGGCCTGGAGCTTTCTGCGCAGTAGCCCGCCGCAGGTTCCCGAGGCCATCAAGCATGGCTACAGCGCGGCACTGGAAAAAGCCCGCAACGGCCAGCCTGGCGCGGCGCGCGTGCTCTACCAGCAGCTGGGCCGGCCCGACCTCGACGACCAGCAGCGCATCCGCTTGCTGGCAGTGCTGGCCAACTACCCCAGCCCCCAGGCATTGAAACTGGCGGACGCCGACCTCTATCACCCTTCTGCCGAGGTGCGCAAAGCGGCGATCAAGAGCGTGCTCGGCCTGGTGCCCAGCGGCCAGCGCAGCCTGCTGCTGGGGCCATTGCTGGACGATCACGAACAGAGCGTGCGCTTCGCCGCGGTGGACGCCCTGCTGGGCCTGAGCCCCGACGACCAGGGCCTGTACTTCGGCCCGTTGCAGCAGGTGATCGACGAATACACCCAAGTGCTCAAGACCCGCGGCGACAACGTCGAGGCCCAGTACCAGCTGGCTCGCCTGTACCTGCACAATGCCGACCTGATCAAGGCCCAGCAGACCCTGGAACAGGCCCTGCGCCTGGCCCCGGACAACCTGCAGGCAGTGGTGCTGCAGATCGAAGTGCTGGACAAGCAGGGCCAGAGCGATGCCGCCCGCCAATTGCTGGCCAAGCAGTTGCAGGCACAGCAGGATTCGGCCTACCTGCAACATGCCCTGGGGCTCTGGCTGCTGAACCATGGCCAGGGCGAGTTCGCCCTGCTCGGCTTGTCCCGGGCGGTGGAACTGGAGCCTAACAACGCCGCCTACCGCTACGACCTGGCCACCACCCTGCACAGCGAACAGGAGCTGGAAGCGGCGCAGAAGCAACTGGAGGAAATCGTCCAGCGCCAGCCCTACAACCGCAAGGCGCGGGTGCTGCTGATCAGCTACTGGAAGGAAAGCGGCCAGTTGCAGAACGTCCAGGTCCTGCTGGCCCAGCTGGAACAGCAGAACCCCGACGACCCGGCCCTGCAGCAGGGCCTGTAGCCGCCCCCCGGGCCTTGCCTCGCGATCCCCAGCCGAACCTTTGGCGCCCTTGAGCCCCCGCGCCTGCTGCGTCGGAATGCCGCCCAAGCCGTTCGCAGCCTGCGCCAGCGGCTACAAGAGCCAGCACAAAACCTGTAGCCGCTGCCGAGCCTGCGAGGCTGCGAAAAGGCCCGCAGGGCCTTGCCTGGCAATCCCCAGCCGAACCTTTGGCACCCTTGCCCCCCCTGCTGTGCTCAGCAGCGGCTCCACGGCGACAAAAGGTTGAACCGTACCAGCGGCAGGCGGTCAAGTGATTTATCAGCGATATCAAGGTGCTCGACGCCGTCGCCGATCACTTGGACCTATTTGCGAGGGCATTGTTTGTCGACCTCATCTGCGTTGCTCAGCGAAAAAGCCGCCACCGGCATCGAAGGCCTGGACGATATCCTCTCCGGCGGATTGTCACGTAGCCATGTGTTCCTGCTGGAAGGCGAACCCGGTACCGGCAAGACCACCGTGGCCTTGCATTTTCTGCGGGCCGGCGCCGCCGCCGGCGAGCGCTGCCTGTACATCACCCTCTCGGAAACCGAGCGCGAGTTGCGCCAGGGCGCGCAATCCCACGGCTGGCAACTGGACGAGAACATCCACATCTTCGAGCTGATCCCGCCGGAAAGCCTGCTCAACGCCGAGCACCAGCAAAGCCTGCTGTACTCCTCGGACCTGGAGCTGGGGGAAGCCACGCGGCAGATCTTCGAAGTGGTGGAGCGGGTCAAGCCGACCCGGGTGGTGCTCGACAGCCTTTCGGAAATCCGCCTGCTGGCGCAAAGCTCCCTGCGCTACCGTCGGCAGATCCTGGCGATCAAGCACTACTTCGTGCGCTATGACGCCACCGTCCTGCTGCTGGACGACCTGACCACCGAATCCCTGGACAAGACCGTGCACAGCGTGGCCCACGGGGTGATCCGCCTGGAAGAACTGACCCCCAGCTACGGCGCCGAACGCCGGCGCATCCGGGTGGTGAAATACCGCGGCCAGAAGTACCGCGGCGGCTTCCATGACTTCACCATCATGGGCGACGGGGTCCAGGTGTTTCCACGCCTGGTGGCCGCCGAGCACCGCGGTCAATACCAGCGCCTGACCCTGACCAGCGGCATCACCGAGATGGACGCGCTGCTGGGGGGCGGCATCGAGACCGGCTCCAGCACCCTGATCCTCGGCCCCGCCGGCACCGGAAAATCGCTGATCTCGATGATCTTCGCCGCGGCCGCCGTAGCCAGGGGAGAGAAAGCCGCGCTGTTCATCTTCGACGAGGAACTGGGGCTGCTGTTCGAGCGCATGCGCAACATGGGCATCGACCTCAAGGCGCTGCAGGCCAGCGGCAACCTGATCATCGAACAGGTGGACGCCGCCGAGCTCTCGCCGGGGGAGCTGTCCCACCGGGTGCGACGCTGCGTCGACCAGGAGCGGATCAAGACCGTGGTGATCGACAGCATCAACGGCTACCAGGCAGCGATGCCCGAGGAAAATGCCCTGGTGCTGCACATGCACGAATTGCTGCTGTACCTCAACCGCCAGGGCGCCGCCACCTTCATGACCGTGGCCCAGCATGGTCTGGTGGGCGACATGCAGGCCCCGGTGGACATCACCTACCTGGCCGACACCGTGGTCCTGCTGCGTTACTTCGAGGCCCTGGGCAAGGTGCGCCGGGCCATTTCCATCATCAAGAAACGCACCGGCAGCCACGAGTCGACCATTCGTGAATACCGCATTAGCGCTCGTGGCCTGACCATCGGCGAGCCCCTGGAAGCCTTCCAGGGCGTGCTGCGGGGCGTACCCACTTACCTGGGCGAGAGCAAACCCCTGCTCAGGGATGAGGGCCAATGAGCCCCGACCTGGACTTTTCCGAACGGGCTCTGGTGCTCACGCCCCACGGGCGTGACAGCCAACTGGCGCAGATGATGCTCAAGGAGGCCGGCTTCAGCAGCCTGATCACCCCGCACCTGCCCGCCCTGTGCGAGCAGCTGGAGCACGGCGCCGGGCTGGCGATCATCGCCGCCGAAGCCTTGCGCGGGGTCGACCTGGAGCCCCTGCTGCGCCACCTGGAACAGCAACCGGCGTGGTCGGACCTGCCCATCGTGCTGCTGACCCAGCACGGCGGCCCCGAGCAGAACCCGGCATCGCGCTTCAGCGAGCCCCTGGGCAACGTCAGCTTTCTGGAACGGCCCTTCCACCCGGCGACCCTGATCAGCCTGGTCAGCGCCGCCCTGCGGGGCAGGCGCCGGCAGTACGACGCCCGCGACCGGCTGATCGACCTGAGCCAGAGCGAACTGCGCCTGCAACGCACCCTGGAGACCCTGGAACAGCAGGTGGAAGAACGCACCGCACAACTGCGGCACAACGAAGAAGCCCTGCGCCAGTCACAGAAGATGGAGGCCGTGGGGCAACTCACCGGCGGCATCGCCCACGACTTCAACAACATGCTCACCGGCATCATCGGCAGCCTGGAGCTGTTGCGCCGGCGCCTGGCCCGGGGCCGCACCGAGGACCTGGAAAGCCTGATCGACCTGGGGGTGACCTCGGCCAACCGCGCCGCCGGCCTGACCCACCGCCTGCTGGCCTTCTCCCGGCGCCAGTCGCTGGACTCCAAGCCGGTGGAGATGAACGCCCTGGTGACCTCCATGGGCGAGCTGCTGCAACGCAGCCTCAGCGAAAGCATCGAGCTGGACATGCGCCTGGACCCGCAGCTATGGGTGGCCGAAGCCGACCCCAACCAACTGGAAAGCGCCCTGCTCAACCTGGTGCTCAACGCCCGGGACGCCATGCCCAACGGCGGCCGGCTGCTGGTGGAAACCCTCAACCAGCGCCTGGCCCCGGACTTCGCCCAGGCCCACGACAACCTCAAGCCGGGGGACTACGTGCTGCTGCGAGTCAGCGACAACGGCTGCGGCATGCCCGAGGCGATCATCAACCGCGTGTTCGATCCATTCTTCACCACCAAGCCCATCGGCCAGGGCACAGGGCTGGGGCTGTCGATGATCTACGGCTTCAGCAAGCAGTCCCGCGGCCATGTGACCCTCAACAGCACCCTGGGCCGAGGTACCGAGGTCAGCCTGTACCTGCCGCGTTTTGTCGGCGACCTGGAGCAGGCCGAACACCCTCTGGTGCAACAACCGCCCAATGCGCAGAACGGTGAAACCGTGCTGATCGTCGAGGACGACCCGGCGGTGCGGGTGCTGGTCTGTGCGGTGCTCAGCGAACTGGGCTACGCCTTTGTCGAAGCCGGCGATGCCCGCAGCGCCATGCCGATCCTCGACTCGGCGCAGCGCATCGACCTGCTGATCAGCGATGTCGGGCTGCCGGGCATGAATGGCCGGCAACTGGCGGAAATCGGGCGGCAGATCCGCCCGGAGCTCAAGGTCCTGTTCATCACCGGCTACGCCGAGCACGCGGCGGCCCGTGGTGGCTTTCTCGAACCCGGCATGCAACTGATCACCAAGCCGTTCACCTTCGACCTGCTGACCGCCAAGGTGCGGGAAATGATCCGCGACTGATAGCCGGGCTTCAGGCCAGCAATTGCTGGATCTGTTCCTGCAGGCTGTTGAGGTCGAAGGGCTTGGCCAGGATCGGCGCCTTGCGGGTGATGGGGCTGCCGCATTCGAGGATTTCGTTGGGGTAGCCGCTGATGAAAATCACCTTCAGATCCGGACGCAGCTTCACGGCGGGCTCGGCGATCATCACCCCGGTGATCCCGCCCGGCAGGCGGTAATCGGTGATCATCACGTCCAGGTGCGGCTTGCTGGCGAGAATCTCGAACGCCTGCTCGCCATTCTCGGCCTGCAGCACCCGGTATCCCAGGCCCGACAGGTAGTCGGCCAGAAGCATCAGGATCACTGGTTCATCTTCGACGATCAGTACGACGTCTTGTGCATCTTCACTCATGGAAAACCTTTGCTCGGTCAATTGCTGCTGTTACGACCATTGGGTCACGCAGAGGTTGCGTGCGCGTTACGCTTTTAATGATTCACCGGCCAACGGGCCTCTACAGGGGCAGGCTGACGCGAAACAGCGCGCCCTCGCCGATCCGGCTCTCGACACTGATGGCACCACCATGGGCGGTGACGATCTGCTCGGAAATGAACAGCCCCAGGCCCAGCCCCGCCGCCACGTGGTTGGCACTGACCCGTTCGAACTGCTGAAAAATGCGCTTCTGGTTGTCTTCGCTGATACCGATGCCGTGGTCACGCACCTCGACCCGAGCCTCGCCGTCCTGGGCATAGACCCGCACTTCGATCGGGCTCTTGGCGCCGTAGCGCAGGGCGTTGGTCAGCAGGTTGGAAACCACCTGTTCGATGCGGAACTCGTCCCAGTTGCCCTCCAGGGGCTGCTCGGCCTGCAGGCTCAGGGACGACTGCGCCGCTTCCACCTGAGGCGCGAAGTTTTCCACCAGCCCGCGCACCAGCTGCGCCAGATCGAACCGCGAGGGGCGGATCGACAGCTTGCCGGTACGGATGCGCGAGATGTCCAGCATGTCCTCGATCAGGCGGATCAGGCTTTTGATCTGGCGCTCGTCGCGGTCGACCATGGCGTGCATCTTGTCCAGGCTGAAGGCCGCGGCGTTCTCCCGGGCCAGGTGCATCTTGCGCAGCTGGGTCTCGAGAATCAGGCCATTGAGCGGCGTGCGCACTTCGTGGGCGACGATGGACATGAAGTCATCGCGCATGCGCACCGCCTGCTCCAGCTCGTTCTGGGTGGCCTGGAGCTTCTGGAGCAGCGCTTCCTGCTCGCGCCGGCTCTGCTCCAGGGCCTCCACCTGCTGCTTCATGGCCTTGCTCTGGCGGTACAGGTCGACGAATACGTTGACCTTGCTCTTCACCGCGTGGATGTCCAGGGGCTTGTGCAGAAAGTCCACCGCCCCGCTCTCGTAGCCCTTGAAGGCGTAGTTGAGCTCGCGCCCGGCGGCGCTGACGAAGACGATGGGAATGTTCTTGGTCTTCTCGGTGCCGCGCATCAGCTCGGCCAGCTCGAAGCCGTTCATGCCGGGCATCTGCACATCGAGGATAGCCATGGCGAACTCATGCTGGAGCAGCAGCGACAAGGCTTCGTCAGCCGACAGCGCCTTGTACACCGTACGGTCCTCGCGCTTGATCAGCGCCTCCAGGGCCAGCAGGTTCTCCGGCAGATCGTCGACGATCAGCAGCTTGGCTTGAATATTACTTAACATGGGTTCCTTCCAGCTCGGCAAGCAGACGGCTGATGCCGCGCAAAGGGAGAATGTAGTCCGGTTGATGCAGGGCCAGGGCGGCGTCCGGCATGGTCGAGACATGGGCCTCATTGGGGTCCTGGACGATGGTCAGGCCACCCTGGCGCTTGACCTCGGCCAGGCCGCGGGCGCCATCCTGGTTGGCCCCGGTCAGGAGTACCGCGGCCAGGTTCCGGCCATAGGCATCGGCGGCGGACTCGAACAGGTAGTCGATGGCCGGGCGTGAGTGATGCAGGCGTTCTTCCTGGCTCAGGGACAGGCTGCGGTCCTGCTCCACCGACAGGTGATAGCCGGGCGCGGCGAAGTACAGGGTGCCAGGCACGATCTGCTCCTTGTCGTCGGCTTCCTTCACCGCCAGCGCCAGACGCCGGTCGAAGACTTCGGCCAGCTGGCTGCGGCGCTCGTCGGGCAGGTGCAGGACCACGATCACCGGCAGGCGGAAACCCTGGGCGAAACCGCTGAACAGCTTCAGCAAGGCTTCGACCCCACCCGCAGAGGCCCCTACCACGATCGCCTCGATCTGCGGCCAGAAACCCTGGCTGACAATCTCCTGGCTCATGTCTTGCGATAGATCCGTTCTTGTTTGACCAAGGGCTCGAAGTGCTTGCCATAGGCGGAGAAGTCCAGGGTTTCCTTGCTGCCCAGCACCAGGAAACCACGATGGCAGAGGGACTCGTGAAACAGTCCGAAGGCACGATCCTGCAATTTTTTATTGAAATAAATCAATACGTTACGACAAGAAATTAATTGAGTTTCAGAGAATACACTGTCGGTCGCCAGGCTGTGATCGGCGAAGGTCACGTTCTCGCGCAGGCTCTTGTCGAAGATCGCGTAGTCGTAGGCCGCGGTGTAGTAGTCGGCAAAGGAGCGCTGGCCGCCGGCCTGCTGGTAGTTGTGGGTGTAGGCCCGCACGTTCTCCAGGGAAAAGATGCCTTGCTTGGCCTTCTCCAGGGAGCTGGGGTTGATGTCGGTGGCATAGATGATGGTGCGCTCCAGCAGCCCCTCTTCGCGCAGCAGGATGGCCATGGAGTAGACCTCCTCCCCGGTGCTGCAGCCGGCGATCCAGATCTTGATCGAAGGATAGGTCTTGAGCAGCGGCACCACCTCCTGGCGGATCGCCAGAAAGTGCGACGGGTCGCGAAACATCTCGCTCACCGGAATGGTCAGGAACTGCAGCAACTGCATGAACGCGGTTGGGTCGTGCAGCACCCGCTCCTGCAACGCAGAAATGGTCTTGCATTCGAACTGGCGCAAAGCGTGGTTGACCCGGCGCTTGATCGAGGCACCCGAGTAGTCGCGGAAGTCGTAGCTGTACTTGAGGTAAATAGCTTCGATCAGCAAACGCAGTTCGATCTCGGTATTCCGCTCCACTAAATTCTTTCCATCTTGGGTAGCCACACACGGATAAGGGAAAACAGCCGGTCCAGGTCAATGGGCTTGGCCAGGTAATCGTTGGAGCCGGCCTGCAGGCAGCGCTCCTGGTCATCCTTCATGGCCTTGGCGGTGACCGCGATGATCGGCAGCTTGCGCCAGCGCGGATCCTTGCGGATCTGCACCGTGGCTTCGAAACCGTCCATCTCCGGCATCATCACGTCCATCAGCACCAGGTCGATATCCTCGACCTCATTGAGCCTGGCAATGGCTTCATGGCCGTTACGGCCGATCACCACTACCGCGCCCTTGTGTTCCAGGGCGCTGGTCAGGGCAAAGATGTTGCGCACGTCATCATCCACCAGGAGGATCTTGCGGCCCTCGAAGACCTTGTCGCGGCTGCGGGCGGTCTTGAGCATCTTCTGCCGTTCATGGGACAGCTGGGATTCGACTTTGTGCAGAAAAAGCGTCACTTCATCCAGCAGGCGCTCCGGCGAGCGCGCGCCCTTGATGATGATCGAGCGCGAATACTTGCGCAGCTCGGCCTCTTCATCCCGGGTCAGGTTGCGCCCGGTGTAGACGATCACCGGCGGGAAGGAGCAGATATCCTCGGTGGACATGCGCTTGAGCAGGTCGTTGCCGAGCATGTCCGGCAGCTTGAGGTCGATGACCATGCAGTCGTAGACGTTCTCGCGCAGCAGGTCCAGGGCATCCTGGGCCAGGCCCACGGCGGTGATCTCGATGTCATCGTCGCCGATCAACCGGGCAATGCTGTCGCGTTGCAGGTCGTCGTCCTCCACCAGCAGCACGCGCTTGACCTTCTGCGTCAGCTTGGCTTCCAGGCGGGCGAAGACATCCTTGAGCTCCTCGCGGGTGGTGGGCTTGACCGCATAACCCACGGCGCCCATGTGCATGGCCGCTTCCACCCGGTCTTCTACCGAAATCACGTGCACCGGGATGTGCCGGGTCTGGGCGTTCTCCTTGAGGCGCTGCAACACGGTCAGGCCCGAGTGGTCCGGCAGGCGCATGTCCAGCAGGATGGCGTCCGGGATGAACTGGGCAGCCAGGCTGTAGCCTTCGTCGGCGCCGTGGGCCACCAGGCAGTGGTAACCCAGCTCGTGGGCCAGGTCGAAGAGGATGTGGGCAAAGTTCGCCTCGTCTTCCACCACCAGGATGCAACGACTGCTGAACGGCGCCTTGTCGCGGTCATCGGCGAAGCGCGGAATGTCCGCCCCCGGGGCCTCGACCACCGGCTGCGGCAGGCTGGCAGGCTGAGGCGCGGCCACGGGCGCGACTGGGGCCGGCGGCGCCACCAGCGGCTCGGCGGCCTCCTGGTACTGCTCCGGCAGCACCAGGGTGAAGATACTGCCGCGGCCGGGTTCGCTGCTGACGCTGATGGAGCCGCCGAGCAGGGTCGCCAGATCCCGGGAGATCGACAGCCCCAGGCCGGTGCCGCCATAACGCCGGTTGGTGGTGCCGTCGGCCTGGCGGAAGGCCTCGAAGATGCTTTGCTGCTGATCCTGGGCAATGCCGATCCCCGAATCCTGCACGGCAAAGGCGATACCGGCCCCCGGCTGAGCGGACACCGTGAGGCTCACCTGGCCCTTCTCGGTGAACTTGACCGCATTGGACAGCAGGTTCTTGAGAATCTGCTCGACCCGCTGGCGGTCGGTGAACAGCATCTGCGGCGCTCCCGGTTGCAGCTCCACCTTGAATTCCAGGCCCTTGTCCTGGGTCAGCGGCTGGAACAGGCTGCGCAGCCCGTCCACCAGGCGCGGCACGCTGGCGTTCTCCGGGCGCACTTCGAGCTTGCCGGCCTCGACCTTGGAGATGTCGAGGATGTCGTTGATCAGGTTCAGCAGGTCATTGCCCGCGGAATAGATCGACTCGGCGAACTTGACCTGCTCGGGGCTGAGGTTTTCCTGGGGGTTTTCCGCCAGCAGCTTGGCCAGGATCAGCGAACTGTTGAGCGGCGTGCGCAGCTCGTGGGACATGTTGGCAAGGAACTCGGACTTGTACTTGCTGGAGCGCTGCAACTCTTCGGCGCGCTCCTCGAGCTGGGTCTGAGCCTCGTTGAGCTCGTTGTTCTTGCGGTCCATGGCGTCGCGCTGATCGGCCAGGATCTGCGCCTGCTCCGCCAGTTGCTCGTTGGTCTGCTCCAGCTCCACCTGCTGGGTTTCCAGGTGCACCTGGGATTCCTTGAGGATCCGCGACTGCTCTTCCAGTTCCTCGTTGGCGGTCTTGAGCTCTTCTTGCTGCACTTGCAGCTCTTCGTTGAGCTGCTGGGTTTCGGCCAGCACTTCCTGCAGGCGCTGGCGATAACGCGCGGCCTCGATGGAGGTGCCGATATTGCCGGCAATCAGTTCCAGCAGCTCGACGTCGCGCTCGCTCAAGGCCCGCAGGAAGCCCAGCTCGATCACCCCGTTGACCCGGTCGTCGTCACGGGTCGGCACCACCAGCACGCTGCGCGGCGAACCATCGCCCAGGCCGGAGCTGACCTTGAAGTAATCGGCAGGCACCTCGTCCAGACGGATCAGGCGCTTGTGCTGCGCGGCCTGCCCCACCAGCCCTTCGTCACTGTACAGCGACTGTTCCTGGGCTTCCTGTTCCCGGGAGAAACCATAGGACGCCACGCGCCTGAGGCCACCGTGCTCCTCGCGTACATAGAGCGCCGCCACCGGTGTGCCCAGGTACTGGGCGCAGAATTGCAGGATGTTGCGCCCCAGCAGGTTCAGGCTCAGCTGGCCGAGCATCTGCTCGGCCAGTTCGGTCTGGCCGTTGCGCAGCCAGGCCTGCTGTTCCAGGCGCCGGGCGCTCTTTTCCTGGGCTTCGAGGTTGTCGCTGTAGCTCTTGGACAGTGCCAGCAGGTCACGACGGCCGATGTAGGCCAGTAGCGCGCTGATGCCCACCACGAACAGCAGGTACAGCACCACGCTGAAAATGGTGGTGCGCGTAACGTTTTCGTTACGCTCCAGGCGCAACTGCTGCTCCATGGCCACCGCGTCGTCGTATTCCTTGCGGATCTCGTCAGTCAGGCGCTTGCCACGCCCGGCCTGCACCGCCCCGCGGTAATCACCGCTCTGGCGGCGCAGGTCGATCATGCCCTGGGCAAAGCTGTTCCACTCCACCTGCAGGGCTTCCAGGCGCTTGAGCCGGTCCACCTGCTGCGGGTTGTCCGCCACCAACTCCTGCAAGCTGCGCAGTTCGCTGACAATGCGCGGCTTGGCCACTTCGTAGGGGTCCAGAAAGTGCTCGTCGCCAGTGATCAGGAAGCCGCGCATGCCGGTTTCCAGGTCGATGGTCAGGCGCGCCGACTCGTTGAGGTTGTTGATCACTCGATCAGTGTGCTGCACCCACTGGATCACCGAGAGCAGGTAGGTGATCAGGGATACGAAAAAAAACGCGCTGAGTACACCGACACCCAGCGGCAGGCTGATGTTGCGGGTCAGCAGCTTGCGGAAACTCTGTTCATCAACCGAGGACGGACGAATCATTTGATGGGCCTTGGCGCTGGTGAAAAAAAACGAAGTTTGCCCCACATTCAGCCAGGACAGCTATTTTTTATAACCAAGGTAGCGCTCGCTTGCGATTTGTCCTGCCGTGGGACAAAGGAAGCGGTTATTCTTGCCGACGCTTGTACAAGGGGATTTTTTTGTACAGCTTCGGGAACTTGTGGCAAGCCGGCACTTACTGATGCACAGGGCTGCCTGCCGCACTGCCCCGCCGAATTCATTTCTTGAGAGTGTCCCTATGCCCGCCAGCGCCTCCACCATCCTAGTCGTCGAAGACGATGCCATCGTGCGCATGCTGATTGTCGATGTCCTTGAAGAACTGGAGTTCAGCGTGCTGGAGGCCGACGGCAGCGAAGCGGCCCTGAGCCTGCTGGAGGACGCCGGGCAACATATCGACCTGCTGATGACCGATGTCGGCCTGCCCGGGATGAACGGCCGCGAGCTGGCGGAGCGTGCCCGCACCCTGCGGCCGCAGTTGCCGGTGCTGTTCGCCAGTGGTTACGCCGAGTCCATCGAGGTGCCGGCCGGCATGTCGGTCATCGGCAAGCCGTTCTCCATCGACCAGCTGCGCGACAAGGTGCGCAGCATTCTCGGCTGAGGCCAGGCAGCCTGCTCGGGCGCTGGCGCGCTGTGGTTTAATGGCGGCCTTTTTTACCCCCCGCCTGCCAGGAATGCCCGCTCATGAGCCCCACCGCCGCAACCAAAGTCCTGATCATTGGTTACGTCTGGCCCGAACCCCGCTCCTCCGCCGCCGGCGGGCACATGATGCAGATCCTCCAGAGCTTCCTCGAACAGGGCTGGGAGCTGACCTTCAGCAGCCCGGCCAACGAGGGCGAACACAAGGAAGACCTGACGGCCCTGGGCATTCGTGAATGCCCGATCGAACTCAACAACGCCAGCTTTGACCGTTTCGTCGCCGAGCTGGCACCGGATATCGTGCTGTTCGACCAGTTCATGATGGAGGAACAGTTCGGCTGGCGGGTGGAGCAGCATTGCCCGAATGCCCTGCGGGTGCTGGAGACCTCCGACCTGCAATGCCTGCGTCATGCCCGGCACCAGCGCCTCAAGGATGTTCTCAAGGAGGGCACCGAGGAAGACGACTTCAGCCCGCTGTTCGCCCAGGCGCCGGAGCAGGAATTCCAGCACATGGCCGTCACCGACCTGGCCAAGCGCGAGATCGCCGCCATCTATCGCTGCGACCTGAGCCTGATGATCTCCGAGGTGGAAATCGAGCTGCTGGTGCAACAGTTCCACTTGCCGCCGGCCCTGCTGCACTGGTGCCCGCTGATGCTCGAGCAACTGCCGCAGGGCTTTGCTCCCTTCGAGCAGCGGGCACACTTGCTGAGCATCGGCAACTTTCGCCATGCGCCGAACTGGGACGCCGTGCTGTGGATGAAGAACCGCGTATGGCCGCTGATCCGCCAGCAATTGCCCGGCGCGCAATTGCACCTGTACGGCGCCTACACCCCGCCCAAGGCCGCGGCGCTGCACAACCCGGCCCAGGGCTTTCACATCATGAACTGGGCCGAGGATGCGCTGCAGGTGATGAGTGCAGCGCGGATCTGCCTGGCGCCCCTGCGTTTCGGCGCCGGGATCAAGGGCAAGCTGCTCGATGCCATGCTTTGCGGCACGCCCAGTGTCACCACCCCGGTGGGCAGCGAATCCATGTCCCAGGACGGCCTGCCATGGCCGGGGGCGGTGGCTGAATCCGCCAGTGGCCTGGCGGCGGCCGCGGTGCGCCTCTATCAGGACCGGCAGCTGTGGGAGCAGGCCCAGGCGGATGGCCGGCAGTTGCTCGAAGCGCGCTACCGCCAGCAAGTCCACGGCCCGGCGCTGATCCAGCGCCTGCAACACTGCCGCCAGCACCTGGAGCAACAGCGCCGGGACAACTTCACTGGCGCCATGCTGCGTCACCACCATCACAAGAGCACCCAGTACATGGCGCAGTGGATCGAAGCGAAAAACCGCCCGGCCTCCTGACCCTTCTTCGCTGGCGCACTGCCGGCGGTGCGCTTGCCGGCGAACAGGCCCTGGGATTTGCGCCGAACGTGAGGCCGCCTTCGCTGGCAAGCCAGCTCCTGCAGCTGGCGTGATGTCGGCGGTGTTCTTGCAGGAGCCGGCTTGCCGGCGAACAGGGCGCCAACCCTGAGAACGCCCTCTCTGGTGCGCGAGCGGGCCACGAGGCATTATCAGCCGGGCCTACAACAAGAACAGGCCCGCGCCATGAGCCGACCCGGCAAGATCACCGACCCCTCCTATGAGTTGATGGACGACCACAACGGCCTGTCCATCATCTATCGCCAGCACGGCTTCCCCTGCCCTCTGGTGCGCTGGCATTTCCACAAGGAATACGAGCTGCACCTGATAGTCGCCAGCTCCGGCAAGGTGTTCATCGGCGACTACATCGGCAACTTCTACCCGCAGACGCTGTTTCTCACTGGCCCCAACCTGCCCCACAACTGGATCAGCCAGGTGGCCGAGGACGAAGTGGTGGCCAAGCGCGACATGCTGGTGAACTTCACCGATGAGCTGTTCGACAGTGGCAGCCAGGTGTTCGCCGAGCTGAAGAACCTCAGCCCGCTGCTGGAGCGGGCGCAGTACGGCATCGAGTTCCGCTGCCCGCAAACCATCGCCCAGGCCCTGCCGCTGATGCAGCGCATCGCCGACTCCAGCGGCATCACCCGCCTTGGCTACTTCCTCATCCTCATGGAGCTGCTGGCGGCCTGCGACGACTACCAGTTGCTGTCCGGCGCCACCAGCGTGCAACTGGCGGACGAACACAGCGTCGACCGCACCAACCGCGCGGTGGACTACATCTTTGCCCACTACGCCCGGGAGTTGCCCTTGGAGGAAGTGGCCGACTACCTGGGCATGAAGCCCAGCTATTTTTCCCGGGTGTTCAAGCAGGCCACGGGGCGCTGCTTCGTCGAGTTCGTCAACCGGCTGCGCATCAGCAAGTCCTGTGAACTGCTGGCCGACGGCGACAAACCGGTGACCGACGTGTGCTTCGAGTCGGGCTTCAACAACATTTCCAACTTCAACCGGCGCTTCCAGCAGCTCAAGGGCATGACCCCCTCCCACTACCGCCGCCTGGCGGTGCAACGCCTGACCGAACAGAACCTCGGCTGAGTACCCACGCTCGGCGCAGGGCTCAAGGGCCTCTTCGCCGGCAAGCCGGCTCCTACAAGAGCCCCCCAATATCACGCCAGCTGTAGGAGCTGGCTTGCCAGCGAAAGCGCCCCCACGCCCGGCGCAGGGAACAATCGCCCCCCCCAGAGCCAACAAACCGGTCTAGGCTTGGTAAACGAGACCCGTTCAGCTTCCGTTCAGCAGTTGTCAATAATCTTCATTTAGCAATGAGTATCATTATGTTACAAATTACCCCCTAGCCTATTTGCCCACCGGTGCTGAATGCTCGTTCCATTTCTGATCATGTTGCGCGAAGGGATTGAAGCCGCGCTTATCGTTGGCATCATCGCCAGCTACCTGAAACAGACTGGCCGTGGCCAGTGGATGCCCGCCGTGTGGATCGGGGTTTTCCTCGCCGCGGCCCTGGCCCTGCTGGTGGGCGGCGGCCTGGAACTGATGAGCGCCGAATTCCCGCAGAAGCAGCAGGAACTCTTCGAAGGCATCGTCGGCCTGGTGGCCGTCGGCATCCTCAGTTCCATGGTGTTCTGGATGCGCAAGGTGGCGCGTTCGATCAAACATTCCCTGCATGTCTCCCTGGACCACGCCCTGGCCGGCTCCAAGCACCAGGTCACGGCGCTGATCGCCATGGTGTTCTTCGCCGTGGCCCGCGAAGGCCTGGAAACCGTGTTCTTCCTGCTGGCGGTGTTCCAGCAGAGCGAAGGCCCGGGCGCGCCCATAGGCGCCCTGCTGGGCCTGATCTCAGCGATCATCGTCGGCTTCCTGATCTACACCGGCAGCATGCGCCTGAACCTTGGCGCCTTCTTTCGCTGGACCGGGCTGTTCATCCTGGTGGTGGCCGCCGGCATCCTCGCCAATTCGGTGCAGGCCCTGCATGAAGCCGGGGTCTGGAACCACCTGCAGACCGTACTATTCGACTTCAGCGCCAGCCTGCCCATGGATGGCCCGGTGGGTTCGGTACTGGCCGGCATGTTCGGCTACCAGGACGCGCCCACCATCAGCACCCTCGGCGCCTATGCGCTGTACCTGGCCGTGACCCTGGTGCTGTTCTTCCTGCCCGGCGGCGCCCCAGCCAAGGCGCCCGGCTCAACGTCTTCCGTTTCCAGTCAGTAAGGCTCCCCATGACCCAGCAAGCCTCTCCCCAGGCCTCGCCTCCCCGCGCTCTGCGCTGGGCGGTTGCCGGTTCGGTGATCGTCATGATCGCCGCCGGCGGGCTGTTCTACTACGCCTCGCAACTGGCCGCCAGCAAGCGCCAGGCCCACCAGGGCGAGATCACCGTGACCATCCACCCCAAGAATTGTGAACCCAACGCGCTGACAGTCCCGGCCGGGCGCGCCAGCTTCCGCATCGTCAACCGTTCGGATCGCGCCGTGGAGTGGGAAATTCTCGACGGCGTGCTGGTGGTGGAGGAACGGGAAAACATCGCCCCGGGCCTGAGCCAGGTGATCAACGCCAACCTGCAGCCAGGGGACTACGCCATCACCTGCGGGCTTTTGAGCAACCCCCGCGGCACCCTGCACGTGACCCCGACCGCCGAGTCCGACGCCCAGGCCAAGGCGCGGCCGTCGATGGTGGCCTTTATCGGCCCGCTGTCGGAGTTCCGGGTCTACCTCAGCACCCAGGGCAGTGTCCTGGTCAAGGCAGTGAACGCCTTGCAGCAGGCCATAGACGCCGGCGACCTGAAACAGGCCCAGGCGCTTTACCTGCCGGCCCGCGCAGCCTATCAGCGCCTGGCCCCGGCGGCTCAGCGCCTGGCCGAGCTGGACAACACCATCAACGCCCGTGCCGATTATTTCGAACAGCGCGAACAGGATCCGGGCTTCAGCGGTTTCCACCGCCTGGAATACGGCCTGTTCCAGAAAAATGACCTGGCAGGCCTGGCTCCCGTAGCTCAGCGCCTGTCCAGCGACGTGGTCAGCCTCAAGGAACAGTTGCTGGCCCAGACCCTGCCACCGGAGCAATTGGTGAGCATCATCGCGCGCAACATGCGCAGCCTGGCCGACCTGCGGGCCAGCAGCGGTGAAGAGGAACGCTACAGCCACAGCGACCTCAACGGCTTTGCCGCCAACCTGGAAACCACGCGCAAGGTCATCGACCTGCTACGGCCGCTGCTGGCCAAGTCCGCGGCCCAATTGCTACCCCAGGTGGACAGCGCCGCCGATGCCCTGGCCACTCGCCTGGCCAGCCTGCGCGACGGCTTCGGCTATGTGGCCTACGACCAGGTCGACGCCCGGCAGCGCAAAGAGATCGCCGACAAAGCCAAGGCCCTGGCCGACGCCCTCGACGCTATTGATCCCGCACTTGGCCTTTCCGGCCTGTAACAAGACGAGTTTTCAATGAACGATTCAGATCAGTCCAATCCGTCTTTTTCCGCCCAGCGTCGGCGCGTGCTGCTGGGCATGGGCGCCGCCGGCGTGGCCCTGGCCGGCAGTAGCCTGAGTTGCCCGGCCATGGCCGCCGCGCCCGCCCAGGTCACCGAAGCCCCCAGCAGCGACAAGACCCAGGACCGCCACGACTTCCATGGCCAGCATCAGAGCGGCATCGTCACCCCGCGCCCGGCTGCGGGCATGCTGGTGTCCTTCGATGTGCTGGCCAGCGACCGCGACGACCTGGAACGGCTGTTTCGCACCCTCGACCAACGCATTGCCTTTCTCATGCGCGGTGGCCCGGTGGCCCAGGTGGACCCGAAGCTGCCGCCCTTGGATTCCGGCATCCTCGGCCCGGTGGTGACCCCGGACAACCTGACCATCACCGTCTCGGTGGGCGAATCGCTGTTCGACGAGCGCTTCGGCCTGGAGGCGGCCAAACCCAAGCGCCTGATCCGCATGGTGGGCTTCCCCAACGATGCCCTGGAGCCCGCCTGCTGCCACGGCGACCTGAGCCTGCAGTTCTGCTCCAACACCGCCGACACCAACATCCACGCCCTGCGCGACATCGTGAAGAACCTGCCCGACCTGCTGCTGGTGCGCTGGAAACAGGAAGGCAGCGTACCGCCCCAGGCCCCGGCCAAGCCCGGCGAGCCGGCGCAGAGTGCGCGCAATTTCCTGGGCTTTCGCGATGGCTCGGCCAACCCCGACTCCAACGACCCGAAGGCCATGCAGCAGATCGTCTGGGTCCAGCCCGGCAGTGACGAACCGGCCTGGGCGGCCCATGGCAGCTACCAGGCAGTGCGGATCATCCGCAACTTCGTCGAACGCTGGGACCGCACCCCGCTGCAAGAGCAGGAAAGCATCATCGGCCGGATCAAGACCAGTGGCGCGCCCATGGACGGCCAGAAGGAAAGCCAGGTGCCCGACTACGCCCGGGACCTCCATGGCAAGGTCACCAAGCTCGACGCCCACATCCGCCTGGCCAACCCGCGCACTGCCCAGAGCCAGCAGAACCTGATCCTGCGCCGGCCGTTCAACTACTCCAACGGGGTCAACAAGAACGGCCAGCTGGACATGGGCCTGCTGTTCATCTGCTACCAGGCCGACCTGGAGAAAGGCTTCATCGCCGTACAGACCCGTCTGAACGGCGAACCCCTGGAGGAGTACCTCAAGCCCACTGGTGGCGGTTACTTCTTCACCTTGCCGGGGGTCACCGGCGAAGAGGATTTCATCGGGCGTTCGCTGCTCGATGCCACCCGACCTAAAAGCACTGCCTGACACCCCTAACACAACAACCCCCACGGAAAAGTCCCATGAAAAAGTCGCCTCTCGCTGTGTTGCTGACCCTTGGCTTGCTCCACGCGCCGCTTTCGGCGTTCGCCGCAACTGCGCCCCTGGAGCTGGTGGGGCCGATCTCCGACTACAAGATCTACGTCACCGAGCAGCTCGACGAACTGGCCAGCCACACCCAGCAGTTCACCGATGCGGTGAAAAAGGGCGACCTGGCCGCCGCCAAGAAGCTCTACGCGCCGACCCGGGTCTACTACGAGTCGATCGAACCGATCGCCGAGCTCTTCAGTGACCTGGACGCGTCCATCGACTCCCGGGTCGACGACCACGAGAAAGGCGTCAAGGCCGAAGACTTCACCGGCTTCCACCGCCTGGAATACTCGCTGTTCTCGGAAAACAGCACCGAAGGCCTGGGCGAGCTGGCCGACGGCCTGAACAAGGACGTCAAGGACCTGCAGACCCGCGTCGCCGGCCTGACCTTCCCGCCGGAAAAAGTCGTGGGTGGCGCCGCCGCGCTGCTGGAAGAAGTGGCCGCAACCAAGATCTCCGGTGAAGAAGACCGCTACAGCCATACCGACCTCTACGACTTCCAGGGCAACATCGACGGGGCGAAGAAAATCGTCGACCTGTTCCGTCCGCAGATCGAGAAGCAGGACAAGGCCTTTGTCGCCAAGGTGGACAAGAACTTCGCCACGGTGAACAAGATCCTGGCCAAGTACAAAACCCCTGACGGCGGCTTCATGACCTACGACAAGGTCAAGGAAAACGACCGCAAGGCCCTGGTAGGCCCGGTCAATACCCTGGCCGAAGACCTCTCCACCCTGCGCGGCAAACTGGGCCTGAACTGAGCCCGGAACCCAACACGCCATCCTCCCTGTAGGAGCTGGCTTGCCAGCGAAAGCGGCCCTGGGTACAACCCCCGCCTCAAGGCCCCTTCGCCGGCAAGCCGGCTCCTACACAGGCAGAACAGCTCCCCGCCCCCCCGTAGGAGCTGGCTTGCCAGCGAAAGCGGCCCAGGGCACAACGCCCGGCTCAAGGCCCTCTTCGCCGGCAAGCCGGCTCCTACACAGGCAGAACAGCACCCCGCTACCCCCGTAGGAGCTGGCTTGCCAGCGAAAGCGGCCCTGGGCACAACGCCCGCCTCAAGGCTCTCTTCGCCGGCAACATCATCACGAATGCAGATAAGCCTGGGCTGTGACACGTTATCCCGTTAACGTTCACGGCCCATCGACTTTCATGGAAGACCCTTCATGCCTCGCTCCACAGCCGCCAGCGCGCCGCTGACCGTCAGACCCTTCTCGCTGGTTCCACTGATGGCCGCCTATATGGCCTGCACCATGTCGATGATGGCCTTCGTCTCGCTGATCGGCCCGATCTCCCGGGCCCTGCACCTGGAAACCTGGCATGCCGGCGCGGCCGTCACCGTTTCCGGGGTGATCTGGATGCTCCTGGCACGCCCCTGGGGCCAGGCCAGTGACCGCTTCGGCCGGCGCCGGGTGCTGCTGCTGGGCACCGCCGGCTTCACCCTCGCCTACTGGGCCTTGTGCCTGTTCATCGACCTGTCGCTGCAGTCGCTGCCCAGCGTCGCCATGGCCTTTCTCGGCCTGATGCTCGGCCGCGGCTTGATCGGCGCCTTCTACGCGGCGATCCCGGTGGGCGGCTTCGCCCTGATCGCCGATAACGTCGAGCCTCAGCACCGCGCCCGTGCCATGGCCACCCTGGGCGCCGCCAACGCCGTGGGCCTGGTGCTGGGCCCGGCGGTGGCCGCGCTGCTGGCGCGCTACAGCCTGAGCCTGCCGTTCTACGCCATGGCGGTGCTGCCGTTGCTGGCATTCCTGGTGCTGCGCTACCAACTGCCGCGCCAGGAACTGCACCTGGCCCAGGCCCCGACCCGGGTACGCCTGGGCGACCCGCGACTGCGCCGGCCCATGGTGGTGGCCTTTGTCGCCATGCTCTGTGTGTCGGTGGCCCAGATCACCGTCAGCTTCTATGCCCTGGACCGGCTGCACATGAGCCCCGCCGATGCCGCCCAGACGGCCGGGGTGGCCCTGGCCATGGTCGGCGTGGCGCTGATCTGCGCGCAGTTGGTGGTGCGCAAGCTGGAATGGCCGCCGCTGCGGATGATCCGCTACGGCGCCCTGCTGTCCGCGCTGGGTTATGCCGGCAGCATGCTGGTGGACAGCGCCTGGGGCTTGTGGCTGGCGTTCTTTGTATCGGCGGCAGGCATGGGTGGGGTGTTTCCGTCGTTCTCGGCCCTGGCGGCGAATGCCGTAGAGGCCTCGGAACAGGGCGCGACTGCCGGCAGCATCGGCGCCGCCCAGGGCCTGGGCGTGGTCATCGGGCCCATGGCCGGCAGCCTGATCTACGCTATCGAACCGCGCCTGCCCTACCTGCTGGCGGCGGTGCTGCTGGTACTGATCGCCATCTGGCCCGCCCCGCAGCCCAAAGACCTGTAGCCGCTGCTGCAGGCTGCGAACGGCTGCGAAGCAGACGCCGCTCTTGAGGTTGCTGAAGGCCCTGCGGACCTTTGCGCAGCCTCGCAGGCTCGGCAGCGGCTACAGGTACTGCGCTGTTTTTGTAGCCGCTGCCGCAGGCTGCGAACGGCTGCGAAGCAGACGCCGCTCTTGAGATTACTGAAGGTCCTGTGGACCTCGGCAGCGGCTACGGGTTAAAGCATGCGGTAGAGCAAGCGCTCGATGCGCACGCGGCTGACCCGGCGCAGGAACTTGCCCACGGCCTCGGGGTAGTCCACCAGGCTGTCCAGGTACTGAAAGTGCTCGATACGGCGGGTGTGGCGATAGATCTCGGCCTGTTCGGCGTTGCGCGCCTGCAGCAGCTCGCCCTTGGGGTCGTCCAGCAACAGGGCGTTTTCCAGGTCCAGGCGGAAGGCCCGCGGGTTGAGGTTGTTGCCGGTGAGCAAGGTATAGCGCTCATCGACCCACATGCCCTTGAGGTGGTAGGTGTTGTCACCGTCACGCCACAGGTGCAGGTTCAACTGGCCGTTGTCGATCACTTTCTGATGCCGCTTGGCAAAACGCCGCAGGCTGATTTCATACAGATAAGGCAGCGCGGCGATCACCTTGAACGGCTCGCTGGGCGGGATATAGAAGTCGTTGGCGGTCTTGTCGCCGACGATAATGTCGATCTTCACCCCGCGCTCCAGGGCCCGGTTGATCTCCCGGGTCACCGGCAGCGGCAGGTTGAAATACGGGGTGCAGATGGTCAGCTGGCGCTGGGCGCCGGCAATCAGCTCGCAGATCACCCGGTTCAACGGGTTGCCCTTGCCCACCCCGAGCAACGGGCTGACCGACAGCCCGCTCTTGTCCAGGCCACCGGCAGTGGTGTCGTAGGTGGCGTGCTTGAGGCGGCTGCGCAGATCGCCGATGTCGTTGCGCAGGCTGCGGGTGGTGGGCAGGTTCGGCAGGTCCAGGCGGTGCACTGCCCGCGACTCCACCAGGCCGTGCTGCACCAGGTGGTGCATGGAGTCGGCCAGCGCCTGGTTGTGCAGCAGGTGGTAACGGTCGAAGCGGTACTTGTCGAACTTGTGCAGGTACACGTTGTTCAGGCTGGCGCCGCTGTAGAGCACGCAGTCGTCGATGACGAAACCCTTGAGGTGCAGCACCCCGAACAGCTCGCGGGTCTGAACCGGCACGCCGTAGATCGGCACTTCGCTGGCGTGAGTGCGGGTCATTTGCTGGTACCAGGCCGAGTTGCCCGGCTGCTTGCCGGCACCGATCAGGCCGCGCTGGGCCCGCAACCAGTCAACCACGACCACCACTTCCAGCTCGGGGCGGGCGGCCTTGGCGGCGTGCAGGGCATCGAGGATTTCCTGGCCGGCTTCATCCTGTTGCAGGTACAGCGCGACGATATAGATGCGCCGGCGGGCCTGGGCAATCTGCTCCAGCAGCGTGCGGCGAAACTGCGCAGCGCCGGTCAGCGTGGTGAAAGCCTCGGCGGCCAGTGGGAAGCTGCGCAGCTTGGGCAGCAGGGAACGTTTGAAAAGCGACGGCATTAGGGCTCGCAGTGGCTCAAATCCAAAGAGCGCAAGAGCTTACACCATGGACCGGCCGGAGTCCCCTGCCTGGCATGTATAACGCCCTCCCTCAGCAAAGCACCCGCCCGCTGTGCGCAGGAGCCGGCTTGCCGGCGAATGGGCCCCCAAGCCCTGTGCAAGGCGCAATGACACCTTCGCTGGCAAGCCAGCGCCTACAAGGGTAATGGCCAGTTTCGAAGAAAATTCAAGAATGCCATTGACCAAGGAGAACGATCGTTCTACTGTTCGCAACATGAACGAAAACATGCACTCTGAAACCCGAGACATCATCCTCGATGTCACCGAGAAACTGATCTACCAGAACGGCATTGCCGCCACCGGCATGGATCTTCTGGTGAAGACCGCCGGCGTCTCGCGCAAGAGCGTCTACCGCTATTTCACCAACAAGGACGAGTTGGTGGTGGCCGCCCTGGAGCGTCGCGATCAGCGCTGGATGCACTGGTTCTGCAGCGCGGTGAACCAGGCCGCGACCCCGGCCCTGCGCCTGTTGGCGCTGTTCGACGTGCTCAAGGACTGGTTCGCAACCCCCGGTTTTCGCGGCTGCGCCTTTATCAACACCAGTGGCGAAACCGGCGACCCGCAAGACCCGGTGCGCCAAGTAGCAAAACGGCACAAGCAGAACCTGCTCGACTACGTGACCGAGCTTTGCCAGGAACATGGCGTGCAACATCCTGAGGAACTGGCAGCGCAACTGCTGATCCTGATCGATGGCGCCATTACCGTTGCCCTTGTGATGGGCAATCACAGTGCTGCTGATAATGCGCAATGCATGGCGCGAAAGTTATTGGACCTCTGATTGTTTTAAACAAGAGCAGCCTCTTTGTTTGAACAGCAACTTTCATTGGAGACAGATCATGTCGTCTAACGCTCAAGTGCGCCCGCCCCTTCCGCCTTTCACTCGCGAGTCGGCGATTGAAAAGATCCGCCTGGCCGAAGATGGCTGGAACTCCCGGGACCCGGAGCGGGTATCCCTGGCCTATACCCTGGATACCCAATGGCGCAACCGCGCCGAGTTCGCCCACAACCGCGAAGAGGCCAAGGCGTTCCTGACCCGCAAATGGGCCAAGGAACTGGATTACCGCCTGATCAAGGAACTGTGGGCCTTTACCGACAACCGTATTGCCGTGCGCTACGCCTACGAATGGCACGACGACTCGGGCAACTGGTTCCGTTCCTACGGCAACGAAAACTGGGAGTTTGACGAACAGGGTTTGATGGCCCGGCGCTTTGCCTGCATCAACGACATGCCGATCAAGGCCCAGGAGCGCAAGTTCCACTGGCCCCTGGGCCGCCGGCCCGACGATCACCCGGGCCTGAGCGAACTGGGCCTGTAATCACCACCGCCTCTGCCCTTGTAGGAGCTGGCTTGCCAGCGAAAGCGCCCTCTAGCCCGGCACAAGGCTCCGAGGCCCGTTCGCCGGCAAGCCGGCTCCTACGAAAAAACACACCGCCTCTGCCCCCGTAGGAGCTGGCTTGCCAGCGAAAGCGCCCTCAAGCCCGGCACAAGGCTGCGAGGCCCATTCGCCGGCAAGGGGCGGCTTCAGGCGGCGGCTTCCTGTTGCTTGGACCGCACCCGGGCCTCCAGCTCGCGTACCAGGGGCAGCACGCGCTGGCCGAAATACTCCACCTCTTCCTGGAAATGCAGGAACCCGGCCAGTACCAGGTCCACACCCACCGCCTTCAACTCCACGATGCGCTGGGCAATCTGCTGTGGCGTGCCGATCAGGTTGGTCTTGAACCCGTCGTTGTACTGCACCAGGTCCTCGAAACTCGACTTGGCCCAGTTGCCCTCGCCTTCGGGGGACGCCTTGCCGGCCTGCCGGGCGGCGTCACCGAAGGCATTCACCGCCTCCGGGTCGGCCTGATCGATGATTTGCTGCAACACCGCCCGCGCCTCCTCCTCGGTGTCCCGGGCGATCACGAAGGCGTTCACTCCGATCTTCACCGAGTGCTGGTTGGCCGCGGCCTTGGCGCGGATGTCATCGACCTGGGCCTTGATCCCCTCGACACTGTTGCCGTTGGTGAAGTACCAGTCCGAAACCCGGGCCGCCATGTCCCGGGCAGCCCGCGAGCTGCCGCCCTGGAAGATCTCCGGCTGGCCCAGGGGCTTGGGCTTGAGGCTGTAGTGGTCGAAGCGATAGAAATCGCCCCTGAAGGTGAAGGCATCCTGGCTCCAGACCCCGCGCAGGCAGCGAATGAATTCCTCGGACCGGCGATAGCGCTCGTCGTGCTCCAGCCAATGCTCGCCAATGGCCTGGAACTCACCCTTGAACCAACCGCTGACGATGTTCACCGCAATACGGCCATTGGTCAGTTGGTCGATGGTCGCCAGTTGCTTGGCCGCCAGGGCCGGCTGCCAGGGCCCGGGCAGGATCGCCGCAATCACCTTGAGCTTGTCGGTAGCCGCCAGCAGTGCGTGGCTGAAAGCCACCGACTCGTGCTGGTACTCGGCGCCATAGCCGGCGGTGAAGCGGATCTGGGTCAGGGCGTATTCGAAGCCGGCCTGCTCGGCGATCTGCGCCAGCTTGCGGTTGTAGTCGATGCCCCAATGGGTGCGTTGCTCGATCTTGCTGACCACCAGCCCACCGCTGACGTTGGGCACCCAGTAGGCAAATTTCACGGCTTGCTGACTCATGGTTCGGTCCTCGGGACTTGGGAAAGTACCTCGGAGCAGAGCAGCAAGCGTGCCAGGGCCTGGAAGCCCTCGGCGCGTAGGCCGCCAGACGCCGTGTGGAGCCTCAAGCACGCCTTCTCCCGGGCAATGGCTGAGGCTCGCTGCCTGCGGCGGCGCGGGGCCGGCCAACCCTGGAAACGGGCTGTTTTGTTGATGAACTGTTGGCGGAGCAACAGTTGCAGGCGCTCTGCCGGAGCCCTTGCCCCGGCAAACCGGCGTTTGCGGCTTCGGCATGGTGTGTGCAATCGGCCTGGACCCTGCAGCGCTTTTTTCTGCCGAACCCAGGAGCTACACCATGACTGAACACCAGGTAATCAATCCGCTGTCCGTGGGGGTCGACTACGAGACCCTGGCCGCAGGCTTTCGCCCGATCTTCCAGCGCATCGCCAGTGGCGCGGTGGAACGGGAACAGCAACGCAAACTGCCCTACGAGCCCATCCAGTGGCTCAAGGAATCCGGATTCGGCGCGGTACGGGTGCCGCTGGAATATGGCGGTGGCGGCGCTTCCCTGCCCCAGCTGTTCCAGCTGCTGATCGAGCTGGCCGAGGCCGACGCCAACGTGCCCCAGGCCCTGCGCGGGCACTTTGCCTTTGTCGAGGATCGGCTCAATGCCACGCCCGGGCCGGGCCGGGACCTGTGGTTCAAGCGCTTTGTCGAAGGCGATATCGTCGGCTGCGCCTGGACCGAAATCGGCGCCGTGGACATCGGCCAGGTCATCACCAAAGTCTCTCCGGATGGCGAAAAATGGCGCCTCAACGGCGAAAAGTTCTACAGCACCGGAAGCATTTTCTCCGACTGGATCGATGTCTATGCCCAGCGCACGGACACCGGTGGCGACGTGATTGCCGCGGTGCGCACCCGCCAGCCGGGCATCGAGCAGAGCGACGATTGGGACGGCTTCGGCCAGCGCACCACCGGCAGCGGCACCTCGCGCTTCCAGGACGCTGAAGTGGACGCCGAGAACATCATCGACTTCGCAACCCGCTTCAAATACCAGACCGCTTTCTACCAGCTGGTGCTGCTGGCGACCCTGGCCGGCATCGGCCGCGCGGCGCTACGTGATGTGGCCCACGAAGTGCGGGTGCGCAAGCGCATCTACAGCCACGGCAACGCGCCCCAGGCCAGCGCCGATGCCCAGGTGCAGCAGGTGGTGGGCGAGATCGCGGCCCTGGTGTATGCCGCCGAAGCCGCCGCCCTGCGTGCTGCAGCCCCTGCGCAACAGGCCTACCTGGCGCGCTTTGCCGGGGATCCGGCCCAGGAGCGCGCGGCCAATGTGGCGGCGGAAATCGAATCGGCCACGGCCCAGGTGGTGGTCACCGAACTGGTCCAGCGCGCCACCAGCGAGCTGTTCAATGCCCTGGGGGCTTCGGACATTCGCCAGGGCAAGGCCCTGGACCGGCACTGGCGCAATGCGCGCACCGTGTCTTCGCACAACCCGGTGATCTACAAGGCGCGGATCGTCGGCGACTGGAAGATCAACGGCAGCGAGCCCCCCTTTGTCTGGCAGATTGGCAACGGCCCCCAGCGCTGACCTCAGGCACCGCCCCCCGTAGGAGCTGGCTTGCCAGCGAAGGCGTCATCCAGGCGAGCGCTCGGCCCAGCGGCCTCTTCGCCGCCAAGCCGGCTCCTGCAGCGAAATCTCGGCGCACCGCCCCGTAGGAGCTGGCTTGCCAGCGAAGGCGTCATCCAGGCGGGCGCTCGGTTCAGGGAGAGGCATCCGACCAAGGTCGAGGCGGTCGCGCGGCGGGCTGGGTTGCAGGTAATATGGCGGACTTTCGCGCAGCCCCCTTTGCGCTTCTCGCCGAAATAAGCCGACCCCATGCCCTTCGAACTCAGCGTAGACCTGACCACCCTCGCCATTCTCGCCCTCGTGGCCTTCATCGCCGGTTTCATCGACGCCATTGCCGGCGGCGGCGGCCTGCTCACCACCCCGGCCCTGCTCACCGCCGGCCTGCCGCCGCACCTGGTGCTGGGCACCAACAAACTCAGCTCGACCTTCGGCTCGGCCACCGCCAGCTTCACCTTCTATCGGCGCAAGCTGTTCCACCCCAGGCAATGGACCCACGCCATTGTCGGCACCCTGGTGGGCGCCCTGACCGGGGCCATCGTCGCTCACTACCTGCCGGCGGAATGGCTGAACAAGATGCTGCCGGTGATCGTCTTCGCCTGCGGCCTGTACCTGCTGTTCGGCGGCACGCCCAAGGCGCCACTGGACAGCGACGCACCGATCAAGAAGAAGTGGCAATCGAGCCAGGGCTTCAGCCTGGGCTTCTATGACGGCGTGGCCGGCCCCGGCACCGGGGCGTTCTGGACCGTGAGCAGCCTGCTGCTCTACCCCATCGACCTGGTCAAGGCCAGCGGCGTGGCCCGCAGCATGAACTTCGTCAGCAACATCGCGGCGCTGTCGGTGTTCGTGTTTTCCGGGCAGGTGGACTGGATCATCGGCCTGTGCATGGGCCTGTCGGTGATGGTCGGGGCCTTCTTCGGCGCACGCACCGCCATCAGCGGTGGTGCCAAGTTCATTCGCCCGGTGTTCATCACCGTGGTCCTTGGGCTGACCGTGCGCCTAGCCTGGCAGCACTGGTTCAGCGTGGCCTAGGCGGCGCGCCACATAGAGATCGATCAGGTAGCGGGCAATCGAGCGCGAGGCCGGCAACGGCGGTAGCGCATGGACGCTGAACCACTGGGCGTCCTCGATCTCGTCTTCCTGGGGAATGATCTCGCCGCCGGCGTATTCGGCGTGAAAGCCCAGCATCATCGAATGGGGGAACGGCCAGCATTGGCTGCCCACGTACTGGATGTTCCTGACTTCGATGCTCACCTCTTCGCGCACCTCGCGAATCAGGCAGTCCTCCGCCGACTCGCCCGGCTCGGCAAAGCCTGCCAGGGTGCTGTAGACCCCGGTGACGAAGCGCGGCGAACGAGCCAGGAGGATTTCGTCACCGCGGGTGATCAGCACGATCATGCTCGGTGAAATGCGCGGGTAGCTGCGCAGGTCGCAAGGCTGGCAATACATCGCCCGCTCCCCCGGCACCTGGGCCATGGGCCGCCCGCAACTGCCGCAGTACCGGTGCTCCCGGGCCCAGGTGCCGATCTGCGCGGCATAGCCCAGGACCTTGTACAGGGTGTGATCGCCCTCCAGCATGAAGGCCCGCAGGCCTTTCCAGCCGCAGCCCGGCACTTCGGCCCGGGCGCTCAGTTCCAGCAGGTACACCGGCTCGCCATCGAGATGGCCGATGCCGTGTTCCGCCAGCAGCGGCAGGTCCTGGCCCTTGAGCCAGTGCCGGGGGAACAGCGCGCCGTTGTCGTCATAGAGAAAGCCGTCCGGGCCGCGGGCCACGGCCCAGCCGCCGGGAAGGTCGGTGTCGAGTACTGCGGTGGTCCAGCGTTCAATCATCGTCAATCAATCCAGAAATTCGGGTTTCTGTTTGCTCATGTGGGCGGCGATGGCCACGCGCAAGTCGTTGGACTGCAACATGGCAGCGTTCCAGGTGGCGACATATTCCAGGCCGTCATCAATACGGTGGTCACGCATGTAGCTGAGCATTTCCTTGGTGCCGCTGACCGCGATCGGCGACTTGGCGGCGATCTCCCGGGCAATTCCCATGACCCCGTCCAGCAGGTTTGCGGCATCGCTGTAGGTCCGGTTGACCAGGCCAATGCTGCGTGCTTCCTCGGCACCGAAGGTGCGCCCAGTGTAGGCCAGCTCGCGCAGGATGCCGTCGCCGATGATACGTGGCAAACGTTGCAGTGTGCCGACATCCGCAGCCATGCCGATATCGATTTCCTTGATCGAGAATTGCGCATCGTCCGCGGCGTAACGCATGTCGCAGGCGCTGATCAGGTCGATGGCGCCCCCCAGGCAATAGCCCTGGATCGCCGCCAGCACCGGCTTGCGGCAGTTGTCCACGGCGTTGAACGAGGCCTGCAGCTGGAAGATCTTGCGCCGCAGCAGGCGCGCGTTGCGGCCCACATCCTTGCCCAGTTCGTTGGCCACCCCGGCCAGCATCATCAGGTCGATGCCCGAAGAAAAATGCTTGCCGGCACCGCTGAGCACCACCACGCGCACTGCGTCGGTGTCGTCGATCCAGCGGAAGATCTCGACGATCTCGCTCCAGAACGCGGCGTTCATGGCGTTGATCTTTTCCGGGCGGTTGATCTGCACATGGGCGATGTTGTCAGCGAGTTCGACGCGAAAGGCTTGGTATTCGGACATGGCAGTGATCCTTTACTGGGCAGAAAATGAGGGCCGAACTATAGCAAGTGGCGGCGGCGGGCCGTAAGGCAGCGCATCGGCCAAAAGCGGGACTGGCCACCGCCCCTGCGGGAGCCGGCTTGCCGACGAAGAGGCCCCTGAGCCGAGAGCCCCTGCGGATAACGCCTTCGCTGGCAAGCCAGCGCCTACATGGGGGCGATGTGGGGGTGATGAGCTCAGCCTTGCCTGATGCAATAGAAGGCGGCGGTCGTGTAAGGCACGGTGACCTGGGCCTTGCCCCGCAGCTGCGGCTCGCTGTCGATCAGGGCGGCGATCTGCCGGTCCACGGCCTCGCGCTCGGCCTGGGGCAAGGCGGCGATGAAGCTGGTGGAGCGCACACGGTTGAAGATCACGTCCTCCGGCGTGCCGCTGTGGCCCTGGGTGAAATGCTGTTCCTGCAGGGGCCCGAAACCCGGGTGGGGAAAGGCCTGGCGCCAGGCACCGGTGTAATAGCGCGGGGTATCGGCCTGCAAGGCATTGACGATGGCGTCCAGGCGCGCCACCCAGGGCACCCGGGCATCCCGCAGGTTCCACACCAGGGCCAGCTTGCCGCCGGGCTTGAGCACGCGATGGATTTCCTCCAGTGCCGCGCGGTGGGCAAACCAGTGAAAGGCCTGGGCACAGACCAGCACATCCACCGAGGCATCCTTGAGCGGCAGCGCCTCGGCGCTGCCCTCCAGTACCTGGGCCTCGGGCTGGGCCGCCGCCAGCCTGGCGCGCATTTGCTCGACCGGCTCCACCGCGATCACCTGGGCCCCCGTGGCCAGCAAGCGGCCGGTGAACTTGCCGGTGCCGGCGCCCAGGTCCACCACCACCCTGCCCGGCCCGAGGCCCAGCGTCTCCCGCAGCCAGGGCTCAAGGGCTGGCGGATAGTCCGGCCGGCCCCGCACATAGGTATCGGCGGCCTGTTGGTAGCCGTCGGCCGCAGCATGATGAATCGCCTGATCGTTCATGGATGAACCTCCTCATTGCGGGTGAGTACGAACAGGATAAACCGTGCCCGACAACAGACAGCATGAAACTCCTGTCAGTTGCACCCCCGTTGCAGGAGCAGGCTACAGGAGCTGGCTTGCCAGCGAAGGCGTTATCCGCAGGGGCGCTCGGCTCAGGGGCCTCTTCGCCGCCAAGCCGGCTCCTCCAACGAATCCGCGCCGCACCGCCTGGTAGGCGGCCTTGAGACAAGCGCTGGGCTCTGCGGCCCTTTCACCGCCAAGCCGGCTCCTACGGATTCAGGCCCTGGGCGGGGGCGGCAGGCTCAGGCGAAAACGCGCGCCGCCCAGGGGCGAGGCTTCCACGGTCAGGGTGCCGTCCTGGGCTTCCAGGGCCCGGCGGCTGATCGCCAGGCCCAGGCCGAAGCCGCCGGTGGCGCGGTCGCGGCTGCGGTCCAGGCGGTAGAACGGCTCGAACACCCGCTCGCGCTCGTCGTCGGGAATGCCGATGCCGTCATCGTCGACCCAGATCTCGCAGCCGTCGTCGCTGACCAGCACCCCCACCTGGATGCGTTTCTCGCAATAACGGGTGGCATTGCGCAGCAGGTTCTGCAAGGCCCGGGCGGTCAGCCGCGGGTCCAGGGTGAAACGTTCCAGGGCACCGTGCAGCAGGACGTCGATGACGATATCCGACTCCAGCTCATCGTCGACACTGCCCAGGATGCTGTCGATGAACTCGTCCAGGGACACCTCGATCTGCTCCGGCAGGCACGCCGGGTTCTGCAGGCGGCTGTAGGACAGCAGCTCCAGTACCAGTTCATCCAGTTCGCGAATGTGCGCCACCAGCCCTTGCAGGCGCTCGCGGCTGGCCGCCGGCAAATCGTCGGAGAGCGCCAGGGCCAGGCCGAAATCCAGCCGGGTCAGGGGCGTGCGCAGTTCGTGGGACACCGCGTTGAGCAGGTCACGCTGCTGGTTCAGGAGTTTTTCGATATCCCCGGCCATGGTGTCGAAGACATTGGCCAGGCTGCCGATGTTGGAACTGGCGGGCAGCTGGGTGCGCTCGCCCAGATGGCCCTTGCCGAAGCGTTCGGCGGTGCGCTTGAGGCGCTCCAGGTCACGCCAGTGCGGGCGCACCCAGAGCAGCAGGCAGGCCAGCAGCACGGCGACGATCAGGACATTGATGCTCCAGTACAGCAGGTTGACGTCCAGCGGGTCCGGCGGCACCACCAGCTTCACCGCCAGTTGCTCATCCAGCGGCGACACCGCCAGGGTGCGCCAGCCCCAATCGCCCAGGCGCACCACTTTCTCGCCGCGTTGCAGGCGCTCGCGCTCGTAATCGCTGAAATCCGGGTCGTCGATGCGCACCAGGGCCACCTGCAGCGGGTGGAACTCCTCGTCCATCTCCTTAACCAGGGTCGGCCACTGCTGCGCCGGCAAGGCGCGGAACTGCTTGACGATCAGGCTCTGCAGGCCCCGGGACTGGTCCAGGTTGTAGTCCAGGAAACGCTCGTGGAAAACCTTGATCACCAGGTCCGGGATCAGGTAGATCGCGGCGCTGAAGGCAATGATGGTGATCAGGTACAGACGGACCAGGATGCGCAGCATGGAATCAGCATTCCCACTCGGAACGGCTGAACAGGTAACCCTTGCCCCACACGGTCTTGATCTTGCGCGCCTCGCCGGCGTGATCGTCGAACTTGCGCCGCAGCTTGGAGATCGCCACGTCCACCGAACGATCGGTGCCGTTGAACTCGATGCCCCGCAGGCGCTGCAGGATCTGGTCGCGGCTCAGCACTTCACCGGCATGCCGGGCCAGCACCACCAGCAGGTTGTACTCGCCGCTGGACAGCTCCACCAACTGCTCGCGCCAGGTCACGGTGCGCTCCGACAGGTCGATGCACAGGTTGCCCATGAGGATCTGGTCGCTGGCGCTCTGCGGCTCGCTGAGGCTGCTACGGCGCAACAGGGTACGGACCCGGGCCAGTAGCACTCGCGGTTCGCAAGGTTTTGTCACATAGTCGTCGGCGCCCATTTCCAGACCCAGCACCTGATCATGGCTATCATCCCGCGCGGTCAGCATCAGGATCGGCAGGGTCGCCGAGTCGGCGCGCAACAGGCGGCAGACTTGCAGGCCATCCAGGCCCGGCAGCATCAGGTCGAGGATCACCAGGTCCGGCGGGCTGGCCTTGGCCCGCTCCCGCACCTGGTCACCACGGCTGATCACGCTGACCTGATAGCCATTGCGTTCCAGGTAGCTGGCGATCAGTTCGGACAGCGCGGTGTCGTCTTCGACAAGAAGAATATTGGGCATGGAGAGCGATCTTTATTGAAGAAATACAGAATACCGGCGTTCTTTATAAGGCACCGGGCAAAACCAGCAAGGCGCCAAGGATATACAACCCTGGCCGCACCGGTGCGCAGGCTTCACACTTTTTCACACAGCACCTACACAGCTTCACAGCGGGCCTTGACCCATGCCCTTAGCATGCCGAGGTCATTATTGGGGTATCAGCATGTCGAATAAACTCTTTGCGCCATTCTGCCTGGTCGTTCTGGCAGCGGCGCTGAGCGCGTGTGGCAAGACCGAAGGCGAGCAGACGCCGCCACCGGCCAAGGTACGGATCGAAACCGTACAGAGCCAGGCCCTGTCCATCACCAGCGAACTGAGCGGGCGCATCGCCGCGCCACGGATCGCCGAAGTCCGCGCCCGGGTAGCCGGGGTGGTGCTGCAACGGACCTTCCGCGAAGGCTCCGACGTCAAGCAGGGCGAGGTCTTGTTCCGCATCGACCCGGCCCCGTTCAAGGCTGACCTGGACAGCGCCCAGGCCAGCCTGCGCAAGGCCGAGGCCACCGCCTTCCAGGCGCAGTTGCAGGAGCAGCGCTATTCCAAGCTGGTCGCCGACCAGGCCATCAGCGGCCAGGAATACGACAATGCCCGGGCTGCGGCACGCCAGGCCAGCGCCGACGTCGCCGCCAACCAGGCCGCGGTGCAGCGGGCCAAGCTCAACCTCGGCTATGCCACCGTCACCGCGCCGATTTCCGGCCGGGTCGGCCGCGCCCTGGTCACCGAAGGCGCCCTGGTGGGCCAGAACGAGACCACGCCGCTGGCGCTGATCCAGCAACTGGACCCGATCCACGCCGACCTGACCCAGTCCACCCGTGAACTCAACGACCTGCGCCGGGCCTTCCGCGCCGGCCAGTTGCAGCAGGTGGGCAAGGACCAGGCCAAGGCGACCCTGATCCAGGACGACGGCAGCCTCTACCCGCTGCCGGGCAAGCTGTTGTTCGCCGATATCAGCGTTGACCCGAGTACCGGGCAGATCATCCTGCGCAGCGAGTTCCCCAACCCGGACCTCGACCTGCTGCCCGGCAGTTTCGTGCGCGTGCGCCTGGAACAGGCGGTCAACCAGCAAGGCATCAGCGTGCCGCAGCGGGCCATCCAGCGCGACAGCGCCGGCATCGCCCAGGTGCTGCTGGTGGATGCGCAAAACAACGTGGTGCAGCACCCGGTGCAACTGGGTGGAGTGCAGAACGATCGCTGGATCGTCACCGAGGGCCTCAAGCCCGGTGACCGGGTGATTGTCGAAGGCCTGCAACACGCCCGCCCCGGCGAGCCGGTGGAAATCGACGCCAGCCCCCTTGCGCACGTCCAGAACCCTGGCCAGTAGGTAGTACACATGCCGCAATTCTTTATTGACCGCCCGGTATTCGCCTGGGTGGTCGCCTTCTTCATCCTGTTGGCCGGCGCCCTGGCGATCCCCCAACTGCCGGTGGCGCAATACCCCACCGTGGCCCCGCCGCAGATCGAGATCTACGCCGCCTACCCGGGCGCCTCGGCGCAGACCCTGGACGAATCGGTGGTCAGCCTGATCGAGCAGGAGCTCAATGGTGCCGACCACCTGCTGTACTTCTCGTCCCAGAGCAGCCTCGGCAGCGCCACCATCACCGCCACCTTCCAGCCGGGTACCAACCCGGAACTGGCCCAGGTGGACGTGCAGAACCGTCTCAAGGCAGTGGAACCGCGCCTGCCCCAGGCGGTGACCCAGCAGGGCCTGCAGGTGGAGAAAGTCTCCGCCGGCTTCCTCTTGCTGATCACCCTGACCTCCAGTGACGGCCGCCTGAACGATGTCGCCCTCAGCGACTACCTGGCGCGCAACGTGATGAACGAGATCCGCCGCCTCGATGGCGTCGGCAAGGCCCAGTTGTACGGTGCCGAGCGGGCCATGCGGATCTGGCTCGACCCGCAGAAACTGATCGGTTTCAACCTGACCCCGGCCGACGTCAACGCCGCGGTGGCGGCGCAGAACGCCCAGGTTCCGGCCGGCAGCATCGGCGACCTGCCCAACCCCGCCAGCCAGGAAATCACCGCGACCATCCTGGTCAAGGGCCAGCTGTCCAGCCCTGAAGAGTTTGCCGATATCGTCCTGCGGGCCAACCCCGACGGCTCCACGGTACGCATCGGCGATGTGGCCCGGGTGGAAGTCGGCAGCCAGGAATACCAGTACGGCACCCGCCTGAACGGCAAGCCGTCCACCGCGGTGGGCGTGCAGTTGTCCCCCGGGGCCAACGCGTTGAATACCGCGACCCTGATCCGCGCCAAGATGGACGAGCTGTCGCGCTATTTCCCGGCCGGCGTGGAATACAAGATCCCCTACGACACCTCGCCCTTCGTCAAGGTCTCGATCACCAAGGTGCTCTACACCCTGGCCGAAGCCATGGTGCTGGTGTTCCTGGTGATGTTCCTGTTCCTGCAGAACATCCGCTACACCCTGATCCCCACCCTGGTGGTGCCCGTGGCCCTGATGGGCACCTTCGCCACCATGCTGGCCCTGGGGTTCTCGATCAACGTGCTGACCATGTTCGGCATGGTGCTGGCCATCGGCATCCTGGTGGACGATGCCATCGTGGTGGTGGAGAACGTCGAGCGGATCATGGCCACCGAAGGCCTGTCGCCCAAGGAAGCCACGCGCAAGGCGATGCAGCAGATCACCGGGGCCATCATCGGCATCACCCTGGTGCTGGTAGCGGTGTTCATCCCCATGGCCTTCATGCCCGGCTCGGTGGGGGTGATCTACCAGCAGTTCTCGCTGTCCATGGCCACCTCGATCCTGTTCTCGGCGTTCCTCGCCCTGACCCTGACCCCGGCCCTGTGCGCCACCCTGCTCAAGCCCATCGCGGCGGGCGAACACCATGAACGCACGGGGTTCTTCGGCTGGTTCAACCGGCGCTTCGAACGCCTGAGCGACAGCTATCAGGGCGGCGTGACCTATGCGCTCAAGCGTACCGGCCGCTACCTGCTGATCTACCTGGCGCTGCTGGCGATCATGGCGCTGCTGTTCAGCCGCCTGCCCTCCTCCTTCCTGCCCGTGGAGGACCAGGGCTACACCATCACCGACATCCAGCTGCCACCTGGTGCCAGCCAGAACCGCACGATCAAGGTGGTGGAGCAGATCGAAGCGCACAACGCCAGCGAACCGGGAGTCGGCGACAGCACCATCATTCTCGGCTTCAGCTTCTCGGGTAACGGGCAGAACGCCGCGCTGGCCTTCACCACGCTCAAGGACTGGTCGCAACGGGGCAGCGAGGATTCGGCGATGTCCATCGCCGACCGCGCCAACGCCGCCCTCGGCGCGATCAAGGATGCCGTGGTGTACGCCGTGCTGCCGCCGCCGATCGATGGCCTGGGCACCTCCAGCGGCTTTGAGTTCCGCCTGCAGGACCGTGGCGGCGTCGGCCACGCGGCCCTGATGCAGGCTCGGGACGAGCTGCTCAAGGCCACGGAAAAGAGCCCGATCCTGGCCAACGTCCGGGAAAGTGCCCTGGCCGAAGCGCCGCAGGTGCAACTGGAGGTCGACCGCAAGCAGGCCAACGCCCTGGGCGTGTCCTTTGCCGATATCGGCAGCCTGCTATCCACCGCCCTGGGGTCGTCCTACGTCAACGACTTCCCCAACCAGGGGCGGATGCAGCGGGTGGTGATCCAGGCCGAAGGCGACCAGCGCAGCCAGGTCGAAGACTTGCTGCGCCTGAACGTGCGCAACAGCGCCGGCAAGATGGTGCCGCTGTCGGCCTTCGTCCGCGCCAGCTGGAGCCTGGGCCCTGCGCAACTGACCCGCTACAACGGCTACCCGGCCATTGCCGTCTCCGGCGAGCCGGCCCCTGGCCACAGTACCGGTGAAGCCATGCAGGAAATCGAACGGCTGGTGGCGCAGTTGCCCACCGGGCTGGGCCTGGAATGGACCGGCCTGTCACTCCAGGAACGGCTGTCCGGCAGCCAGGCGCCGATGCTGCTGGGCCTGTCGCTGCTGATCGTGTTCCTGTGCCTGGCGGCGCTCTACGAGAGCTGGTCGATTCCCACCTCGGTGCTGCTGGTGGTGCCCCTGGGGGTACTGGGCGCAGTGCTGGCGGTGAGCCTGCGCGGCATGCCCAACGACGTGTTCTTCAAGGTCGGCCTGATCACCATCATCGGCCTGTCAGCGAAGAACGCGATCCTGATCATCGAGTTCGCCAAGAGCCTGTACGACGAAGGCCATGATCTGATCGATGCCACGGTGCAGGCTGCACGCCTGCGCCTGCGCCCCATCGTCATGACCTCGCTGGCGTTCATCCTCGGCGTGGTGCCCCTGGCCATCGCCACCGGCGCCAGCTCCGCCAGCCAGCAGGCGATCGGTACCGGGGTGATCGGCGGCATGATCACCGCGACCCTGGCAGTGATCTTCGTGCCGGTGTTCTTCGTGGTGGTGATGAAACTGGTGAAACGCGGTTCGTCCAAGGACTGACATCGCTGCATGGGGTCCCGGTTCCGGGGCCCCTTCTTCTCTTGCCCCCCTCTTCTCGTCTCAGGCCGCCATGGCCGGGCATACCCGTGCCTGTGGGCAATCCAGGGCGAAAGGCCCGGGAAAGGCCGCAGCGGATTTGCCCGGTGGATTGCCCGCCAGCAGCGCCGGAGCCTTGGCCGCCTGGCTGTGATGGGCGATCTGGTGATTGCATTCGATGGCCCGCGCCAATGCTCCGGCCGAGCCCTGGCCCAGCCCCAGCAGGCTGGTGCCATTGGTGAAGAACGCGAGGAAGGCGGTGATCATCAGACGGCGCCCTTTCATGGCCGTCTCCCCGCTTCGGCATGGAGTACCGGGCCCTGGCCGCTTGCCGCGCCGGAATCAATCAACGCAGCGCTCGGCAGGCCCGCAGCCAGGCTGGCCCAGAGCATCAGAAGCAGATAAAGCCCCAGCGCCAGGTAGGCGCCGTGCTTGGCGGAACTGAGGATCGAACGGGCCATGGTGATCTCCTGAGGCGTTTTCGTGCCCAGAGGATCTATCAATCAAACGCCAGTAAAAAGACGTTTATATCCATAGCCATCATCAATTTTCTTGATGCTTTAAACCGGCGTCTCAGTCCTGCAACAGGCTGGTCAGACGCTCGCGGGAAGTCTCCGGCTCGCCTTCGACAGGCTGGGCAGAGGACAGGATGGGGGTGGAGTAGAGCAACAGCAGAACCACGGTCAGACGCATCACCATGCTATCGATCCTTGCTCGGGAAAGAGTCAATAATTCAGCGTCAAATTTAAACACATGGCTATATGACACTACCAAGCAAAATTTGCCTGGCGGGAAGAATAAGTCGCAAACAGGTGATGCAGGAGCGACATCACTGCTTCAGTGACTTCGCTCCTGCATACCTTGGGTTTGCTGCTTGCGGGGTGATCCAGAGCGCTCATTGCTGGGCTTTGTGATCCAGGGCGGCGTAGAAGTTGGCGCTTTGTTGCAGGTACTTCTGGGTGTAGGTGTTGGTGCTGGATTTCTTCTGGCTGATTTCCACGCTGGCGCTGGCAGGCAGTGCCACGGTGGCGGAAATGGCGGAGGCTGCGATCACGGAGAAGAGATTGAAGTTCATCGGTATAACCCTCGTATTCAGTTGGCTTGCTTGCCCGTGTGGGCCGTGAAGCAAACTTACTCCCGAGGGTTGGCGGGAAAAAATTCTTTGCGGCAGTAGCCATTATCAGCGTCGTTAATAGAAGGAGTCAGGCCCCGGACGCCGGGGCCTGCGGTCTATTGACGCACCAGGAATTTGATATCGCTGGGGGAATCGAACGGCAGTTTCTGCACGGTCTTGCCCAGGAAACCGGTCTTGGCGTCGCGCTCGATCACCACGATCTCGTTGCTTTTCTGGTTGCCGATCAGCACATAGCGGTTGCTCGGGTCGAGGCTGAACTCCCGTGGGTGATCGCCTTCCACCGAACGCCGCTGGATTTCCTTGAGCTGGCCATTGGCCGGGTCGATGGCAAACACCAGCAACTGGTTGGCGGTGCCCCGGTTGCTGACATACAGGTACTGGCCGTCCTTGGAAGCGTGCAAAGCCGCGGCGGCCTTTTTCTCCTTGGAGCCGTTGGCCGCCAGGTCGAGCATCTGACGCTGAGTCAGCTTGCCGTCCTGGTAGTCGAACACCGCCAGTTGAGCGCTCATTTCCATGGTCAGGTAGGCATGCTTGCCATCGGCGCTGAACAGCAGGTGCCGCGGGCCGCTGCCCGGCGGCAGCTGGACGAAGGCCTGGTCGGCCGGGCTCAGCGGGTGTTCCGCATTGGCCTTGGGGTCATAGCGATAGACGAAGATCTTGTCCGCACCCAGGTCGTTGGCGAACAGGAACTTGCCGTCCGGGGACGGCACCGACGAATGCACGTGGGCCGATTGCTGGCGCTCGGGGTCGACCCGGCTGGCCGGATGACTGGTGAGCTGCACCACCGGCGACAGATGACCGTCATCGCTGACCGGCACCACCGCCAGGCTGCCGCCCGGATCCACATCCACCGAATAGTTGCTGACGAACAGGTAGTTGCCGTCGGCACTCAGGCTGGAATGGGTGGGCTCGTTACCCTGGCTCTGCACCTGGTTGATCAGGCTCAGTTGATGGGTTTTCGGCGCCAGGCTGTAGCTGCTGACACGACCGATGGGGTCGGCCTGCCCCGGGCTGTTCTCATTCACCGCGAAGACGAACTTGAGGTCCTTGGACAAGGTCAGCCAGGACGGGTTGGAGCTCTTCACCACCTGCAGCGGCTTGGGGTCGATCTGCCCGGTGCGCTCATTGAATTGCAGGCGGTACAGACCTTGGCTCTGGCCCTGGGTATAGGACCCCACCAGCAGCTCATGGGTTTCGGTGGCCGGCGCGGCCTGGACCGCCATGGCACCGACACTGCCGGCCATCAGCAGGGGCCAGAAATTACGCATCTTCATGTTCACCTTCCTCTTCGTCGCGGGCACTGAACGCGCTCATGCACACCAGGCGGTGCTCACCGGAGTCGCCTGCCAGGGTCCAGCTCTGCAAGTCCTGGTCGAAGGTCGCGGCCTGGACCTGGGCCAGGGTAAAGCTCCAGCGCTTGGCCGCGCGGCCGTCCATGCACTCGATCAGCAGGCGCTGCTCGTCGAGGGTGAAATCGAAAGCGTGCAGGCCGTCGATTTCCAGCATGTCGCAGGCTTCAAGGGCGCAGATCAAGGTGTCGGTAGCAGCGGTCATAGCGATCAGTCATCAGATGGAAAGGCGCAATGATAGCTGATTGGCGCTGCCGGGTTGGGCCAGCATTGCGCCGCGCAAGCGACTGCCCCGGACACATCCTCCGACAGGCACTGCCGGGGCCGCCCGGTTCTTCAGCACCACCTGCTTTCCCCTCGGAACACCAGGCATGAAAAAGCCGCACCCGAGGGTGCGGCTGAGTACTCATGCAACGGGATCAGTGGGCGAACAGCGAGTTGCCCTTCTGCCCCGCCAGCTTCTCCGGCTTGATCAGGAACCGCGCCAGGGCCGGCAGCAGCCACAGGGCACCGAACATGTTCCACAGCAGCATGAAGGTCAGCATCAGGCCCATGTCGGCCTGGAACTTGATGGCCGAGAAGATCCAGGTGCACACGCCGATGGCCAGGCACAGGCCGGTGAACAGCACGGCCTTGCCGGTGGAGCGCAGGGTCTGGTAGTAGGCCTCCTGCAGCGGCAGGCCGGCCCGCAGGAAGCTCTCCAGGCGGCTGTAGATATAGATGCCGTAGTCCACGCCGATGCCCACCCCCAGCGCCACCACCGGCAGGGTCGCCACCTTGACCCCGATGCCCATGAAGGCCATCAGCGCGTTGCCCAGCACCGACGTCAGCACCAGTGGCAGGACAATGCACAGGGTCGCCGCCCAGGAGCGGAAGGTGATCATGCACATGCCGGCCACGCAGATGTAGACCAGGATCAGGATGGTCAGCTCGGACTCCTTGATCACCTCGTTGGTCGCGGCCTCGATCCCGGCGTTGCCGGCAGCGAGAATGAACTCCAGGCCGTCCTTGTTGTGCTGCGTGGCGAACTCCTGCACCGCATGCACCGCGCGATCCAGGGTCGCGGCCTTGTGGTCGTTGAGGAACACCAGCACCGGCGCCAGGGAGCAGTTGTTGTTGTACAGGCCGTCGGCCCGGGCAATGGAGTTGTTCAGTACGTCAGGGTTGCGCGACAGGGTTTCCCACTTCAGGTTGCCCTCGTTCATGCCCTTGATCATCTGCTTGGAGACGGTCACCAGGGAAATCGCCGACTGCACGCCCTCGGTGTTCTGCATCTTCCACATCAACTCGTCGATCGGCGCCATGGCCTCATAGCGCGAGCAGCCTTCGGCCGCGGTCTTGACCATCACCACCAGCACGTCGGAACTGGTGGAGTAGTTGCTGATGATGAAGTTGTTGTCCTTGTTGTAGCGCGAGTCGGGACGCAGCTCCGGCGCGCCCTGGTCGAGGTCGCCGATCTTCAGGTTCTGGCTGTACCAGAGGCCGCCGGCAAAGGCCACCAGGGCCAGGGCGATGGAAATCGGCGCGACTTTGGGGCTGGCAAAGTTAGACAGCAGGCGCCAGAACGGATGCTCGCGGGAAGCGTCCTTCTTGCTGCGCTCGATGGCGCGCTTGCTGATGCCGACGTAGGAAATCGCCACCGGCAGCAGAATCAGGTTGGTGAACACGATCACCGCCACACCGATGGAGGCACCGATGGCCAGCTCGCGGATCACCCCGATATCGATGATCAGCAAGGTGATGAAGCCCACGGCGTCGGCGAGGATCGCGATCATCCCCGGCAGGAACAGCTGGCGGAAGGTGCGCCGCGCCGCGGTCAGGGCATTGTCGGCATCACTGGACTGCAAGGCGATGCCGTTGATCTTCTGCACCCCGTGGGAAATGCCGATGGCGAAGATCAGGAACGGCACCAGCATCGAATACGGGTCCAGGCCGAAGCCGAAGGCGTGCATCAGGCCCAGTTGCCAGACCACCGCCACCAGGGTGGTGATCAATACCGCGATGGTGCTGCGGATGCACCAGGTGAACCAGTACAGCAGCACCAGGGTGATGATGAAGGCCACGCCGAAGAACATCACCACCATGATCAGGCCGTCGATCAGGTCGCCGACCTTCTTGGCGAAGCCGACGATGTGGATCTTCACATTGGGGTTCTGCGCCTCGAACTTGTCGCGGATCTTCTCTTCCAGCTGGTGGGAGAATTTCTGGTAGTCCAGGGCCAGCAGCTTGCCCTGGTCCTGCGGGTCCGGGTAGGACTCCAGCAGCGGGATATCGACGATGCTGGACTTGAAGTCGTTGGCCACCAGGCGCCCGACCTGGCCGGACTTGAGCACGTTGTTGCGCAACTGTTCGAGGCTGTCGGCCGAACCGTTGTAGCTCTGGGGAATCACCTCGCCGCCGGCGAAGCCCTCTTCGGTCACTTCGGTCCAGCGCACGCTGGGGCTCCACAGCGACTTGAGCCCGGAGCGATCGACGCCGGAGATGTAGAACACCTCGTCGTTGATCTGCCGCAGGGTTTCCATGTAGTCCTTGGTGAAGATGTCGCCGTCGCGGGCCTCCACCGAGATGCGCACGGTGTTGCCCAGGTTCGCCAGGTCGTTGCGGTGCTCCATCATCCGCTCGATGAACGGGTGCTTGAGCGGGATCATCTTCTCGAAGCTGGTGGACGGCCGGATCAGGGTCGCCTGCCAGAACAGGAAAGCGCTGACCAGCAAGCAGATGAAGATCACTGCCGGGCGGTTATTGAAAATCAGGCGCTCAAGAAAGTTCGCCTTGTCCTGGTGATGACTGCTCATGGAATTCCCCACCTTCTTATTATGTGCCCGGCTTATTGGCCGAGTTCAGCGCCCGTTGCTGCAGAAACCCGTACACCGCCCTGCCCGGCCAGGATCAGGTCGCCGTTGCCGGCAGCGGTGACCGCCGACAGCGAGATGCGGTCCGCACGGTTGAATACGCTGAAGGTCTGGCCGTGGTCGGTGCTGCGGATCACGCTGCCGCCGTTGCCGACGATCACCAGCGTGCCATCGTCCAGCAGGGTCGCCCCCGACAGGCCGAACTCCAGGGCGCCACGGGCGGCGTTCAACTCCACCTGTTCCCAGGTGCTGCCGAAATCCGTGGAGCGGTAGAGATTGCCGCGCAGGCCATAGACCAGCAGAGTGGCCGGCTGGCCGGTGCCGATCACGCCGAACAACGAGCCTTCATAAGGGCCTTCGAGGCGCTCCCAGGTCTGCCCGTCATCGGCGGAGCGGAACATGCTGCCCTGCTCGCCGACAATGAACAGCCCGGAATCCTTGACCTGGGCAATGGCGTTGAGGTGGAACTGGTCCTCGTTGTCGAGGCGGTCGCTGACGTCCTCCCAATGCTGGCCGCCATCGCTGGTTTCCAGCAGGGCCCCGTAGGCGCCCACGGCGTAGCCGGTCTGGGTGTCCTTGAACCATACATCGAGCAAGGGTGCCTCGCGCTTGAGGTCCTGGAACTGCCGGGTCCAGGTGGCACCGCCGTCGCTGCTGGCCAGGACCTGGGCATCGTGGCCCACCGCCCAGCCGCGCTTATCATCGACGAAGTACACCGCCGTCAGCAGTTGCCGGGTCGGCACCTTGGCCTGGACCCAGGTCTGGCCCTGGTCGTCGGAATAGAGAATGTGCCCGCGATCGCCCACCGCCACCAGGCGCTTGCCGGCGTGGACCACATCGAGCATCAGGCTTTTCGCCGCCTTGGGCGATTCGATGGAATAGACAGAATCCGCTGCAGTGGCAGCGGCCAGGACTGGCGTCGACAGCGTCACGACGCCCAACAGCGAGAGCGCTGTAGCCAACAGTGCGAACGTGCGCAGCGCCGGCGGGCGGCCAACAACCACACCCATGACAGGCTCACTCATAGACCATTCCCCCATTATTATTGTCAGGTCATTCAACCTCTCAGGGCGCCTTGAGGGGGCTGCGCAGGCCTGGGCGATCATGACGATCGTCCTGGAAACTGCAATCTAGAGCCCCTTCGGCTGCGGGCTATCCTATCGGGCTTTGGAAAGGTCTGACAATCGACGCCACGTTATCTTTTGTTAACCATCAGCCCCTGCCGAAACCCTGCATGATCGGCCATTCGCAAGACTGATGGATGTGTCTAGGCCGCGTCTGCGCGACAGTGGGACAAAGCCTGATCCAGGACAGGGGCCGACACTCCCCGGCCGGGGCTATGATGAGCCGGACAGACTTCAGGACAGAGCCATGATTGCCATACGCGAGGCGTGGAAAGCCGGATTGCTGGGACGTGCGCACTGGGGCCGCAACCTGGTGTCCGGGGTGATTGTCGCAGTGGTGGCGCTGCCCCTGGCCATGGCCTTCGCCATCGCCTCCGGGGTCAAGCCCGAACAGGGCATCTACACCGCCATCGTCGGCGGCCTGCTGGTGTCGCTGTTCGGCGGCAGCCGGGTGCAGATCGCCGGGCCCACCGGGGCCTTTATCGTGATCCTTGCCGGGGTCACCGCCCAATACGGGGTCGGCGGCCTGCAACTGGCGACCCTGATGGCCGGGTTGATCCTGTTCCTGCTGGGCATCAGCCGCCTGGGCGCCCTGATCAAGTTCATCCCGGACCCGGTGATCCTGGGCTTCACCGCCGGTATCGGGGTAATCATCTGGGTCAGCCAGTGGAAGGATTTCTTCGGCCTGCCCGCGGTCGGCGGCGAGCACTTTCATCAGAAACTCTGGCACCTGCTGCAAGCCCTGCCCCAACTGCACCTGACCACCACCCTGCTGGCCCTGCTGAGCCTGGCGCTGCTGCTATGGGTGCCGCGCATCCCCCAGCTCAAGCGTTTGCCGGCCCCCCTGCTGGCCATGACCCTGGCCACGGCCTTGCAGTCGCTGTTCCAGTTCCAGGGCGTGGCCACCATTGGCAGTGCCTTCGGTGGCATTCCCCAGGGCTTGCCGGCGTTGCAGTTTCCAGAGGTCAGCCTGCCGCAGGTCCTGGACCTGATCGGCCCGGCCTTCGCCATCGCCATGCTCGGGGCCATCGAATCGCTGCTGTCGGCGGTGGTGGCCGATGGCATGGCTGGCACCCGCCATGACTCCAACCAGGAACTGATGGGCCAGGGCATCGCCAACCTGGTCACCCCGCTGTTCGGCGGTTTCGCCGCCACCGGCGCCATTGCCCGTACCGCCACCAATATCCGCAACGGCGGCAGCAGCCCGCTGGCGGGTATCGTCCATGCCCTGGTGCTGCTGCTGATCATCCTGTTCCTGGCGCCGCTGGCAGCGAACATTCCGCTGTGCGCCCTGGCGGCGATCCTGTTCGTGGTGGCCTACAACATGAGCGAGCTGCACCACTTCAAGCGCATGCTGCAACGGGCCCCCCGGGCCGATGTGGCGATCCTGCTGTGCACCTTTGTGCTGACCGTGTTCAGCGACCTGGTGATCGCGGTGAACATCGGCGTGGTCCTGGCCATGCTGCATTTTCTGCGGCGCATGGCCTCCTCGGTGGAAGTGCAACAAGTGGTGGAACAGGATCTGCAGCAGGAACTGCACCGCAGTGGCCAGCAGCACCTGCCACCGGGCGTACTGATCTACACCATCGAAGGGCCGTTGTTCTTTGGCGCCGCGGAGACCTTCGAACGGGCCCTGGCCCAGACCCACAGCGACCCGCAGGTGCTGATCATCCGCCTCAAGCATGTGCCGTTCATGGACATTACCGGGCTGCAGACCCTGGAAGAAGTGATAGGCCAGCTGCACAAGCGCGCGATTGTGGTGAAGCTGTGCGAAGCCAACCTCAAGGTGCACGGCAAGCTGGAGCGGGTCGGCATCCTGCACGCCATCGGCGCGCAGAACTATCACCGCGACTTGAGCGAAGCGCTACAGAGCCAAATCCCCCCTGCCTCCCCACCACCACCGCTCGCGTAGGAGCTGGCTTGCCAGCGAAGGCGATGCCGAGGGCGGTACAAGGCTTGAGGGCCTCTTCGTCGGCAAGCCGGCTCCTACGGAGGGGGTATGCGGTGGCTTGGGTCCGTAGGAGCTGGCTTGCCAGCGAAGGCGATGCCGAGGGCGGTACAAGGCTTGAGGGCCTCTTCGCCGGCAAGCCGGCTCCTACGGGGGGATATGCGGTGGCTTGGGTCCGTAGGAGCTGGCTTGCCAGCGAAGGCGATGCCGGGGGCGATACAAGCCTCAGGCGAGGCTTTTGCTCACCACCTCGAACACATCGCTGGACAGCTCGCCGGAGGCACGGATGCGCTCCAGTTCGCCTTTCATCAGTGCCTGGCGGGCACTGTCGTATTTGCGCCAGCGGGTCAGCGGCGCCAGTTGCCGCGAGGCAATCTGCGGGTTGAAGCCGTTGAGCTGGATCACCAGGTCCGCCAGGAAGCGATAGCCCGAACCATCGGCGGCGTGGAAGTTGATCAGGTTCTGCCCGGCAAACGCCCCCACCAGCGCCCGCACCTTGTTCGGGTTCTTGATGTTGAACGCCGGGTGCTGCATCAGTGCCTTGACCCGCTCCAGGCCACCGGGCAACGGGCTGCCGGCCTGCACGCTGAACCACTGGTCCATGACCAGGGCGTTGTCCTTGAAGTTCTCGGCGAATACTTCTAGGGCCTTGGCCTTCTCGGCCTCGAACGGCGAGTTGACCAGCACTGCCAGGGCGGTCAGGCGCTCGGTCATGTTGTCGGCGCTGTCGAACTGTTCGATGGCCGCAGCCAGCACCTCGGGCTTGTGGGTCAGCATCAGGTACGACAGGGCGATGTTCTGCAGCGCGCGACGGGCAAAATGCTCGGACTCGGCCACATAGGCGGTGGCCTTGGACACCTGCCGATTGGCCTGATAGCGCTTCCACAGGGCATCGAACAGACTGTCAGCCAGTTGCTGACGGGCAAACTCGCGAGCCGCGTGGATCGCCTCGACATCCGCCACTTCGCTGATCTCGGTGAGGTAAGCCTCGCCCGGCAGGGACAGCATTTCGGCGACCATGGCCTGATCCAGGCTGTCATCGGCGAGCACAGTGCCCAGGGCAGCCACCAGACGTTCGTCCATCACCAGCGCCCGGCCCTGTTGGTGCTGGGCGATCAGTTCCTGCAACACCTGCACCGACAATTGCTGGCCGGCGTCCCAGCGGTTGAAACCGTCGCTGTCGTGCTGCATGAGGAACATCAGCTGGTCACGGTTGTAGGGGAAGCTCAGCTTCACCGGAGCCGAGAAACCCCGCAGCAGCGAGGGCAGCGGCTGTTCGGCGATTTCGACGAAGGTAAAGGTCTGCTCGGCCTCGGTCACCGACAACACGCGGGACGAGCCCTGGGCGGCGGCTTCACCCGCCAGGCGCAAGGCCATGTCGGCACCGGTGCTATCGAGCAGGCCCAGGGCCACCGGAATCACGAACGGCAGTTTCTCGACCTTGTCCGGGGTTTGCGGGCAGCTCTGGCGGAAGGTCAGGCTGTAGGTTTTCGCCGCTGCGTCGTAGGACTCGCTGACCGCCAGCCGTGGCGTACCGGCCTGGCTGTACCAGCGCTTGAACTGGGTCAGATCGACGCCGTTGGCGTCTTCCATGGCCTTGACGAAGTCGTCGCAGGTCACGGCCTGGCCGTCATGGCGTTCGAAGTACAGGTCGCTGCCCTTGCGGAAGCCTTCGGCGCCGAGCAAGGTGTGGATCATGCCGACAACTTCCGAACCCTTTTCGTACACGGTCAGGGTGTAGAAGTTGGAGATCTCGATAAAGCTTTCCGGACGCACGGCGTGGGCCATGGGGCCGGCGTCTTCGGCGAACTGGTGGGTCCGCAGGTACGCCACGTCCTGGATGCGCTTGACCGTGGCCGAGTTCATGTCCGCGGAGAAACCGGCGTCGCGGAACACTGTGAAACCTTCCTTGAGCGACAGCTGGAACCAGTCGCGGCAGGTCACCCGGTTGCCCGACCAGTTATGGAAGTATTCGTGGGCAACGATGGCCTCGACCCGCTGGTGCGCGGCGTCGGTGGCGGTTTCGGCACGGGCCAGCACGGCGCTGGAGTTGAAGATGTTCAGGCCCTTGTTTTCCATGGCGCCCATGTTGAAGTCGTTGACCGCGACGATCATGAAGATGTCCAGGTCGTACTCGCGGCCATAGGTCTCTTCGTCCCAGCGCATGGACTTCTTGAGGCTGTTCATCGCGTGCTGGCACTTGTCGATGTTTTCCGGCTCGACATAGATGCGCAGCGCTACGTCGCGACCGCTCTGGGTGCGGAAGCTGTCTTCCACGCACCACAGGTCTCCGGCCACCAGGGCGAACAGGTAGGCCGGTTTCATGAACGGGTCTTCCCAGGTCGCCCAGTGCCGGCCGTCTTCTCCCGGGCCGCTGGCGATCGGGTTGCCGTTGGACAGCAGCACCGGGTAGCTGTGCTGCTCGGCGACCACGGTGGTGGTGAACTTGCTCATCACGTCCGGGCGGTCGAGGTAATAGGTGATCTTGCGAAAGCCCTCGGCCTCGCACTGGGTGCAGAACATGCCACTGGACTTGTACAGGCCTTCCAGGGCGGTGTTGCTTTCCGGGTGGATCTTCACGCTGGTGTCCAGGGTGAAGCTGGCGCTGGTCGGGTGCAGGGTCAGGTGGCTGTCGTCCAGCTGGTAGTCGTCAACACTCAGCGGCTGATCGGCGAGGCTCACCGACAGCAGTTCCAGTTGCTGGCCGTCCAGCACCAGGGGCGGCAGGCCGGCGCCCCGGGCCGGGTTGCGACGCATCACCAGCTGCGCATGGACCAGGCTGTGGTCCTCGAACAACTCGAAGGTCAGGTGGGTCTCGTCGATCAGGTACTCGGGGGCCTGATAGTCCTTCAGGTAGATCATCTTCGGTTGGTCGGTGCGCATGGCGAATTCCTTCTACTGATGCACGGCGAGCTGGTACGCCGTGTATTTGCGAATGTTGATCACGCCGGTGTCGAAGATCAGGTACTGGCCCTTGATCCCCAGCAACGTACCTTCGGCGATCGGATTCTTGTCCAGGTTGAAGCTGACGATCTTGGTCGGGTACTCCACGACCGGATAGCGGATTTCCAGAGGCTCGATGTCGGTCACCGGCTGGATCGCCTGCAAGCCGAAACGCTCCTGCAGGGCCAACAGGCCCTCGGCGCAGGCGGCGAACAGCTGCTCGCGCACTGCCACCAGGTCCACCGCCTGGGCATCACCCTTGAGCAAGGCGCGCCAGTTGGTCTTGTCGGCCACCTGGGAACGGAACAGGTCTTCGACGAAGCCCGATTGCTGGCGGGTCGCCACGCGCATGATCGGCAGCGCCTGGCTGGCGCCCTGGTCGAGCCAGCGGGTCGGCAGTTGGGTGGCGCGGGTGATGCCGACCTTGATCCCCGACGAGTTGGCCAGGTAGACCACGTGGTCGGTCATGCAGAACTGCTCGCCCCATGACGGATCGCGGCAAGTACCGGCGTCGTAGTGGCAGCGTTCCGGGCTCATGATGCAGATATCGCACTGGGCCAGCTTGGTCATGCACGGGTAGCAGTAGCCCTGGCTGAAGCTGGTCTTGGTCTTGCGCCCGCAATGGCTGCAATGGATCGCACCCAGGTATTCCAGGCGCACTGTGGTGCCGATCAAGGGGTTGACCGGTACCTCGCTGTCGCCCAGGCGAAAAGCGTATTCAACGTTCGACCCGTCAAGGCGCGCCGACATTTTACTGATGGAACCGCGGCCAATCTCGATCAATGGATGGCATCCGACTTGAACAGGATGTTCGGCACCGGCGCCGACTTCGAGGCGCATTCCTGCGGGCCCATGTAGCCGGTACGTTGATCCTCGGGCAGATTCTGCATTTCCCAGGCGATCATCGCCTGCAGGGACAGTTCACGCTGTTCGGCGGTGAGCTTGCGGCCATCGGACCATTTGCCGATCTCTACCGCCAGTTTCAGGCTCTGGTAGATCTCGGGGGTGATGTTTTCGATCATTTCAACAAAGGACGACATACAAGACTCCAGCGTTTAAAGGGCCCGTCGGCGGCTGTACAAGCCGCCCAACAGGCCGGTGAGGCATCCGATAAGCAACCCGCCAACGTGGGCGGCGTTGGCGATTTCACCGAAACCGATCATCGAGACCAGCCCGGACAGGCACAGCAGCAGCCACACCAGCATCATCACCAGCACGCCCCGGGGCAGGCGGTAGATGGGGTTGGGGGCCAGCAATTGGTAGATCCAGCAATGCCCGAGCAGGCCGTAGAGCACCCCGGACAGGCCGCCGAACAGGGTCGGCCCGCTGAAGTAGTACTGCGCGTAATTCGACACCAGGCTGAACAGCAGGGTCAGGCCCAGCAGGTTGATGCCGCCCTGGCGCATTTCGATGCGCCGCCCCAGCTCCCAGTACCACATGCCGTTCATGGCGATATGCAGGAAGCCGAAGTGGATCAGCATCGGCGTCACCAGGCGCCACCACTGCCCCGCTGCCAGGCTGTCGGCCAGGGAGCTGAACTGGATGTAGTCGCCAACCACGCGGAACTCGAGGAAGGTGAACCAGCTCAGGGTCTGCAGGTTGTCGCCGAGCAAGGTGATACCGCATACCGCCAGGCTCAAGAGCAGGATCAGCGCGGTGACCGGGCTGCTGCGCAGTTGCTGGACGAAGCCGGGGCGCGCCGGGGCACTGGCCTGGGGAATGTCCAGTTGCTGATCGGGGTCGCCCTGGGGAAAGCGCTGGTACAGGCCACGCACGTCCTCGCTGATGGATTCCGGCACCCAGAGCACCTGCTCCCCCGCCTCCTCGCTGACCCGGTGAGGCACCTGCATGCGTTGCAGCAGCTTGACGAAGCCGCTCAGGTCCGTCGCCAGGGGCAGGCGCAATACCGCTACCGCACTCATCGCACTACCTCGGGCCGTTCAACGTCGACCCAGACAAATTTATTCGGATCCAGGCGGGTTTCCTGGTCCAGCCGATACGCGGCGAGCTTGCCGTAGAGCACCGCGCTGTAGTCCAGGCACGCCAGGTTGGGACGGATCGGCGCCGGCTTGCCGCTGCGCCAGTAGTGCCCGACGAACAGCATCGGTTCCTCGGCGCCATAACGCAGCAGGCTGTTCTTCTCGGCCGGGGACAACGGCGTGCGGGCCACAGGCTCGGGCAAGGCGTCGGGCTGGAACACGATGTCGCCGTAGGTCTGCGGGTCGTCTTCCCAGAACTTGGTACGGAAGAAGGCGCGGGTCAGGCCGTCGCCGCTGGTCATGGTCAGGCCATGGGGCAGGCGCATGTCGGTGCCCCGCAGCAGACGGTCGAAGGCGGTACAGGCAAAGCTGTCGGGAACGGCCGCGGACTGCAGGAACTCGCGGTCGATGCAGCCGTTGGGGTACTGCTGGCGCAGCGGAGCGATCAGGCCCGCATCCCAGCAGGCGTGCACCACGCGAAAGCGCCCGGCGTCGACGAACAGCGGCAACTCATAGAACCACTGCAGGAAATCGTGCCAGTCACCCGGGTGCTGTTCGAACTGGGTCAGGGTCTCGTGGATCAGCCGGGCATGGCGTGGGGTGTGCTCGCGCACGAACTGCTTGCCGCTGCCTTCGGCCGCCGGAGTGCTCCAGCCCAGCGCATTGAACTCGTGGTTGCCCATGATGCACAGGGCCTGACCGGCCTCGACCATGTCGTGGACAATGTGCAGGGACTCACGGATACGCGGGCCGCGGTCGATGATATCGCCGAGGAACACCGCCATGCGCGACGGGTGCCGCCAGACGCCCGCCTGCTTGTGATAACCGAGCCGATCCAGCAAGTGCTCCAGGGTCAGGGCGCAACCGTGCACGTCACCGATCAGGTCGTAGCTACGCGCGGGATCGAGCATCAGTCGCCTCCACCGCCCAGCCGGCTGCCCCAGCCGAGTTTGGTCCGGCAGACCTCGTAGTAGTTGTGGTCCAGCGGGTGGATCAGGCGCAGTTTTTGCGCCTTCTTGCTGACCGTGATGGTGTCGCCCGGGGCACAGGTGAAATGGTTCTGCCCGTCACAGGAAACTTGCGGATAGATCTGCATATCTTTGGACACGACGATTTTCAGCTCGCTGTTGCCATCGACCACGATCGGTCTTCCCGACAAGGTATGGGGGTACATCGGCACAATCACAATGGCATCCAGCTTGGGATGCATGATCGGCCCGCCGGCGGACAGGGCGTAGGCCGTGGAACCGGTGGGCGTGGCGACGATCAGGCCGTCGGCCTTCTGGCTGCAGACGAACTGGCCGTCGATGTAGATCTCGAACTCGATCATCCGCGTCGACTTGCCCGGGTGCAGCACCACATCGTTCAGCGCATCGCCCTGGCCGATGGCCTCGGCATGGCGGCGCACCTCGGCCTGCAGCAGGAAGCGGTTCTCTACCAGGTAGTGGCCGTCCAGCACCTCGGCGACCTTGACCTCCAGCTCGTCGGGGCGGATGTCGGTGAGAAAGCCCAGGCTGCCGCGGTTGATCCCCAGCACCGGGATGTTGTGCCGCGCCAGGGCCCGGGCGGCGCCCAGCAGGCTGCCGTCGCCACCGACCACGATGACCATGTCGCAGACCTCGCCCAGCAACTTGCGCGAGGACGTCTGCAGGCCGTGGCCGGGCAGCACTTCGGCGATAGTGTCCTCAAGGATCACGTGCAGGTGCCGCGCCAGCAGAAACTTTTTCAGTCGGCGAACTGTGTCCAGCACCTGGGAACTGCCCAGGCGACCGATAATGCCGATATTGCGAAATTGCTCCATGGGGCTCCTGCGGGGTTCGGGTACGGGCGAAACGGAGGATTATGGGCGAAACCCGGCGTTAGACAAAATCCTTTCAGCCACACGGGCTTAGCCAGCCCTGCCGCAACTGCGAGTGGCACGCATTTATCGCGATCGGCCCGGGTTTGCGTCTATGCTCGCAAGATGCTCCTGTTCCCTGATCTGCTCGGCCTTCCCCGCCAGTTGCGTCAACCTGAAGTCCGCGACCTCGCCTGGGTCATCCTCGCGCCGCCGATGCTCAGCCACACGCCCTGGCCACAGCGCCACCCACTCGCCGGCAGCGACTGGGTCCAGGCGCCGCAACTGCTGGCCCACTGGCTGCGCTGCCAGGATCTGGACAGCCGCGCCCTGCGCCAGTGGCTGGCCGAGGGCCCGACCCGGCGCCTGGGCCTGTATTACGAACGCCTCTGGCAATTTGCCGTCCGCCACGCCCCCGGGGTCGAGCTGCTGGCGGCCAACCTGCCAATCCGCCGCGGCGGCCACACCCTGGGCGAACTGGACATGCTGCTGCGCGACCGTGACGGCGTGCACCACCTGGAACTGGCGATCAAGCTGTACCTGGGCCCCCAGGCCGGCAATGGCCAGGACAGCGCCCAATGGCTGGGCCCCGGCTGCCATGACCGCCTGGACCGCAAGCTGGCGCACCTGGATGGGCACCAACTGCCGATTTCCGCCCGGGACGAAAGCCGCGAAGCCCTGGCGGCACTGGATATCCACCAGTTCAGCGCGCACCTGTGGCTGGGGGGCTACCTGCTGTACCCCTGGCCGGGTCGCGCCGAACCGCCCCAGGGCGCCCACCCGCAACATCTGTGCGGGCGCTGGCTGCATCAGCGCGACTGGCCGGCATTTTTCGCCCAGAGCGCCCCGGGGCGCTGGCAGCCCCTGCCCCGCCACGCCTGGCTGGCGCCGGCCCACTACCCGGCCGAGCAGGCCTGGACCGCCACGCAACTGCAGCAATGGCTGGCGGAACTTGCCCCCCAGGCCCCGGCGCAGTTGCTGGTACGCCTGGAGCAAACCCCTGAAGGCGGCTGGGAAGAAGCCGAACGCCTGTTCCTGGTGGCCGATCTCTGGCCCCACGTCCCCCCGCAGCCCTCCTGACAATCTGCCGCAGGAGCGGACTTGCCGGCGAAGACGCCCCTATGCGGCAAGCCGGCGCCTACATCAGAGACAGGCGCAGCGACAGGGCCGCCAGGGTCGCCAGCAACACCGGCAGCGTCAGCACGATGCCAACCCGGAAGTAGTACCCCCAGCCAATGTGAATACCCTTGCGCTCCAGTACATGCAGCCAGAGCAGGGTCGCCAGGCTGCCGATGGGAGTGATCTTCGGCCCCAGGTCGCTGCCGATGACGTTGGCGTAGATCATCGCGTCCTTGACCACCCCCGTGGCCTGGCTGGCATCGATGGACAAGGCGCCGATCAGCACTGTCGGCAGATTGTTCATCAGCGATGACAAGCCCGCCGTGAGCAACCCGGTGCCCAGGGCCGCGCCCCAGATCCCGCCGCCGGCAAAGGCATCCAGCCAGCCGGCCAGGTACGCCGTGAGCCCGGCATTGCGCAGGCCGTACACCACCAGGTACATGCCCAGGGAAAAAATCACGATCTGCCAGGGCGCTTCCCTGAGCACCTTGCGCGTGGAGATCCGGTGCCCGCGGGCGGCAATCGCCAGCAGCAGCGCCGCGCACACCGCGGAAATAGCGCTGATGGGAATGCCCAGCGGCTCCAGGGCAAAACAGCCCAGCAGCAGGATCAGCAACACCCACCAGCCGGCCATGAAGGTCGCCCGGTCATGGATGGCGCTGGCGGGCTCGGCCAGTTGCCGGGGGTCGTAATCCAGCGGGATATCGCGGCGGAAGAACCACAGCAGCACCACCAGGGTGGCGGCCACGCTCACCAGGTTGACCGGCAGCATCACCAGCGCATAACGGTTGAAGCCAATCTTGAAGAAGTCCGCGGAGACGATGTTCACCAGGTTCGAAACCACCAGCGGCAGGCTCGCGGTGTCGGCAATGAACCCCGCGCCCATGACGAAGGCCAGGGTCGTGGCCGGTGAAAAGCGCAAGGCCAGGAGCATGGAAATGACGATGGGGGTCAGGATCAGCGCGGCGCCGTCATTGGCGAACAGCGCCGAGACCAGCGCCCCCAGCAATACCATGAAGGCAAACAGCCGTCTGCCCCGCCCTCGCCCCCAGCGCGCCACATGCAGCGCGGCCCAGGTAAAGAACCCGGCCTCGTCCAGCAGCAGGCTGATGATGATCAGCGCGACAAAGGTACCGGTGGCATTCCAGATGATCTGCCAGACCACCGGGATATCCGCCCATTGCACCACCCCGAACAACAGCGCCAGGGCCGCCCCGAACACGGCGCTCCAGCCAACGCCCAGGCGCTTGGGCTGCCAGATCACCAAGGTAATGGTCAGCAGGAAAATCGATACGGCAATCAACATGAGAGTGGGTCTTGAGTATGCAGGAGCCGGCTTGCCGGCGAAGGTGCCCCACGGGACTCAAGGGCCTCTTCGCCGGCAAGCCGGCTCCTGCGACAGCAGGGAATGATGGTGGGGAATCAGGCCTTGCGTTGCTGCTCGACCCACTGCCCGTAGGCGTTGATGAAGCCCTGCAGGAACGGCCGGGTTGCTTCGGACAGTTTGCCGGCCTCGTCGAATGCCGAGCCGGCGCCACCCAGGTAGGCCTCGGGCTGCTGCATGCAGGGCACATTGAGGAACACCAGGGACTGGCGCAGGTGGTGGTTGGCGCCAAAACCGCCAATGGCCCCCGGAGAAACGCTGATCACCGCCCCCGGCTTGCCGCTCCAGGCACTTTTACCGTAGGGCCGCGAGCCGACGTCGATGGCATTTTTCAGCGCCGCCGGTACCGAACGGTTGTATTCCGGGGTAACGAACAGCACCGCGTCGGCGCCGCTGATCTGTTCGCGAAAACGGGTGTAGGCCGCCGGTGGCGTGGCATCGATGTCTTCGTTGTAGAGCGGCAGGTCACCGATCTCGACGATGTCCAGCTGGAGGCTGGCAGGCGCCAGCTCGGCCAGGGCCAGGGCGACCTTGCGGTTCAGGGACTGTTTTCTCAGGCTGCCGACCAGTACTGCGACCTTGTAGACATTGCTCATGGGAGTTTCCAACCGTTGGCGTAAAGAAGGTGTTAGTTATAGATGACCCGAGGTGATGTCTGCTACCCCACCCCGATAATTCCCAAGCCATGGCCTGTTGCCAGCGAGCCCGCGATAACGAGGCTGGCACCGGTAGCGGATTATTTTTTTCCCGGGGTAAAACTTCCCCTGGGGACACCGGGTCTACACCACCGAATTTGCGTGTTTTATCTCCAGAGGCTCTAAAGAATGGCAGCAGTACTTGTCGGACAATTCCATGCAAGAGATGCCGAGGGACGGGTGTACTCAGTGCACGAATTCCAGGAATCCATGCCCCCGGAGGACGGCGCGGCCGGATCGGAGCCCGTGACCACCTACCGCCTGGCCATCGGCGACCGGGTCAAGAAACTCGATGACAACCAGTTCCTGCTGGTGCAGTCGGATGTAACCATCGTGCGCGAACCCGAGACCTATGTAGCTCAGTGATTCTGCGCGAGCATCATCGCCAGCTGTTGTGTCGCCACACTTGGGTTAGGATTCGTTGCTTGACCCCTCGACGGCTGGAGATGGACTTCAAGCATGCGTTTACGTCATATCGAAGTGATTCAGGCGCTCCTGCAAACCGCTCACCTGGGCACTGCTGCCGAACTGCTGCAACTTTCGGTGGCCGAGGTCGAGGCCCTGCTGCGCGACGCCGAGAGCCAATTGGGCTTCATGCTGTTCGCCAGTGTTCGCGGCCGTTTGCAGGCCACCCGTGAAGCCCGGGAGCTGCAGGGAGCCATCACCCGGGTGTATGACGCTTTCGAGCCCGTGCAGCGCCTGGCCGACAGCCTGAGGTTCCACCAGGCGCCACCGCTGCGCCTCGTCGGCACCCCGCCGCTGGTTCAGCAACTGCTACCCCAGTGCATCGCCGCCCTGCGCCGGCGCTTCGCCGACACCCCTTGCAGCCTGCTCGGCCAAAGCACCCGGGACATGGTCCACAGCTTGCTGCTGCGTGACTGCGATCTGGGCCTGAGCCTGCACGATCCGCAGCACCCGGACATCCACAGCCAGGCCCTGGCCCAGGGCAAGCTGTTTCTCCTGGCGCCCCACGGCTGGCTGCAACCCAAGCAGAAATACGTCGCCCTGCAGGATCTGGCCGGCCAGGCCATGGTCGGCCTGGAGGGCCAGGACCCGCTGAGCGTGATGCTTGCCAGCAAATTGCAGAACCTGCGCCCCAGCCCGGTGATCCAGACCCGGGTGCAGACCTATCAGATGATGCGCAGCCTGGTGGAAGCTGGCGAAGGTCTGGCCATCGTCGACCCCTTCACCGCCGTCGGCGCCCGCAGCGCCGGGCTCGATGTGTGCCCGCTGTCGCCCCCCATCAGCGTCACGCTGTACGCCTTGCGGCGCCACGGCAGCGACAGCTCGCCGCTGACCACTGCCCTGCTGGAGCTGCTCACGGAACAGGCCGAGGCCCTGCTGGCAGGTTAAAGCGCCGGCCCCTCCAGCTCATTGGCGAACAGCCGGTACCAGAAGATCGCCACCTCGGCGGTCTGCGGGTCGATACCGCGGTAACGCAGGTGGTCCACGCCCCCTACCACATAGCCGCATTGCTCGTAGAGACGGCAGGCCCCCAGGTTGTTGTTCTGGGTTTCCAGCATCATCCCCGGCAGTTTTTTCCTGCGGCTCCAGAACTGCGCCACATCCAGCAGCGCCCTGGCTACCCCGTGGCGCCGGGCCGGCGCATGCACCGCCAGCTCATCGATATGGGCGTAACCGTTCCAGTTGGTGCTGACCACCACATGGCCCACCGGCTGGTCGTCCAGATAGGCCATGAAGATCTCGCTGTCCGCGGCATTGCGGTAGCTGCTGAACTCCTCCGGGTCGATGCCATAGCATTTGCGATAGGGCACGATCCGTCGCAGGGCCCAGTCCGCCACCGGCACTTCGCGTTCGGCCACGGCATAGGCGCTGACCTCGAAGCTGAAGTCGCTGCCCCAGATATAAGCGGCAAAGCCCTCATCGGCGACTCGCACCGCCAGGCCCGGATAACGGGGATTCACAACAGGTTGCATGGCCGGGAAACTCCTCATGCCTTGATGCAATCGACGGTGTACTGGCGCCCGTCGCCCAGATCGTCATGCTGCAGCCCGTGCACATCGGCGACAAACCCCGGGAAGCTGCTGTCAAAGGCCCGGGCAAAGGCCAGGTAATCGATGATCGAACGGGTGGAATCGGTGAAACGCTCGCCCGGCATGATCAGCGGAATGCCCGGCGGATAGGGCACCAGCATCACCGCAGCGATACGCCCCTGCAACTGATCGATGGAAACCGCCTCGACCTCGCCCCGCACCAGATGGTCATAGGCATCGGCAGGCTTCATGGCCACCTCCGGCAGCACCGTGTACATGCGCTTGAGGTGCTTGGCCGTGGCGTTGCTGCGGTAGCAGGCGTGCAACTGGTCGCACAGGTCCTGCAGGCCCATGCCCTGGTAGCGCTGCGGGTCCTGCCCGGCCACGCTGGGCAGGCAGCTGGCCAGGCTGACATTGGCGTCGTAGTTGCGCTTGAACTCCAGCAGTTCGGTGAGCAGCGTGCTCCACTTGCCCTTGGTGATGCCCATGGAGAACAGCACCAGGAACGAATAGAGCCCGGTCTTTTCCACCACCAGCCCGCGTTCCCAGAGAAACTTGCTGACCACCGCCGCCGGGATCCCGTGCTCGCTCAGGGCGCCGCCCGCGGTCAGGCCGGGCATGACCAGGGTCACCTTGATCGGGTCCAGCAGCACATAGTCATCGGTGACCCCGGCAAAACCGTGCCACTCGCCCTCAGGTTCCAGCAGCCAGTCCTCGGTGCGCACCTGGTCGATGCCCTCGACCCGCTCCGGTTGCCACACCGAGAACCACCAGTCATCGGCGGCGATGTTCTGCCGCAGGTTGGCCAGGGCCCGGCGAAAGCTCAGGGCCTCGTCGAACATTTCCTGCAGCAGCGAGCGCCCTGCCGGCCCTTCCATCATCGCCGAAGCCACGTCCAGCGAGGCGATGATGCTGTACTGCGGCGAGGTGGAGATATGCATCATGAAGGCTTCGTTGAAGCGGTCGCGGTCCAGTTGCCGGGCGCCGCCATCCTGCACGTGAATCATCGAGGCCTGGCTGAAGGCCGCCAGCAGCTTGTGGGTGGAATGGGTGGTGAACACCAGCGGGCTGTCGGCGCTGCGGGACGTGCCCATGCCGTAGCGCCCGGCGAAGAACTCATGAAAGGCCGCATAGGCGTACCAGGCTTCGTCGAAGTGCAGCACCTCGACACTGTTGCCCAGGCTCTGCTTGATCAGCTCGGCGTTGTAGCACAGGCCGTCATAAGTGGAGTTGGTGACCACCGCCAGCTTGACCCTGGGCGGCCGGCCGCGGGTCAGCGGGCTGGCATCGATCTTGGCCTGGATCGACTCGGCGCTGAACTCGCTCAGGGGAATCGGCCCGATGATCCCCAGTTCGTTGCGCTCCGGGCACAGGTACAGGGGAATGGCCCCGGTCATGATGATCGAGTGCAGCACCGACTTGTGGCAGTTGCGGTCCACCAGCACCAGGTCATCGCGACCGACCATGGAATGCCAGACGATCTTGTTGGCGGTGGAGGTGCCATTGATCACGAAAAAGGTGTGATCGGCGCCAAAGTTGCGCGCGGCACGGGCCTCGGCTTCCGCCAGCGGGCCGGTGTGATCCAGCAGCGACCCCAGCTCCGGGACCGACACCGACAGGTCCGAACGCAAGGTATTCTCGCCAAAGAACTGGTGAAACGCCTGCCCCACCGGGCTCTTGCGATAGGCCACGCCACCGCCGTGCCCCGGGGTGTGCCAGGAATAGTTGGAGTCGGCGGTGTGCTGTACCAGGGCCTTGAAGAACGGTGGCAGCAAGCCATCCAGGTAGCCCCGCGCGGCCCGGGCCACTTGCCGGGCCAGGAACGGCACCGTGTCCTCGAACAGGTAGAGAATGCCCCGCAGCTGGTTGAGTTCGCTCATGGCGTCGGCGGGGGCGTTTTCCAGGGTCACCTGCTCGCCCAGGGCAAAGATCGGCAGCAGCGGCGCACGTACCCGCGCCAGGCGGATCAGTTCCACCATGTTCTGCAACAGGTGCTTGTTTTCCCCGGCCCCTTCGGCGGCGATCAACATGCAGGCCAGGCCGTGATGGGTCGAAGCCACCAGCCGCCCTTCGGCATAGTCCACCGCAGAAAAGATGCTGAACCCGTCCTTTTCCAGTTCCCGGGCGATCCCCCTGACCCGGTCCCCCGCGACCGTATCGGCCTTGATGTCGCGATGCACGATCAGGATCGGAAACTGCAGGTCTTTATACATGGGGCTCAGTGTCCTGAAACGGCGGGCAGGCCCCGCCAATCAACTCAGGGTAGAAGCTGCGCACGCTTCGTGTCACCCCAGGCATGGGCTGGGTGTAACAAAACGTCGCTCTGGAACAATTGCCGGTCCATTCTCAGCCACGCCCCAACCACGCCTGTAGCCGCTGTTGAGCCTGCGAAGCTGCGAAAAGGACCGAAGGGCCTTGCCTGGCGATCTCCCGCCAGGCAAGGCCCTTCGGTCCTCAATATCGCGGCGCCTCCTACGGCGCCGTTCGCCGCCTGCGGCAGCGGCCACAGCAAAGGCTTACTGCTGGGTTTCGAGCAACTGGGTCCAGAGCGCCGGGGCACCGGCGGACTTGGCGATGATTTCCAGGCGCACCTGGTGCTCGGCCAGTTCGGCGTCGCTGGCCTGGATGATCCGCCCGCGCGGGCGATCGGCCGGCAAGCGGCGGATTTCCGAAGCCTGGCCGGCTCCCTCGCCAGAGCCGTTGCCGTCCGAGGCATTGCCGGCCAGCGACAGGCTGGTCTGGCCACCGGTCATGGTCAGGTAGACGTCGGCTAGGATCTCCGAGTCGAGCAAGGCGCCGTGCAGTTCACGGCCGGAGTTGTCGACGCCGTAGCGTTTGCACAGGGCGTCGAGGCTGTTGCGCTGCCCCGGGTGCCGCTCGCGGGCCATCATCAGGGTGTCGAGGATGGTGCAGTGCTGGGTGATGTCGGCCCGTTCGTGCTGGCCCATCAAGGCGAATTCGTTGTTGATGAAGCCAACGTCGAACGCCGCGTTGTGGATGATCAGCTGCGCGCCCTGGATGAAGTCGAAGAACTCGTCGGCGACTTCGGCGAAACGCGGCTTGCCCACCAGGAATTCGTTGGTGATGCCGTGGACGCCGATGGCGCCCTCATCGCTCTCGCGATCCGGTTGCAGGTAAACGTGGAAGTGCCGGCCGGTCAGGCGCCGACCGATCAACTCGACGCAACCGATTTCAATGATCCGGTGGCCGTCGGTCACCGGCATGCCGGTGGTTTCGGTATCGAGTACAACAGATCTGTTGGCCATCAGGGGTCAGTTCTCAACGGTGGAAGTGTTTCAAAGCGCGGGATTTTAGCACGCTCTGACGGCAGGACACCCATGGCGGATTCATCAGCCCCCAGCCTGCGCAGTTTTTAACAATCCTTAGCAAAGCTGCTGCAGTTCGCTGCAACGCAAAGCGCTAGGGTGCCCGACGATATTTTCCGCCGGACCCAGCCCTGCCATGACCCCCAGCAAAACCCGACTGGCCTGCGCGCTCTGCGCCTGCCTGTGCGCCGACCTCGTCCAGGCCAGCGCCCTGGTGATCAGCACCGACATCAGCATGAGCCTGACCCTGAGCTCAACCGAGGGCAGCTCCAAAGCCAGCAGCTCATTCAAGGACGACAAACTTGTGCTCGCCGCCCAGAGCGATGCCGCGGCCTTCGTGGCCAGCGCCGGCGAGATCCGTGGCGCCCGGTTGGAAGCCGCCCTGATGCACATTCGCCAGGTGCTCGGCGCCCCGCCCTGTAGCGACCTGCAACTGGCCAGCGCCATGCTTGCGCTCTGAGCCCCCAGGCGCATCCGCAGCTAATTCATCGCGCGCCCCAGCCGTTTCTTTATGCGAACAAGGCTATTGCGTTACCGTGCGGCCTCACCCAGGCGCGCGGGTGCTGATACCCGGCGTTGCACTCACTCCACAGGAACCGCCCTCCCATGCTCAAGACTCGACAGATGCTCCCACTGCTGCTGGCCTTGGCCTGCATCAGTGGCTGCTCTTCCCTTGCGCACACCGACAGCGACAGCCAACAACGGCCGCTGATCGTTGCCCATCGCGGCGGCGCCGCGGACTTTCCCGAGAACACCCTGCTGGCCATCGACAACGCCCTGCGCAATAACGTCGACATGCTCTGGCTGACGGTGCAGCTCAGCCGCGATGGCGTACCGGTGCTGTACCGACCGGCCGACCTGAGCGCCAATACCCAGGCCACAGGCGCAGTCAACCAGCACACCCTGGCGCAGTTGCAGGCACTCAATGCCGGGTGGAATTTCAAGCAGACAGCAGCCGATGGCCAGGTGAGCTTTCCCTATCGCGCCCAGCCGGTGAGCCTGCCGTCGTTGCGTCAGGCGCTGATGGCGATCCCCGAGTCGGTGCCGGTGATTCTCGACATGAAGGCCCTGCCGGCTGCCCCCCAGGCCCAGGCCGTCGCCCGCTTGCTGGAACAGCTGCACGCCTGGAACCGAGTGCTGATCTATTCCACCGATGCCGGCTACCAGCAGGCTTTCGCGCCCTATCCCCAGGCCCGGCTGTTCGAATCCAGGGACAGTACCCGGGACCGGCTGGCCAGCGTCGCCCTCGCCCACCACTGCAACGCACCACCTGCACCCGGCAGTTGGGTGGCTTTCGAGTACCGGCGCCCGGTGCGACTGGTCGAGACCTTTACCCTGGGCGAGGCGCGCTCCCAGGTCGATGCCCGGCTGTGGACGCCCGCTGCGGTGGATTGCTTTCAGTCACGGGGCAAGGTGCGGATGCTGGCGATCGGCATCAATACGGCCGAGGACTACCAGGCGGCCACTTGCCTGAAGATGGATGCGGTGCTGGTGGATTCGCCCCGTGCGATGGGGGAAATGAAGCAGCGGCTCGAACGGCCGCTGCCTTGTCGCTGATTGGCCGCTCAGGGCATCAGGACTGCTTGTAGCCGCGGACCTCGTCGACACCGCGGTTGGCCAACTGGTCGGCCCGCTCGTTGCCGTGATGGCCGGTGTGGCCGCGCACCCATTTCCAGGTGACGTTGTGGCGGTTGACCTGTTCGTCGAGCTGCTGCCACAGGTCGGCATTCTTCACCGGCTCCTTGGCGGCGGTCTTCCAGCCGCGCTTCTTCCAGTTGGCCATCCACTCGTTGATGCCCTTCATCACATACTGCGAGTCGGTGACCAGCTGCACATCGCACTGGCGCTTGAGCTCTTCCAGGCCGCGGATCGCCGCCATCAGCTCCATGCGGTTGTTGGTGGTGTTGGCTTCGCCGCCCCAGAGCTCCTTTTCGACGCCCTTGCACACCAGCAGCGCGCCCCAGCCACCGGGGCCGGGATTGCCCTTGCAGGCACCGTCGGTAAAGATTTCTACGCTATCGCTCATCCACGCCTTCCATCAGAAAATTGCCATTGGCCCGCCGACCGCGATCGACCGGGCCCAGGGCCGGGCTACGCCGGCCGGGAGTGTATAAAAAGAGGGTTTCAACAGTTCATCAAGGCTCGCTGTTGCGGCGGTTGACCTTGGCCATGGGCAGCGGTACCAGCTTGCCCATCGGCTCGCGCCGCACCTGGCGCACCGGGCGCAGGCCCACGGCGATCTTGCGCGCCACCAACAGGTAGAAGCCGCCGCCGGACAGTTGCCAGTGCCCGGCCCTGCGCTCCCAGCCGGCCAGCCGCGCCTGCCATGCCGTTGAAGCAAGCGGCGGACGATAGCACCCGAAGCGGCGTTTCTCCAGCGCGAAGCCCAGCAGGTTGAGCCAGTCGCCGACCCGCGACGGGGAGATGCAGCGGGCCAGGCGCAACGCATCATGGGCGAACACATGGCGCAGGCCCCAGGTGCTCCAGGGGTTGATGCCGACAATCAGCAGATGCCCCCCAGGGCGCACGCTGCTGGCCGCCTCGCGCAGCAGGCCATGGGGCGACAGGCAGAAATCCAGGCCGTGCTGCAGCACCACCACATCGGCGGCGTGCTCGCTCAGGGGCCAGGCCTGCTCCTCGCAGACTATCTCCACCCCGGGCAAGGGCGCGCCGAGACGCACGTTGCGTTGCACCTGGGGCGCCGCCGGCGGGGTTTGCGCCGAGGGCCCGTAGTGCACCAGGTAGCCACCGAAGAAACGTCCCAGTTCCTCTTCGAGCATGCGCCGCTCTTCATCCAGCAGAAATTGCCCCAGGGGGCCGGACAGCCACTCCCGGGCCGCACTGATCAGGGCCAGCCAGTCGGGATCTGCCTGAGCGAAGGCTTTATCGGTCATTGCATTCTCCAACACGCCAAGAAGCTCTAAGATGCGCCATTGTTTTCCGCTTGGCGAATCCGAAGATGATACAGATCAGTGCCCTGCCCGCCTTCACCGATAACTACATCTGGTTGTTACAAGATCATCGCAGCCAGCGCTGCGCAGTCGTCGATCCGGGGGATGCGGCGCCGGTACTGGCCTGGCTGGAACAGCACCCGGGCTGGGTGCTCAGCGACATCCTGATCACCCACCATCACCACGATCACGTCGGCGGCGTCGAACGCCTCAAGCAGCACAGCGCGGCCACGGTCCATGGCCCGGCCCGGGAAAAGATCCCGGCCCGCGACATCGGCCTCGAAGACAACCAGCGGGTTAGCATCCTCGGCTGGGAGTTCGAGGTGTTCGCCGTGCCCGGCCACACCCTGGGGCATATCGCCTACTACCACCATGGCCTGCTGTTCTGTGGCGATACCCTGTTCGCGGCCGGTTGTGGCCGGCTGTTCGAGGGCACCCCGGAGCAGATGCACCACTCCCTCGGCCGCCTCGCCGCGCTGCCGGACGACACCCTGATCTACTGCACCCACGAATACACCCTGAGCAACCTGCGCTTCGCCCAGGCGGTGGAACCGGCCAACCCGGATATCGCCGAACGCCTGGCGAAGGTTACGCAGATGCGTGAGCAAGGGCGCATGACCCTGCCCTCGACCCTGGCCCTGGAGAAATTGACCAACCCGTTCCTGCGTACCGGTGAAACATCCGTTAAACAAAAAGCGGACGAACGGAATGGCCAGGATAACCAGTCGCAGAGTGCGGTCTTTGCGGCTCTGAGGGCTTGGAAAGATAAGTTCTAAGCAGGCTATCGATTGGTACAAAAATTCTGAATGGTTGACCGCACCCCGGGTGCTTTCTAGAATCGCCCGACATTTTTGCCCGGAACTTACTTCCAGCCAATGTCGTCATCTATTCGTTATTCCATCAGTTCAGACGCATTGACGCGCTTGGCCCAGGCCATCGCGGTAGCTGTGTCAGCGACTCTTGCGGGCTGCCAAAGCACCGGCCATGCCCCGCAGAGCGACGCGACACACACACAGAATTTCAACGCCCGCATCAAGCAGAAACCCATCTGGCTGAGCAACCAGCCCAGCCCGCAAGTACCCCAGGACGTCTGGGAACGCATGCGCCAGGGGTTCCAATTGCAAGAAGGCCTGGGCGTCAACCCGCGTATTGAACAGCAGCGCCTGTGGTTCGCCAGCAACCCTTCCTTCCTGGAAAATGCCGGCGAGCGCGGCAGCCTTTATATCCACTACATCGTCGAGCGTCTCGAAGAGCGCAACATGCCGCTGGAACTGGCCCTGCTGCCGGTCATCGAAAGCGCCTACAACCCCCTTGCCTATTCCCGGGCCGATGCGGTGGGGCTGTGGCAGTTCGTCCCGGCCACCGGGCGCTACTTCAACCTGCGCCAGACCCGCTTCTACGATGGCCGCCGCGACATCACCGCGTCCACCACCGCGGCCATGGACTACCTGAGCCGCCTGCACGACATGTTCAACGGCGACTGGCTGCTGGCACTGGCCGCCTACAACGCCGGTGAAGGCACGGTGAGCCGGGCCATCGAGCGCAATGAAAAGCTCGGTCTGCCCACCGACTACTGGAACCTGCCGCTGCCGGCCGAGACCCAGGCCTATGTGCCCAAGCTGCTGGCCCTGTCCCAGGTGGTGCTGGCCCCGCAGGCCTACGGCGTGAACCTCAACCCGATCGCCAACGAACCCTACTTCCAGGTGGTGGAGATCAACCAGCGCATGGACCTGTCCAAGGTCGCGGCGGTGGCCAACATCGACGAGGACGAGCTGTTCCAGCTCAACCCGGCGTTCAAGCAGCGCACCACCATCGACGGCCCCCAGCACCTGCTGGTGCCGACTTCCAAGGCACAGTTGCTGACCACCAGCCTGTCCACCATGAAACCCGAAGAACTGATCAGCAAGCGCTCCCTCAAACCGGTCTTCGACCGCGACGAGGGGCGTGATTCGCTGCGGGCCAAGCGCATCTACCGGGTCAAGAATGGCGACAACCTGACCCTCATTGCCAAGGCCAACAAGGTCGACGTCCAGGACCTGCAGCGCTGGAACAAGCTCAGCGGCAAGAACCTCAAGGTCGGCCAGACGCTGGTGATGCAGGACACCCGCAAGGTGGCCAGCAAGAAAACCAGCCTGGCCAGCAACAAGAAGAAGTCGACTCAGTACAAGGTCAAGCAGGGCGACTCGCTGTACATGGTGGCCAAGCGCTTCAATGTCGAGATGCAGCACCTCAAGCGCTGGAACCCCCGCGCGGCCCAGGCCCTCAAGCCCGGCCAGATGCTGACGGTGTACCTGCCGCACTGAAATCTCCCCTGTAGGAGCCGGCTTGCCGGCGAACAGCCTTCGCCGGCAAGCCGGCTCCTACAGGAAATTTCAATTGCACGAAGCGCGCGCCAGCGAGCTTTTTCCTGCTGATACAAGCTGTTACTGTACGGAGCACAAAGCCCAAGCCGCCTGGATCGGATCTCTGTCTCGATGCGTCCCCTGCTCCTGCTCTTCATCAGCCTGGCCTTGAGCTTTCCCGCAAGCGCGACGATCACCGAAAGTCACGGTTACGCGCAGTTTGGCACGCTCAAATACCCGGCAAAGTTCACCCATTTCGATTGGGTCAACCCCGCTGCGCCCAAAGGCGGCACCTTGCGGGTCATGGCCTTTGGCACCTTCGACACCCTCAACCCCTACACCTTCAAGGGCACCAGCCCGGTCGCCACGCCGAATTTCCTGCAATACGGGGTCAACGAACTCAACGAACCCTTGATGGTGGGCACCGGCCTGTATGCGCCTTCCGGTGATGAGCCGACTTCCAGCTACGGCCTGATCGCCCGCTCGGTGGAATACGCCGAGGACCGCAGTTGGGTGGTGTTCAACCTGCGCCCCGAAGCACGCTTTCACGATGGCAAGCCGATCACCGCCTACGATGTGGCGTTCTCCTATCGCCTGCTGCTCAAGGAAGGCCACCCGCAATACCGCACCAACCTGCAGGAAGTGCAGCGGGTGGATATCCTCGGCCCGCAGCGCATCCGCTTCGTGTTCAAGCGTGCCGGCAACCCCTTGCTGATCCTGCGCCTGGGCGAACTGCCGGTGCTGCCCCAGCATTACTGGAAGGATCGCGACTTCAAGGCCACTACCTTCACCCCGCCCCTGGGCAGCGGCCCGTACCGCATCACCCAGGTACAGCCCGGGCGCCAACTGGTGTTCGAACGGGTCAAGGACTACTGGGGCAAGGACCTGCCAGTCAACCGCGGCTTCAACAACTTCGACCGGGTCGAAGTGGAGTTCTACCGGGACAGCGACGTGGCCTTCGAAGCCTTCAAGGCCGGCGAGTTCGACATCTATATCGAGCACCAGGCCAAGAACTGGGCCAACGGCTACAACTTCCCGGCGGTCAACCGCGGTGAGGTGATCAAGGCCCAGGTGGCGCACCAGATCCCGACCCAGACCCAGGGCCTGTTCATGAACACCCGCCGCGCCACTTTCGCCGACGTGCGGGTGCGCGAGGCGCTGGGCATGATGTTCGACTTCGAGTGGACCAACCGCACCCTGTTCAGCGGCGCCTACCAGCGCGCCCTGAGCTACTACCCCAACAGCGAGTTCTCCGCCACCGGGGTACCGCAGGGCCATGAATGGCTGCTGCTCTCGCCCTACCGCGAGCAATTGCCCGCCAGCCTGTTCAGCCAGGCCTTCAGCCTGCCGCGCACCGACGGCCGCGGCATCCCGCGGGACACCCTGCGCAAGGCCCTGGGACTGCTCGGCGAGGCGGGCTGGAAGCTCAATGGCCAGCGACTGCAGAACAGTGCCGGGCAGCCGCTGCGCTTCGAGCTGATGCTGGTCAATCCCAACCTGGAACGGATTATCCAGCCCTACGTGGAGAACCTCGCGAGCATCGGCATCGACGCCCGCCTGCGCACCGTGGACCGGGCGCAATACAAGCAGCGCCTGGACCAGTTCGACTACGACATGATCCTCATGACCCTCAACCAGACCCTGAGCCCGGGCCTGGAGCAATGGCAGTACTTCCACTCCAGCCAGGTCTCGGTCAAGGGCAGCAAGAACTACGCAGGCATCAACAACCCGGTGGTCGATCACCTGCTGGAACAGCTGCTGGCCGCCCAGACCCGCGACGACCAACTGGCCGCGGGCCGGGCCCTGGACCGGGTGCTGCTGTGGCAGCACTACATGATTCCCAACTGGTACCTCAACTATCACCGCCTGGCCTACCGTAACCGGTTCGCCTTCGTCACCACGCCACCCTATACCCTGGGCCTCGGCGCCTGGTGGCTGAAGTCCATGGAGAACGCCCAATGATGCCCCTGCGTGCCCTGCTCCTGCGCACCAGCGGCCTGTTGTTCAGCGCCATCGCCTGCTATGCCCAGGCTGCGCCGCAACACGCCGTGACCCTGTACAACGAAGCGCCGAAATACCCGGCGAACTTCCAGCACTTCGACTTCGTCAATCCCGACGCGCCCAAGGGCGGCACCTTCCGCATGGCCGGCTTCGGCAGCTTCGACAGCCTCAACCCGTTCATCAGCAAGGGCGTGCCGGAGCTGAACATCGGCCTGGTCTACGACACCCTGATGGCCCAGAGCCTGGATGAGCCGTTCACCGAGTACGGCCTGGTGGCCAGCAAGATCGAGAAGGCCCCGGACAACAGCTGGGTGCGCTTCTATCTGCGCCCCGAGGCGCGCTTCAACGACGGCCAGCCGATCCACGCCGAAGACGTGGTGTTCAGCTTCCAGACCCTGATGAGCGCCGGCTCGCCGCTGTACCGCGGCTACTACGCTGACGTCGACCAGGTGATCGCCGAAGACCCGCAGCGGGTGCTGTTCAAGTTCAAGCACACCAACAACCGCGAGCTGCCGCTGATCCTCGGCCAGCTGACGATCCTGCCCAAGCACTGGTGGCAAAGCCGCGACTTTGCCAAGAGCAACCTGGAGATTCCCCTGGGCAGCGGCCCTTACAAGGTCACCGAGGTCAAGGCCGGGCGCTCGATCCGCTACGAGCGGGTCAAGGACTATTGGGCCAAGGACCTGCCGGTCAACCGCGGCTTCTACAATTTCGACGTGATCACCAGCGACTACTACCGCGACAACACCGTGGCCCTGGAAGCGCTCAAGGCCGGCCAGTTCGACTACTGGCTGGAAATGAGCGCGAAGAACTGGGCCAACGCGTACAACATTCCGGCCGTGGCCCAGGGCCGCCTGATCAAGGAGCAGATCGCCAACGGCAACCCCACCGGCATGCAGGGTTTTGTCTTCAACACCCGCCGGCCGATGTTCCAGGACGTGCGGGTGCGTCACGCGCTGAGCCTGCTGCTGGACTTCGAGTGGAGCAACAAGCAGCTGTTCAACGGTGCCTACACCCGCACCCGCAGCTACTTCGAGAACTCGGAAATGGCCGCCAGCGGCCTGCCGGGGCCCGAGGAACTGGCCATCCTCGAACCGCTGCGGGGCAAGATCCCCCCGCAGGTATTCGACCAGGCCTTCTCCCCTTCGGTGTGCGACGGCAGCGGGATGATCCGCGCCCAGCAGCGCCAGGCCTACCAGCTGTTGCAGGAAGCCGGCTGGCGCATCGTCGACGACAAGATGGTCGACGCCCAGGGCAAGCCGGTGGTGATCGAGTTCCTGCTGGCCCAGACCGAGTTCGAGCGCGTACTGCTGCCGTTCAAGCGCAACCTGGCCGACCTGGGCATCGACCTGGTGATCCGCCGGGTCGACGTGTCCCAGTACATCACCCGGGTGCGCTCGCGGGACTTCGACATGATCGTCGGCAGCTTCCCCCAGTCCAACTCCCCGGGTAACGAGCAACGCGAGTTCTGGATGTCCTCCAGCGCCGACAAGCCCGGCAGCCGCAACTACATCGGCCTCAAGGACCCGGCCATCGACAGCCTGGTGGAAAACCTGATCAACGCCGATTCCCGCGCCAGCCTGGTGGCCCACGCCAAGGCCCTGGACCGGGTCCTGCAATGGGGCTACTACGTGATTCCCAACTGGCACATCAAGACCTGGCGCGTGGCCTACTGGGACCATATCGGCCACCCCAAGGTCGCGCCCAAGTACGACATCGGCGTCAACACCTGGTGGATCAAGCCCGGCGCCAAGCCGGCCGTTGAACCGACCCCGGACAACCAGGCGGCCCCGGCCGAAGCGGTGTACTGACCATGCTGGCCTATATCTTTCGCCGCCTGCTGCTGATCATCCCCACGCTGCTGGGCATCCTGCTGATCAACTTCGTGATCATCCAGGCCGCACCCGGCGGCCCGGTGGAGCAGATGATCGCCAAGCTCGAAGGCTTCGACGGCGCCACCAGCCGCATCGCCGGCGGCGGCGCCGAAGTCTCGGTGGCCGGTTCCAGCTACCGCGGCGCCCAGGGCCTGGACCCGGCGCTGATCAAGGAAATCGAGCACATGTACGGCTTCGACAAGTCGGCGCCGGAACGCTTGTGGATCATGATCAAGAACTACGCCACCCTGGATTTCGGCAACAGCTTCTTCCGTGACGCCAAGGTGGTGGACCTGATCAAGGAGAAGATGCCGGTGTCCATCTCCCTCGGGTTGTGGAGCACCCTGATCATGTACCTGGTGTCGATCCCCCTGGGGATCGCCAAGGCCACCCGCCACGGCAGCCACTTCGATGTCTGGACCAGCTCGGCGATCATCGTCGGCTACGCGATCCCGGCCTTCCTGTTCGCCATCCTGCTGATCGTGGTGTTCGCCGGCGGCAGCTATTTCAACTGGTTCCCCCTGCGCGGCCTGACCTCCAACGACTTCGACCAGCTGAGCTGGGGCGGCAAGATCCTCGACTACTTCTGGCACCTGGCGCTGCCGGTCACCGCCCTGGTGATCGGCCACTTCGCCACCATGACCCTGCTGACCAAGAACAGCTTCCTCGACGAGATCAACAAGCAGTACGTGGTCACCGCCAAGGCCAAGGGCCTGACCCAGCGCCGGGTGCTCTACGGCCATGTGTTCCGCAACGCCATGCTGCTGGTGATCGCCGGCTTCCCCTCGGCCTTCATCGGCATCTTCTTCACCGGCTCCCTGCTGGTGGAAGTGATCTTCTCCCTCGACGGCCTGGGCCTGATGAGCTTCGAGGCAGCGATCAACCGCGACTACCCGGTGGTGTTCGGCACCCTGTTCATCTTCACCCTGCTGGGGCTGGTGGTGAAACTGATCGGCGACCTGACCTACACCCTGGTCGACCCTCGCATCGACTTCGACAGCCGGGAGCATTGAGATGAACCTGTCCCCCCTCAATCGCCGGCGCTTCGAGCGCTTCAAGGCCAACAAGCGCGGCTGGTGGTCGCTGTGGCTGTTCCTGGTGCTGTTCGTCCTCAGCCTGGGCGCCGAGCTGATCGCCAACGACAAGCCGCTGGTGGTGCACTACGAAGGCGGCTGGTACTTCCCGGCCCTCAAGCGCTACCCGGAAACCACCTTCGGCGGCGAATTCCCCCTGGAAGCCAACTACAAGAGCCCCTACATCCGCGAACTGCTGGCGCAGAAGGATGCCTGGGTACTCTGGGCACCGATCCCCTTCAGCTACCAGAGCATCAACTACGACCTGCGGGTGCCGGCCCCGGCGCCGCCCTCGGCGGACAACCTGCTGGGCACCGACGACCAGGGCCGCGACGTACTGGCCCGGGTCATCTACGGGTTCCGGGTGTCGGTGCTGTTCGCCCTGACCCTGACCATTCTCAGCTCCATCATCGGCGTCATCGCCGGCGCCCTGCAGGGCTTCTACGGCGGCTGGGTGGACCTGGTGGGCCAGCGCTTCCTGGAGATCTGGTCCGGCCTGCCGGTGCTCTACCTGCTGATCATCCTCGCCAGCTTCGTGCAGCCCAATTTCTGGTGGCTGCTGGGGATCATGCTGCTGTTCTCCTGGATGAGCCTGGTGGACGTGGTGCGGGCCGAGTTCCTGCGCGGGCGCAACCTGGAGTACGTGCGCGCGGCCCGGGCCCTGGGCATGCAGAACGGCGCCATCATGTTCCGCCACATCCTGCCCAACGCCATGGTCTCCACCATGACCTTCATGCCCTTTATCCTCACCGGCGCCATCGGCACCCTCACCGCCCTGGACTTCCTCGGTTTCGGCCTGCCGCCGGGGGCGCCATCCCTCGGCGAGCTGGTGGCCCAGGGCAAGTCCAACCTGCAGGCGCCCTGGCTGGGCATGAGCGCCTTCGCCGTGCTGGCGATCATGCTCAGCCTGCTGGTGTTCATCGGCGAATCCGCCCGCGATGCCTTCGACCCGAGGAAATGACATGACCCAGGACAACCTGATCGAAGTCCGCGACCTGGCGGTGGAGTTCGTTACCGGCGAGCACCGCCAGCGGGTGGTGCAAGGCGTCAGCTTCGACATCAAGCGCGGCGAGACCCTGGCCCTGGTGGGCGAAAGCGGCTCGGGCAAATCGGTCACCGCCCACTCCATCCTGCGGCTGCTGCCCTACCCTCTGGCGCACCACCCCAGCGGCACCATCCAGTATGCCGGGCACGACCTGCTGACCCTGAAAGAGAAGACCATCCGCCATATCCGCGGCAACCGCATCGCGATGATCTTCCAGGAGCCCATGACCTCGCTGAACCCGCTGCACAGCATCGAGAAGCAGATCAACGAAGTGCTGGGCATCCACAAGGGCCTGACCGGCAAGGTCGCCACCCGGCGCACCCTGGAACTGCTGGAGCTGGTGGGCATCCCCGAACCGCACAAGCGTCTCAAGGCCCTGCCCCACGAGCTTTCCGGCGGCCAGCGGCAACGGGTGATGATCGCCATGGCCCTGGCCAACGAGCCGGAACTGCTGATCGCCGACGAGCCGACCACGGCGCTGGATGTCACGGTGCAGTTGAAGATCCTCGAACTGCTCAAGGAACTGCAGGCGCGCCTGGGCATGGCGCTGCTGCTGATCAGCCACGACCTGAACCTGGTGCGGCGCATTGCCCACCGGGTCTGTGTCATGCAGAAGGGCTGCATCGTCGAACAGGCATCCTGCGAAGATCTGTTCCGCGCGCCGCAGCATCCCTACACCCGGGAACTGCTGGCCGCAGAACCCAGCGGCCTGCCGGCGGCCAACGAGATTGGCCCGCCGCTGCTGGAGGTTAACAACCTCAAGGTCTGGTTCCCGATCAAGAAAGGCCTGCTGCGCAGCACCGTGGATCACGTCAAGGCAGTGGACGGCATCCACTTCAGCCTGCCCCAGGGCCAGACCCTGGGCATCGTTGGGGAAAGCGGCTCGGGCAAGTCGACCCTGGGCCTGGCGATCCTGCGCCTGATTGCCAGCCAGGGCGGCATTCGCTTCGAGGGCCAGCAACTGGACAGCCTGACCCAGCAACAGGTTCGGCCGCTGCGGCGGGAAATGCAGGTGGTGTTCCAGGACCCTTTCGGCAGCCTCAGCCCGCGCATGAGCGTGAGCCAGATCGTCGGCGAGGGCCTGCGCATCCACAAGATAGGCAGTGAACAGGAGCAGGAACAGGCCATCATCGAAGCCCTCAAGGAGGTCGGCCTGGACCCGGACACGCGGCACCGCTACCCCCATGAGTTCTCCGGCGGGCAGCGCCAGCGCATCGCCATTGCCCGGGCCCTGGTGCTCAAGCCGCGGCTGATCCTGCTAGACGAACCGACTTCGGCCCTGGACCGCACGGTGCAGCGCCAGGTGGTGGAACTGCTGCGCACACTGCAAAGCAAGTACAACCTGACCTACTTGTTCATCAGCCACGACCTGGCGGTGGTCAAGGCCCTGAGCCACCAGTTGATGGTGATCAAGCACGGCCAGGTGGTGGAACAGGGGGACGCCGGGGGCATCTTCGACGCCCCGCAACACCCTTACACACGGCAATTGCTGGAAGCCGCCTTCCTGGCTCCGGCAAGCGCCGAATAACCTGAAACAGGAGTAGCAACATATGGGTTTTCTCGCTGGGAAGCGTGTCCTGATCGTTGGTGTCGCCAGCAAGCTGTCGATCGCCTCCGGCATCGCTGCCGCCATGCATCGTGAAGGCGCCGAGCTGGCCTTCACTTATCAGAACGAAAAACTCAAGGGCCGGGTCGAGGAGTTCGCCGCAGGCTGGGGCTCCAGCGCCGAGCTGTGTTTCCCTTGCGATGTGGCCAGTGACGAGCAGATCGCCCAGGTCTTCACCGCGCTGGGTAAAAAATGGGACGGCCTGGACTGCATCGTCCACTCCGTGGGCTTCGCCCCTGGCGACCAGCTCGAAGGCGACTTCACCGATGCCACCACCCGCGAGGGCTTTCGCATTGCCCACGACATCAGCGCCTACAGCTTCGTGGCCCTGGCCAAGGCCGGTCGGGAAATGATGAAGGGCCGCAACGGCAGCCTGCTGACCCTGTCCTACCTGGGCGCCGAACGCACCATGCCCAACTACAACGTGATGGGCATGGCCAAGGCCTCCCTGGAAGCCGGCGTGCGCTACCTGGCCGGCTCCCTGGGCCCGGAGGGCACCCGGGTCAACGCCGTTTCCGCCGGCCCGATCCGCACCCTGGCCGCCTCGGGGATCAAGAACTTCCGCAAGATGCTGGCGGCCAACGAGGCGCAAACCCCGCTGCGGCGCAACGTCACCATCGAAGAAGTCGGCAACGCCGGCGCCTTCCTCTGCTCGGACCTGGCCTCGGGCATCAGCGGCGAGATCATGTACGTGGACGGCGGTTTCAACACCACCGCCATGGGCAACCTCGACGAGTGATCTGCGGCGGTGGCGAGGGGCTTGCGCCCTCGCCACCCTGCCCCTTCCTGCTCATTGGAAAGGCCAAACATGAAGCTGTGCTATCTGTTGCTCGTGCTGTTTCTAGCCGGCTGCGACAACACCCAAGATACCGCCTCGAATAAAGCCCGGAGCAGCGTCGCACGCCTGCACATCCCCTTGGGCACAGCGGTTGCCGAGTTCCTGGAAAAGAGCCCGGTGAGCTTTACCGCCGACTGCCTGGATGCGGTCAACCTATGTTGGTATGAGGCGGATCGTCAGGGAGCACTCCTTGACCTGAGCCTGGCCCAGCCCGAGGGCACGCTTGAACTGGATCAGGTGGCCGGGCTGCTGATTGCCGTTGATGGCAAGACCTCAAACACCATCCAGGAATTGAACATCGACCTTCGCGGGCTGCCGGACAACAGCACTCACAAGGCCAACAAGGCACTTGTCTATAACCTTCTCAGGACGTTGAAGAACGCTGGATGGCAAAAATACTACTTCCCTTCCGACCCCCGAATAGCCGCTGGCGAGTTGCACAAGCTGGACTGGAAGGAAAGCCTCCTGGGTACCCAGCCACTCAGCCACCCGCTGTTCGATGCCAACCATGAGATGAGCCTTGAGCAGTGGCTGGGCAACAACATGTTCTATGACTGGTATCTCTATCACGGCAACTACATTGCGCATGTCCGAGCCCTGCGCTACGACTCGAAAAGCGCCCCCCTGCAAAGCGCTGTCTACCTGATAAGCCTGAACCTGATGTCCCTGGACACGTTCTGGACCCGCGACTTTGCAGAGGCACAAAGAGCCCAATGGAGAACCCTGTTCCCTGCCCATTTGAAAGAACGGCTGCAACGTCGCTCAGAAGTTGAAAGCCGGGCCAGGGCGGCCGGGGTCGACATCGAGGAAAGCTATAGCCCACCGCTGATGGAGCGCGGCCAATAGCGCCCTGCCACTGACGCCCTTCCCTGCCCCGCGTCACCGGGCAGGGCTTGGCGGCAGCAACCCTCAGCGAGCCCGCTTGCTCGCCTGCTTGTGCAGGTACATGGCCTTGTCGGCGTCCGCCAGCAACGCCTCGATGTCGGGATGGCGTTCGGCGTCGTATTCGATCTGGCCGACGCTGAAGCGGATCTCATAACCCCGCTTCAAGGTGGCATTGCGCTCGTCGAGAATCTCCCGCAGGCGCGCCATGATCGCCGAAGTCTCGACATGGTCGGCAGCGGTCAGCAGGGCCACGAATTCATCGCCCCCCAGGCGGCCGATCACGTCGCTCTCGCGAAAGGCGATGCGCAGCACGTCGGCGAAGGTCTTCAGGGCGCCGTCGCCTTCGGCATGGCCGTAGGTGTCATTGATCTGCTTGAAGTCGTTGAGGTCGAAGAACAGCAGGGTCGCCGGTTTTTCCAGGCGCTTGCACACCCCCAGGGCATGCCGGGCCAGGGCCTCGAAGCCGCGGCGATTGGACAGCAGGGTCAGCTCGTCCATGCTGGCCATCTGCACCGCCGCCAGTTCCTGCTCGGCCATGCGCGCCAGGTCCCGTAGCAGTGCCCGATCCTCGTCGTCCAGGTCGCGGGGCTTGATGTCGATCAGGCACAGAGTGCCGAGCTTGCTGCCATTGGTCACCGTCAGCGGGCAACCGGCATAGAAGCGGATGCCCGGCGCGCCCACCACCAGCGGGTTGTCGTGGAAGCGTTCGTCCAGGCCGGCGTCGGGCACGGTGAGGATCTGGTCACCGAGGATCGCGTGGCCACAGAAGGAAATGTCCCGCGAGGTTTCGCTGACGTCGAGCCCCACGCAGGACTTGAACCATTGCCGGTCGGCATCCACCAGGCTGACCAGGGCAATGGGCACGTTGAACAGACGCTTGGCCAGCCGGGTCAGGCGGTCGAAACGCTCCTCCGGTGAGGTGTCGAGCACATTCAGCTCCCGCAGGGTCTGGATTCTCAAGGCCTCATTGTTGGGTTTGCTGGGATACAACATCGCTGACTCCATTCGCGGCTAAGATTCCAAGCGTAGTCCAGAATAACGACGGCTTATCATCTAAAGCGGCGCGGCAGGAGCCAGTGAACAGGTGGCCCTCACAACCGGGGGGTCAACAGAATCCTCCCGTAGCCAGCCACGAACACGGCAAACGCCAGGCCTGCCAGCAGCGCTGAAAGACCCAGCCCCAGGCTGCTGAACGGCACCAGCAGGACCCGGCACAAGGCCGCCAGGAACAGCAGCGCAAAGCCACCGGCCATGGCCCGCGAAGCCTGCAGGGGCCGGCCACTGTGGCCGAGGCTGACCCGCGCCACCATGCCCAGCACCAGCCCGCCCAGGCCGCCCACCGCCAGGGCATGGGTCACCAGGCTCTGGGGTATCGACCAGCCCAGGTGCCAGAGCGCCATGCCCAGGGTTGCCAGGGCCAGCCACCCGTAGGCCAGGTACAGCGACCAAAGCAACGGCACCCTCCACAGCCCCGGCCGGTGCCAGCGCCACAAGCGCCAGCCTTGCAGCCCCGCCAGCAGGGCGAACAGCGGCGCCAGCCACCCGCGGGGAGCGTCACCGCCGCCCAGGGCCATGGACAACGCGGCCAGCAGGCTGCCCACCAGCAACACTCGGGTCGGCCAGGGCGATGTCGGCGCCTGGGGGGGCAGTTGCAGCCCGCGCTGGATGAAGAAGGGAATCACCCGGCCGCCGATCACCGTCATCAGGGTCGCCACCAGCCACAAGGCACCCAGTTCGCCGCGCCGCTGCCAGCTGTCCTGGTGTTCCAACAGGCCCCACAGGGTCAGCCCCTGAAACAGCGCCAGCAGCCCCAGTACCAGGACCATGGGGTAGTTCTCGCGCTTGCCGGCGCACCACAGCTCGCGCCCGATCACCGCCGCCAGCAACGGCATGAACGCCAGTTGCACCACAACGAACAGCGGGCCCGGCAGCGGCAGCCACCAGGCCAGGCGCCCCGCCAGCCACAGCAGCCACAGCAACAGCAACGGCGTACGGCTCAGGCCCGGGCGGCCGGTCCAGTTGGCCACCGCCGTCAGCAGGAAGCCGGCAACGATCGCCACGGCAAAGCCGAAGAGCATTTCGTGACGGTGCCAGGCCAGCATCCCGGCCACCGGTTGCAGGCCCGCCAGCGCACCATGCAGCCACAGGCCCCACCCCACCAGGGCAAGGCAGGCGAAGCCGGCGCCGGCGAGGAAGAACGGGCGGAACCCCAGGCTCCAGAGGGGCTGGCCGGTCCAGCGGTGCCAGGCTTCAGGCAAAGACACAGGCAGCCCTCCCCTGGCACTGGGCCATGCGCCGCTGGGCCAGCAGGCGCATGACATAACCGATCTTCAACAGGGTCGGCCCGATAATCACCAGGCTGTGCATCAGCACCAGGGTGGCGATAGGCAAATGCCCGGAATGGACATAGGCGGCGTACACCCCCAGGCCCAGCAACAGGCTGCCCGACCCCAGCAGCGCATTGGACAGGTGCAGTACATGCAGCGGCGAATCGAAGTAACGGCTCATTTCTACAACTCCTCGAACACACAATGGCATGACTGGCCCTTCACGTTTCATGCCAGCGCGCAGAGCCCGTAAAACCGGGCCCCTGCCACCTCAAGAGTCTTTATGACCAGATAAAGAAGAAGTCATAAAGACCACCAACGCAGTCAATATGACTGCATTTTTCCCCGCTGCCCTTTTTCGCCGGCAAGGGCAGATTGCCCCTCTTGAGCCAATCCCCCCTCTGCAGGAGCGAGCTTGCTCGCGATGCATCGGAAAACGCCGCGCACTTCCTGTAGACCCGCGTTATCGTTGACGCCCATCGCGAGCTCGCTCGCTCCCATACAAGGATGTCGCCGATGCCCGAAGCTTCCTCCCCCGCATCCGAAAAGAGCCTGTCACGCCTGTTGCTGGAGTTGCTCTGGCAGTTGGCCGCCCTGCTCATCCCGATCTTCTTCGTCACCCTGCTGCCGCCCCCGGCGGCCCTGGGGGTGTTGCTCGGCTGCGCAGCGGCGATGACCCTGGCGGCGCGCCTGGGCTGGCCTAAAACCGCCCGCGGCCTGGCGCGGCTGATGATCAGCGCCGCGTTCGGCCTGGGCTTCAGCCTGGGCCGGGCCCTGCCGGCCTACTGGGATATCGCCGCCGCCGTCACCAGCATCTTTGCCGGGCTGGCAGCGGTCAGCCACCTGGAGCGCCGCCTGGGGCTGGTGCAGCCGAACCCCACACCGATCAGCGCCTGGGGCGGCAACGAGCCGCAACAGACCCCGGAAGGCCAGCCGATCCGGGTGTTCAATCACGGCGAGATCGCCATGGGCGGGCCCACCTATTGCGACTACCTGTTCCCCGATGGGGTGCTGCTGCAAGGGCTGGGGTCCTCGGCGCGGTTTTCCAGTGACGGGCGCTACTTCGCCGCGCCGCTGCCTTCCAGGCAACACTGGGGGCTGGCCATCCTCGACCGTGAACAGCGCCGCCTGTACCGCTGCAACCGGGAACACTTCTGGGAGCTGGATGCCTTCAGCGCCGACACCCTCAGCGGCCGCCACAGCCCGCTGGTAGACAACGGCCAGCACCAGGCCAGCCTGAACAGCCTGCTGCAGGAGGCCGAATGCGTCGAACTGGTAGCGGTAGCCGATCTCTGGCTGGAGCCGGGCCAGTGGCTGGAGGCCCTGGCTCGCCAGGATTTCGAAGAAAGCGCACCCCACGGCAGCCACCGGCTGCACGCCAGCCTGGCGCTGCCGGCCAGCCTCAGGGCCCTGGAGCAACCCCTGGAACCCCTGCGCACGCCGCCCTATCGCATAAGTATCGACGGCCAGCCCAGCGGCTTGCTGCTGCGGGCGGACGCACCCCGCATCTGGCGCGACGACGGCCGGGCCCTGGCCTGCATCGCCCACGAGCAGGCGCAGCCTGAGGCCGCGTGCTGCTGGCTGTGGCAGGCCGACAAGGGCTGGCGGGCATTGCCCGCGCCCTGGGTCGCCAGCCATGCAGAACCATCCTTCTACCCTGGCCCGCTGCTCAGCCTGGACCGCCACTGGCTGGGCTACAGCGCATACCTGGACCTGGCCGAGGCGGACCAGGGGCGCTACGGCTATCGCTTGCACAGTACCCACAGCGACAGCGAAACCGGCGTCGGCCATGACCGGCAAGGCTGCCTGCAAGTGGCGCCACTGCCGCTGACCCGCACCCAGTTGCTGCAGCCCCTGGACGGCAGCGGGGCCCGGGGCGAAAGCCGGATCCAGTCCCAGCCCCTGCTGGGCGAGCAGCGCGCGCTGTTCAGCTGGCTGACGGACAACCCCCGGGGCCTGGGTGCCTACCGATGCCAGATCGGCACCTGGCAACTGCCCGGGTGCTGGTTGCTGGACCATCGGGTTTCCGATTGCCAGCGCTACCTGGCCCTGCTGCCCTGGAGCGAGACCCTGGATCTGGCCCCCCAGGTGGTGGTGGCGGACCTGCAACAGCAGCGCCTGATCTACAGCCCGGCACTGCTGGCGGCGCGCCTGCTGGACTTTCGCCAGGGCCGCCTGAGCCTGGCCGTGCTGGTCGGGCGCCTCGACCCGGACCACGCCAGCAGCCCGTTGCAACGCTTCAACCGGCCGGCGCCCGCACCTGAACACGCCGCGGCATTCTGCACCGAAGGCCCGGCCTCGCAACCCTGCTATGAGCGCCAGGACTGGCTGGTGATCGATGACCAATTGCAGCCCGTGGCGCCCTGGCGCCCTGGCGCCTGGTGGATCGGCCTCAGGCCGCGGTCGCCGAGGGTGACTTTATCCAGCCTGCCCCCGATGGCCGCGACGCCGCGTGGCTGTTTGGCAGCGAAACCGAGTACGCCGACAGCTGGCTGCGGGAAACCAGCCCGCGGCTCGGCGGCCACCTGCTCACCGCCTCCGGCTGTGCAGTAGGCGATCTGGCCCCGTCGCTGATCTGGTCCACCGACGCCCGCTACCTGGCCTTGACCCGGCTCCGGCTCGGCGCCGGCGACCCGCAGCAGGGCTACCGCGTCTGGCAATTGCTGCTGCTCGATGTGCAGGAACGCAGCCTGCGCATCGCCCCCGACTGGCTGCGCCACCGCCCGCTGTTCCAGCACTTCGATGCCCGGGGCCTGGGGCTGCTGCTGTTCGAGCGGGATTGGCAGGCGGCGGAGGATCCCGATCCGGGCCACAGCCTGGAGTGGGCACTGGAGGACCTGTTGCGCCTGCCCGCCGAACCCTTGCGTGAACACCAGGGGCTGTGGCTGAGCGCCACCGACTGGCCCCAGGCCAGGGCGTGGCAGGCGCTGCGCCGCCCGGCGCACCCGGCCTTCCGCGCCGGGGCTTGAGCCCCGGGGTCAATCGGCCTTCAGTGCCTGGGCGTCCCGCGCGCGCTGGCTGACAAAACCGGGGATCTGCTCCCCGGGCAGGGATTTGCTGTAGTACCAGCCCTGGATGGTCAGCTCGGCACTCGATTGCAGGAAATCCAGCTGCTCGCGGGTTTCCACCCCTTCCACCACCACTTTGAGCTTGAGGGTTTCGCAAAAACGCAGCAGGCCGTTCAACACCTGGGCGCCCTTGGGTTCACGCTGGGCGAGGACAAAGCTGCGGTCGATCTTGATCCCGTCCACCGGGAACTGGTGCAGGTAGCTCAGGGCGGAAAAGCCGGTGCCGAAGTCATCGATATAGACCCGGGCGCCCAGCGCATGGAGCTTGCCGATCCATTGCTGGGTCAGCAGCGCATCGCCCACCAGGGCATCCTCGGTAATCTCCACCGACACCTGGCCCTGGGCCCGGGCCAGAATCTCCAGCAGGCGCTGGCCATGTTCCCGGGAAGCCAGGGTGGCGCTGGAGATATTGATGGTGATGGGCAGCTCGAAGCCGACCTTGCGCCACGCCAGGTGCTGGCGCACCGCCTGGGACGCCACCCAGAAATCCACCTCGGGCATCAGCTTGGCCTGGCCCAGCCACTGCAGCAGTTCCCAGGGCGACTGCACCTTGCCCTCGCGGTCACGGGCGCGGATCAGCGCTTCGCAACCGCTGCACAAGCCGCTGTCCTTGATCACCTGGGGCTGATACTCCAGGTGGAAGTCGTAGTCGCTCAACTGCTGGATACGGGCCAGTTGCAAGGACTGCTGGGCGGCCTGCTGATAGGACGCCACCATCGGGTCCAGCTCGAACAGCCGGCCCCGCTCCTCCAGGCCATGGAAGGTGGTGTCGAAGGTTTTCAGGTAGACCTGGGCACTTTGCTCGCCCTGGCGCTGGATACTGCGCACATAGGGCATGTAGATCAGGATGCCGACCCCCAGCAGCAGCCCTTGCAGCAGCACCGCGCCCCAGTCGCCCTGGGTGCTGAGGTAGGCATTGAGCAGCACCGGCGAGGTAAAGGGCAGGCTCACCAGCGCCGGGCTCACCCACCCCAGTTGCACCACCAGCAGCGCCAGGCAGGCATTGACCATCGGCACCAGCATGAACGGTACCAGCAGGCGCGGGTTGAGGATGATCGGCACACCGAACAACAGCAGTTCGTTGACGTTGAACAGCGACAGCGCCAGGCTCGCCAAGGCCAGTAGACGCATGGAGCGGTTGCGCGAGAAGCCGAGGATCGCCAGCACCAGTGCCAGGGAACCGCCAGAGCCGCCAATGAAGGCAAAACAGCCCAGCAAGCCGCTGTTCAAGGCATAGCGCAATGGCCGGCCAGCGGCCTGATCCGCGGCGTTGAGCGTCACGGCCTGGTCCATCACATCCATCAGCGGCTGCATGGCATGGGCGCCATGAATGCCGAAGAACCACAGCAGCGAATTGGTCGAGGTCAGGAAGATCGCGTTGAGGTAGGGGTTGTCCAGGTCGTCGATATCGATCGGCCGCTCGACGTAGGCAAAATCATGGAACTGCAGCAGCAGTTGCAACACGCAGACCAGCACCAAAGAGGTCACCATCCCCGGCAGCACCATGTTGATGGTGCCCTTGAGGTTGTGCCCCACCAGCCCCTCGTCCACCAGCCGGGTCCAGCGCTGGCGGTGCAGCCGGGCCATCAGCGGCACATTGACCAGGGGCGAGGCGATGGCGATGAACAGCACGAAGGTCGCCGCCGCCCGCGGGTAGTCGCGCAGCAGGTAGATGGCGATCACCACATGGGACAGGCAGAGGAAGGCCACCGGCAGTTGGGGCAGGCGGTATTTGATTGCCAGCATGTAGCCGATGGACGCCGCCACCAGCAGGGGAATGATCGAACTGATGCGGTTGTGCAGGCCGGTCAGCAGCTCCACCAATGCTGGCGGCGCACCCAACGCCTGGGCGCACTGGCCGAGGATCAGCAGCAGCGCCGAGACCAGCAGGCATGGCAGCAGCCACAACAGGCCTTCGCGGATCGAGCGTAATGACTCGGCACCCGCCAGGAGTGCCAGACGATGGGTGAAAAACAGCTTGAACCCCACGTTTCGCATAAGCCCCGCCCCTTTGCCGCTGCGCGTCCGATACCCCCCGGACGTTGCCGCCCGCCCCATGGATACGCAATGCAGCGCCAGGCCATGACAAGCGAATACCGGCGAAGATACCACTGAAGAAACCCCATTCAGCAAGCACTGAATGGCCCCGATCCCAGTCTTTTATCGTCCTGTTCACGCCAGGCTTGACTGCCTGCGCGGCCACCCGCTCAAGCACGGTCGATTGCGCCAGGGCGCGGCGATATCGTTTGCAGGGGCCGATGGCTTTTGCTTTAATCGCGATCAATTCCCATTTACAACCAGAACGCCAGCGGACACGCCTCCTTGCCCTCCACGCCTCTCGCCAGCCCGGACTCGGTCCACAGCCTCTACGACGCCCATCACCGCTGGCTCTACGAGTTGTTGCGCCGGCGCCTGAATCACGCCTGGGACGCCGCCGACCTGGCCCACGACATCTTTGTCCGGGTGCTCAAGCGCCCGCCGGTGCTGCTTGACGAGGTCCACCAGCGTTCCTACCTGGCCACCGTGGCCCGGGGCTTGTGCATCGACCACTGGCGGCGCCGGCAACTGGAGCAGGCCTGGCTGCAGGCGCTGGCTGCACGCCCGCAGGCGGTGCAACCCTCGGCGGAGCAGCAGGCAATCATTGTCGAGACCCTGTACGAAGTGGACGCCATGCTCAGCCGCCTGCCGGCCAAGGTGCGCACGGCCTTCATCCTCGCTCAACTGCACGGCCGGCCCTACCAGGCCATCGCCGATGAGCTGGGGGTATCGGAGCGCATGGTGAAGAAGTACCTGGCCCAGGCCCTGCTGCATTGCGCACTGCTGGAGGCCGAACTCGACGGCCTGCTGGTGGACTGAACCATGGACCCTCGACCCGGCGGCCGGCTCAGCCATGCCTGCCTGCAACAGGCCGCGCACTGGTACGTGCAACTGCAGGACCAGGGCAGCAGCGACGAACAGCGTCGCCAGTGGCAGGACTGGTTCGAGCAGAGCGCGGAACACCGCCAGGCCTGGAGCTATGTCGAGCGGGTCAGCCAGCGCCTGCTGCCATTGCAGGAGGCCAACACCCGCCCATCCGCCAGCCGCGCCCTGAGCGCCGCCCGACGTCCGGCCCTGGCACGGCGCCAGGTACTCGGTGCACTGCTGCTGGCTGGCCTGGGCTGGGGCACCTGGCGCAACAGCCCGTTGCCCCAGGCCCTGAGCCGCTGGCGTGCCGACTACGCCACCGGCACCGGGGAAGTCCGCGACACGCTGCTCAGCGACGGTACGCGCCTGTGGCTCAATGCCCTGAGCGCGGTGGATGTGCGCTACAGCACCGAGCAGCGGCTGCTGGCGTTGCACCTGGGGGAAATCCTCATCGACACCGCCAAGGACCCGCGCCGGCCATTCCTGGTGCAGACCGAACACGGCCGCCTGCGTGCCCTGGGCACGCGCTTCAGCGTGCGCTGCGGCGCCAGCGACAGCCTGCTCAACGTCTACGCCGGCGCGGTGGAGGTACGCAGCGCCAGTGGCTTGCAGGTGGTGAATGCCGGCCAGCAGCTGCGCTTCGATGGCCGCACCCTGGGGCCGCTGCAGGTCGCCAGTGCCGCCCGCGAAGCCTGGAGCCACGGCCTGCTGCTGGCCGACAACCTGCCCCTGGAGCAACTGCTGGAGGAACTGGGGCGCTATCGCAACGGCCACCTGGGTTGCGACCCGGCCATCGCCCAACTGCCGGTGATGGGCTCTTTCCCCTTGCACGACTCCGACCAGGCCCTGGCCCTGCTGGAAGCGGCGTTGCCGGTGCGGGTCAAGCGCCTGGCGTCCTGGTGGGTGACCCTGGAGCCACGTACCTGAAGCCGGAAAACTTTTTTCACCTGGCAGGTTCCCTTTTTCCGACGCCCTTCGGTTAACCCGGTAACAGTCCTCACATTGCCGACCCACAAGGGAACCCCATGCCATCACCCCGTCGTTCGCGCCTGCCCTTTCATACCCTGCCCCTGTGCACCGCACTGCTGTGCGGCGCCGCGCCCTGGGCCCACGCCGCTGCCGATGCGGGCCAGAACCAGCCCCAGGCTGAACGGCGCAGCTACAGCATCGGCCCCGGGCCGCTGGTCACGGTGCTCAACCGCTTCGCCGAGCAGAGCGCGGTGTTCATTGCCGGGCACAACGACCTGGCTGCCGGCAAGCAGAGCCCCGGCCTGAACGGCCGCTACAGCGTCGCAGAGGCCCTGCAACTGCTGCTGGCGAACTCCGGGCTGCAAGCCCAGGCGGTCAGCGGCGGCTATGTGCTCAAGGCACTTCCCGCCACCAGCGGCCCGCTGCAACTGGGCACCACGCAGATTTCTGCCCAGGGCCTGGGCAGCGTCACCGAAGGCAGCCAGAGCTACACCACCGGGGCCAGCGCCTCGGCCACCGGCCTCAACCTGTCGCTGCGCGAAACCCCGCAAACGGTGACGGTGATCACCCGCCAACAGATGGACGACCAGGGCGCCACCAGCATCGCCGACACCCTGCGCCGGGCCCCCGGGGTCAGCGTGCAGAACTACGACAGCGAGCGCTGGGAGTTCTCCAGCCGCGGCTTGCCCATCACCAATTTCCAGTACGACGGGGTCAACGCCACCTACGACGGGGTCTACGACTACGGCACCACCAGCACCGACATGGCGACCTTCGACCGGGTGGAAATCATCAAGGGCGCCACCGGCCTGATGACCGGCTCCGGTGACCCGTCGGCTACCGTCAACCTGATCCGCAAGCGGCCGACCAAAGAGTTCAAGGCCTCGGTCACCGGCACCGTCGGTTCCTGGGACAACTACCGCAGCGAAGGGGACATTTCCGGCCCGCTGACCGAAACCGGCAACCTGCGCGGGCGCTTTGTCGGGGTCTACCAGGACCGCAGCTCCTACCTCGACCACTACCAGAACACCAAGGACATCGCCTACGGCGTGCTGGAGGCCGACCTGACCCCCGACACTCTGCTGACCCTCGGCCTGGACCAGCAGAACACCCGCTCCCGGGGCGCCACCTGGACCGGCTTCCCGATGTACTTCAGCAACGGCTCGCGGACCCACTTCTCCCGCTCGTTCAACCCGGCCACCGACTGGAGCCGCCGCGACTTCAAGAACCAGACCCTGTTCACCTCCCTGGAACAGCAACTGGCCAATGACTGGACCCTGAAGGTCAGCTACGACCACCTGCGCCGCCAGCACGACACCCTGCTGGGCTCGGCCAGCGGCGGCAACCCGGACCAGGCCAGCGGCGACGGCATGTTCATGTACATGGGCAAGTTCAAGGGCGACCAGCGCCAGGACAACCTCGACATCAACCTGCACGGCCCCTTCAGCCTGTTCGGCCGCGAGCACGAGCTGATCGCCGGCTTCATGCTGATGAACGCCAGACAGGACATCCCGGTCCACGGTTCGGTGTACCCGCCAGTGGGCGGCAGCATCTACGACTGGCGCGGCGAGTTCGCCAAGCCGGACATCCCGAAGATCGGCGACAACGACATCCTCCAGCGCCAGACCGGCGCCTACCTGGCCACCCGCCTCAAGCCCACCGACGACCTGGCGGTGATCCTCGGCACCCGGGTCAGCGACTTCAAGGGCATCGACAACACCCGCTACCTCGACCCCAGCAGCCCCGACGCACGCCAGCGCTACCAGCAGACCGGCGTGGTCACCCCCTATGCCGGGCTGGTCTACGACCTCAACGACAGCTACTCGCTGTACACCAGCTACACCAGCATCTACCAGCCGCAGATGAGCAAGGACGTCGACGGCAAGATCCTCGACCCGGTGCAGGGCGACAGCTACGAAGCCGGGATCAAGGCCGAGTACCTGGATGGCCGGGTCAACGCCAGCTTCGCGGTGTTCCACACCGAGCAGGACAACGTCGCGCAACTGGTGGACGGCTGGGGCATCGACGCCATCTACCGTCCGACCAAAGGCGCGACCACCAAGGGTTTCGAGGTGGAGGTGGCTGGCGAGCTTAGCGAAGGCTGGAACCTGTCGGCCGGCTACAGCTACAACCACACCCGCGACGCCAATCACGACTACGTCTACGGCTCGGTGCTGCAGAGCACCGAACCGCAGCAGGTGGCGCGGCTGTTCAGCACCTATCGCCTGCCCGGCGCCTGGGACCGCCTGACGGTGGGCGGCGGGGTCAACTGGCAGAGCCAGTTCTTCGGCAAGGTGTACCAGCCCGACCCGAGCGATACGGTCAATGGCGGGCATGACTCGCGCATCACCCAGGACGGCTACTTCCTGGTGGATGCCATGGCCCGCTACCAGTTCAGCCAGCACCTGAGCTCGACCCTGAACGTGAAGAACCTCTTCGACAAGAAGTACTACACCGGTATCGGCAACTTCAGCACCGGCTTCTACGGCGAGCCGCGCAGCCTGCAACTGGCCACCCGCTGGGACTTCTAGCCCCGCGCCGATCCACGGTAGCCCGCTCCGGCTGCGGGTTGACTACGCTTGTGCGAGCGTGCTCAACCCGCAGAGGAGCGCCCCCATGCAACGCATCCAGACCATCACCCCGTGCCTGTGGTTCGACCATCAGGCCCACGAGGCCGCACAGTTCTACTGCTCGATCTTCGAGCACTCGCGCATCACCCACGTCAGTCACTACGGCAAGGCCGGCTTCGAGTTCCATGGCCGCGCCGAAGGCTCGGTGATGAACGTGGCGTTCGAGCTTGACGGCCAGGGCTTCAGTGCCCTCAACGGCGGCCCGGCGTTTACCTTCAACGAAGCGGTGTCGCTGCAAGTGCACTGCCGCACCCAGGCCGAACTCGACCACTACTGGAATGCCCTGGGGTTTGGCGGCCCGAAACAGGCCCAGCAATGCGGCTGGCTCAAGGACCGCTTCGGGCTGTCCTGGCAGATCGTGCCGCAGACGCTCGCGCAGATGATGTGCGACCCCGACCCGGCCCGTTCCGAGCGAGTGATGCAGGCCCTGCTGGGGATGAAAAAACTCGATATCGCGACGCTGCAACGCGCCTTCGACGCGCGAAGCTAATACACTCGTGGCCGGTCCTTGAGCGATGGATATGGCCTTGACGAAAACCGCCCCGCCCTCTGCAGACGCCCCCCTCTTCTGGCGCGATGCGGCCCTGCCCTTCATCGAGGCCCGCTCCATCGCCGACGGGCGCAAGGTCTGCTATTGCGCTCATGCCCATGAGCAGTTCTCCATCGGCTGCATCACCGCAGGGGTCAGTACCTACGTCAGCGAGCAGACGCAAAGGCAGGTGGGCGCCGGCACCGTGGTGCTGATGAACCCCGGGGTGGTCCACGCCTGCAACCCCATCGACGACCAGCCCTGGTCGTACCGCATGCTGTACGTCGACACGCCCTGGCTGACCCGCCTGCAACATGAACTGGGCGTGAGCCCCGAGTTGCAGTTCCAGCCCTTCGAGGAAACCAGCAGCGACGACCCGCAACTCTTCGCCGACCTCGAGCAGCTGTACCACGCCCTCGTGGACCCACAGGCGGAGACGCTGCACAAGCACAGCTGCGTGGTGGCGTTCTTCAGCGAGCTGCAACAGCGCCTGAACCCGGCCAAGGCCCTACCCCGGGAGAACAACCACAAGCTTGAGCGGGCCGCGCAGTTCATCCGCCAGCACTGTACCGAGCCCCTGGACCTGGAACAGATCTGCCAGGCTGCGCAGCTTTCGGCCTCCTACCTGATCCGCGCCTTCAAGCAGCAGTACGGCATGGCGCCCCATGCCTACCTGGTCAACCGGCGGGTGCAGTTCGCCCAGGCCCGCCTACGCCAGGGCGCGCCGATCGCCGAGGTGGCGCAGGCCGCGGGCTTCGCCGATCAGGCGCACTTGCAGCGCGCGTTCAAGCAGCATCTGGGGGCCACCCCGGGCCAGTACCAGGGGCCGCGACGGGCCAGGCGCGGCGAACCCCAGGCCCACTGACGCCCAGCTGCATTCAAAGCAGCAGGCAGGCCGCGCTGACTGCCAGCAAGGCGGCCATGGCCCGGTTGAACAGGCGCATGCCCGCCGGGTTGCCCAGGTAATGGCGCAAAAAACTGCCGGCATAGGCCCAACAGGCCACCGACAGGTAGCAGATGACCAGGTACACCGCCGCGAACAGCCACACCAGCCGCGCCTCGCCATCGGCGGCGAAGGCCCCCATGCCGGCCACGCAAGCCAGCCAGGCCTTGGGGTTGAGCCACTGCATCAGGGCGCCATACCAGGCCGACGGCGCCCGAGGCTGGCCCTCGGTATCCAGCCGGCCATCGTCCCGGGCCAGCTTCCAGGCCATGTACAGCAGGAAGGCCACGCCGGACAGGCGAATGCCCTGGGTCAGGGCCGGCCACTGGCGCAGCAGTTCGTGCAGCCCCAGGCCGACCAGCACCAGCAACAGGACAAACCCCAGGGTGGCCCCGGCCACATGGCGCAGGCTGGCCCGGAAGCCGAACCGCGCACCGCTGCCCAGTGCGACGATGTTCACCGGCCCCGGGGTAATGGAGGCCGCCAGGGCAAAGGCCGCCATGGAAAACACTACGCTCATCACTTGCCTCTTTGTCTCTATGGGTTGGAGCCGCACAGACTACGAGGCCGGGGTGAGGCGGTATTGAACAAAACTACCCTGCCGGTGGCGGGCTGTCGTGACACCGCGCAGGCCGCGACGAACTTGTGGATCGCGCCCGGCAATCAACTATTGAATCGGGTCACCAGTGCATTGAGTTCATGGGCGGTGGACTCAAGGTCGCCACCAATGCTGCAGGAGTGCACGGCAATATCGGCATTCTGGTCCGAGACCCGGGCGATATTGCTGATCTGCTCGGAGATTTCCTCGGCCACATGGGCCTGCTGCTCCGACGCCGCGGCCATCTGCTGGCTCATCTGGTGAATGCGCTCCACCGCCGAGTTGATGCCGTCCAGCGCCTGCTGGGTGCTGACTACCTGGGCCACCCCGGAGCGCGCCTCCACGCTGCCCTGGCGCGCCACTTCCACGGCCTGGCCCGCCACCTGCTGCAGGCTCTGGATGATGCGCTGGATGCTCTGGGTCGATTCCCGGGTCTTCGACGCCAGGGCCCGCACCTCATCGGCGACCACGGCGAACCCCCGGCCCTGCTCGCCGGCCCTCGCCGCCTCGATGGCTGCGTTCAAGGCCAGCAGGTTGGTCTGCTCAGCGATCGAATGGATCATGTTCGCCGCCACCTGGATCGACTGGGTTTCCTGCGCCAGGCCTTCCACCGACTGGCTGACCGCATCCACCGTATCCGCCAGTTTCTCGATCACCACCCGGGAACGGCGCGCCTCCTTGGAGCCCACCTGGGTCAGCTCGTTGACCTGGTCGGCCGCGGCGGCGGTGTCATGGATGTGCACCGAAACCTCGGCGATCGACGAAGCCATCTGGTTCATCGCCGTGGCCGCCATGTCGGCTTCGTCGCGCTGCTTGCCCAGGGCCGACTCGGCCTGGCGCGACAGGTTCTGGCTGGTGGAAGCCAGTGACGCCGCCTGGTTGGCGTAGTCCCCCAGGCGGCTGAGGGCGGTACGGATCTTCGCCGCCTCGCTGATCAGGATCATCTGCAGGCGTGCCACCGGGCCTCGCTCATCGGTATAGGTGCGGGCAATCAGCTCGCTGTCGAAACTGCCCAGGGACACCGCGCTGATGCGCCCCAGCAACTGCCCGGTGCGGTAGGCGCCGTGGGCCTGCACGGCAAAGAGCCCGAGCAGCGCCACTCCCAGCCCGGCCCAGGGCCCGGCCAGCCAGCCGGCCATGGCGCTGGCCAGTACCGCCAGCAGCGGCGGCAGCACAAACACCCCGGCGCCCAGCAGCCGATGGCGCCAGGGCGTGGCCAGGCGGGTGCTGCGCAGGTGCGAGTACAGGGCGGCGGCGCGCTCCACCTGCTGGCGCTCGGGCTTGACCCGCACCGATTCGTAGCCGGCAATCACGCCCTGGCTGAATATCGGTGTGACATAGGCGTTGACCCAGTAATGATCACCGTTCTGGCAACGGTTCTTGACGATACCCATCCAGCTCTTGCCGTCCTTGAGGTAGGACCACATATGGCCGAACACCGCTTCGGGCATGTCCGGATGGCGCACGATGTTGTGCGGGCTGCCAATCAGCTGTTCGCGGCTGAAACCGCTGACCGCAACGAACTCGTCATTGCAGTAAGTGATCTTGCCATGGGTATCGGTGGCGGAAATAAGCCGTTGTTCGGCAGGAAACACCCGTTCACGCTGAGTCACCGGGAGATTGTTTTTCATTTGAAAAACCTCGCAGGAAGTCTGGTAATTGCTCGTCATGATCAAACAGCAACTGGCGCATCCTGCGATTACCCGAAGACTTCTTCTGCGTACCTGCAGAACTTTCCCGAGCCTGATGAGCAATCCACTACAACAACTGCCCAGCGCCCGACCGAATCGAGTTTAGATAGCACTTTTAATCGCGCTATTGCCTCCAGGGAAATAACTTCCCTGGCAACGGAACTAGATTCAACACTCTTGACCTGGATCAATACTTAGCCTGGCAAGCAATGCCCCGGCCGCCCCTGGTTGAGAACCGATGGCCCATCACCTACCTTCTCCAGGTCCCTAAGCCATAGAGCCGCGCCAATGCCTGCCTCCTGCCAAGAAACTGCCCGCCTGCTACTGCGCGCCCCGACCCTGGACGACCTGCCCCAGGCCTGTGCCATCCATGGCGACCCGCAGACCAACCGCTTCAACCCCAACGGCCCGATCAACGCTGCCGCCTGCGCCGACAAGCTGCACGGCTGGATCGAACACTGGCAGCAGCACGGTTTCGGCTACTGGGCCATCGCCCTGCGCAGCGACCCGCAACGGCTGATCGGCTTCGGCGGGATCATGCAGGGCTTCTTCGGCCACGAGCCGGGGCTGAACCTGTACTTTCGCTTGCGCCCCGAGGCCTGGGGCCAGGGCTATGCCGCGGAAATGGCCCGGGCCGCCCTGCACCTGGCCTTCAGCGAACTGCATGCACCGCGGGTCACCGGCCTGGTGCGCCCCGACAACCTGCCCTCGCGGCGCGCCCTGGAGCGCCTGGGGCTGAGCCTGGAAGGCGAACTGGATGATTTTCCCGGCCAGGCGCCGAGCCTGCTGTACCGCATCAGCGCGCCGGACAACCCATGCCCGGGCTGACCCTCAGGGCAGGCACCCTGGCAGCCTGCGCGGCGGACTCAACGGATTCGAGGATTGACAAAGCGATCGCCGGCTTTTAAAACTGGGCGCCTGATTCTTGAGCCTGCAGCGACCATGTCCCCAGCCACGCCCTTCATCCTTCGCACCATTGGCCTGTCGGCCAAGGTCGAGGCGCGCGTGGCCTGCAGCTCTAAATCGAAGAAACAGTCGCTCATGTGACCGGGGCGCTGTGTCCCGTCAGATGAGCTGACAGGACCTCAAGCGCTACGGACACCCTCCCCCTGCTTACCGCCCTTCTACTCTTCTGACGACGACCCGACGGTCAACCATCAGGAGAACACGCATGTCATCGTTTCAAGGTATCTGGGTCCCTATCGTCACCCCTTTCATCGACGGTGCCGTCGATTTCGCCGCCCTGGGGCGCTTGACCACTCACCTGCTGGAAAGCGGCGTAGCCGGGCTGGTGGTTTGCGGCACTACCGGCGAGGCCGCGGCCCTGGACAAGGACGAGCAGTTGGCGGTGCTCGATGCGGTGCTGGAGCGAGCCCCCGCCGGGAAGGTGATCATGGGGCTGGCGGGCAATAACCTGAAGTCGCTGCTGAGCCTGCAGGAACAGATCCTCGAGCGTGCGGTGGCCGCCTTGCTGGTGCCCGCGCCCTACTACATCCGGCCGTCGCAAGCAGCCCTGGAGAGCTTCTTCGCCACCGTGGCCGACGCCTCCAGCGTGCCGCTGATTGTCTACGACATTCCCTACCGCACCGGGGTGAGCCTGGACACCGCTACTTTGCTGAACATCGTGGCCCATCCACGGATCGCGGCGGTCAAGGACTGTGGCGGCAACCTGGAAAAGACCCTGGCGCTACTGGCCTGCGGGCAGATCGAAGTGCTGTGCGGCGAGGACCTGCAACTGTTCAACGCCTTGTGCCTGGGCGCCCATGGGGCCATTGCGGCCTCGGCGCATATCCACCCGCAACGGTTCGTCGCCTTGCTGCAACAGGTCCGGGCACAGCAACTGGACGCGGCCCGGAGCACCTTCATGCAACTGGTGCCGCTGATCAAGGCACTGTTCGCCGAACCCAACCCGGCGCCGGTCAAGGCACTGCTGGCCCACCAGGGGTTGATCGGAACGCAGTTGCGAGCACCGATGCACGATTGCAGCGCCGCCCTGCAAACCCTGCTCCGCACCCTGTAGGAGCGGGCTTGCCGGCGAAGAAGCCGCCACGGCTTGCACCCGCCCCAGGTAGGCTTTCGCCGGCAAGCCAGCTCCTACAGCGATGCGACATCGGTGGGGTTCTTGCAGGTGCCTTCAGCGGATGGGCGGAATGCGGATCTGCCCGGCACGGCACTGGTTCTTCACGCCTTTGCCGCAGGCGCCGAACTCCAGGTCCTTGGTCAGGCAAACACGAACTTCGGACAGCTCGGGGCCGCTGCACAGAATGGCGATGCCGTTCTCGGCGATCCCCGGGTTGCTCTGGCGAAACTGCTGGGCAATCTGGCTGGCCTCGAAATAGCGCACCGTGGTCGAAGGCTGCAGCGCCTCGGGAATCTGTACCCTGGCCAGGGCCTTGTCCGCGGCATCCAGGTACCCCATGGCCCCCAGGCCGCTGCAGGTGCCGTGCTTGCTCCATTCATGATTCATCAGCTTGGCGGTGGGAAACAGGGTCAGGCCCTTGGCCCGTTCCTGGGCATTGAGCTGGGTCAGGGGTGGGCAGGACTCGGGCCAGCCACCCTTGGCGTATTGCGGCCACAGGCCGTGCAGGACAAAACCGTAGCCCTTGCCGGTGCACTGCTCGTTTTCCGGGTGCATCAGGCAGAAGGTCGGCGACCAGGACAGGGTCAGCAGGTAGTAGTCGAAGGTACCCGCCACCGAATCGCGCTGCTGCTTGGGCTGACGTGCGTCGCTGATGCCCACCATCCCCAGGGTCAGCACCAGGGCTGCCATCAGGGTAAAAAACTTTCTCATCGTGACCTTCTCCTTGGGAAAGCGCATCGTCCTGGCCCCGCCATCGGGGTGGAACGGATTGAAAACAACCTGATCTTTCTGGCAGGCCGGCGTTGCCGGAACATGACAGCAATTGCCCGGTGTCCCGCAGAAGCCGGTCAGGCAGCGGCCCGGAGAATACCCGCCAATGCCCTAGGCGGCAGCGCCCTCACTGCGCCGATACAGGCCGACACCCAGCGCCAGCACCGCCAGCAGGCCGGCACAACTGCGGTTGATCCAGCCCATGACCCGGGCGGAAAAGCGCGCCATGGCCCGCCGGCCACCCACGGCATAGAGGCTCATCATCAGGCAGTCCACCAGGGCGCTGACCACGGCCAGGATCAGGTACTGCTCGGCCACCGGCTGCTCCGGGCGCACGAACTGCGGCACGAAGGCGGAGAAAAACAGCAGGCCCTTGGGGTTTGACAGCCCCACCAGCAACGCCCGGCGAAACGCCGACCAGCCGCTGGCCGAGGCCCCGCCCACCGTACAGGCCAGGGCACGGGTAGGCGCTCGCCACAAGCCCCAGGCCAGATACAGCAGATAGGCCGCGCCGCAGCTCTTGACCACCACGAACAGCTCTTGCGAGGCCTGCAGCAACGCCCCCAGGCCGCAGCCCACCGCGCCGATCAGCAGCAGGTCGGACAACGCCGCGCCGGCGATGCCCCAGCCAGCCACCCGCATGCCATGCACCGCGCCATTGTTCAAGGCCAGCAACATCGAGGGGCCGGGGGTAATCATCACCGCGCTGACGGTGACGATGTACAGCAGCAGGGTTGGTATATCCATGGGTTCGCTCCAGGGTCATCCGCCGCGATCCGAAATCGCCCGGAGCACCTCAGGGCGCCCACTACGCGGGGGGCAAAATATGACGGATCACTGCGGCACCGGGCAAGCACGACGGACCGCACACGCCACTCAGGCGTCGGGAACGCTGACGAAGATGCTGTAGCGGGCCCCTTCCATGGCTTCGAAGGCGATCAGTTTCTGCACCAGCGGTTCGCTGAGCACCTTGCCGGCATTGAGCAGCAACATGCCGTTGTCGGCATTCAGGTTGCGCCGCAGGACCATCCCGGCCTGCAGCTCCCGGGTTCCCAGGACCTTGACCGTCGGATCATCGACGGTGACATCGCTCTGGTAGGCGGCACAGACCTGGACAAAGTCTTCCACCAGATTCGGGTCGTACAGGCGGCCCGCGTACTTGCGAATGAACAGCAGGGCTTCATCGCTGTTCATGTGCCGTTCCAGAATCAGCCCGCACTGCAACTCGATGAAATCCACCGCCAGCTTCAACAGCCGGGAGCCCCAGGGAATCGCCTCGCCCTTGAGGCGCTGGGGAAAGCCGCTGCCGTCCCAGCGCTCCTGGTGATGAAGGATCAGCCGCGCGGCATCCTGCATCGGTTCCAGTGCCATCAGCACCGATTCGCTCTGCTCGGGATAGGCGCGGTAGCGCGCCTGATCGGTATGGCGCAACAAGTCCGCCGGCGCCAGCAGCATGGCATCGCTCCAGCTCAACTTGCCGATGTTGTACAGGGCCGCCGCCATGGTCAGGTCGCGGCTGCTGGCCTCGTCCAGGCCGTGCCTTTTGCAGCAGGCACGCACCAGTTCGATGATCTTGCGGTTGGTTTGCTTGTCCGCGGGCAGCCGCAGGTTGGCCAGCAGCGAAAACACCTCGGTGGCGGTCACATAGCTGTGCTTGAGTTCTTCGTAGGCCAGGTCGAGCATGTCGGCAGTCTGCTGCAGCTCCGCGGTCCGCGAAGCCACATGCCGTTCCAGGCTGGCGTTGCTGGCCTTGAGTTGCTGGTTCTGCTCCAGGACCAACTGCTGCAAACGCTTGAGCTCACGCTCGGCGAGCTGGTGCTCCAGGGTCTGGCGCAGGATCAGCAGCAGCTCTTCGTCATTCCAGGGCTTGCTCAGGTACTGGTGGATCTGCCCGTCGTTGACGGCCTTGATGATGGTGTTCAGATCGGCATAACCGGTGAGCAGGATTCGCCGCACCGCCGGGTACTTCTCCCGCACCCGGGCCAGCAGGGCCGCGCCGTCCATGCCGGGCATGCGCGCGTCGCTCATCACCAGGTCGACGGGGCCTTCGGCGAGGATCTCCAGCGCTCTGGCGCCGCTGTTGGCCAGCAGCACTTCATAGGGCTCGGGACGCAGCAGGCGCTTGAGACTGTTGAGAATCGACTCCTCGTCGTCCACCAGCAACACACGTGGACGCCTACCTGGCTCAACCGGCTGCGGATCTTCCATGGGGTTCTCCCTGTGCGGCATAGGCTGCCCCGCTCCGTGCTCACGGACGGCTCGGCAGCGGCGGTTTTTCCCAGACAATCCTAGATGAGTTTTTTATTTTCACGCCATTGCCCCCCGCGAAATAAATTCGTCAGCCGCGGCACTGCGCAATGACTATGCTGACAACGTTGCAAGGCGGGCTCAGGGTACTAGGGAAGGTCTATGGACGCTGGCAGTGACGCACAGACAAAGGCACAAGAAGCCTCGGACCAGCCCCCAGGGCGGGCCAACCGACGGATCCTGATTGTCGATGACAGCCCGGCAATCCATGAGGATTTCCACAAGATCCTGGCCCCGCGCCAGGCCCCGGACCTGAGCCTGGCCGAGCAACAGTTGTTCGGCCACGCCACGATGCCAGCGCAGCAAGCGCCCTTCTGCCTCGATTCGGCGTTCCAGGGCCAAGAGGCCCTGGCCCGGGTCGAAGCGTCCCTGGCCCTGGGCCTGCCCTATGCCATGGCGTTCATCGACATGCGCATGCCCCCCGGCTGGGATGGGCTGGAAACCATCGAGCGCTTGTGGAACGCCGACCCGGACCTGCAGATCGCCCTGTGCACCGCCTATTCCGACTATTCCTGGGAAGCCATGGCGCAACGCCTGGCATTCGGCGACCAGTTGCTGATCTTGAAAAAGCCCTTCGACAGCCTGGAAATCCGCCAGATGGCCAGCGCGCTGACCTGGAAGTGGCAGATGGCACAGGACGCCCGGCAGAAACTCGACGACCTGCAACAGACCATCGAAAGACGGGTGGCCGAACTGCTCAAGGTCTCCCACCTGCTGCACTACGACGTGCTCACCGGCCTGCCCTCCAGCACCTTGCTGGGGGACCGCCTGGGCCAGGCCATGGCACGGGCCCGCCGTTATGAGCAGCGGCTGGCGGTGATGTTCCTCGGCCTGGACCGGTTCAAGCGGATCAACCATGCCCTGGGATACCCGGCCGGGGACGAGTTGCTCAAGAGAATCGCCCGGCGCCTGGAACAAGGCATGCGCGAGTCGGACTCGCTGTTTCGCTACGGCTCCGACGAGTTCGTGGTGGTGCTCCATGACCAGCAGCATCCGGCGCAGATACGCGCGCTTGCGCAAAAGCTGCTGGCCACCGTGAGCCAGTTCGATGACATCGCCGGGCACGACCTGCAGGTGACGGCCAGCCTGGGCATCAGCCTGTACCCCGAGGATGGCCAGGATGCCCTGGCGCTGATCAAGAAAGCCGAGATGGCCATGCGCACCAGCAAGGAGCAGGCACCGGGCAGCTACTGTTTCTTCACCGATGACATGACGCACCGGGCCCGGGAGCAGCAATACCTGGAGTCGGGGATTCTCCAGGCCCTGGAACGCCGGGAGTTCCACCTGCATTACCAGCCGAAAATCCACCTGGCCTCGGGCAATGTGGTAGGCGCTGAAGCGCTGATTCGCTGGCAACGCCCGCAACAGGGCTGGATCAGCCCCGAGCTGTTCATTCCAGTGGCCGAAGACAGCGGCTTGATCACCCGCATCAGCCAATGGGTCCTGGGGGAAGCCACTCGCCAGTGCCGGGCCTGGCAGAACGCCGGCCTGCCCCCTGTGCCGTTGTCCATCAACCTGTCGGCGGCTGACTTCAGGCAGCCGCAACTGCTCCAGCAACTGCGCGACGCGCTCAGCGACAACGCCCTGGACCCGGCCTGGCTGGAACTGGAAATCACCGAAGGCGTACTGCTGCAGAACGTCGAGGTCACGCTGGCTACCCTGCTGGCGATCAAGGCCCTGGGCGTGCGCCTGGCCGTCGATGATTTCGGTACCGGCTATTCGAGCCTGAGCTACCTGCGCAAGTTTCCCGTGGATGTGCTCAAGATCGACCAATCCTTCATCCACGGCCTGAGCCACGAACACAAGGACGCCGTACTGGTCAGCGCCATCATCAACCTGGGGCGCAGCCTGAACCTGAAGGTCATCGCCGAAGGGGTGGAGACGCACCAGCAACTGACCTTTCTCCAGCAGCAAGGCTGCGAGGAAGCCCAGGGCTACTACTTCAGCAAGGCGCTGCCCGCCGAAGACTTCGCTCGCCTGCTGGGCAAGCACAGGCCGCAGTTCCAGGTGACGGACCATGACCACTGAACAACCGCGCCAGCCGCCGAGCCGCCGCGCACGGGTACTGCTCCTGCTGCTCTGGGCAGGGCTGGGCGCCAGCAGCCCGAGCGCTTTTGCCGCGCCCCTGGACGAACCGCTCAAGCCGTTGCCCGCACCGCCGGCACTCGACCCCCAGCGGGTCGAGCTCGGGCGCCAGCTGTTCAACGAACCGCGCCTGTCCCAGGACCACAGCCTGTCCTGTGCCAGCTGCCACCGGCTGGACCAGGGCGGGGCCGACTCCCAGGCAAAATCGCCGGGTTTCAAGGGGCAACCCACCCGGGTCAACACCCCCAGCGTGTTCAATGCCGCGCTGAATTTCCGGCAGTTCTGGGACGGGCGCGTCGAATCCCTGGAAGCGCAGATCGACAGCGTCGTGCAAAGCCCCAGCGAGATGGGCAACACCTGGCCGGCGCTGATCCGCACCTTGAGCGATGACAGCGCCTACCAGAAGTCCTTCGGTGCCCTGTACCCGGACGGCATCACCGCAGCCAACGTGCAAAATGCCCTGGCCACCTATGAAAAGACCTTGCTCAGCGCCAACTCGCGGTTCGACCAGTACCTGCAAGGCAATACCGACATCCTCAGCCTGGAAGAAAAATACGGTTACCAGCGCTTCAAGGATTACGGCTGCATCGCCTGCCACCAGGGGGTCAATATCGGCGGCAACATGTTTCAGAAGTTCGGCGTGATGGGCGACTACTTCGCTGCCCGGGGCAACCCCACCGACGCCGACCTGGGGCGCTTCCTGGTCACCGGCGACGAACAGGACCGCAACGTGTTCAAGGTGCCCAGCCTGCGCAATGTCGCAGTGACTGCGCCCTACTTCCATGACGGTTCGGCGCCGACCCTGGAGCAGGCCGTGGAGGTGATGTTCAAGTATCAGCTGGGGCGCCCGCCCAATACCCAGGACATCAGCCTGATCGTCAAGTTTCTCAAGACCCTGACCGGCGAATGGCAGGGCAAGCCCTTATGAAGCTGTCCCGACGCGTGCCGATCATGCTGCTGTCGCTACTGACCCTGAGCCTGGTGCTGGGGCTGGCCTTTCTCTACTTCAAGACAGTGATCGGCCAGCCCTCGAACTACGTACTGGCGCGGGACCTGATCAGCCATATCAAGCAGTTGAATGCCCAATGGGAAACCGAGGTGCTCAAGGCTCGGATCGCCATCACCCACGACTACGATCCACTGGTCATGCCGGTGCAAGAGATCAACCAGCTGTGGAACCGCTTCGATCAGCTTTCACAACAGAACCACAATGACCCGGCCGCCTGGACGGCCGGCCACCAGGCGTTCATCGAGGCCTTCCAGGAAAAGGCCGGCCTGGTGGAGCGTTTCAAGACCCACAACGCGGTGCTGCGCAACTCCTTGGCCTTCCTGCCCACTGCCGAAGACGATATCCAGCGCCGCCTGGCCGGCCTTGACGACCAGGCGCGGCTGTCAGAGCAGACCATTGCCATCGATACCTATGACCTGCTGCTCAGCAGCCTGGAGTTCGCCCAGGTTTCCAGCGACGACCGGGCCGCAGACATCCTGGTGGGGCTGAACAAACTGGCGGTCAACAAGGAGCGCCTGCCCGAACCCATGCATGAGCCGGTGGAGATCCTCAGCAACCACGTCTCGGTGATTCTGCGGGAGCAGCCGATGGTCAACGACCTGCTGGAGCGCATCACCTCGATCCCCATCGCCCAGCGCCTGGACGACATCACCCATCTGCTCAACGCCGATCAGTTGCAGGCCGATCTGCAGGACCAGAAGGCCCACCAGTACCTGCTGCTCTTTGCCGCCTTGCTGGTGATACTGATTCTCTACCTGGCCGTCAGGCTGGTACGCAGCTACGCGGTCATCCGCCGGGTGAACACGGCCCTGCAGAGCGCCAACGAGCACCTGGAACACCGGGTCGAGGAACGCACCCGGGAGCTCAAGGAAGCCCAGAGCGAACTCATGGACAGCGCCCGCCAGGCGGGCATGGCGGAAATTGCGACCAACGTCCTGCACAACGTGGGCAACGTGCTCAACAGCGTGAATATCTGCAGCGAAATGCTCAGCCGCACCCTGCGCTCCAGCAAGGCACAAGGGCTGGGCAAGGCCATGCAGTTGATCAACCAGCACCAGGATGACCTGGGGCGTTTTTTCACCGAAGACGACAAAGGCAAGCTGCTCCCCGGCTACCTCAATCAATTGGTCGAAGCCATAGCCACCGAACAGCAGGGCATGGGCGAAGAACTGGCTCAGTTGGCCCGCAGCGTCGACCACATCAAGGAAATCGTCGCCACCCAGCAATCCTATGCCGGAGCCTCTCGGCTGATAGAACCCCTGCGGGTCGCCGAGCTGATCGAAGACGCCCTGCGCATGAACTCCGGCGCCCTGGCCCGGCATCAGGTCACGGTGGTCAAGGACTATGGCCCGTTGCCTCCGGTGATGGGCGACAAGCACCGCATGCTGCTGATCCTGATCAACCTGATCAGCAACGCCAAGTACGCCATGTCCAACCTCGATGATCATTCGCGGACCCTGACCCTGAGCGCCAGAGTGCTGGACGGCCAGACCCTGAGCATCAGCGTCAAGGATGAAGGCGAAGGCATCCCCGCGGAGAACCTGACGCGGATTTTTTCCCACGGCTTCACCACCCGCAAGGACGGCCATGGCTTCGGCTTGCATAGCTGCGCCCTGGCGGCCATGGAGATGGGTGGACAATTGAATGTGCACAGTGATGGCCCCGGCCTGGGCGCCACCTTCACTCTGGACATCCCGCTGATCAGCGCAGAGGACCCATGATGGACCAGTTGAACAATCGCCGGATCCTGCTGATCGACGATACCCCGTCGATCCACGAGGACTTTCGCAAGATCCTCACCCCGCCCGAGGCAGACGACAACGGCCTGGATGACCTGGAGGCACAGCTGTTCGGCGCCACGGCCAAGCCCCGGCAACAGCCTTTCGAACTGGATTCGGCCTACGGCGGCGAGGAAGGCCTGGCCATGGTCTGCCAGGCCCAGGAGCGGCAGCGTCCCTATGCCCTGGCGTTTGTCGACATGCGCATGCCCCAGGGCTGGGACGGCGCGCAGACCATCGAACGCCTCTGGCAACAGGACCCGCGGCTACAGGTGGTGGTGTGCACCGCCTACTCCGACTATTCCTGGGAAGAGCTGCTGGAGCGCCTGCAGGGTCATCACCGCCTGCTGATCCTGAAGAAGCCCTTTGACAACATCGAAGTCCAGCAGATGGCCAACACCCTGACCAGCAAGTGGGAAATGACCGCCCGCGCGCTTTTGCAAATGCATCACCTGGAGCACCTGGTGCAGCAGCGCACCGAAGACCTGAGGCAGGCCGGGGCGGCGCTGCAACTGGAGATCGACGAACGCAAGCAGTTGGAAAACCAGCTGGTGCAATCGGAAAAACTGGCCTCCCTCGGGCAACTGGCCGCCGGGGTCGCCCACGAAATCAACAACCCCATCGGTTTCGTGTCCTCCAACCTCGGCAGCCTGGCAGGCTACCTGCAGCAGCTCGACCAGATGCTCAGCGCCTATCGCCAGGCCGAAGAAGCCATCGCCGCGCCGGAACTGCGCAAGCACCTGCAGAGCCTGCGCGAGAGCATCGACCTGGACTTCCTCCAGCAGGACATTCCGGTACTGATCAGGGAGTCCAAGGAAGGCATCGGCCGGGTGGCGCAGATCGTCAAGGACCTGAAGAACTTCTCCCGGGTCGACAGCGACCAGCAATGGCAGCTGGCGAGCCTGCAACAGGGCATCGACTCGACCCTGAACATCGTGGCCAACGAACTCAAGTACAAGGCCGACCTGGTCACCGACTACCAGCCGTTGCCGGAAATCGAATGCCTGCCCTCCCAACTCAATCAAGTGGTGATGAACCTGGTGGTCAACGCGGCGCAGGCCATAGGCCCCGAGCGCGGCACCATTACCCTGCGCAACGGCGTGGACGGCGAGCGGGTCTGGCTGGAGGTCAGCGACAGCGGCTGCGGCATCGACCAGGAGCACCTGGCCAAGATCTTCGACCCCTTCTTCACCACCAAGCCGGTGGGCCAGGGGACCGGCCTGGGCCTGTCGCTGTCCTACGGCATCGTCAAGAAGCACGGCGGGCAGATCAGCGTGCAGAGCCAGCCCGGCGTCGGCAGCACCTTTCGCGTGGAACTGCCGATCCGGCAGGCGCGCCAGGAGTTGCCCGCACAACCCTAGCCAAACCTCCCCCCTACCGCTAAGGCCTGGCACAGGAGCTGTCCATGAACCGCCCCGACGATTCGATCAAGCTCGGCAAGCAAGCCCGCAAGGACTGCCCCCGCAGCTCCCATTCCGATCCCGGGCAGATCAAGCGCGACCCCTTGCCGTTGATCGAGGCCTCCAGCCAGGGCCGGGTCCAGTCCCTGGTGGCACTGCGCTACGGGCGCATGCTGGTGTCGCCCTTCACCTTCTACCGTGGCAACGCCCTGCTCCAGGCCCACGACCTGGCCAGCACCCCGGACATGGGCCTGCGCTCGACCATCTGTGGCGACTGCCACCTGATGAACTTCGGCGGCTTTGCCACCCCCGAGCGCAACCTGCTGTTCAGCGTCAACGACTTCGACGAGGTCCATCCCGGCCCCTGGGAGTGGGACCTCAAGCGCCTGGTGGCGAGCTTCCTGATTGCCGCCCGGCACCTGCGCCACGGCCCGGGGGTCGAAGAGGCCCTGTGCCGCGAACTGGTGGGCGCCTATCAGCGCAGCATGGCCACCTGCGCCGGGCAAAGCGCCCTGGAGATCTGGTACGACGCCCTGACCTACGAAGACCTGCTGCACCAGGCGCGCTCCAACAGCGACACCCTGGAGCATGTGCAACGGGCCATCGACAAGGCCGCCCGGCGCACCCATGCCGAGCTCCTGCCCAAGATCAGCGAACGCGACGCCCGGGGCCGCCTGCTGATTCGCGACGACCTGCCGGAAATCTTCCACCTGCACAACACCACCAGCCTGCTGGACCCCGACGATGACTGGATGCGCCTGGAAGACTGGCGGCCGCTGTACGACACCTTCATGCGCGACTACCGCGGCACCCTGCAGGCCGACCGCCGCGACCTGCTGGCACGGTTCCAGCCCAGCGACCTGGCCTTCAAGGTGGTGGGGGTTGGCAGCGTCGGCACCCGCTGCCTGGTGGCGCTGCTCACCGACGCCCAGCAGCGGCCACTGTTCCTGCAATTCAAGGAAGCCCGGCGCTCGGTGCTCGCCGACTATGTGCGCGAACGCTCAAAGCCAAGGCACAACGGCCAGCGGGTGGTGGAAGGCCAGCGCCTGATGCAGTCCGCCAGCGATCTGTTCCTGGGCTGGACCACCGGCCCCAACGGCCGTCATTTCTATGTGCGCCAACTGCGCGACATGAAGGTCTCGGCGGAACTTGAGACCTTCGACGAGGACACCTTCGCCGCCTATGCCAGGATCTGCGGCCGGGCCCTGGCCCGGGCCCACGCCAAGGCCTCGGGCCAGGCCGCGCGGATCAGCGGCTACATCGGCAAGAGCGAAACCCTGGCCGAAGCCCTGTGGCACTACGCCCAGGCCTATGCCACGCAGAACGAGCGGGATTTCGAGCGCTTCCAGCAGGCCTGCCGCAAAGGCCGCCTGCAAGCGCGCTCGGAGGCCGACTTCGCCGCCGACCACCTGCCCTGAAACACAGGCTCAGGTGATCGGGCGCGAGGCCCGGGCGGCTTCGCCATAGAGCTTCAGCAGGGCCTCCTGGTCCAGCGGCGGGCTCAGGTGCGGGCCCTGCACCTCATCGCACTGAATGTCGCGCAAGACCCCGAACTGCGCCGCGGTCTGCACCCCCTCGGCGACCACCCGCAAGGACAATGCATGCCCCAGGTCGACAATCGCCTCGACAATGGAGCGCCCGGCATCGTTGTGGTTGAGCCGGGCGATGAAGCTGCTGTCGATCTTCAGGCCATCCAGGGGGAAGGTCTGCAGGTACTGCAGCGCCGAGTAGCCGGTGCCGAAATCGTCGATCAGCAACTGCACCCCCAGCGCCTTGAGCCCCTGCATGATGGTGAGCACGTGGCGGCTGTCGTCCAGCAGCACCTTGTCGGTCATTTCCAGCTCCAGGCGTGACGGCTCCAGGCCGCTCTGCTTGAGCACCGCCGCGATCCGCGCCACCAGCTGGCCGCGCAGAAATTCCGCCGGCGACAGCTTGACCGCCAGCAGTCGGCCTTCCGGCCAGGCTCGCGCCGCACGACAGGCTGCGTGCAGTACCCAGTTGCTCAGCGGCAGGATCAACCCGGTGTCCTCGGCAATCGGCACGAACACGTCCGGCCCCAGCAAGCCATGCTGGGGGTGCTGCCAGCGCACCAGGGCCTCGGCGCCCATCAACTGGCCATCGAGCACGCGGTAGCGCGGCTGGAAATGCAGGAGCAGCTGGTCCTGCTCGATGGCATGGCGCAGGTCACGCTCCAGGCGCCGCCGTTCGATGATCCGCACATTCATGTAGGGCGCATAGAAACGCCAGGTGCTGCGCCCCGCCGCTTTCGCCTCGTACAGGGCAATGTCGGCAAAGCGCAACAGCTCTTCGGCCTGGGAGGCGTCGCCCGGGGCCCGGGCAATGCCGATGCTGGCGCTGATGAAGACCTCGTGCCCGGCGATATAGAACGGTTCCTCGATCCGCTCGATCAGGCGCCGGCACAAGCCTTCGATCTCGTGGCCAGCCACCTGGCCGGTGACCACCAGGACAAACTCGTCGCCGCCGACCCGGGCCACCAGGTCCTCGCTGCGCAGGCATTGGGCCAGGCGCTGGGACACCTCATGCAGCACCTGGTCGCCAGCGGCGTGCCCCAGCAAGTCGTTCACCGGTTTGAAACGGTCCAGGTCGACGCTGAGCATCAGCAGCGGTTCCTGCAGGGTCGGCGGGGCCTGCAGCCGGCCTTCGAGAAACTCCTGCATGCGGGTGCGGTTGGCAAGGCCGGTCAAGGCATCGTGCTGGGACAGGTACTCGACCCGCCTTCGAGCCGCGACCTCCTCGGTGATATCACTGGCGGTGCCGCGAAAGCCCCCGGCGGCCATGGCCCGCACCGACAGGCGACAGACTCGCGACTGCCCCTGGCCATCCCGGTACAGGCACTGCTGGATCGCCTGGGAACGCCGCTCCGGGGCCGCCAGCCACTGGCCCAGCGAACCCTGTTCGCAGCTCAGCAGCTCGGTCATCGGCCGCCCCAGGGTCGACTCCCGGGTCAACCCGGTGACCGCCTCGAAACGTTCGGACAGGTAGGTAAAGCACAGCTGCCCGTCGACTTCCCAGATCCAGTCGGACGCAGCTTCAGCCACATCGCGAAAGCGCTCCTCGCTCGCGGCCAGGGCCCAGCGGTTGGCGCGCAGCGCCTGGACCTGCCGATCCATGACCTGCGCTGCAGCATCGGCGCGGCGCAACAGGAACACCGCCATCAGGCCCACCAGCAGGCCGGCCAGCAGCAACAGCGGCATCACCAGCACCAGCAACTGGTGCCCGGGGCGCGCCGGCCGCCATTGCAGGGTTCCGGCGCCGTCGGGCAAGTCCAGGGTTGGCAAACTCTGGTCCGTGGCGGCACGGGCCACCTGCAGATGCTCGATGTCCATGCCTTGGCCCAGGGCCAGTAACCGCGGCGGGTCGAAACGGGCGACGAAGACCAGCACCGACTGCGGCCCGGCATCAGGGCGCACTTGCGGGTCGTTGCCCGGGCCTATGACAGCGGCGAGCACCAGCGCCGGCGTGCCGGCAATCGACTGGTAACGGTCCACCACCTTGCCGCCGGCCTCGCGCGCTGCGCTGACCAGGGGCGGCAACGCCTCGCCCAGCCAGTCGCGGGCATCCATCTCGCTGAGGTCGCCGGCCACCAGGGAGTACACGGTGTGGCCGGCCGGGTTGATCACGAACACCCCGTCAAAGCCCAGGTCGCGGTACAGCGTGGGGCCGAAATTCTGCCGGTTGAAGGCCCAGTCCAGGTCGACCTTAAGGTGCAGGTGCTGGTAGGCATCGCCCCAGAGGGCGTAGTCCTTGAGGGTGGTGCGGGCATTGCCGGCAAAGGATTGCAGGGCCTTGTCGATGTCCAGGCGGTTGTGCTGCTCGGCCTCGAGGTTCTGGTCGAGGGCGATGTATACCAGCAACACACCGGTGAAGAGAAACAGCGCCAGCAGCAGCCCCGAGCAACCCAGCAAGGTGGCGCGGGTCAGCGCCTGATTGGAGGTGCTGCGCCCTTGAGACGGATCAAGACCGAAGTTTTCCATAGTGCTCCAGGCGCCATAACGACAAACCGACCGGTGCGACCCTGCCTCACGCGGCCTTCGACGAAGCTCCCGCTTGCCTATTGACGATAGACAGTTTTTCCCCGCAGGGCCTGAAGAAAAGCCCCTGGCGGGGCCTGTGCGGGTATTCCCCCGGCGCCGATTGCCGGCGCCGGGGCATCCTGGAGCGGCGCGTCAGCCAATGCCGCCGGGCACCACCGGCAGTTGCTCCACCCGGTGATAGAGGGCCAGGCCCAGGCGCTGGCCAATCTCGACCATGGCATCGCAGCCCGCCGACGGCCCGCCGATGCGCAGCACCGCATCGCAGCGTTCCAGCAGGCGCTCGGCGTAGGCATGAAAGCGCTGGTTGTAGATCTCGTCGCCCACCGCCCGGGAACCCGCCAGCCGGGTCATGGGCAACGCCACCCATTCCCCCAGTACCGGAAAGTGCCCCGCCGCCAGGACCTGCGCCGCGCAGTGCTCCATGGCCTCGACATTGCGCGCCAGCAGCGCCGGGTCATCGTCGGTACCAGAGCGATAAGGGCCGGCCACCAGCACCATCAGGCTGCGGGGCTTGAGCACATGCAGTTGCAGGTATTGCAGGAGCATGATGGTCTTGCCGTCGGCGATCTCCCCGCTCTTGATCATGCCCAGGGCCTGGTCGATATCCAGTTCCAGGACCTCGATGTCCTCGCCCTCGTGCTCCAGCCCGCCGCCTGCGTCGATCCGGTCTTCGGCCTGGTAATGGCCAATGAAGAAATGCACCCGCTCGGTCACCGAACCCGGGCTCATGAAGGCATCGAAGACCTTCTGCACCTCGCCGACCCGGTAGCCGGTTTCCTCCTGGGCTTCCTGGCGGATGCGCACCTCGGGGCTGGCGTTGTCCAGGAGCCCGGCAGCGGTCTCGATCAGGTAGCCGCTGTGGCCGTTGACGAAGGCCGGCATGCGGAACTGCCGGGTCAGCAGCACCGTGCGCCGTTGCAGGTTGTACAGCAGGATGGTTGCGCCATTGCCCCGGTCGTAGACCTCGCGGTCCTGGGCCTGCCAGCTGCCGTCGCGGCGGCGCAGCTCGAAGCTGTACTTCTTCAGCACGTACCAGTTGTCGGAGAGGGTCTGTTCGGCGGTGATGCGGATGGTTTCTTCGCTCATGGCTGCTCCTGGGCGTGAAGGGGTGCGGGGCGAAACCCGGCCAGTTGTTCCAGCAATTGCGCCTGGTAGGCCGGGGCCAGGGCGAACCCGCCCGCCGCCTGCCGCAGCTGGCCGCCTGCCAGGCGGTTATGGAACCAGTCGCGGATGAAGTCCGGGGCGTAGCCGCCGGTGCCGAAGCCCCTGGCGAAGGCGATCATGTCCTGATAGACCAGCAGGTACGCCTCTTTGTCGGGGACCGGGTAGCGATTCTGGTACAGCCAGAACTGCAGGTCATAGAGCAGTTGCGACAGTGGATCGGCATGCAGGGCGAAGTAGCGCTTCTCATGGACGATGCGCAAGGCGATCTGGCGGATCAGCGGCCCCAGGTCGGGGACTGCGCTGAAATGGCCGAGCAGTTCCTCCAGCAGGAGCGAGAACGGCGCGTGGGCGACCTTGTCCAGATCATCCAGGTAATCCTGTTCCGAGGTGTCGTAGACCTCGGGCGACACCAGCCCGCGGACAAAGGCCTCGAAATCCGCTGCCAGCACTGTCACCGCGTAGTCGGCCTCCTGGTCCACATGCACCACCCGCGGCTCGCCCTCGGGCCCGCACTCGCTGTAGTCCAGGGCAACCATGTCATGGCCGGCGGAGGGGCAATCGCAGATGTACACCCCCAGGTCCGGGTAGCCCCACTCCTCGATCATGAAACGGCTGCCCAGGCCACCGCCCAGGGAATAGTCGCCATCGCAGCCGATGCTCAGAAAGCTGTCGATCGCGCAGTGGTCCTCGGCCCAGGAGGTGCCCTGCTCGGTGGGGAAACAGCTGAGGTGCGGGCGCCCGCCGTTGTAGCGGTTCATGAAGGCCACGTAGGACAGCGGCAGGCGATAGCCCAGTTGCGCCTGCAACTGGGCTATGACGGCAGGGCTGGCGGGGGGCTGGTTGATCTTGCTGCTGGTGGCCCGGTCCCAGAACGCGTCCAGGTCGATATCGTGGGGAAATTCGCTCATCCGATGCATCCGTTGCGGTTGAAGGTCGGCCGGTGCCGAAAGCTGCACAGGCTACCGCAAACGGCCCTCAGAACCACCAGCGCAGGAGGAAAAAGAACCCCATGCTCAACAGCATGCTGAGCAGGGTGTTGCGGGTGTAGATCACCAGCGCAATGGCCACCAGGGAGCTGAGCAGGTAGGGGTTGCTCCAGTGCAGGTTCAGCTCGTGGTCGGGCATGAACACGATGGGGCCGCAGATCGCCGTGAGCATGCCCGGCACCGCAAAACCGAGGAACTGCCGGGCATTGCTGCTCAAGCGCAACGGCAGGCGCGGTTCGAGAAACACGTAGCGATTGAGAAAGACCAACAGGCCCATGCCGAAGATGACTGCCCAGACCATCATGCTTGCCCCCGATAGAGTTTGTTGCAGACAAAACCTGCGGTCATGCCCGCCAGCCCCGACAGCACCAGCGCCGATCCCCAGTGCCAGTAGCTGAACAGCACCGAGCAGAACAGCGATACGGCAACGCAGACCACGGTGGGCACATTGCGCACCAGTGGCGTGATCAGGGCGATGAAGGTGGCGGCGATGGAGAAGTCCAGGCCCAGGTGCTCAAGGCCAGGAATGCTTTTGCCCAGCACGATGCCCAGCAGGGTGAAGAGGTTCCAGGCCACATAGAAAGTCAGACCCACGCCCAGGGCGTACCAGCGGTCGAACTGCTGCTTGTCGTGGGCGCTGGTCAAGGCGAACAGCTCGTCGGTGAGCAGAAAGCCCAGGCCCACCCGCCAGCGGCCCGGCAAGGGTGAAATCACCGAGCGCATGCTCATGCCGTAGAGCAAATGCTGGGACGTGAGCAGCAAGGTGGTGAGCAGGATCGAGAAGATCCCCGCCCCGCCCTTGAGCATGCCGATGGCCACCAATTGCGCGGCCCCGGCGAAAACGATGCTCGACAGGCCCTGGCCCTGCAGCGGCGTGAGATTGGCCTCGATGGCCATGGAACCGGCCAGCAGCCCCCAGGGCGCGGTGGCCAGGGACAGCGGCATGATGGCGATGGCGCCACGGATGAACGCGGCACGGGGTAAGAGAACGCTGGACATAAAACCCTGCACACAAGTAACGGACGCTGACTGTGCCATCTGCCGGCGCCCCTGGCTTGAACGATCTTGCGCAATTGCTCCGCCCCGCCCTCGTAGGAGCTGGCTTGCCAGCGAAGGCGTCTCCAAGACCAGCACAAGACCTGCGGGCCTCTTCGCCAGCAAGCCGGCTCCTACGGGAAATAGAGGGGCGCAAACGACAGCGCCCCTCACGAGGGAGGGGCGCTGGCTGATGCTACGAGCGGATTACAGCTGGATCAGGTTGCTGATCTTCACGTCCGGATCGACGTCGGCTTCGTAGTCGACACCTTCGATCTCGAAACCGAACAGGCGCAGGAACTCTTGCTTGTAACCGACGAAATCGGTCATCTCGTAGAGGTTCTCGCTGGTCACTTGGTCCCACAGCTGCTTGACCCGGTCCTGGACCTGCGGTTGCAGTTCCTTGTAGTCGGCACGCAGGCGGCCTTCCTGGTCGATCACCGGCTCGCTGTTGTACAGGCTGTCCTTGTACAGGCCGTAGACCTGTTCGATGCAACCTTCGTGGCTGCCCTGCTCCTTCATCACCTTGAACAGCAGCGACAGGTACAGCGGCATGATCGGGATCGCCGAGCTGGCCTGGGTCACCACGGCCTTGAGCACCGACACCCGAGCGTCGCCGCCCAGGCCGGCCAGTTGCTGGCGCATGCCGATGACTTTCTGGTCCAGGTCCTTCTTGGCTTCGCCAATGGAACCGTTCCAGTAGATGTCGTGGGTCAGCTTCTCGCCCAGGTAGGTGAAGGCGGTGGTCTTGGCGCCTTCGGCCAGGACACCGGCTTCGTGCAGCGCGTCGATCCACATCTGCCAGTCTTCGCCGCCCATCACCGCCACGGTGCCGTCGATCTCTTCCTGGGTCGCCGGCTGCAGGGTGGTTTCCTTGACGATTTCCTTGTCGGTGTCGACACCGCGCAGGGTCACGGACTTGCCCAGTGGCTTGAGGGTCGAGCTCAGCACTTCACCGGTCTTGGGGTGGGTGCGGCGCGGTGCGGCCAGGCTGTAGACCACCAGGTCGATCTTGCCCAGGTCGCGCTTGATGGTCTCGATGGTCTCGGCCTTGACCGCATCGGAGAAGGCATCGCCGTTGATGCTCTTGGCGTACAGGCCCTTTTCTTCGGCGAACTTGTGGAACGCCGCGGTGTTGTACCAGCCGGCGGTGCCCAGCTTGCCGTCAACGCTGCCGCGCTCGAAGAACACCCCGAGGGTGTTGGCGCCACAGCCGAACGCTGCGGTGATCCGCGCTGCCAGGCCGTAGCCGGTGGAAGCGCCGAGTACCAGTACGTTCTTCGGCCCTGCGTCGATGGCGCCCTGCTGGGTGACGTAATCGATCTGTTGCTTGACGTTGGCTTCGCAACCCACCGGGTGGGTCGTCACACAGATAAAGCCGCGAACGCGGGGTTTGATGACCATACATACTCTCCCAATTTCAAAGTGCCAGGCGCCGATGACGGCGGCGGCAGTGTCACTTGCACTAGTCGTAGACGCTCATATTCGCTTCGCGTCACCAACCTGAGGAATTTGCCCGTCAGGCCCCGGTTCCAGGGGGCACGGCGGTGGTGTTGCGCGCCCGCCAAGCGCGATTGCGCACAGCCCGGGGCGAGACTCTAGCAGGTGCGCCGATGCTGTCGCCTGTCCGTCCGGCGAAATCTCTTGCGCGCCCTGCCCCTGGCCGCTCGCCGCGCCGGCTCAGGGCATCATGTCCAGCGGCAGCTGCTTGTCCTTGCTGCGCGCTTCATACCAGCTCTGCACCACATCCGGCAGGCTGTGCTTCCACTCAGGCTCGGTGGTGTAGTAACGCACCCGTACTTCATCCTTGGGCCCTGTCATCACCAGCAGCGCGACCCACAACTGGCCCTGGGTACCGCGCACGAAAATCGCCGCATTGGTGGTGGCCAGGCCCGGCAGCCACATATCGGTGACCTCGGCGCCCTTGAGTTCGGCCGAGGTATCCGCGGAGAACGACGAGCCACTGTCGAGCAGGGTCTGATAGTCCTTCTTCAGCAGTTTCCGGGCGCGCCGGTCTTCTTCCTCGGTGCGCACCAGCGCCGTGGACAGCAGGTCGTAATGGCTCTCCAGGGCTTGCTTGGAGGCCACATAGAGCCCGTCGTAATACACCCCTGAACCGGCGCCGCAGGCAAAGGAGTCGCCCTCCTGGCTCACCTGCAACAGGCCGTTGCGCTGCGTGAAGCGCAGGTTGCAGCCCTCGACGCTGTAGCTGGCCTCACCGCCCTTGATCTGCGCCTTGCCCGCGAGCGAGCCGGAGTTGGCGCCGCCCATGGCCGACAGATCGAAGCTCAGGCGATCCTCGCCAGTGCGCCGGATCACCAGATCACCGGCGTAGAACGGGCTGACCGAGACCCGCTGCCAGGTTCCCTGCCACTCGAACGGCACATTCACATAACGCAACGCGACCAGGCGGCTCAGGTATTTGCTGCGCAGGCAACCCAGGTCGGCTGCGCACTGATCCCGCTCCTTGAGCCATTCACGCTGGTCCAGGCGCAGCGCCTTGGGGTCCTTGGCCTTGGCCAGGGTCGCCTTCCAGGCCTTGCCCAGCTGGCTGTCCAGCGAGGCGGTATAGGGGTCGGCACACAGGGCCTTTTCACTGCTGCTGGCGGCCTTGGCGCAGTCGAAACTGCTGGCCTGCACGCCCTGGGAACAGGCCAGGACCGCGAACAGCAAGCCAGTGGCTCGCAAGGGACGAACAAGGGGAGCGAACATGGGTCGATTCCATTCTGAAAAGGCGGCGCAAGAATAACTGCAGTGGAGTATTTTCAGCGACATCCCGACGAAAAAAGCCCCCGGGCAACCCCCTCTGAAGCCTGGCACGGAGCCGGCAGCTTTTATCGCGACAGGCGGCAACCAGTCGTACTAAGCTCTGCGTTTTCAAACTCCAAGGGCACTGCATGAAATGGATGCTGCAGGCACTGTTGCCGCTATTGAGCCTTGCGGCCCACGCTGGCGAGTTGCGCATGCTGACCGACAACCACCCGCCGCTGCACTTCCAGCAGGGCGAGCGGATGGTGGGGTTTGGTGTCGATGTGGTGCAGGCCCTGGCGCAGCGCAGCGGCGACACGGTGAACGTGCAGCTGCGGCCGATGCTGCGGGCCCTGCGCGATGCCGGAAGCGATGACGACACGGCGGTGTTCACCATACTGCGCACCGCCGAGCGCGAGTCGCGCTACCAGTGGGTAGGCCCGTTGATGCGCACCGAAACCGCCCTCTATACCCGCAATGGCGACAGCACGCCGGTCACCGACCTGCACCAGACCCGGGGCCAGATTGCCGTGCCGCGCAAATGGCTGGTCTACAGCTACCTCAAGCAGCAGGGGCTGGACAACCTGTGGGGCGTCGACAGCCCGGAAATCATGATGCGCCTGCTGCAGGTCGGCCGCGTGCAATACGTGGTGGCCGACACCATGAGCGTGGGCACCTTCGCCGCCGAAGAGGGCCTGGCCCTCGACCAGTTGCGCTACCAGATGCCACTGATGCACCAGGACGCCTACATCGCCTTTTCGCCCAAGGTCGATGCGGCCCAGGTGGCCCGCTGGCAGCAGGCCCTGGACGGCATGAAGCGCGATGGCAGCCTGCAGCAGCTCAAGCAACGCTGGCATATTGACCTGGCCACGCCACAGGTAGATTGATTCACCCATGACCAGCCTTGCCCCCTGGAGCCCCATGCCCCATCAGTTGGCGCTCAGTTGCCCGCAGTGCGCAGGCCAGGCCTGCTTCGACTTCGTCGTGGCCAGGCCCATCGAACGCAAGGCCGATGTGCCGTTCTTCCAAGCCCACCCGCTGCTGGAGTACTGGAAAGAGCAGGACAACTGCGGCCACTATCACCACTACGCCCTGTACTTTCCCGGCCTGCATGGCGACCCGATGCAGAGCCTGGGTCCGTTGCCCGATGGCTACAGCCCCAGCCACTGGCAGCGTTCAGCCTACTGGTACCGCGATCACGGCCTGGACCTGGGGTCGGTACGCTGCGAGCACTGCCACTACGCGGCGCGCCACCATCTGAACTGGCCAGGCGAAGCCTATTTTTCCGTACTCTACAAAGGCCAGATGCTCTGGGCCTTCAACCGCGAATCGGCCCTGGCCCTGCATGATTACCTGGGTTCCGCGGAGCGCAATCCCGGTGGCTACCCCTGGCGCAGTTTCCTGCGGCACATCCCGGGGCCGTTCAAGAGCCGCAAGGCACGCCAGCCGCTGACCCGCTCGCTCAAGCGCCTGTTGACCCCGGGCTGAGGCCCCTGACCTGGAGTTCCCCTATGCCGACCTTTACCCCTGCCCGCCCTTTGTATCGCCTCAATTGCACCGGCTGCGGCTGGGACCTGGCAATACTCGGCCAGAACGATGCAACCGTGCGCAAATGCCCCTGGTGCGGCTGCAATGAATTCAGCGAGCAACAGCCGAACCGCAGCGGCGCCGGGCAGATCCTGGAATGCAGGCACCATGGCCCGGTGGTGGTGCAGGTGCTGGACGCCAACATCGACAGCCAGGACTTTCTCGACAATCTGTATTGCCCCTTCTGCCCCTGACCGATGGCCATGCTTTCCTGACTTGCACACGGCACTAAATCTCGTCCGCGGCGGCTACTTTCGCTACTATGGCCTGCCGATTCCTGCCTTTGCCGACCCGCCAGACCGGAGCTTCAATGCCTACCCCCAAGGACCCTGCCAGTGACAGCGGCGCACCGATGATTCCCGAACAGCGCCGCGAGCAGATCCTGCGCCAGTTGCGCAAGCACCAGGTGCTCAGCGTGCATCAGTTGATGGAGATGTTCGACTGCTCGCACATGACCGTGCGCCGGGATATCGCCCTGCTGGAGCAGGAAGGCCGCGCCCACTCGGTAACCGGCGGGGTGCGCATCGCCAGCCAGTTGCACAGCGAGCCCAGCCATCAGTCCAAGGCTGTGGTGGAGCTGCCGCAGAAGCAGGCCATGGCCAAGCTGGCGGCGAGCCTGCTGCACGCGGACATGACCGTGTACCTGGACGCCGGCACCAGCACCCTGGAAATCGTGCCCTACATCAAGGCGCTGTCGGGGATGACCGTGGTGACCAACGATTTCGGCGTGGCCCAGGCCCTGATGGACGCGCCCCAGGTGACGGTGATCCATACCGGCGGGCAATTGGACCACTCCAACCACTCCTGTGTCGGCGGGCTGGCGGTGGCCACCCTGCGCCAGGTGGTGACCGACGTGGCCTTTATCTCCACCAGTTCCTGGGACCTGCGCCGGGGCATCACCACGCCATCGGCGCTGAAGGTCGAGGTCAAGCAGGTGGCGATGCAGTCGGCGACCCAGGTGGTGCTGGTGGCCAGCAGCTCCAAGTACGGCACCTTCAGCATGTACAAGATCGCCGGGCTGGAACAGTTCGACATCATCATCAGCGACGCCGCACTGGCCCCTGCGGCGGCGGACGGGATCCGCAAGCACGGTGTGGAACTGCTGCTGCCGGCACAATCCTGAGCCAGCGATAGCCCCGGCCCACAGCAGCCCGTGGCGCAGGACTTGCTCCCGGGCGACGAAGAGACCGCAGTAGCCACTAGCGGTTTTTTTCAGTCTCGGCCATGAACTGCCCCAGTTCGCGGGCGTAGAACCGGGCCATGCCGGTGGTGCCGTGGCCACGGGTTTCGGCGCTGGCGGGAATCAGCAGCAGGCGGGCATTTTTCACCTGTTTGAGCGCCGCCTGCAGGGTGCCGGTTTCCGGCGGGTTGCGCTCGTCGTCCGCGGCGTTGATCACCAGCACCGGCGCCTGGATCCTGCCCAGACCCGGCATGGCGTTGTAGTCCGCCGAGGACTGCCACTGGTAGATGAAGTCATTGGCATCGGCGCCCTGGCTGGCCTTGAGGCGCTCCTGCACCAGCTGGTCAGCCTGGGCCCGGGTCGGCGCCAGGGCCTGATAGGCCAGGGTGCCGCCGCTGGTGCCGGTGGCGAACAGCGCGTTGGCCAGGCGCAGCGACGGCGGCTGTTGCCGGTAGTTGCCCTGCTCCCAGGCCGGGTCCTGCTTGATCGACTCCACCAGCAGGCGGCGCATCATCCAGTTGCGCGAAGACATTTCCCCCGGCTGGGAGGCCATGGGCACCAGGGCGTCCATCATCTGCGGCCACTTCTGGCCCCAGATCCAGGCCTGCATGCCGCCCATGGAATTGCCGATGATCAGCCGCAGGTGCTTGACCCCCAGCCCTTCGGTCAGCAGCCGGTACTGGGCCTGGACCATGTCCTCGTAGTTGTACTGGGGAAACCGCGCCCGCAGGCCGTCCGAAGGCTTGCTCGACTGGCCGACGCCGATGCCGTCGGTGGCGATGATGTAGTACTTGCTGGCATCCAGGGGTTGCCCGGGGCCGAACAGTTCACCGCCAAAATCCTTGCTCAACAGGTCGCTGGCCGGCCGATAGGTGCCATGCAGATAGAGGATCGCCGGGTGCTTGGGGTCCCCCAGGGTGATGTAGTGCAGCTTCAGGTTGGCCAGCTGCTCACCGTTGTGGAAGGTGAATTGCGGGGCCACCCAATCCCCCTCGGTGGCCGGCGGCAAGCTCGCGGCCGCGGCCAGGGACATACCGCCCAGGGACAAAATCAGGCCGAGCGCGGCCCGGCAGGCAAAACGCTGCATGGGAAAACTCCTGTGTTTATCGCTACGTATCATCTGTAGCCGCTGCCGCAGGCTGCGCAAGGCACCGCAGGGGCCTCGACGGCCGGGGAGTCGCTGCGAGCCTGCGCCTCGTTCGCAGCCTGCGGCAGCGGCTACATAAAGCGATGCGCGAAGGCCCCCAGGGCCTTGCGCGACGCTCCCCAGATACCTTTTGCTTCGCAACCTGCAGTGGCGGCTACACCGCCGAGCCTTAGCGCGCCTGCCAGTCCCGCAGCCATTGCAGGCCGACGGAGGTGTTGCCGCGCGGGCGGTATTCACAACCGACCCAGCCGTCGTAGCCAAGGTCGTCCATCAGCTGGAACAGGTAGGGATAGTTCAGTTCCCCCAGGTCCGGCTCGTGACGATCCGGTACCCCGGCGATCTGGATGTGGCCGATCCCGGCCAGGTCGCGGCGCAGTTTCACCGCCAGGTCGCCTTCGACGATCTGGCAGTGATAGCAGTCGAACTGCACCTTGAGGTTGGCCGCGCCGACTTCCTTGCAGATGGCCTGGGCCTGGTCCTGGCGGTTGAGGAAGAACCCCGGCATGTCCCGGGTGTTGATCGGCTCCAGCAGCACCGTGACCCCGACCTTGGCCGCCTGGGCCGTGGCGTGGGCCAGGTTCTCCAGGTAGACGCCGTGGTGCCGCGGGCGATCGTTCTCGGACGGCAACAGGCCGGCCATCACGTGGACCCGCGAGTTGCCCAGCACCGCGGCGTATTCCAGCGCCTTGTCGAAACCCTGGCGGAACTCCTGCTCGCGCCCGGGCAGGGAAACGATGCCCCGCTCCCCCGCCGCCCAGTCGCCGGGCGGAGCGTTGAACAAGGCCTGTTGCAGGCCGTGGTCGTCCAGGCGCTGTTTCAGCTCCTGGGGGCTGTAGTCGTAGGGAAACAGATACTCCACGGCCGTGAAGCCGTCGGCCGCCGCGGCAGCGAAACGTTCGAGAAAGTCATGTTCCGGGTAGAGCATGCTGAGGTTGGCAGCAAAACGAGGCATGGGAACTCCTGGGACAAAGGGTCAGACAAATGGCCAGATCAGCAGGGTAATACAGAACCCCAAGGTGCCGAGCAAGGTGGTGATCACGGTCCAGGTACGCAGGCCGTCCGCGACGTTGAGGCCGGCCAGCTTGGTGAAGATCCAGTACCCGGCGTCATTGATATGGGACATGGCCAGCCCGCCACCGCCCATGGCCAGGCACAGCAGGGCCATGTGGTTGGGGCTCAGGTTGAGGGTGGCGATCAGCGGCGCGATGATCCCGGCGGTGGTCACCAGGGCCACGGTGGTGGAGCCCTGCACCGCACGCAGCAGCATGGTCAGCAGAAAACCCAGGGCCAGCACCGGCAGCCCGGTGGTGCGCAGCAGGTCGGAGACCACCGCGCCGATCCCGGTATCCACCAGCACCTTGCCGAACACCCCGCCGGCCCCGGCGATCAGGATCACCATGGCCACCCCGGGCAGCGCCGAGCCGATCACGTCGGACACCTGGCTGCGGCTCCAGCCGCGGCGCGAGCCCAGCAGCCAGGCACACAGCAAGGTGTCCAGCAGCAGCGCCACCAGCGGCGCGCCAAGTACGGTCAGCACCCCGCGCAGGGTGGACTCCAGGGGCAGCAAGGAAGTAGCCAGGGTGCCCAGCAGGATCAGCACGATGGGCAGCAGGATCAGGCTGACGATCAGGCCGAACCCCGGTGGCGGAGCCGGCGGCAGTTTCGCCGCCAGGCTGCCGGTGGATTCTTCCAGGCCCATGTGCGCCACAGCGGCCACCGCCTGGGGGCTGGCAGGCTGCTCGGAACCGTTGTTCCAGGCGGCGAGGTCTTCATTGGTGACGTGCGGGCCGTAGACTTCGGCGCGGATGTCATCGGTCATCGGGTAGTTGCGCCGGGTCATGCGCCCCGCCACGCGGTAGCCCACGTAGCACAGCAGCGCGGTCAGCGGCAGGCCGAACATCAGCACCCGGCCCAGGTCCGCGCCCAGCTGGCTGGCCGCGGCCACCGCTCCAGGGTGCGGCGGCAGGAAGGCGTGCACGGTGAGGAGCGCGGCGCACATCGGCAAGGCGAACACCAGCAGCGGCTTGCGCGCACTGCGGGCCACGCCATAGGCCAGGGGCATGAGGATGATCACCCCGACCTCGAAGAACACCGGCACGCCGATGATGAATCCGGCCATGGTCAGTGCCAGGGGCGTGCGCCGGTTGCCGAAGCGCTCGATCAGGGTCTTGGCCAGCGCCTCGGCGCCGCCGGAAAGCTCGATGATACGGCCGATCATCGCGCCCAGGGCGATGATGATGGCGATGTGGCCGAGGGTCTTGCCCATGCCGCCCTCGATGGTGGCCACCAGCTCCGCCGGTTTCACCCCGGCCACCAGCGCCACCAGGATGCTTACCAGCATCAGCGCGACAAAGGGCTGGAACTTGTACTTGAGCACCAGGAACAGCAACAGGGCGATACCGGCCCCGGCGGTGATCATCAGAATCAGCGGGCTCATTGCACAAGCCCTCCACCCAGTGGCTGGCAGGGGGTGCTGGTGTTGCGGGAACCCGTAAAGCAAATGCAGTCATTCATCTCGGGAAATCCTGTTGTTATTGTTTTTCAACGGCAAGCCGCTCCCCGCGAAAGCCTCATGAAGGCTTCCGTGGACTGGCGTGCATGAAACGCTGGCAGTGTCGCGGGCTTACCAGGTGGCGCCGAAAGCGTCCCGCAGCTCATCCAGGGCGGCCTGATCCAGAGGTGCCGGGCGCGGCTGGCTCATCAGCCACAGGCGCGCGGTTTCCTCCAGTTCTTCCAGGGCGTAGCTGGCCTTGGACACACTGCTTTCCCAGACCACCGGGCCCAGGCGTTCGAGCATCACCCCACGCACCTGGTTGGCCAGTTGCGCCACCTGCTCGGCGACCTTGGGCGAACCCGGGCGCTGGTAGCCGATCAGCGGGATATGCCCGACCTTCATCACCTGGTACGGGGTCAGCGGCGGCAGGATGTCGTCCTCGCGCCAGACCCCGGCCAGGGTCAAGGCCACCAGGTGGGTGGAATGGGTATGCACCACCCCGCCCACCCCGGGATTGCGGTCATACACCTGGCGATGCAGGGCCAGGGTCTTGGACGGTTTGTCGCCGCTCACCCACTCCCCCGCCAGGTTGACCTTGGCGATGGCTGCAGGGTCGAGCCGGCCCAGGCAGATGTCGGTGGGGGTGATCAGCCAGCCATCATCGAGCCGCGCACTGATGTTGCCGGCGCTGCCCACGGTGTAGCCGCGCTGATAGAGGCTGCGGCCGACATCACAGATTTCTTCGCGCAGAGCGTTTTCCCGGCTCATGCCTGACCTCCCGCCAGTTGACCCAGGGCCTTGCTGAAAAAGTCGCGACCACCGAAGTTGCCGGACTTCAGCGCCAGGGCCAGGGGCTCGCCGCCACTGCTGACGGTGGCCGGGACCCCGGGATCGATCTGCGCACCGATCTGCAGCAGGCGCACGTCCAGGGCCTTGACCACGGCGCCGGAGGTTTCCCCGCCAGCCACCACAAAGCGCCGCACGCCGCTGTCGCGCAGGCCCCGGGCGATCTCGCCCAGTGCATTCTCCACCAGCGCTCCGGCACGTTCGGCACCGAGCTGACGCTGCACCGCCTTGACCTCTTCCGGCGTGCTGGTGGCGTAGATCAGCACCGTGCCCTGCTGCTCCCGGGCAAAGGCCAGGGCCTGTTCCACCACCGCCTCGCCGGCCGCCAGGGCCAGCGGGTCGATGCGCCAGGCCGGGCGCTCGGCTTCCAGCCAGGCATCGACCTGGGCATTGGTGGCCAGGGAGGCACTGCCGGCCAGCACCACTTCGCCACCGGCTACCTTGGGCAGGCTTGCAGCATCGAGGTCACGCAGCTTGCCGGCGCGACGGAAGTTTTCCGGCAGGCCCAGGGCCAGCCCGGAACCGCCAGTGAGCAGCGGCAGGTCGGCGCAGGCGGCGCCGAGGGTATAGAGGTCGGCATCGGACAGCGCGTCGGCAATCGCCAGGGCAACACCCTGCCCGCGCAGTTCGGCGATCCTGCTGCGCACCGCCTCCACGCCCTGGGCGATGCTGTCGTAGCGCAGCAGGCCTACCGGCAGCCGGGTCTGGGATTGCAGGACCCGCACCAGGTTGGCATCGGTCATCGGCGTCAGCGGGTGATGCTGCATGCCCGATTCGCTGAGCAACTGGTCCTGGACGAACAGGTGGCCACGGAAAATGGTCCGGCCGTTCTCCGGGAACGCCGGGCAGGCCAGGGTGAAATCGCTGCCCAGGGCCTCGAGCAAGGCCTCGCTGACCTGACCGATGTTGCCCGCCGCGGTGGAATCGAAGGTCGAGCAGTATTTGAAGAAGATCTGCTCGCAGCCCTGGTCCCGCAGCCATTGCAGGGCGGCCAGGGATTCGGCCACCGCTTCGCTGGCCGCAGTGGTACGCGACTTCAGCGCGATCACCACGGCGTCGGCGTCCAGCCCGGCAGCCACTTCAGCGCTGGGAATGCCGATGCTCTGCACAGTGCGCATGCCACCGCGAACCAGCATGTTGGCCAGGTCCGTGGCCCCGGTGAAATCGTCGGCGATGCAGCCCAGCAACGGACGTGGATTGGAAATCGTCATCACGGGTTCCTCACTCGGCATCGGGCTTGGCCACGGGCAGGTCGATGCCCGGGAAGATCTTGATCACCGCCGAGTCGTCCTCGCGGCCAAAACCGGCGCTGGAGGCCTGCATGAACATCTGGTGCGCGGTGGCCGACAGCGGCAGCGGGAATTTGCTGGCCCGGGCGGTATCCAGCACCAGCCCCAGGTCCTTGACGAAAATGTCCACCGCGGACAGCGGTGTGTAGTCGGCCTTGAGGATATGCGGAACGCGGTTCTCGAACATCCAGGAGTTGCCCGCGCTGTGGGTGATCACCTCGTACAGGGCATCGGCGTCCACCCCTTCGCGCAGCCCCAGGGCCATGGCTTCGGCGGATGCCGCGATATGCACCCCGGCCAGCAACTGGTTGATGATCTTGACCTTGGAGCCCAGGCCATGGGCATCCCCCAGGCGATAGACCTTGCCGGCCATGCCCCCCAGAATCGCCTCGGCCCTGGCGTAAGCGGTGGCCGGGCCGGAGGTCATCATGGTCATCTCGCCGGCGGCGGCCTTGGCCGCGCCCCCGGAGATCGGTGCATCCAGGTACAAAAGGCCCAGGGCCTCCAGGCGCTGGCCCAGGTCCACGGCGTAGGTCGGGGCCACGGTGGCGCAGCCGATCACCAGGCTGCCGGGACGCAGTGCCGCTGCCGCCCCGCCCTCACCGAACAGCACACTTTCGGTCTGCTCGGCATTGACCACCACGGTGACAATCACATCGCATTCACCGGCCAGTTGCGCCGCCGAGGCGCAAGCCACGCCGCCTTCGCTGGCGAACTGCTCGGTGACCGCAGCACGGACGTCACAGGCATGCACCTTGAAACCGCTGCGCAGCAACGACCGGGCGATGCCCAGGCCCATGGCGCCAAGACCGATGACACCGACATTGTTGTTATTCATGGGGGACTCCAGAAATAGACCAGGACTGTGCCGCGCCAGACAGGCGCCGGGCAAGAACCGGGCAGGACAGGGAAATCCGGATTGCAGGTCCGGCAAATGCAACACAGGCAGCAACAGGCGCAGCGCCAGACGGCAAGCCCGGAAGGTGCATGGCACCGTGGGCAGGTGCCGAGAGAGGCAGGAGCGAATCGATCATCATGGCCATCCTGTTGCTGTTGTTATCAGGTTGAGCTTTGGCTGTGAACGATCATCCACCAATGAACGGATTATGTGAAGAAGTTTTTCAATCTAACATTTTTTAACATCACCTTGAGCGCCCGGCCCCGGCCAGCCACTGGTCGGAAGCCGACGGCCGGTGCCCCGTGGGCTGCTACAACCCTTCACAGCCCTGATCTGGATCAGCATGGCCTGGGGTGACCTGGCCGAGGCTGAATGAACGAGGGCTGCTGACTGGCGGTAGCACCCTTCATCGCAACCCCGTTGACGCTCCCACTGGCGGAGAGCTCAATGGCCTGTCTGGTTATGCTTGGATAAGGATGATTCAACATGGCAAAGATTGAGGTTTTATCAGGTGATTTCCTGCAAGGCGCCGGCGAGTACCGGCACGGCACCTTCAGGCTCAAGACGGTATTCAACAGCAACGGCGTCGAGGTCAAGGCATCGGCCTTCAAGACGCTGGAGATCGCCAGCGAAAGCCCCATCACCAACAAGGACGCCCTGGGCTACGGCATTGCCGGCGCCATGCTGTTGGGCCCGGTGGGCGCCCTGGCCGGGTACCTGATGGCGGGTACGGAAAACGAAGTGACCTTCATCGGCACCCTCAAGGATGGCCGGCAGTTGATGGCGGCCACCGATAGCGCGACCTACAAGGATATCTCCCAGCACTTGCTGCACTGATAATCCTCGTCGCTATATTCAGTGCTCATGACATCCCCATCTGTCATGGGCACTTTCTTTATATGAAACTTATATATATCCGCCTCTCGCATCAGCTAATTCCCACCCTTAGCTGAACCTCACCTGAAACTTCGTAACTGACCAATGATTCAGGGCAATTTAACCTTGACTCCAGCACCCCTCCTGAGTAAATTGCGCGGGCCGGTAATTACGGCCCTTTGTTTAACTCACTAAAGAAGCCAATGGACACAGTATCTAGACGCTGTCTGGTCACTGCCGCTGCGCAGAGCCAGGCACTTAACCCTGAAAATGACGGGACTCGACTCCGCGGTCGGGTAAGCTGCGCTAGGGCTTGACGCTCCAACGTAACTTGCCTCCCCCGGAACCAGTCCGGTCGCGAGGCAAATGTTATGCACTTCACTTCCTCTGTAATGCCAGGCGTTCGCGCCTTCGCCGCCACCATGCGGGTCAAGCTGTGCCGTGAGCCCAAGGTTCTGGCGCGCTCGCCGTTTTCTCGTGCCGCCCCCACCCCCTCGACCGCCCTGCGAGCCAATTGGCGCGTCTGCCCGATGACCGGGCAGTTGCAGCAACGCTGGAGCTTCGACGATAGCCAGGACCCGCAGAGTCGGGGCGCTGCCCTGCTCCTGCAGCAGGCCGGACTGATCTTCGGCCTGTACCTCGGGGCACGCAGCTCAGCCTGAACCAGCGGTAACTTTCCGTTGTTTGCAAACGAACTTTAAAAGTTTAAGTTCGGCGGCGTGCTAGTGCCTGTCAGTTAATAAAGTTATTGGAGAAAGTTATGGAAGAGGCCAGTAGTAGGTTCGCTGCCCATACAACTTCATTGTTTGGGCAGCGAACGTTAAAACCTGAAAAACGCCAAGATCAAAATCGATCGCTAACCTGCGGCTCGACATGTTTTCGCTCGCCTTTAATTAGTTGAGTGTTGCTGTGTCGTGCCGCAAGCAGGCGGCAGGAGCACAGACCATGACTGTAAAAACCCCAACTTCCCGCAACACCAGCGCCACCAGTGACAGCAACAAGCTGTCGATGCGTGCCGCCCGCGAAGCCCAGAACGGCCTGGCCGTCACCCTGGCCAACGTCAACTCCACCACCGCCGGCCTCACTGAACTGGATGCCGAGGGCCGCCTGCAACGGGACGGCCACAACGAGGTCGCCCACGACCGTCCGCCACACGCTCTGGTGCAGTTGCTCCAGGCTTTCAACAACCCTTTCATCTATGTGCTGATGACCCTGACCGGTATCAGTTTCTTCACCGACTTCTGGCTGCCGCTGCAGGCCGGCGAAGAAACCGATCTCACCGGGGTCATCATCGTCCTGGTGATGGTGCTGGCCAGCGGCCTGATGCGTTTCTGGCAGGAACACCGCTCGGCCAAGGCCGCCGAAGCGCTCAAGGCCATGGTACGGACCACCGCCGCCGTACTGCGCCGCGAGCAGATGGGCATGCAGGCCCGGGTGCGTGAAGTGCCGATGCGCGACCTGGTGGTGGGCGACATCATCCAGCTGTCCGCCGGTGACATGATCCCTGCCGACATCCGCCTGATCGAATCCCGCGACCTGTTCATCAGCCAGGCGGTGCTCACCGGCGAAGCCTTGCCGGTTGAAAAGTACGACACCCTGGGCGCCGTCCAGGAAAAGTCCGCCACCGCCCAGGCCGCCGATCAGCAAGACCTGCTGGACCTGCCGAACATCTGCTTCATGGGCACCAACGTGGTCAGCGGCACGGCCACCGCCGTGGTCGTGGCCACCGGCTCGCGCACCTACTTCGGTTCCCTGGCCCGCTCCATCGTCGGCTCCCGCACCCAGACCGCCTTCGACCGCGGGGTCAACAGCGTCAGCTGGCTGCTGATCCGCTTCATGCTGGTGATGGTGCCCATCGTTCTGCTGATCAACGGATTCGCCAAGGGCGACTGGGCCGAAGCCTTCATGTTCGCCCTGGCAGTGGCCGTCGGCCTGACCCCGGAAATGCTGCCGATGATCGTCAGCGCCAACCTGGCCAAGGGCGCCTCGGCCATGGCCAAGCGCAAGGTGGTGGTCAAGCGCCTCAACGCGATCCAGAACTTCGGCGCCATGGACGTGCTCTGCACCGACAAGACCGGCACCCTGACCCAGGACCGGATCATCCTCGAACATCACGTCGACATCAGCGGCAGCCGCTGCGATGAAGTGCTGCAACTGGCCTGGCTCAACAGCTACCACCAGAGCGGCATGAAGAACCTGATGGACCGCGCAGTGGTCAGCTTCGCCGAGGAGAACCCGCACTTCACCCCGCCTGCCGCCTGGCGCAAGGTGGATGAGCTACCGTTCGACTTCGTCCGGCGGCGCCTGTCGGTCATCCTCGCCGATGCCCGCGGCCACCACCTGCTGGTGTGCAAGGGCGCGGTGGAGGAAATGCTGGAAACCGCCACTCGGGTCCGCAAGAACGGTGTCACCCAGACCATCGACGCCGCCCTGCGTGCCGAGTTGCTGCAACTGGCCGAAGACTATAACCGCGACGGTTTCCGCGTGCTGCTGGTGGGCACCCGTGACATCGCCCGGGACCAGATCAAGAACCAGTACAGCGCCAGCGACGAACGTGAGCTGGTGATCGAAGGCTTCCTGACCTTCCTCGATCCGCCGAAGGAAACCGCCGGCCCGGCGATTGCCGCCCTGCGCGACAACGGCGTCACCGTGAAGGTACTGACCGGTGACAACGCCATCGTCACCGCGAAGATCTGCCGCGAGGTCGGCCTGGAAGTCGGCGAGCCGCTGCTGGGTCGTGACATCGAGCGCATGGACGACGAAGTGCTGGGGCGCCTGGTGGAAGAGCGCACGGTATTTGCCAAGCTCACCCCGCTGCAGAAGTCCCGGGTGCTCAAGGCATTGCAGGCCAACGGCCACACCGTGGGCTTTCTCGGCGACGGCATCAACGACGCTCCGGCGCTGCGCGATGCCGACGTCGGCATCTCGGTGGACAGCGGCACCGACATCGCCAAGGAATCGGCGGACATCATCCTCCTGGAAAAGAGCCTGATGGTGTTGGAGGAAGGGGTGATCAAGGGTCGCGAGACCTTCGGCAACATCATGAAGTACCTGAACATGACCGCCAGCTCCAACTTCGGCAACGTGTTCTCGGTGCTGGTGGCCAGTGCCTTCATTCCGTTCCTGCCGATGCTGGCGATCCACCTGCTGCTGCAGAACCTGATGTACGACTTCTCCCAGCTGGCCCTGCCGTGGGACAAGATGGACAAGGAATACCTGAGCAAGCCACGCAAGTGGGACGCCAAGAACATCGGGCGCTTCATGCTGTGGATCGGGCCGACCTCGTCGATCTTCGACATCACCACCTTTGCCCTGATGTGGTACGTGTTTGCCGCCAACAGCGTGGAAATGGCCGCCCTGTTCCAGTCCGGCTGGTTCATCGAAGGCCTGCTCTCCCAGACCCTGGTGGTGCACATGCTGCGCACCCGCAAGATCCCGTTCATCCAGAGCACCGCGGCACTGCCGGTCATGCTCGCCACGGGCCTGGTGATGGCACTGGGTATCTATGTGCCCTTCTCGCCTCTGGGCAGCATGGTCGGCCTGGTGCCGCTGCCATGGGAATACTTCCCTTGGCTGGTGGGTACCCTGCTCAGCTACTGCGTGGTCGCCCAGACCATGAAGACCCTGTACATCCGCCGCTTCAAGCAGTGGTTCTAAGGGCCTGAGCCCGGTGCGACCGCCCCACGGCGGTCGCACCAGATACAGCAAACCAACGATGCCACCGTCGGCGCGGCCAGCGCCCTGTCGACGGCGACGCTGTTCGCCCGAAAGGAGCATCGCCATGTTTTTCAAACCTTTTTCGCTGTTGCAACGCGGCCTGAAGGCCTTGCTGGTCTGCGGCCTGTGCGCCTGCGCCAGGCTGCTCGCCCGCCTGAGCATCCGCCTCTATGTGCGGGGCCTGCTGAGCGCCGTTGAAATGCGTTTCCTGCTGGGGTTCAGCGCCGCCATCACCCGCGCCTCGCTGCGCCTGGCGATTGCCTGAAACCTGTCACAGTCCCGGGAGAATACTCATGTCGGGCACTACTCTTCTGATCAACCTGGCCGGCGCCATCGCGCTGTTGCTGTGGGGCTCGCAGATGATCTGCGGCTCACTCCTGCGGGGCTTCGGCAGCCCGCTGCGGCACTGGCTCGGGCAACACCTGAACAACCGCTGGCTGGCGCTGCTGTGCGGCGTCGGCATCACCGGCGTGGTGCAAAGCAGCACTGCGGTGAGCCTGATGGCCAGCTCCTTCACCGCCGCCGGCACCCTGGGCCTGGCCCCGGCGCTGGCGGTGATGCTGGGGGCCAATATCGGCTCGACCCTGGTGGTCCAGCTGCTCAGCCTCGACCTCTCGCTGGCGGCACCTGTGGCATTGCTGGCGGGCTTCCTGTGCTTTCGCCTGCGGGACGATTCGCGCTTTGAAAGCATCGGCTGCGCACTGATCGGCCTGGGCCTGATGCTGCTGGCCCTGGGCATGCTCGGCGCGACCCTGGGGGCGGTGGAAGGTACCCCAGTGTTCCAGCTGGTGATGACCAGCCTCGACGGCGACCTGCTGCTGGCCCTGCTGGTGGCGCTGCTGCTGACCTGGATGTGCCACTCCAGCGTTGCCGTGGTGCTGCTGATCGCCTCGCTGGCCGGCACTGGGCTGCTGTCGCCGGCCACCAGCATGGCCCTGGTGCTGGGGGTCAACCTCGGCAGCACCCTGCCCTCGCTACTCAGCGCCAGCGGCAACGTGGCCCGGCGCCTGCCCCTGGGCAACCTGCTGGTGCGCCTGTCGGGAGCGGCGCTGCTGATGCCCTGGATCGCCACCCTGGGCCAGTGGCACGTCATCGAGCAACTGCCTCCGGCACTGCTGGTGGTGGCCCTGCACACCGCCTTCAGTCTGGTGCTGGCGCTGCTGTTCATCGGTTTCACCGGGCCAATGGCCAAGCTGCTGACCCGGCTGTTGCCGGCCCCGGCCGCGGTGACCGACCCGGGCATGCCGCTGTACCTGGACGAAGCCGGCCTGGAAGTGGCCAATATCGGCCTCTCCAACGCCGCCCGCGAAGCCTTGCGCATGGCCGACATGCTCTCGGGCATGCTCGACCGGGTGCTGCAGCTGTTTCGCACCGCCAACCAGGCCAATGCCGATCAGGTGCGCCATATCGATCAGTCCCTGGACCTGCTCAGCGCGGCGATCCGCGCCTACCTGGCGGATATCGGCAAGGAAGGCATCAGCGACCAGGATGCCGACCGCTCCCAGGAAATCCTGCTGCTGGTGATCAACCTGGAACATGCCGGGGACATTCTCGCCACCAGCCTGGCGCACCTGGCCGCGCGGCGCTTGCGCCGTGGCGAGCCGTTTTCCGAGTTCGAGCTGAGCACCCTGTACCCGCTGCACCAGGAACTGCTGGACAGCCTGAGCCTGGCCATCACCGTGTTCCTGCGCGAAGACCTGCCCACCGCCCACCAACTGGTGGCGCGCAAGGAAAACGTGCGGCGCCTGGAAGCCGCCGCCAGCCGCGAGCACTTTCGCAAGTTGCGCGAAGACCGTGGCGCCTGGGCCGAATCCGGGGACATTTTCCAGCGCTTGCTGCGCGACTACCGGCGGGTTCACCACCACATCGCCGCCCTGGCCTACCCGGCCCTGGAGCGCGCCGGTGAACGGGACATCGAGCACGCTTACCTCAACGAACCGCTGCCCGGCGAGACCAGCATCAGCCCGGTAAAGGAGAACAGCCCATGCGCGTCCTGATCTGCGCCGGCCGCTACTACGCCGACGACCGCCGGTGCCGCCAGGTCCTCGACGCCTTTCAGCGCCTGCATGAAACCCGCGTGGTGATTCATGGCGGCAGCCAGTTCCTCGGCGCCCATATCGAGGACTGGGCCCGGGACATCGGCGCCGACATCGTCCGCTACCCGCCCAACTGGCAACGCCATGGCAAGCACGCCGAACGCCTGCGCAACGCCTTCATGCTGGCCGACAGCCGCCCCGACATCGTCCTCGCCCTGCCCGGTGGGGAAGACACCGAAGAACTGCTGGCCCAGGCCCGGGCCCGGCAGATCCAGGTTCTGTCGATGGCCGACCAGTAAGCCTCCCAAGCCGCCACCCTCTGCACCGGCCCGCACGCCAGATGCACCGGTGCCCCAACCCAGAACGAGATCCGCCATGTCCAAGCACACCCCACATCGCCCCTCGCGTTCCAGCGCCTTTGGCCACCCTCTGCCTGCCGCGAAAAGCCGCATGCTCAAGCGCAATCTGCTGTTCCTCGCCCTCACCGCCAGCGCGACCGCCACCCTGGCCCTGTGCTCCAAGGCCCAGGCCGCCGGCGGCGCCTACGTGGTGGACGACGGCGCCATCAACGCTCCCGGGGAATGCAATGTCGATGTCTGGTACCAGAGCACCCGCCACCAGGGCTCCAGCCACACCAGCGTGGTGGCCCCGGCCTGCACCTTCAGCCAACTGCCCTGGGTGCAACTGGGGGCCGCGGTGCAGCGCCAGCAGGCCGACGGCCAGGGCGAGACCCAGCTCAGCCCCCAGGTCAAGCTGGCCCTGCTGGACCGTGAGGACCTGGGCCTGCAACTGGCCCTGGCCGGCTCCGCCCACTGGGCCCTGAACCGCAGCCACAGCTTCGATGGTGGCGACCTCGCCCTGCCACTGACCTTCAGCCCTGTTGCCAGCCTGCGCCTGAACCTGAATGCCGGCTGGGCCCACGCCTATGACGACGGCGACCAGAGCCACCGCTGGGCCTGGGGCAGCGGGCTGGAGTACGACCTGGCCCAGAGCCTGACCCTGATTGCCGAGCGCTACGGCCAACGCGGCGGCGAACAGGGCTGGCAGGCCGGCCCGCGCCTGCACCTGGGCCAGCACCTGGACCTGGACCTGATCGTTGGCCAGCACCTGACCGAAGACCGCGATCGCTGGCTGACCACCGGCGCGACCTTGCGCTTCTAACCCCCGAAAGCGCCCCACCTCTGTAGGAGCTGGCTTGCCAGCGAAGGCGTCGGCAAGGGCGATGGAAGACTCAAGGGCCTCTTCGCCGGCAAGCCGGCTCCTACGCAAGGTACGCTCGGCGTTGCGTTGCACCGTAGGAGCTGGCTTGCCAGCGAAAGCGTCGGCAAGGGCGATGCAGGGCTCTGGGACCTCTTCGCCGGCAAGCCGGCTCCTACAGGGCCAGGAGTTGCGCGGTGCACTGGGCGATGCGGCGGCAGGCTTCGGCCAGCCGTTCGCGGTCCAGCACCAGGGCAATGCGGATGTGCCCGACCACGCTGGGGCCGAAGGCTTCGCCCGCCAGCACCGAAACCCCATAACCCTCCAGCAGTCGCTCGGCGAACGCCTGGGCGCCCAGCCCGGTGCGGCGTACGTCGACCATGACGAACATGCCGCCATCGGGCAGCACTGGCCGCAAGCCCGGGCACTGCCCGAGCAGTGTGCACACCAGGTCGCGGCGCTGGCGGTACTCCTCGCGCATCCGTGGCAGTTCCGGCAGTTCGCGGGTCAGCGCCACCACTGCCGCATTCTGGATGAAGTCCGGCAGGCCATAGAGCATGCACAGGGCCAGATTGCTCAGGTGCCCGGCCAGCACCGGCGGAGCGATCACCCAGCCCACCCGCCAGCCGCTCATGGCATGGGACTTGGACAGGCTGTTGATGGTGGCGGTGCGCCCGCCCATTCGCGGCAGACCGCCCGGGCTCAGGTGCTGGCCTTCGTACATCAGGTCGCCGTAGACCTCGTCGGAAACCAGCCACAGGTCATGCTCCATGCACAACCGCGCCAGGACCTGCCAGTCGTCAAGGGACAGGCTGGCCCCGGAGGGGTTGTTGGGGCTGTTGATGAGCATGGCCCGGGTCCGCGGGCTGATGCGCGCCGCCACTTCCTGCGGGTCCAGGCGAAAGCCCTGCTCGGCCCGTACCGGCACCGGCACCACGGTGGCGCCACAGGCACCGAACACCCCTTCGTAGGTGACATACATGGGCTCGGCCACCAGCACCTCGTCCCCCGGGTCGAGCAGGCACTGGGCCACGGAGAACACCGCACACTGCGCCCCCGGCAGCACCACCACGTGCTCGGCATCGACGATCTGCCCGGTGCGCTGGTGGTGGCAACGGGCGATGCAACTGCGCAACGCCAGGTTGCCGCGCACGTCCGAATAGTGGGTGTCACCGGCCAGCAGGCTGTCGATGGCCGCCTGGACCACAGGCCGGGGGGTGTCGAAATCCGGATCGCCGATGGTCAGCAACAGCACATCGCGCCCCTGCTCGCGCAAGGCCAGAGCTCGGTAATGGATATCCCAGGCGGCGGAACCTTCTCCGGCAATCCGTTGGGTCAGGGCTGAATAGCGCATCGCTTTCTCCATGAAAGATGCTTCAGCCAGAACCCTAGGTGCTGGCGCGGCACTCGTCGAGCGAGCGCCAGCGCCGTTGGACGCTTAGATCACAAAACGCGCCACCAGAGCGTTCAGGTCCACCGCCAAGCGCGACAGCTCATGACTGGCGGCGCTGGTCTGGTTGGCCCCGGCCGCCGACTGGGTGGCCAGGTCGCGGATGTTCACCAGGTTGCGGTCCACCTCGCGGGACACCTGCGCCTGCTCTTCCGAGGCGCTGGCGATCACCAGGTTGCGCTCGTTGATCTGGTTGATGGATTCGGCAATCTGCTCCAGGGCCACACCCGCGGCGCGGGCCAGTTCCAGGGTGCTCTGGGTACGCTGGTTGCTCTGCTGCATCGACTCCACCGCGTCGCCCGTGCCGTTCTGGATGCCGGCCACCATCTTCTCGATTTCCTGGGTCGACTGGGCGGTGCGATGGGCCAGGGCCCGCACCTCGTCGGCCACCACCGCAAAGCCGCGCCCGGCCTCGCCGGCACGGGCCGCCTCGATGGCCGCGTTGAGGGCCAGCAGGTTGGTCTGCTCGGCGATGGCCCGGATCACGTCCAGCACCTTGCCGATATCCCGGCCCTGGGTCGCCAGGCCTTCGATCATCACCGAGGTGCTCTGCACGTCGTGGGTCATGGTCTGGATCGCGTCCACGGTTTCCACCACCCGGTCGCGACCTTCGCGAGCGGCCTGGGTCGACTGCCGGGAAGCCTCGGAAGTGGACACCGCGTTGCGCGCCACCTCCTCCACCGCGGCGGTCATTTCGTTGACCGCGGTGGCCGCCTGTTCGATCTCGTTGTTCTGCTGCTGCAAGCCGCGGGAAGCCTCTTCAGTGACCGCGCTGAGTTCTTCCGAGGCCGAGGCCAGCTGGGTCGCCGAGCCGGCGATCTGCTCGATGGTGCGGCGCAGGCTGGCCTGCATCTCGGCCAGGGCCTGCAACAGCCGCGCCGGCTCGTCCTTGCCATCGACCTCGATGGCCTGGCGCAGGTTGCCGCCGGCGATCACCTGCGCGGCATTCAGGGCCCTGTTCAGGGGGGTGACGATGCTGCGGGTGAGCAACAGCGCCAGAACAATGGTCAGCAGCGCGGCAAGCACAGCCACCGCCACAATCCCGGCGATGGCGCTGCTGTAGTGCTCGCCGGCAGCCTTGGAAGCGCTCCTGGCATCAGCAGCGTTGATCGCGATCAGTTGGTTCAACTGCTCGCCCATCTGGTCTGTGCCTTCCTTGATCCGCGAATTGATCAGGCTGCGCATTTCATCCAGCTTGTTCTGGCGCGACAGTTCGAGCATCTCGTTCTGCGCCTGCAGGTAGTTGTCCAGGGTCGTAGCGAAGGTCTTGTACAGCGCCGCCTCCTGCGGCCCCGCCGGCAAGGCCGCATAGCTGGCCTGGGCCTTTCTGGCGTTGTCCACCAGCACGCCGATGCGCGTCTGGGCTTCTGCCAGGCCTGCCGGCTCGCGGTTCACCAGCACACGGAAGGAAAGAATCCGCAGGCGCAGCACGTTCTCGGTGAGGTTGCCGAGAAAGCCGACACTGGGCAGCTGGTTGCTTTCCATGTCCACCGAGGCTTCGCGGATCACCGCCATGCGATTGACCGCAAACACCCCCAGCACCACGACCAGCAAGGCAATGAAGGCAAAACCGAGGAAAGCACGAGGGGCGATATTCAGGTTACGCAAGGACATAGGACGACTCTCGAGGGAGAACGGGCGACGGGCATCCATGCCGTTGAGCCGTCGGCGCATCAGGGGCTGTGCCGACGTCGGGCGCCGCGCTGTTGGAAGTCCGCGGGCCTGTCAGAGATATCGGCCGAACTTGAGCTTTCATATGGCTGATTGTTAAAAATATTTCTGAATGTGACCGGTGTATCACTGCTGATACAACACAACGAGAAGTGAATCGATAAAGCGCTACAGCATCGCCCCTCAGCCACCGTTTTCGACCCTCGCTCCGGCCACCCGCCTCCCTATGAAAAGTGCAATTCATTCGCCGGAAAAGCCATTTAGTCCATTCCCGCGGCTGCCCATCATGGCCCCAGTCAATAAAAACAACGCTGAGACTGGATATGAAACCTGAAGACTTTCGTGCCGCAACCGACCGCCCGCTGACCGGTGCCGAATACCTGGCCAGCCTGCGCGACGACCGTGAAATCTACATCTATGGCGACCGGGTCAAGGACGTCACCACCCACCCGGCCTTCCGCAACTCCGCGGCCTCCATGGCCCGCCTGTACGACGCCCTGCACGACCCGGCCACCAAGGAGCAACTGTGCTGGGACACCGACACCGGCAACGGCGGCTACACCCACAAGTTCTTCCGTTCGGCGAAAAGCCCCGATGAACTGCGCCAGCAGCGCGACGCCATCGCCGACTGGTCGCGCCTGACCTATGGCTGGATGGGCCGCAGCCCCGACTACAAGGCCGCCTTCGGCAGCGCCCTGGGGGCCAACCCGGAGTTCTACGGGCGCTTCGCAGACAACGCCCGCACCTGGTACAAGCGCATCCAGGAAGCCTGCCTCTACCTCAACCACGCCATCGTCAACCCACCCATCGACCGCGACAAACCGGTGGATCAGGTCAAGGACGTGTTCATCTCGGTGGACGAGGAAGTCGAGGGCGGGATCATCGTCAGCGGCGCCAAGGTGGTGGCCACCAACTCGGCCCTGACCCACTACAACTTCGTCGGCCAGGGCTCGGCCCAGTTGCTGGGGGACAACACCGATTTCGCCCTGATGTTCATCGCGCCGATGAACACCCGGGGCATGAAGCTGATCTGCCGCCCTTCCTATGAACTGCAGGCCGGCATGACCGGCTCGCCCTTCGACTACCCGCTCTCCAGCCGCTTCGACGAGAACGACGCGATCCTGATCATGGACAAGGTGTTCATCCCCTGGGAAAACGTGCTGATCTACCGCGATTTCGAGCGCTGCCGCCAGTGGTTCCCTCAAGGCGGTTTTGGCCGGCTGTTCCCGATGCAGGGCTGCACCCGGCTGGCGGTGAAGCTCGATTTCATCACCGGGCTGCTGGTCAAGGCCCTGCAATGCACCGGTTCCCTGGAGTTTCGCGGGGTCCAGGCGCAGGTTGGCGAAGTGGTGGCCTGGCGCAACCTGTTCTGGTCCCTGACCGACGCCATGCATGGCAACGCCAGTGAATGGATGAACGGCGTCTACCTGCCCAGTACCCAGGCGCTGCAGGCTTACCGGGTGCTGGCGCCCCAGGCCTACACCGACATCAAGAAGATCATCGAGCAGGTGGTGGCCAGCGGCCTGATCTACCTGCCCTCCGGCTCCCGCGACCTCAAGGACCCGGTCCTCAACCAGTACCTCGGTACCTACTGCCGGGGCTCCGGGGGCATGGGCCACGAGGAGCGGATCAAGATCCTCAAGCTGCTGTGGGACGCCATCGGCACCGAATTCGGCGGCCGCCACGAGTTGTACGAGATCAACTACGCCGGCAGCCAGGACGAGATCCGCATGCAGTGCCTGCGCCACGCCCAGGCCAGCGGCTCGATGAAAGCCATGACCGACCTGGTGGACAAGTGCCTGGGGGACTACGACCTCGACGGCTGGACCGTGCCGCACCTGAGCAACCCGGATGACATCAACATGCTGGACCGCATCCGCCAATAGCCCACGCCACATGCAGGAGCGGGCTTGTGCAGGCGCTGGCTTGCCAGCGAAAACGCCCGCCAGAGCGCCACAAGGCCCCAGGTCCCTTCGTCGGCAAGCCGGCTCCTGCAGCGCAATGCCCTGCGTCCACGAGGAATTCGTCATGTCTGTACTCGATCCCAAGCAACTCGCCTTTCGCAACGCCATGGCGCACATGACCGCAGCGGTCAACGTCATCACCAGCAACGGCCCCGCCGGCCGCTGCGGTATCACCGCCACGGCGGTCTGCTCGGTCACCGACAGCCCGCCGACCCTGATGGTCTGCGTCAACCGCAACAGCGCCCTGAACCCGGTGTTCAAGGGCAACGGGCGGTTGTGCGTCAACGTTCTCAGCGGCGAACACGAAGAAGTGGCCCGGCACTTTGCCGGCATGACCGGCGTGGCCATGGACCAGCGCTTCGGCCTGCACCCCTGGCGCGACGGCCTGCAGGCCCTGCCGGTGCTGGAGGGCGCCCTGGCCAGCCTGCAGGGGCGCATCACCGAGGTCCAGGAAATCGGCACGCACTCGGTAATGCTGGTGGAACTGGATGAAATCGGCGTGCTGGAGCACGGCGACTCACTGGTGTACTTCAGCCGTTGCTTCCATCGCCTGGCCCACCCTTGCCGGGCGGCCTGAACCCTTCCCTCCTGGCCGTCATTTCCCGCGCCTGGATGCCCGCCGGCATCCGGGCCAAGGGCCACCTCCTGCATCTGTAGGATGGCGCGGCTCTTCCAAGCCATCGATACTCGAACCAGGCCCTGCCCACGTCCCCTGACGTACCGGTCCCAAACCCCTTCCGTGACGAAAACAATAACAACGTCGCACAGAGGTACAGACCCATGAACCACCCCGAGCGTGCCCCGGCCAGCCTGTTGCAGGCCTTCAGCGAACTGACCCTTGAACTGCAGCAATTGGCGCAGAACAGGGACATCGAAAACCTGCACCAGCATGCACTGGCGCGCATCAGCAGGCTCCTGCCTTTCGACAGCGCCTGGTGGGGCCGTGCCGCACTGGTGGATGGCCTGCCGGATGAACACAGCTGCTACCTGTACCGCCTGCCACCGAGCTACCTGCCGGACTGGCAATCGATCCGCCACATCGATGTCACGGTGAGCCGGGTCCACGAGGTGCCGGGCCGGGCGGTGATCGTCGACATGGCCGATCCGGACAACGGCCCCGGCCTCAACTGGCTGGGCCGCCAGTACAACATCGGCGAACTGCTGTGCGTGGTGCACATCGACCCCCACACCCACCTGAACAATCACCTGGCGCTGTACCGCGCCCCGGGAGCGCCGCGCTTCAACCAGGGCGACTGCCACCTGCTGAACAACCTGATGCTGCACCTGGTGGCCGCAGTGTCGGCCAACCAGATCCGCACCCTGGTGGCCATGCGCGAGAAGCTCACCGGCCCGCGCAACCTGGCCCTGGCCGTGTGCGACCAGCGCGGCGTGCTGCAATGCGCCGAACGCGGCTTCGTCGACCTGCTGCTGCATGAATGGCCGCAGTGGAGCGGCCCGCAACTGCCCATGGCGCTGGACCCCGGCGGCTTCGAAGGCAAGTCCCTGCAGGTGGAATCCTCGGCGGTAGGCGACCTCTGCCTCCTGGCGGCCCGCAGCCGCAACCTGCTGCCCCGGCTCAGCCCACGGGAAAATGCCGTCGCCCAGTGCTTCGGCGAAGGCAAGACCTACAAGGAAGTGGCCCGGGACCTGGGCATGTCGCCCAACACCGTGCGCCATCACATTCGGGCCATCTACAGCAAGCTCGGGGTCAAGGACAAGGCCCGCATCGCCCAGTTGCTGCATGCCCCTCCCGGCTGATTCCGCCCCCTGACCACCCTTGACCAGTGCCGTCGAATGTGACGGCCACGGGCAGCCTTTGCCCTTTTTCCAGCCCCTGCCGTGTGCCGGCGAGCCGTTCGCCGAACAACAACTCCAACAAGAGACGCACCGCCCATGACCACGCCCGTGCCCCGCATCACCCTGGCCCTGACGGCTACCCTGGCCAGCCTTTCACTGAACGCCGCCGACCTCAATGCCCGGGACTTCTTCGCCGCCCCAGCGGGCACCAGCCTGGGCGTGCTGTACCTGCCCGCCACCCGCGCCGGTGATTTCCACGGCCCGGCCGACAGCACGGGCAAGGCCGAGCTGCGAGTCAATGCCATGGCCTACCGCCAAGTGTTCTTCAGCGACCTGTGCGGCACCCTCTGTACCCCGCAGTTCATCGTGCCCTTCGCCGATATCGACGCGCGCCTGCCCGGCGCCGAACGCCACACCGGCGAAAGCGGCTTTGGCGACCCCCAGGTGGGCGGCACGCTGTTCTTCATCAACCAGCCGCAAACCCGCACCTACAGCGGCCTGCTGACCCTGATCACGCTGCCCGTGGGCGAGTACCACGGGCGCAACCCCGACGTCTCCCCCGGGGCCAACCGCTGGGGCGCGACCTTTGTCTACAACTACACCCAGGGCCTGGGGGAAAAGTGGGTGCTGGAGGCCAACCTGGAAGCCCAGCTCTATGGCACCAACGACGACTACTTCGGCAGCGACCTCAAGCAGGACCCGCTCTACCGCCTGCAGGCCTTCGCCTCTTACGACTTCACCCCCGCCACCTATGGTGCCCTGCGCCTGATCCACGCCGATGGCGGCGAACTGCGGATCAACGACCGGCGCATCGACGACACCCACAAGCGCTACACCCAGGTCGGGTTCGAGCTCGGCCACTGGCTGGACAAGCAGAACCAGCTGATGTTCGGCCTGTCGCAGAACGTCGCCACCCAGAACGGCTTTGCCGGCACCGACGCCCTGCTGCGCCTGGTCCATGTGTTCTGACCCCCTTGCCTTAGGAGCTTGTCCATGAACACCCAGAACCCCGCCTTGAGCCAGAACCCGCCGATCACCCGCCAGCCCCTCGGGCTCCAGGCGGCCATCGTGCTGTTCGCTGCCATCACCCCCGCGGTGCTGCTGACGGCCCCGGCCATTGCCGCACAACTGGCCAGCCAGTGGCAACTGAGCCCCTCCCAGATCGGCGACCTGTTTTCCGCCGAGCTGGGGGCCATGAGCCTGGCCACCCTGCCCGCCATCTGGTGGCTGAAACACATCGACTGGCGCCGCGCGGCGCTGTGCAGCGCCCTGCTGTTCATTCTCGCCAACCTGCTGTCGATGCTCGCCAACGACTATTCGCTGCTGCTGATCGCACGCTCGTGCAGTGCCCTGGCCGGCGGCTCGCTGATGATCATCTGCCTGGCCAGCGCCGCCGCCAGCCCCAACCCCAGTCGCGCCTACGGCTTCTGGGTGATGGGCCAACTGGTGCTGGGGGCCATCGGCCTGAGCCTGCTGCCCATGCTCTTCGAGCGCTTCGGCCTGGGTGCCTGTTACCTGATCATGGCGCTGCTGATGCTGCTGTGCCTGCCCCTGGCTCGCAGCTTTCCAGCGGGCGCGGCGAAGGCGGCCAGCCATGAAGCCAAGGCCCCGCCGGTTTCCAGGGCCAAGGCCACCCTGGGGATTCTCGGCATCCTGACCTTCTACATCAGCCTCAGCGGGGTCTGGACCTTCATCGGCGCCATCGGTGGCCAGTCCGGCCTTTCGGCACAGACCAGCGGCGACGTGCTGGCCATCGCCACCCTGATGGGCATTGCCGGCGCCCTGTGCGCCACCCTGTTCGGCGATCGCCTGCCCCGTAGCGCCCTGCTCCTGCTGGGCTACGGCCTGATGGCCGGCTCGGTGCTGCTGCTTCTGGGCCAGCCGCAACTGGCGCGTTTTGCCCTGGCGGCGCTGGTGTTCAAGTTCACCTGGACCTTCATCCTGCCGCTGATCCTCGCGCGCATGGCCGAAATGGACCGCAGCGGCCGCCTGATGAACGCCTCCAACCTGGTGATCAGCGCCGGCCTGGCCATAGGCCCGACCATCGCCGGGCGGCTGATCGAAGGCAGCGGCGGCTTCCGCGGGCTGCTCCTGGCGGGCGCCGCAATCACCCTGCTGTCCATGGCCCTGGTACTCAGTTGCCGGCCTGCACGCTAACGCTCTCGGTGCCCTGGTGCCCTTGGCACCGAGGGCCTGGGCCAGCCGCTGTCGCGTTGTAAATTCCACCCTGAAAAATGGATATCACCATGACCTGTAAAAGCGCGTTTTTCTTCGACGAACTCAGCCTGTGGCACAGCGGCGGCCCCCACGTCCTGACCCTGCCGGTGGGGGGCTGGGTACAGCCGCCAGCCGCCGCCGGGCACGCCGAATCACCGGAAACCAAACGCCGTTTGAAAAGCCTGATGGATGTCTCCGGCCTGACCCGACAGTTGCACCTGCGCAGCGCCGCAGCGGCCACCGAAGACGACCTGCTGCGGGTCCACAGTGCTGCCTACCTGCAGCGTTTCAAGGCCTTGAGCGACGCCGGTGGCGGTCACCTCGGCGACGAGGCGCCGGTGGGCCCGGGCAGCTATGAAATCGCCCAGCTGTCCGCCGGGCTGGCCATAGCCGCCGTGGACGCCGTGCTCAGCGGCGAAGCCGATAACGCCTATTCCCTGTCCCGTCCACCGGGACACCACTGCACCCGCGACCAGGCCATGGGCTTCTGTTTCCTGGCCAACATCGCCATCGCCATCGAGGCCGCCAAGGCCCGTCATGGACTGGGCAAGGTAGCGGTCATCGACTGGGACGTGCACCACGGCAACGGCACCCAGTCGATCTTCGAGGAGCGGGCCGACGTGCTGACCCTGTCCCTGCACCAGGACGGTTGCTTCCCTCCGGGCTATGGCGGTGAACAGGACCGCGGGCGCGGCGCCGGCCTGGGCTGCAACATCAATATCCCGCTGCTGCCGGGCAGTGGCCACGACGCCTACCTGTACGCCATGCAGCGCATCGTGATACCGGCCCTGGAGCGCTTCGAGCCGGAACTGATCATTGTCGCCTGTGGCTATGACGCCAACGCCGTGGACCCCCTGGCGCGGATGCTGCTGCACAGTGACTCGTTCCGCGAGATGACCCAGTGCCTGAAGGATGCTGCCGAGCGCCTGTGCCGAGGGCGCCTGGTGCTGGTGCATGAAGGCGGCTACTCCGAGGCCTACGTACCGTTTTGCGGGCTGGCCACCCTGGAGGCGCTGTCGGGAATCCGCACCGCCGTCGCCGACCCGATGCTGGAGTTCGTACGCCTGCAACAGCCCAAGGAGCCATTCGTGACCTTTCAACGCCAGTTGCTCGACCTTCAAGCCCAAGCCATGGAGGCTGCCGGGCGCTGACCCCCGCTCTGGTGCCGGAACGGGCAAGCCCCGCCACCCGAGCGGTGGCATCCACCAACGGCGTTCCCCGGAGCCCGGGCTCCAGCCAGCGGAACACCGCTCTGCCCAACCGGCCATCCTTCCCCCGCTCCCCTGGGCTACTTGCTGCACCAGTGTGGCCCGGGTGGATCAGTTGCCTTGCTCCAGGCCCCGGAGGTTGTCGCCACAGGCGTGACCGACGCTTTCGGCTGTCGGGCTTGCCAGGGTTGCGGCTACCCCAAGGGCGCGTGCCTCACTGGGGGTTTGCTGGAAGCGGCTCTTGAAGGCGCGGGCAAAATGCGCCTGGCTGGCAAAGCCGTGCCGGTAGGCGATCTCGCTGATATCCAGGCCCGCTCCCTGGCTGCTGCACAGCAGTTGACGGGCCTGTTGCAGGCGTTTTTCCAGGATGAAGCGGCTGGGTAGCGTTTCTTCCAGAGCGAACAGCCGGGCCAGGTGCCGGGTGGAAATGCCGGTCTGGGCCGCCACCCGCTCGCAGCTCAGGGTCGGGTCGGCCAGCTGTTCATGGATGCATTGCTTGGCCGCCAGCAGGTAGGAGGCGCTCAGGGCGTTGATTGGCCGTTCCCCCACATGCCCGGCAATGATGCTGGCCAGAAGCTCGAAGGCCTGCTCCTGATAAGCCTCGGCCTCGGCGCACAGGGGCTGCTGGAAAAAGCCCCGGGTACGTTCGCCCAGGGTGCGCAGCAACAGGCGCTGGACCCCGCTTTCGACGCTGATCCGCAAAGGCCGGTCGAAGCGTTTCAGGCAGCGCTCGGCGAACTGCTGCTGGGGAATGTCGAAGATGAACTGGCGCATGGCCCCGGAAAAGCCGAACAGATAGGGCTTATCGGTGCGGTAGACCACCAGCTCCCCCGGCTCCAGCACCTGGCAGGCGCCATCCTGGTAGAAGAACGAACCGCTGCCGGTGACCAGGGACACGAAGATCGACTCCTTGGGCACGCCGCGGATCATCGAGGTGTCGCGCTCCACCACGTGTTCGTTGCCGACGATGCGGGCCAGGCGCATGGCGCTCAATTGCAGGTTGTCCTGGCTGGCGGCGAAACCGCCCTCGGCGTAGGAGTTGCACTTGAGCCCCACCAGGGTGCTGGCGTTGTAGTCCTCCCAGAAGGCCAGGCGTTGGTCCAGGTCGACGGCCTGGGTGCTGGCATGCCGGGTTTCGAGCAAGGCGCATGGAGACATTGTTGTTCTTCTCATGGCGGCGGGATGTTCCCCGGACGGCAAGGCAGTGTCCGGACACCTGGGGCCGCAGGCACTGCGGGCTGCGGCCATTCATTAACATCTGAACTATATAGCCTGTCAACTTGAAACGCAGTGGGGCCCGGTCGCTTTGAGTGCGTCATCAGCTCTCTATCGGCCGTAGGAAAAAAGCCGTCCGAAACAGACAAACAACCAGTCCGATCCGTGCAAACCCTTGCCCCGCTCCCGACCTAAAGTCTGCGCCGTACCCCCATGGCCGCCCTGCCCGGCTGCCCAGGCTCCTCCCATAACAACAACCGAGGCCCACCATGCCCGAAGCCGCCCACCGTGAATTCTGGAAAGACCTGCAACCGATCGCCAACTGCTTCAAGCCCGACGCCAAGCCGGAGGTCTACCTGCCCGATGCCGCCAGCGACGACCTGCGCCTGTACGTGCCCTTCACCGAGACCGTGTCCTCACGGCCACTGTGGATCTCCCCCAGCGAAAACCGCTGGTGCGACATTCTCCTGGCCCGCAGCGCCGGGCTGGTGAACCGCCACTACCACCCCCACGAAGTCTTCGCCTACACCCTGTCCGGCAAATGGGGCTACCTGGAGCACGAGTGGACCGCCACCGCCGGGGACTTCGTCTACGAGACCCCGGGCGAAGGCCACACCCTGGTGGCCTATGAGCATGAGCAGCCGATGCGGGTGTTCTTCATCGTCAAGGGCCCGCTGATCTGGCTCGACGAACAGGGCGAGCCCGACGGCTACTTCGACGTGCACTCCTACATCGCCATGTGCCGCGCCCACTACGAAAAGATCGGCCTGGGCGCCGCCCATATCGACACCCTGTTCCGCTGACCGGCGCTGCCCACGCCTCCTTCGGAGAACCACCATGGCTTATAAAAACAACAAGGCCGGTTACGAGAACACCTTGCTGGGGGTGCTGTTCCTGACCTTCGGTTTCGTCTTTTTCGATCGTCTGGCGCTGTCCTTCCTGTTCCCCTTCATGGCTGACGAGTTGCAACTGAGCAACAGCCACCTGGGCATGCTGTCGTCGATCCTGGCCCTGGCCTGGGCGGTGTCCGGGGCCCTGGTGGGTGCCTGGTCGGACCGCCGGGGCGTGCGCAAGCCGTTGCTGATCGTCGCGGTGATCCTGTTTTCCCTGTGCTCGGCGCTGTCCGGGCTGGTCACCGGCTTTCTCAGCCTTTTGCTGTTCCGCGCCATCATGGGGCTGGCCGAGGGGCCGATCCTGCCGCTCTCCCAATCGCTGATGGTGGAAGCCTCCTCGCCCCATCGCCGGGGCCTGAACATGGGCCTGCTGCAAGGGTCGGCGGCGGGCCTGTTGGGCGCGGTGATCGGCCCGCCGGTGCTGATCGCCCTGGCCGAAGCCTACGGCTGGCGCCACGCCTTCATCATTTCGCTGATTCCCGGGCTACTGATCGCCCTGCTGATCTGGCGCTACGTGCAGCCCGACCCACCGCGACACGAACCGCGAGCGCACACCCCGTCCAGCCCGGGTGGCAGCCATCGCCTGGCCCTGCTCAAGAGCCGCAACATCGTGCTCTGCACCCTCATCAGCTGCGTGTTCCTGACCTGGTTCATCATCCTGATTTCCTTCACCCCGACCTTCCTGGTCAAGGTTCGTGACTACAGCCCGGCCAGCATGGGCACGGTGATGAGCTGCCTGGGAGGCGCCTGGGTGCTCTGGGGCTTCGGCGTGCCGGCAATCTCCGATCGCCTCGGCCGGCGCCCGACCCTGGTGCTGTTCTCGCTGATTGCCGCTTGCTGTCCCATCGCCCTGCTCTACGCCTCGTCGCCCTGGATGCTCGGGGTGCTGATGCTGCTGACCTACACCGGCCTGGGCTGCTTCACCCTGTTCATGGCCACCATCCCCGCGGAAACCGTGCCCCGCGAAGTCATGGCCACGGCCCTGGGCATGATCATGGGCATCGGCGAGCTGGTGGGCGGCTTCATCGCTCCGACCATTGCCGGCTTCGCCGCCGACCGCTTCGGCCTGTCGATCGTCATGTGGATGTCCTGCGGCGGCGCATTGCTGGCCGCCGTGCTGGCCCTGTTCCTCAAGGAAACCGCCCCCGCGGTACTGGCCCGCCAACAACGCCGGCACCCCGGCCCCCACCCTGCACCCAGCCCGAGCCTGGGAGGAAACCCATGATCAAAGCACTGCAATGGCATGCCGCCCGCGACCTGCGCCTGACTCAGCTGGAACCGCGCCAGCCCGGCCCCGGCGAGGTGCTGCTGCAAGTCGCCTACTGCGGCATCTGCGGCAGCGACCTGCATGAGTACGCCGACGGCCCTCACTCCATACCTCAGCAGGTGGCTCACCCGCTGTCCGGTTGCCGGGCGCCGCTGACCCTGGGCCACGAGTTCTGCGGCCAGGTAGTAGCCCTGGGCCCGGGCGTGGATGCGCGGCTATTGGGCCAGCGGGTGGCGGTGGAACCCGAATACCGCTGCGGCGAGTGCTCGTACTGCCAGATGGGCCAGTACAACCTCTGTGAATCCATGGGCTTTATCGGCCTGATGGGCGACGGCGGCTTTGCCGAACAGGCGGTGGTACCGGCCTACATGCTGCACCTGCTGCCGGACAGCGTCAGCTTCAAGCAGGCGGCCGTGCTGGAGCCGGCAGCGGTGGCCTACCACGCCTTGAACCAGAGCAGCCTGATGGCCGGCGACAGTTGCGCGGTGTTCGGCCTGGGGCCCATCGGCCTGCTGCTGGTGCTACTGGCACGGTTGCGAGGGGTGGAACGGATCTACGCCGTGGACCTGGACCCCGAGCGCCGGCGCCTGGCCCTGGAGTTCGGCGCCTCTGAGGCCCTGGACGGCGCCGACCCGCAACTGCAGGCACGCCTGCGGCAACTGAGCGCCGGTGGTATCGACAGCGCCTTTGAGGCCGCCGGCAGCCAGCAGACCCTGAGCCATGCCCTGCACTGCCTGCGCAAGGGCGGCGAAGCGGTGCTGGTGGGCTTGATGGGCGACGTGCAGTTCGATGCCTTCCACCTGGTGAACAACGAGTTGCGCCTGCTCGGCAGCGTCGGCTACCGCCACGTCTACCCCGAACTGATCCAGCTGCTGGCCAGCGGGCGCCTGGACCTGAGCCGGGCGGTCACCCGCTGCCTGGCCCTGGACCAGGCGGTGGAGCAAGGCTTCCAGGCGCTGTTGCAAGACAAGAGCCAGATCAAGGTGCTGGTCAACCCGACCCCGGCCCTGGCCGATGCCTGAACAAACGATGTGCAACCGACACTCAAGACAAAAACAACAAGAATCGAGTACCCGACATGAATGCAACCTATGCGCTGTGCCCGCTGCTGGCCGCCTTGCTGCTACCCCTTGATTGCCTTGCCCAGACGCCGCCCACGCTGCGTACCGGCCCGCTGTCCGACCTGGGGGACTACCTGGCCGACCGTGGCATCACGCCCCATGTGCAGTTCCTCAGCCTGGCCATGAAGAACCTGGACACGGGCCCCCGGCCCCACAGTTTCGGCAACAGCGGCGACCTGTTCGTCGGTGCCGATATCGATCTGGGGACCTTCGCCGGCCTCGACGGCGCAGCCCTGCACTTCGAGCAGACGCTGTTCATCCTCGACCACGAGACCGGCGTGCCCACCTCGCGCAACTGGCAGGGCGCCGCCGGCAGCTACTTCGGCGGCGCGCCGATCCACAACGACCTCACCAGCAACCAGTTGAGCCTGCTGACCTACCAGCAGACCTGGCTCGACGGCCGGGTCGACCTGAGCCTGGGGCGGACCAACGCCCGGCGCTACTTCTATATCTACAACTGCGAAAGCACGGTGACCTGCAACGACCCGATCATCGACTCTTCCACCGGCATCCTGCCGCCGCCCTACGGCAGTTGGGGCGGCTACCTGAAATACCAGCTGACGCCCCAGTGGTACGTGCATGGCGGCGCCTTCGAGTCCAACCCGGTGGACTACCTGAAGGAGCGCAAGGGCCTGGATTTCAGTACCGATGACGCCAGCGGCACCAGCCTGCTGCTGGGCATCGGCAGCCAGAACCGCGATGCCTACAGCTCCCACTACGAGCTCAACGGCTACTACAACACCTCCAAGCAGGTGGACCCGCTGACCGGGGCCATGGACTTCGGCACCGGCGGTGCCTTCTTCAAGTTCCAGCAGGCACTGTGGCGTGCCGACGCCGGTACCGGCAGTGCGCCCCAGGCCCTGCTGCTGTTCGGTTCGCTGTCGGCGGCGGCCGATGACAAGCAGCCCTTCAGCCAGTTCGCCGAGGCCGGGCTGACCTACCTCGCGCCCTTCGACCGGCCCCAGGACAAGCTCAACCTCAAGGCCAGCTACCTGCGCCTCAACGACCACCAGCTGCGCTTCCAGCAGCAGGCCCGCATCGCCAACGGCGGCGACCCGCGCCTGGGCGAACGCAATGTCTACGCACTGGAAGCCAACGCCCATATCGCCCTGACCCGGCAACTGGCCCTGGAGCCCAGCATCCAGTACCTGGTCAACCCGGACAACTTCTACAACCCCGAAGCCCGCGAGCTGAGCGGCAACGGCTTTGTCGTCGGCCTGCAAGTGACCCTCGACGTCGGCTCGCTGCTGGGGCTCTGAGATGGATTTCTGTGACTGCCAACGAGGTACCTCCGATGAGTGAAACAACCACGCAGACCTTCGACTACATCGTGGTGGGCGCCGGTTCCGCCGGTTGCGTGCTGGCCAACCGACTGTCCGCCGATCCCAAGGTCCAGGTGTGCCTGATCGAAGCCGGGCCCAGTGACCGCACCTTGCTGCCCGCCGCCTATGTGCGCACTCCGGCGGGGATCATCCGCCTGATCGCCAACCCGCGCTGGAACTGGATGCACCAGTTCAGCCCACAGGCCAGCAGTGGCGACGTGCCGATCCCCTGCCCCCGGGGTCGGGTCTGGGGCGGCTCCAGCGCGATCAACGGCATGATCTATATCCGCGGCCATCGCCTGGACTTCGACCGCTGGGCCGCCGCCGGCAACCAGGGCTGGAGCCATGACGAACTGCTGCCCTACTTCAAGCGCTCGGAGCATTTCGAACCCGGCACCTCGCCGTGGCACGGCCAGCACGGCGAGCTCAACGTCGCCGAGCAGCGCAGCCCGAGCCCGGTCAATCAGGTGTTCTACCAGGCCGCCACCGAGCTGGGCTGGAGCTACAACCCGGACTTCAATGGCCCGGAGCAGGAAGGCTTCGGGCCCTTCCATGTCACCCAGATCAACGGCGAGCGCTGCAGCGCGGCACGGGCCTTCCTGCACCCGATCCTGCACCGGCAGAACCTGACGGTACTGAGCAGCACCCTGACCCACCGGGTGTTGCTGCAAGGCACTCGTGCCAGCGGTGTGGAAATCAGCCAGGACGGCCGGGTCTGGCAACTGCAGGCACGCCGGGAAGTGATCCTGTGCGCCGGGGCGATCAACTCGCCGCAACTGCTGTTGCTCTCCGGCATCGGCCCGGCCGAGGAGCTTGCGCGCCACGGGATCGTTTCCCGCCACCCGCTGCCAGGGGTCGGGCTCAACCTGCAGGATCACCAGGACATCGTGTTGATGTACCGCAGCGACCCCGAGCTGGGCTACGGCATTTCCGCCAAGGGCCTGCTGCCCCTGGCCCGCTCACCCTGGCAGTACCTGACCCGGCGCCAGGGCCCGCTGACCTCCAATACCGTCGAGTCCGGTGCCTTCCTGCGCCTTGCGCCCGAGGACCCGGTGCCGGAACTGGGGCTGATCGTCGCCCCGGCCCTGAAGAACCAGCCCCAGCGCCTGATCCCCGTGGGCCACGGCATCAGCCTGCATGTGGCGGTGATGCACCCGCAGAGCCGCGGCCGGGTGCGCCTGAATTCCGCCGACCCGCACGACAAGCCGCTGATCGACGCCAACTTCCTCAGCCACCCCGAAGACCTGCGCAAGCTGGTGGCCGGCTTGCGCCTGGTGCGCCAGCTGGCAGCGACCCGGGCCTTCTCCCAACGCCTCAAGGGCGAACTGGTGCCCGGCCCGCAGGTGCAGAGCCAGGAGCAGATCGAGCAATGGATCCACCAGCACCTGGGCACGGTGTTTCACCCGGTGGGCAGCTGCAAGATGGGCCACGACGAACTGGCGGTGGTGGACGACCAGTTGCGGGTCCACGGCCTCCAGGGGCTGCGGGTGGCGGACGCCTCGATCATGCCGAGCCTGATCACCGGCAACACCAATGCGGCGGCAATCATGATCGGCGAAAAGGCCGCAGACCTGTTGCTGGGCACGGCACCGGCGCAACCGAGCAACGTGCTTCAAGGCGAAGCTTGCACCTGATGCCGGGGCTCAGGGGCGCTTGGGTGCCTCGGCACTCCAGAGCACCGGCCAGTCTTCGTAGCCCAGGCCGCTGCAGGTGGGCATGCGCCGATAATCGGTGAGCTGGAAGGCCTGGCCATCGAAGTGCCAACTGGCCATTTCACCGCAGTCGCCTATCCCGCGGCCCATGAGGAAACTGCTGAGCTCGCCGGTCTCGGGGTAATAGTTGAGGCCCCCGGCATGGTCGACGCTGCCGGCCGGCAACGCCTGCATCTGCAGGGGCTGCAGCGCATAGGGCGCCGTGCGCGAGCGGCTGCTGATATCGAACAGGCAGATGTAGGCACCGCAATCGGAGAACTCGAAGACCAGCGCCTGCTGCGCGGTCAGGGGATAGACCTCGATCCTCGGTGGCATGACGTAGTCGTCGGCATCTTCGGTCTTTGCCGGCGGCAAGGTTTTGCGCACCGCCGCCAGCAGCCCGGTGCGCTCTCGGGCGCCGAGGGGCTTCACCCCGGGATAGGGGCGCAATGCCGCGGCCGGCTGCAACCCGGGCACCGCGCTGGCCGGCTGTTCGCCGGGTGCCGCCAGGGCGCTGACCGTGCCCAGGCGCTGCTGCACCTGGTCCACCCGTTGCAGCAAGTCCGGCAGCCCCTTGAGCAGCACCTGGGCCGGCTCCTCTCCCGGCAGTTCCAGCACCTGCGCGGTGCGCAGGCGCGCCAGCCATTGCCGGGCCAGGGGCTGGTCATCAACCCGGTAGTACTGTTGTTCACGGGTGCTGTCGGGGGCTTCCACTTCCTGGACCAGCGCCGCCAGCAAGCCGGGCTCCAGCGGCTGGCCATCCAGGCGCAATGCACCGAGTTCCAATGGCGCGCCCTGGTGCTCCAGTTGCAGTTGCAACAGGCCTTCGGGGCCGGCCTGGCTGCGGATTTTCAGGGTCAGGTGGTTGACCCGTTCGGCAAAATCGATGTTCGGCGCGTAGAGCAGTTGGCAGTCGCGGCGGTTGTCGCACGCGCCGATCCAGCCCTCCTGTTGCAACCACAGCGGCGTCAGCTCCGGCAGCTCCCGGGCCAGGCACGGCAAGGCGCCAAACACCAGCAGGGGCAACACAACGGTACGCAGCATGACGACGCTCCTTGTCGGGCAAAGGCGCGGATTCTGCCACGCCCGCCAGGCGGCGAATACCGCCAGGGTCAGTTGCCTGGGCGCGGCTCCATGGCATCAGCCCTGCCCCAGGGATCAGGCACCCGGCGCATTTGCGCCAGGGGCAGGCGCCTGCCCCTGGCGCAAGCGGTATTCCCCCGGCGCGGTCTTGGCGTAACGCTGGAAAAACCGGCTGAAATAGGCCGGGTCCTTGAAGCCCAGCTGGTAGCAGATTTCGTTGATCGAGCTGCCGGTGAACAGCAGCAGGCGCTTGGACTCCTGCATCACCCGTTCATGCACCAGGCGCTTGGACGGCAGGTCGGCGATGCGCCGGCAGACATCATTGAGGCGCGCCTCGGTCACTCCCAGGCTGCTGGCGTAGCGGCCCAGGGGCCAGTGCTCCAGGTAGCGGGCCTCGATCAGCTCGTTGAAGCGGTGGAAAATCTGCAGGTCTTCATGGCGTGCCGGGCGCGCCGTCAGGGAGTTGGCCGACAACCGCAGCAGGCTGATCATCAGCAGCCGGGTCAGGGCTTCCAGCGCCGGCTCGCGCCCCGGGCCCTGCCCGGCAATCTCCCGCTGCAACTCATGGAACAGGCCCTCCAGGCGTCGTACTTCGCCGGCGAACTGCGGCCCCAGGCGCGCCAGGGCCACGCACACCGGCGGCACCTGGGGCGCCGGGGCCAGTGCCGGGTCGGCGCCGATCAACTCCCACACCAGTTGCTGGCGCACGGTCAGCACATGGCCTTCGCTGTCGGCCTCGGTGACGAAGGCGTGGGGAATGGTCGGCGGGGTCAGGAAGAACATCGGCCCCGACTCCAGATACTGCTGATCGTCGAGGTAGACCCGCACCGCGCCGCTCTGCACGTAATGCACCTGGAAGAAACGGTCGTGGCGATGCACCGGCATGTTGCGACCGAAGAAGCCGGCCAGGTTGCTGAGCTTGTCGTAGTGCACCTGGGCATCGGCGTAACGCTGGTCGTAGACCTGGCCGATGTTGATGTTGGGAATCGGTTGGCGTGGGTTCATGGCGCCCTTCTGTTTTTTATTTTGATCCACGCGGACCCTGCGCATCCTGCGTGATTCGCGGCTTGCCCGCCACTGCGGGATGGAAGCGGGCAGTCCATCGCTTGACGATCGTTAACATATTAAATATAACGTTAACACATTAACGAAATCGACCCGCCAGCGGCAAGCCGCTACGGGTACGGACACCAGGAGAGCCCGATGAGCCGTGCACTGAACGATCACGCCGGCGGCACCCTGTTCGGCGTTGCGCTGAACTACCAGGGGTTGCTGCAGAGCCATCTGCAGAGCTTCACCCAGCCGCCCTACCAGAAGCCGCCGGTGAAGCCGGTGCTGTTCATCAAGACCCCCAACACCCGCAACAGCCATGAGGCGCCGGTGGTGTTTCCCCAGGGTGTGGAGCGCCTGCAGCCCGGCCCGGCCCTGGGCGTGGTGATCGGCAAGCGCGCCAGCCGGGTGCGCCTGGAAGACGCCCTGGAACACGTGGCCGGCTACACCATCGTCAACGAATTCAGCCTGCCGGAAGACAGCTACTACCGCCCCGCGGTCAAGGCCAAGTGCCGGGACGGCTTCTGCGCCCTGGGCCCGGAACTGGTACCGGCCGCCGAGGTGGCCGACCCCCATGCCCTGAGCCTGGAGCTGTGGGTCAACGGCGAGCGGGTGCAGCACAACAGCACCGCCAACCTGGTGCGCAGCATTCCCCAGCTGATTGCCGAGATCAGCGAGTTCATGACCCTGCACCCCGGTGACGTGCTGATCACCGGCACTCCGGAAGGCCGGGTCGATGTACGTCCCGGCGATCGGGTCGAAGTGCAGATCAGCGGCCTGGGCCGCCTCGCCAACACCATCGTGGCCGAATAAGGAACCGACATGAAACATGCACGCATTCGTTATCAGGGCCAGGTCCACCAGGCCCTGGTCACCGGCCCCAACACCCTGCAACTGGAAGACGGCCGGGTCCTGGCCGAAGACCAGGTGCAGTGGCTGCCGCCGGCCACCGGGACCATGTTCGCCCTGGGCCTGAACTATGCCGACCACGCCGCCGAGCTGGCCTTCAAGCCGCCCACCGAACCGCTGGTGTTCATCAAGTCTCCCGGCACCTACACCGGCCACAAACAGGTGACCTGGCGCCCGGACAACGTCGCCTACATGCACTACGAGTGCGAGCTGGTGGCGGTGATCGGCAAGACCGCGCGCAACGTCAAGCGCGAGGATGCCCTGGACTACCTGGCCGGCTACACCCTGTGCAACGACTATGCGATCCGCGACTACCTGGAGAACTACTACCGGCCCAACCTGCGGGTGAAGAACCGCGATGCCACCACCCCGGTAGGCCCGTGGATCATCGACGCGGCCCAGGTACCCGAACCCAACAACCTGACCCTGCGCACCTGGGTCAACGGCGAGTTGCGCCAGCAAGGCAGCACCGCCGACATGATCTTCGACATCCCCTACCTGATCGAATACCTGTCCGGCTTCATGACCCTGCAACCGGGGGACATGATCGCCACCGGCACCCCCGAAGGCCTGTCCGACGTGGTGCCCGGCGATGAGGTGGTGGTGGAAATCGAAGGCATCGGCCGGCTGGTCAACCGCATCGTCAGCGAAAGCGAATTCTTCACCCATCACGCCCACCCGGAGCCCACTGCCGTGGCCAAGGAGCACGCATAAATGATCAAGCACTGGATCAACGGCCGCGAAGTCGAAAGCCGCGAAGTGTTCACCAACTACAACCCCGCCACCGGTGAAGCCATTGGCGAGGTGGCCAGCGGCGGCGCCGAGGAAATCGCCCAGGCGGTAGCGGCGGCCAAGGACGCCTTTCCGAAATGGGCCAATACCCCGGCCAAGGAACGCGCGCGGCTGATGCGCCGCCTGGGTGCGCTGATCGAAGAGAACGTGCCGCACCTGGCGGAGCTGGAAACCCTGGACACCGGCCTGCCGATCCACCAGACCCGCAACGTGCTGATTCCCCGGGCCTCCCACAACTTCGATTTCTTCGCCGAGGTCTGCACCCGCATGGATGGCCACAGCTATCCGGTGGACGACCAGATGCTCAACTACACCCTGTACCAGCCGGTGGGCGTCTGCGCCCTGGTGTCGCCATGGAACGTGCCGTTCATGACCGCCACCTGGAAGACCGCGCCGTGCCTGGCCCTGGGCAATACCGCGGTGCTGAAGATGAGCGAACTGTCGCCGCTGACCGCCAATGAGCTGGGCCGGCTGGCGGTGGAAGCCGGGATTCCCGCCGGGGTGCTGAACATCGTCCAGGGCTACGGTGCCACCGCCGGCGATGCCCTGGTGCGCCACCCGGACGTGCGGGCAATTTCCTTCACCGGCGGCACCGCCACCGGCAAGAAGATCATGCAGACCGCGGGCCTGAAGAAGTACTCCATGGAACTGGGCGGCAAGTCGCCGGTGCTGATCTTCGAGGACGCCGACCTGGAACGGGCCCTGGACGCCGCGCTGTTCACCATCTTTTCCCTGAACGGCGAGCGCTGCACCGCCGGCAGCCGGATCTTCATCCAGGAAAGCGTCTACCCGCAGTTCGTCAAGGAGTTCGCCGCCAGGGCCAGGCGCCTGATCGTCGGTGACCCGCAGGACCCCAAGACCCAGGTCGGCTCGATGATCACCCAGGCCCACTACGACAAGGTCACCGGCTATATCCGCATCGGCCTGGAAGAAGGCGCAACCCTGCTGGCCGGCGGCCTGGAACGCCCGGCCAACCTGCCGGCGCACCTGGCCCGCGGGCAGTTCATCCAGCCCACGGTGTTCGCCGACGTGGACAACAAGATGCGCATCGCCCAGGAAGAGATCTTCGGCCCGGTGGTGTGCCTGATCCCGTTCAAGGACGAGGCCCAGGCCCTGCAACTGGCCAACGACACCGAGTACGGCCTGGCCTCCTACATCTGGACCCAGGACATCGGCAAGGCCCATCGCCTGGCCCGTGGCATCGAGGCCGGCATGGTGTTCATCAACAGCCAGAACGTGCGCGACCTGCGCCAGCCCTTCGGTGGCATCAAGGGTTCGGGCACCGGTCGCGAAGGCGGCGAATACAGCTTCGAGGTCTTTGCCGAGATCAAGAACGTCTGCCTCTCCATGGGCAGCCACCACATCCCGCGCTGGGGCGTGTAAGGTTCAGAACCGTCCCGGATCACCCCAACAAGAAGATGTTTCAGGAGAAGCACCATGGGCGAAGTCGTCATGGCCGCCAAGGTCTGCCACGTACCATCGATGTACCTGTCCGAACTGCCGGGCAAACACCACGGCTGCCGTGAGGCGGCCATTGCCGGGCACAAGGAGATCGCCCGCCGGGCCCGGGAGCTGGGGGCCGACACCGCGGTGGTGTTCGATGTGCACTGGCTGGTCAACAGCGGGTACCACATCAACTGCGGCGAGGCGTTCAACGGCACCTACACCAGCAACGAGCTGCCGCACTTCATCAAGAACATGACCTACGACTACCAGGGCTGCCCGGCGCTGGGTGAGCTGATCGCCGCCGAGGCCAATGCCGCCGACGTGCGCACCCTGGCCCACAACATTCCCAGCCTGGAACTGGAGTACGGCACCCTGGTGCCCATGCGCTACATGCACATGGACGTGCCCGCCGCCGAGCACTTGAAGGTGGTGTCCATCGCCGCCTGGTGCGCCTGGCACCGCCTCGAAGACAGCTTCACCTTTGGCGCCGCGGTGCGCCGGGCCATCGAGAAGAGCGATCGCAAGGTCCTGGTGCTGGCGTCGGGCTCCCTCTCCCACCGTTTCTCCAACGACCGCGAGGCCGAGGCCAACATCCACAACTGGACCCGGGAATTCGACAAGCAGGTGGACCAGCGGGTGGTGGAGCTGTGGCAGCAGGGCCGCTTCCGCGAGTTCTGCGCCATGCTCCCGGACTACGCCAGCAGCTGTCATGGCGAGGGCGGAATGCACGATACGGCCATGCTCCTGGGGCTGTTGGGCGGGCCTGAATACAACCGCCCAGCGGAAATCGTCACTCCGCTGTTCGGCAGCTCCGGCACCGGCCAGATCAACGCCATCTTCCCTGTCTAGGCCCAGCTGCCACCCTGACTCGCAAGCGGCCGGGTTCCCGCCGGCCACTTGCGAAGGAGTTCCCCATGCCGCATTTCATCGCTGAATACACCGACAACATCGAACAGGCTGCCGACCTGCCGGGGCTGTTCGAAAAGGTCCATGACTACCTGGGCGCCACTGGCGTGTTCCCCCTGGGGGGCATCCGCAGCCGCGGGGTGCGCCTGGACACCTGGCGCATGGCCGACGGCAAGCACGACTACGCCTTCGTCCACATGCGCCTGCAAGTGGGAGCCGGCCGCGACCTGGCCACACGACGCCAGGTCGCCGAAGGCCTGTTCGAGATCATCAAGGCGCACTTCGCCGAGCTTCAGGGCCAGCGCCTCTTGGCCCTGTCGTTCGAAATGAGCGAGCTGGATGCCGAGCTGAACTTCAAGCACAACAACGTGCACGAGTTCCTGCGCGGACAAGCCTGAGGGTAGCCGCCGGTAGGAACCGGCTCGCCAGCGAAGCGGCCCTCAGGCCTTGTGCCAGCCCCGGATCCGCCTTCGCCGGCAAGCCGGCTCCTGCAGGCCGGCCACCCACACAAGAACAATAACGAGATCATTGCCATGCCCCACTCAACCCTTGCCACGGCGCCGGTCGCCGAGGTCGATGACTGCTATCGCAAGATCACCTGGCGGCTGATGCCGCTGTTGTTCGTCTGCTACATCTTTGCTCACCTGGACCGCATCAACATCGGTTTCGCCAAGCTGCAGATGACCCAGGACCTGGGCTTCAGCGACAGCGTCTATGGCCTGGGTGCCGGGCTGTTCTTCGTCGCCTACGCGCTGTTCGGGGTGCCCAGCAACCTGGCCCTTGACCGGGTCGGCCCACGGCGCTGGATCGCCTTCCTGATGCTGGTCTGGGGCCTGCTGTCCAGCGCCCTGATGCTGGTGGACAGCGCCTGGGGCTTCTATGTTTTGCGCTTTCTGCTGGGGGTCGCCGAGGCCGGCTTCTTCCCCGGCATCCTGGTGCTGCTCAACCGCTGGTTCCCGGCCAGCCGCCGCGGCCAGGTCACCGCCCTGTTCGCCATCGCCGTGCCCATGGCCGGAGTCATTGGCGGCCCCCTCTCCGGGTGGATCCTGGAAAGCTTCCACGACTTCGGCGGCCTGCGCGGCTGGCAGTGGATGTTCCTCATCGAAGGCCTGCCGGTGGTGCTGCTGGGCCTGGTGGTGCTCAAGGCCCTGCCGGAAAGCATCGAACAGGTGGGCTGGCTGACCCCGGCGCAGAAGACCTGGCTGCTGCAGGCCCTGCAACAGGAAGAACAGCACAAGTCCATCACCCGTTTCAGCGGCATCCTCAGGGACCGCCACGTCTGGCTGCTGGTGTGCATCTACTTCGCGGTGATGCTGGCGGTGAACACCATCGCCTTCTGGATGCCGACCCTGATCCACCACGCCGGCATCGCCCGGGACAGCAATGTCGGCCTGCTCAGTGCCCTGCCCTACCTGGCAGGCTGCCTGTTCATGCTCGGCGTCGGCCGCTCCTCGGACCGCCTGCGTGAACGCCGCTGGCACCTGGGGGTGCCGCTGCTGATGTCCAGCCTGGGGCTGATCCTCACCGGGCTGGCCCCGGACAACCCCTGGCTGGTGATGTTCGGCCTGCTGGTGGCGGGCATGGGTGCCAGCGCCGCCTTACCGATGTTCTGGCAGTTGCCGCCGGCCTTTCTCGCCAGCAGCACCCAGGCCGCGGGTATCGCCCTGATCAGTTCCTTCGGCAGCGTCGCCGCGTTCCTTGCCCCTTACCTGATCGGCGTGGTGCGCGACGCCACCCAAAGCGCCAGCCTGGCCCTCTACGCCCTGGCCCTGCTGATTGCCTGCGGCGCCTGGCTGGTGCTCCAGGTACCGGCTCATATCGTCAACCCTCGGGAGAAATAACCATGCTCAGCCCCTCGGATATCCAGGAAGCCGCCGCGCGCCTCAACGCCGCCGAGCGCAGCCGTGAACAGATCGGCCAGCTGTCCCTGCAATACCCCGCTATCAGCATCGAAGATGCCTACGCCATCCAGCGCAGCTGGGTGGAACAGAAAATCCGCGACGGGCGCAAGCTGGTGGGCCACAAGATTGGCCTGACCTCACGGGCCATGCAGGTTTCCTCGAACATCACCGAGCCGGATTTCGGCGCCCTGCTGGACGACATGCTGTTCGATGAAGGCAGCGACATTCCCTTCCAGCGCTTCATCGTGCCCCGGGTCGAGGTGGAACTGGCGTTCATCCTCGGCAAGCCGCTCAAGGGGCCCCACTGCACCCTGTTCGATGTGCTGGACGCCACCGACTGGGTGATCCCGGCGCTGGAGATCATCGATGCGCGCATCCAGCAGGTGGACCCGCAGACCCAGGCCACCCGCAAGGTCTTCGACACCATCTCGGACAATGCCGCCAACGCCGGGGTGGTGATGGGTGGCCGCGCCGTGCGTCCAGGGGATGTGGATTTGCGCAAGGTGCCGGCGGTGCTCTACCGCAATGGCGTGATCGAGGAGTCCGGGGTCTCTGCCGCGGTGCTCAACCACCCGGCCAAGGGCGTGGCCTGGCTGGCCAACAAGCTCGCGGCCTATGACGTCGGCCTGGAGGCCGGGCAGATCATTCTTGGCGGCTCCTTCACTCGCCCGGTGGCCGCCCGTCCCGGGGATGTATTCCACGTGGACTACGATCAGTTGGGCAGCATTGCCTGCCGTTTCGTCTGAGGAGACTGCCATGGACATGCCACTGAACCTGTTCAAGCAACGCCTGCAACAGCGCGAACCGCAGATTGGCCTGTGGCTGGGCCTGGCGGACGGCTACTGTGCCGAGCTGGCGGCCAACGCCGGTTTCGACTGGCTGCTGCTGGACGGCGAACACGCGCCCAACGATCTGCGCAGCCTGCTGGCGCAGTTGCAGGCCATTGCCCCTTACCCAGCCCAAGGCATTATCCGCCCGCCCATTGGCGATACCGCGCTGATCAAGCAATTGCTGGACATCGGCGCCCAGACCCTGTTGATCCCCATGGTGGAAAGCGCCGAGCAGGCACGCCAGCTGGTGCGCGCCATGCGCTATCCGCCACTGGGGGTTCGTGGCGTAGGCAGCGCCCTGGCCCGGGCGTCGCGCTGGAACAGCATCGCCGGCTACCTGGATCAGGCGGACGAGCAGATGTGCCTGCTGGTGCAGATCGAGAACCTCGAAGGCCTGCGCAACCTGGATGAGATTCTCGCGGTGGACGGGGTCGACGGGGTGTTTATCGGCCCGGCGGACCTGTCGGCGGCCATGGGCCAGCGGGGCAACCCCGGGCACCCGGACGTGGTGGCCGCGATTGAAGACGCCATCGTGCGGATTCGTCGGGCGGGCAAGGCCGCAGGGATTCTCAGTGCCGATCAGCGACTGGCGCGGCGTTGCATCGAGTTGGGGGCAAATTTTGTCGCGGTGGGCGTGGATACCACCGTCCTGATGAAGGGCCTGCAGAGCCTGGCCGGCCAGTACAAGACCCTGGACACCCCCACCAGCGAAGGCGGGGTTTACTGACGCGCGATGGCTGTAGGAGCCGGCTTGCCGGCGAAGGCGGTCTTGCGGATGCGGCAAGGCTTGAGGGCCTATTCGCTGGCAAGCCAGCTCCTACGGGGTGCCTAGTGGTTGCTGGCCAGGCGCCAGACGCGGGCGATGTCGGCGGCGCGTTCGCGCAGCAGACGCGGAGCTTCGCGGCAGGCCTGTTCCAGGCTCATGGGGCCTGAGGTCAGGGCGAAGGCCGCATCCACGCCGTGGGCGTACATCTGCTGGTAACCCTCGCCCAGGGTGCCGGCAATGACAATCACCGGAACCCCCTGCTCACGGGCGATGCGCGCCACGCCGAACGGGGTCTTGCCGCGCAAGGTCTGGGCGTCGAAGCGACCTTCACCGGTGATCACCAGATCGGCACCGCGCACGGCCTGTTCCAGGCCCACCAGTTCCGCCACCACTTCCACCCCGGGACGAAATTGCGCGCCGAGAAACGCCTTGGCGGCAAACCCCAGGCCACCGGCCGCGCCGCTGCCGGGTTCATCACGCACATCCTTGGGCAGTACCTGGGCGCACAGGTCGGCAAAGTGTCCCAGGGCCTGGTCCAGTTGCTGCACCTGCTGCGCCGAGGCGCCTTTCTGCGGGCCGAAGATGGCTGAAGCGCCGTGCTCGCCGCACAGCGGGTTGTTGACGTCGGCGGCGATGTCGAAGCGCACCTGGGCCAGGCGCGGGTCCATGGCATCCAGTTCGATGTGGGCGAGGTCGGCCAGGGCCAGGCCGCCGCGAGGCAGTATCCGGCCCTGGCGGTCCAGCAGCTTGACCCCCAGCGCCTGCAGGGCCCCCGCGCCGCCGTCGTTGGTGGCGCTGCCGCCGATGGCCAGGATGATGCGCCGGGCACCGGCCTCCAGAGCGGCCTGGATCAGCTCCCCGGTGCCGAAGGTGCTGCTGTTGCACGCATCGCGCTGCTCCAGCGCCAGCAGTTGCAGGCCACTGGCCTCGGCCATTTCGATGATTGCCGTGTGGCTCTGGGGCAGCCAGCCCCAGCGCGCCTCCACGATCGCTCCCAGCGGCCCCTGGACCCGGTTGCTGCGCAGTTGCCCGTCACAGGCGGCGAGAATCGATTCCACCGTCCCTTCGCCACCGTCGGCCATGGGGCATTGGCACAGCTCGGCGTCGGGCCACACATCCGCCAGCCCCTGGGCAATGGCCTGGGCCACGCCTTCGGCACTCAGGCTGTCCTTGAACGAGTCGGGGGCGATGATGATCTTCATGGGTTTTCTCCGGTTCTTGTGCCGCCATGCTGCCATCTGGCGCAGGCGCTGACCCCGGGCCACTGCACAAGTCCGAGGGCGCTTTATTGTTCATTGCTACAACCGCGCAACCTCGCCTAGCGTTGAAACCGCTGCCGCAGGCTGCGAACGGGCGCGTAGCGCTCGCGAGGGTCTTGGAAGCGATACAGGTTTGGCTGGAGATTGCCAGGCAAGGCCCTGTTGGATCGGGATAGGCGATGGTGGAGATCGGCGCGATAAATCAGGCCGGCTCGCTGCGGTGGGGCAGCAGCTGTACGCCAAGATAAAGAGCCAGCATGCCGTCCAGGCGCAAGGGGTCGACGCCGCTGAGCTCGGCTATCCGTTCCATGCGGTAGCGCAGGCTGTTGCGGTGGATGCCCAGGGCATCGGCGCAGGCCTGGCTCTGGCCGTCGTGGTCGCACCAGCTACGCAGGGTCGCCAGCAACTGGCCGTTGCTGTCCTTGGCCAGGACCTTGCGCAACGGCGTCAGCAGTTCGTCCAGGGCGTCATCGTTGCGGTGGCGCCAGAGCATCACCGGCAGGCGGTAGCGGTTGAGGGTGAGCAATCGCGCGTCCGGCAGGATATCCCGGCCGTAGGCCAGCAGGTCGCCGACCCGGCGGTAGCAGCGGCGCAATCCGGCCAGGCCCTCGGCCTGCCCGCCCACCGCCACCCGCAGGATGTTCCAGCCCTGGCCGTCGAGCTTTTCCAGCAGCCGCGGGTTGTCCAGGCTCAGGCTCGCCGGGCGGCACCAGAGCAGGGAACTCTTCGACGAGCTGACGCACCAGCTGTCCGGATAGCGGCTCAGCAACCAACTGCTGAGGCTATCCACGCCATGCCCCGAGGTCGGTTCCTGGGCCAGTTCGAACAGATAGGGCGTACGCGCCAGCTGTGGCTTGAGGCCCATCTGCTGGGCTTCATCCACCAGCCGCGGTGAGTCGCCGCCGTCGCTCAGCAGCAGGGCCAGCAGGTCGTCGCAGCGCTGGCGCCGCCATTGCTGCTCGGCCTGCTGGTGGCGCTGGCCCACCAGCATCTCGGCGGTCATGCGCACCAGTTCGGCATAGGTGCGCAACTGCGCCGGGTCGCCGGTAATGCCCAGCACCCCGATCAGCCGCTGGTCATGCAGCAACGGCAGGTTGATGCCCGGCTGCACGCCCTTGAGCTGGCGCGCGGTGGGTTCGTCGATCTCCACCACCCGGCCGTTGGCCAGCACCAGTTGCGCGCCTTCGTGCCGGGTGTTGATACGCTCCGGCTCGCCGCTGCCAAGGATCAGGCCCTGGCTGTCCATGACGTTGACGTTGTAGGGCAGGATCGCCATCGTGCGGTCGACAATATCCTGCGCCAGGTCATGATCCAGTTCGAACATGGGGGGATGATCCTTGACGGCTACAGCTGCGTGGGCGGGCCGCGGGGTACGCGGCGTTGTTCAGTGGCACAGGGCCCGGGGCCAATCGCTGTGCGCCGGCACAAAGACAGGCCCGCGCCGGTGACCGAGACTCTCAGGGCGGTCAACGTTACCCTTGCACCGCGAAAAATCATAATAAAGAGAGACACACCATGTCACAGAGCGCCGCTGCCCCACTGGCCCAGGCTGACGACAAGAACGCCGTCTACAAGCGCATCACCCTGCGCCTGATCCCCTTCATCTTCGTCTGCTACCTGTTCAACTACCTCGACCGGGTCAACGTTGGCTTCGCCAAGTTGCAGATGCTCGATGCCTTGAAATTCAGCGAAACGGTCTACGGCCTGGGCGCCGGGATTTTCTTCATCGGCTACGTGCTGTGCGGCGTGCCGAGCAACCTGGCACTGAACCGGTTCGGCCCGCGGCGCTGGATCGCGCTGATGATGATCACCTGGGGCACCTTGTCCACCTGCCTGCTGTTCGTCACCACGCCGACCCAGTTCTACACCCTGCGCCTGTTCACCGGGGCTGCCGAAGCCGGCTTCTTCCCCGGCGTGGTGCTGTACCTCTCGCAGTGGTTCCCGACCTTCCGCCGTGGCCGGATCATGGCCCTGTTCATGTCGGCGATCCCGGTGTCCGGCCTGCTGGGCAGCCCGTTTTCCGGCTGGATCCTCAACCACTTCGCCGCCGGCCAGGGCGGCCTCGCCGGCTGGCAGTGGATGTTCCTGCTGCAGGGCATTCCTACCGTGATCCTCGGCGCCCTGGCGTTCTTCCTGCTTAGCGACAGCTTCGCCCATGCCAAGTGGCTGACCCCGACTGAACGCGCGGTGCTGGAGGCCGACCAGGCCAGCGACCTCGCCAACCAGCCCAAGACCGCCAGCGACTCCCTGGCCGCGGTGTTCAAGAACCCGGCGATCTGGGCCTTCGGCCTGATCTACTTCTGCATCCAGAGCGGGGTTTACGCGATCAACTTCTGGCTGCCGTCGATCATCAAGAACCTGGGGTTTGCCGACAACCTGGTGATCGGCTGGCTGAGTGCCATTCCCTATCTGCTGGCGGCGGTGTTCATGCTGCTGGTGGGGCGCTCGGCGGACCTGCGCAAGGAGCGCCGCTGGCACCTTGTGGTGCCGATGCTGATGGGCGCCGTGGGGCTGCTGATCGCGGTTAACTTCGCCGCCAACCCGGCCATCGCCATTCTCGGCCTGACCCTCGCCACCATGGGTGCCCTCACCGGCCTGCCGATGTTCTGGCCGGTGCCCACTGCCCTGCTCAGCGCCGGTGCAGCTGCCGGTGGCCTGGCGCTGATCAACTCCATGGGCCAGATGGCCGGGTTCCTCAGCCCCTATATCGTCGGCTGGGTCAAGGACAGCACCGGTTCCACCGACGCCGCGCTGTACCTGCTGGCCGGGGTAATTGTTGCCGGCAGCCTGCTGGCGCTGCGCATGACCCGCACCCTGAACCGCTAAGCCCCGGCACTACACAGCCCCGGCCACGACAAAAGCCCGTTCGAGCCTCGGCTCCAACGGGCTTTTTCATGGCTGGGCTCAGGCCGGTGCCCCACCTTGTCGGGCGTAGTCGTGGCTGATGCTCAACGCCCCCATCGCCGGAGCATCCAACTCCAGCACCAGGCCGCCGGGCAAGCGGACGAAGATCTGCCAGATGCCGTCTTCCGGCACCTGCGCCACTTGATGCTCCAGGCCACTGGCCTGCACCCGGCGCAACACGGCTTCGGCTGCCTCCTGGGTACTGAAGGCGATGTGGCTCAGTTGCGGCTCAGGGCAATGGGCCTGTTCGATGACGTGCACCAGCGCCGCCTCGCCCTGGTACAACCAGCGCCCGGGAAAGGGAAACGGCGGCCGCCGGCCCGTTTGCAGGCCCAGCAGATCGGCGAAGGCCTGCTGCAACGCCTCGCCCTCGGCGCAGTTGAACGCCAGGTGATCGAAGCGCCAGCTCATAACAGGCCTCCACCATCGACATCGATCAGGCTCCCGCTGATAAAGCCGTTCTCCATGGCCAGGATAAAGGCCGCCGCCACCTCATCCGGCTGGCCGACGCGGCCCACCGGCAGGTTGGCACCGGTGCGGGCGAACATGGCTTCGCGGGCGTCCTCGGGCATCCCGGCATAGGCTTCGGTGGCGGTGACCCCGGGGCTGATGACATTCACCCGGCGTGGCGCCAGCTCCTTGGCCAGGTGCTTGCCCAGGGCTTCGAGGGCGGCGTTGAGGGTGGTCTTGAGCACTTGCCCGGGGACCATTTTGCGCGACAGCAGGCCCGAGGTCAGGCTGATGCTGCCTTGCGGCGCGAGTGTCGGCAGCGCCGCCTGGACCGCGCGCCACACGCCCCAGAACTTCACCTCAAAAGCCCGCTGGGCATCCAGCAGATCGGTGTCGGCCAGGGGCTTGGCGGCAATGGCCGGACCGGCGCTGATCACCAGGTGATCGAAGGCCCCCACCCTGGCGAACAAGGCCTGGAGACTGGCGGTATCGGTAATGTCCACGGCGATGCTGCAGGCCGATTCCGGCAGCTGTGCCTGCTGGCGCTGCAAGGCCTCGAGGCTGCGCCCCGCCAGTACCACCCGAGCGCCACGGGCCGCGGCCTGGCGCGCCACCGCGGCGCCAATGCCGCTGCCGGCGCCAATCACCACCAAGGTTTGCTGGGCCAGGCTTGAGTTGGAAAGAGTCATTGCGATCACCTGCTGCGATTGAAAGTGATTGCATCTTCCCAGCTTGCCAATCGAGGAAAAATCCAGCTAAAACGCAAAGATCTTTAAAGGATTTTTATTAATGAGCTCGATACTGGACCTGGAAATCTTCGTACGCACCGCCGATGCCGGGAGCATTTCCGCCGCGGCCCGCTCCCTGGGCCTGACCGCCGCAGCCGCCAGCATCGCCCTCAAGCGCCTGGAAACCCGCCTCGGCAGCCGTCTGCTGGCGCGTTCCACCCGCAGCATGCGGCTCACCGAGGAAGGCCGCCGCTACCTGGAAAGCGTGCGCCTGGCCCTGACCACCCTGGAGGACGGCGAGCTGGCGCTCAAGCAGCAGAGCCTGGGCCTGGCCGGGGTGCTGCAACTGTCGGCGCCCTCGGACTTCGGGCGCAATGCCCTGCTTCCCTGGCTCGATGAATTCAAGGCCGAGCACCCGCAACTGCGCCTGCAACTGCGGCTCGATGATCGCCACGCCGACCTGTTCCGCGACGCTGTGGATGTGGCCCTGCGGTTTGGCGTGCCCGAGGATTCCAGCCTGGTGGCCTTGTCGATTCTCCCCGGGCACCGACGCATCGCCTGCGCCAGCCCGGCCTACCTGGCCCGTTGCGGGGTGCCGCAAAACCCCGAGGCGCTGGCCGGGCACAGCGCCCTGCTGTACCTGCGCAACGGCCAGCCCTATGACCGCTGGCGTTTCAGCCGCGGCAGCGAAACCCGCGAAGTCCTGGTGCGGGGCGATTACCTGTGCGACGACGGTGAGGTGGCCCGGCGCTGGGCCCTGGCCGGCCACGGCATTGTCTACAAGGCCCGGCTGGATGTGGCCGAGGACATCCGCGCCGGGCGCCTGGTGCCGCTGCTCGGCGACTGGCAAGGGGAACCGGCCCCCTTCAACTTGCTGTGCCCCCATCGCCTACAGGTTTCCCAGCGGGTGCGCCTGCTGCACAGCTTTGTGTTGCAGCGCTGCCGGGCGCTGTGCCCCTGACCCGCAGCGGCTCCGGGACGGCTGGCCGTTGCGCGGTTCGCCGGCAAGCCGGCTCCTACGGAACCTCCTTGCAGGAGCGGGCTTGCCAGCGATAGCGATCTCACGGGCACCTGTGCCGGCAAGGAGGCGCCATTCAGGCATTGCAGAGGCCCGGGGTTGTGGTATTTGATGGTCGCCCCCATGGCCGGAAACGCACTGGCCAGCCCTCTAGCACAAGGATTCCGCCCATGAGCTATCGCACCCTCGGCCATTCCGGTCTCAAGGTTTCCACCCTGACCCTGGGCACCATGATGTTCGGCGAGCAGACCAGTACCGAAGACTCGCTGCGTATCATCGACAAGGCCTGGGACCAGGGGATCAACTTCATCGACACCGCCGACGTCTATACCCAGGGCCGCTCCGAGGAGATCGTCGGCGAAGCCATTGCCAGCCACCGCCATGAGTGGGTGCTGGCGTCCAAGGTCGGCTTCGGTCCGGTGGACGGCGTGCCCAACCGCAGCGGCCTGAGCCGCAAGCACATCTTCAACGGCATCGAGGCCAGCCTGACCCGCCTGGGCACCGATTACCTGGATATCTACTACCTGCACCGCGAAGACCACAACACGCCTCTGGAGGTGAGCATCTCGGCCATCGGCGACCTGTTGCGCCAGGGCAAGATCCGCTACTGGGGCCTGTCCAATTATCGTGGCTGGCGGATTGCCGAGGCGATTCGAGTCGCCGACCAGTTGGGGGTGGACCGCCCAGTGATCAGCCAGCCGCTGTACAACATCGTCAACCGCCAGGCGGAGGGCGAGCAGATCACCGCCGCCCGCGCCTATGGCCTGGGCGTGGTGCCCTACAGCCCCCTGGCCCGTGGTGTGCTCAGCGGCAAGTATGCGCCGGACGTCACCCCGGACGCCGGCAGCCGCGCCGGGCGCCAGGACAAGCGCATTCTGGAGACCGAATGGCGGGTCGAATCCCTGCGCATCGCCCAGCAGATCCAGGAATACGCCCAGGGGCGCGGGGCCGGGATCGTCGAGTTCGCCATTGCCTGGGTACTGAACAACCAGGCGGTGAGCTCGGCCATTGTCGGCCCGCGCACCGAGGCCCAGTGGGACGCCTACACCCGGGCCCTGGAGGTGAAGATCAGCCCTGAGGACGAAGCCTTCATCGACGCGCTGGTGACCCCGGGGCACGCCTCGACACCCGGTTTCAATGATGTCGGCCATTTTGTCTCCGGACGTTTTGCGCACCTGGGCTAAACACGGGCCCTGGCCGCGCAAACCCAGCAGCCATCGCAGTCCGGCCTTTCCCTGGAAGGCCGGGCCGCGCCACAAACGAGAAATTTTCCCGCCGGGGTGTCGCAAACAGAGCAAAAATCCCGGGGCAAACCCTCTATATTCCCCCTCGCTCCACTCTCCCCTTCTTTTTGTGCATCCCGAGCGTTCGGGTTCTACGAGGACTGCGTGTCTAAAGGTATTGCGTTATCGGTTCTGGCGTCGGTGCTGTTTGCCGTCATGTATTTCTACACCTCGCTGCTGGCGCCCCTGACCGGGGTGGAGATCTTCGGCTGGCGGATGTTGCTGACCCTGCCCTGCATGACCCTGTTCATGCTCCTGGCCGGTGAATGGCATCGGGTCGACGAGGTGCTGCGACGGGTACGCAGCAAGCCCGTGCTGGGCCCGGCGCTGCTGCTGTCGTCGGCGCTGGTCGGGGTGCAGCTCTGGCTGTTCATGTGGGCACCGCTCAACGGCCACAGCCTGGATGTATCCCAGGGCTATTTCCTGCTGCCGCTGACCATGGTCCTGACCGGACGCATCGTCTATGGCGAACGTCTGTCGCGGCTGCAGAAGCTGGCAGCGGTGCTGGCCTGCATCGGCGTGCTCAACGAGCTGTACCAGGTGGGCAGCTTTTCCTGGGCGACCCTGGTGGTGGCCCTGGGCTACCCGCTGTATTTCGTCTTGCGCAAGCGCCTGGGCACCGACCACCTGGGCGGCCTGTGGGTGGACATGGCCCTGCTGATGCCGGTGGCGCTGTGGGTGGTGCAGAGCGGCGAACAGGGCATTGCCGTGGTCGCGGCCCAACCCTGGCTGTACCTGCTGATTCCCGTGCTGGGGGTGATCAGTGCCTCGGCGCTGGTGTGCTACATCATTGCCAGCCGCTTGCTGGCCTTCAGCCTGTTCGGCCTGCTCAGCTATGTGGAACCGGTACTGCTGCTGTTGGTGGCGCTGCTGCTGGGGGAAAGCATCAAGGCCGGGGAATGGCTGACCTACGTGCCGATCTGGCTGGCGGTGCTGGTCCTGGTGCTCGAAGGCGTGCGCCATCTGCTGCGCCAGCGCCGGGGCTGAGCCCGGCTGCGGGGGTATCTCGCGTGCATCAAGGCCTGCAATACGGGCTCAGGGCTTGATCTGCTTCAGTTCGTTGAGCAGGGCCAGCAAGGCCTGCATCTTGTCTTCGCCGAACTGCTGCTGGATCTTCTGGTAGTTGATTTCCATGTCGCCGCTCATGGATTCGAAACAGGCCTGGCCCTTGTCGGTCAGGGTGATGAACAGGCGGCGCTGGTCTTCCGGAGACTTGCGCCGGCTGACGTACTGGTCGCGCTCCAGGCGGGTCAGCACGCCGGTCATGCTCGGCGGCAGGATGCAGGCCATCTTCGCCAGCTGATGGCTCTCCAGCTCGCCGTTCTGGCGCAGGATGCGGATCACCCGCCATTGCTGTTCGGTCAGGTCGTGCTGGTTCAGCGAGGGACGGAAAAACGCCATGGCGGCCTCACGGGCCTGCAGCAGGGTCAAGGTCAGGGAAGGTCTGGGTGTGTTCATCGAGGCATCGGTCAGGGGCTGGGAATCGGGGGCGAAACATTAACACATTCACAATCGCCAACCGACAGGCAAAATAAAGCCCGACCAGAAACCTCCTGATCGGGCCTTGGACTCAAGCGTGCCGGGGCTTACTCGGTGGCGAGTACGCCACGACGCACCTGGTCGCGTTCGATCGATTCGAACAGTGCCTTGAAGTTGCCCTCGCCGAAGCCATCGTCGCCCTTGCGCTGGATGAATTCGAAGAACACCGGGCCCATCAGGGTTTCCGAGAAGATCTGCAGCAGCAGGCGCTTGTCGCCGGCTTCCGAAGAACCGTCCAGCAGGATGCCCCGCGATTGCAGCTCGTTGACCGGCTCGCCGTGGTTCGGCAGGCGCCCTTCGAGCATTTCGTAGTAGGTGTCCGGTGGCGCGGTCATGAAGCGCATGCCGATCTTCTTCAGGGCGTCCCAGGTCTTGACCAGGTCGTCGGTGAGGAAGGCCACGTGCTGGATGCCCTCGCCATTGAACTGCATCAGGAACTCCTCGATCTGCCCGGCGCCCTTGGACGATTCCTCGTTCAGCGGGATGCGGATCATGCCATCCGGAGCGGTCATGGCCTTGGAAGTCAGGCCGGTGTACTCGCCCTTGATGTCGAAGTAGCGGATCTCGCGGAAGTTGAACAGCTTCTCGTAGAAGCCGGCCCAGTAGGCCATGCGCCCGCGGTACACGTTGTGGGTCAGGTGGTCGATGATCTTCAGACCCGCGCCCTTGGGGTTGCGGTCCACGCCTTCGAGGAACACGAAGTCGATGTCGTAGATCGAGCTGCCCTCGCCGAAACGGTCGATCAGGTACAGCGGCGCGCCGCCAATGCCCTTGATCGCCGGCAGGTTCAGTTCCATCGGGCCGGTTTCAATGTGAATCGGCTGGGCGCCCAGTTCCAGGGCGCGGTTGTAGGCCTTTTGCGAATCCTTGACCCGGAACGCCATGCCGCACACCGACGGACCGTGCTCGGCCGCGAAGTAGGAAGCGACGCTATGGGGTTCGTTGTTGAGGATCAGGTTGATCGCACCCTGGCGATACAGATGCACGTCTTTGGAACGATGGGTCGCGACTTTGGTGAAACCCATGATCTCGAAGATCGGTTCGAGGGTGTTGGGGGTAGGCGATGCGAATTCGATGAATTCAAAGCCCATCAGGCCCATTGGGTTTTCGAAGATATCTGCCATGGTTGGCGCCTCATCATATTTTTAGAATTAACGGATCGTTAGTTGCTAGCAATGCTGAGGAGGGACGGTGGCGCACAGGAGATACCGCGCACGCTGCGGGCGAGGAAGTCACCATAGATCAGTTGAAACCCGAGAATCTTCATTTCGACCCTGTCTTACAGGCTGGGGGGCGAGGCTTCTGCTGCCAGAAGACTTTATTATTGTATGCGTAACCGGATTCTACACAGCGTAAAAGCCTTTGTCCGCATTCTCTATAAAATCGCCTTTTTTGCCCCGCCCGCAAGGGGTTTGTTGCACTGGTAGATACCGCCGAGAATCAGCGCCCCGCCCAACCCCATCACCGGGCTCAACTGTTCTCCCAGCACGAGCGCGCCGAGGATCACCGCCGTCAGCGGATTGAGGGCGATGAATACACCGCAACGGGTGGCACCAATCCGCCGCAAGCCGTCGTAATACCAGATATAGGCCAGCGCCGAACCCAGCACGCCCAGGTACAGCAGGCTCAAGCCCTGGGCCAGGTTCAGGCGAGCCACCGCCTGCAGGTCGAACTCGCCACGGATCAGGGTGGCGGCGCAGAGCATCAGGGTGCCCAGGAGGATCGAGCAGGTCACGGTTTGCAATGAGCCCAGGCTGTGGTTCAGCCCCCTGGAGAACAGCGAGTACACGCCCCAGCCCAGCACGCAACCAAGAATCAGCAGGTCGCCTTGCCAGCTCCCGGCCTGCGCCGCCAGGGCCGAAGGGTCACGGCTGCAGATCACCAGGGCCGCGCCACAGAGGCACAGGGCAATGCCCAACAGCTTGCGCCGGCCCAGGCGCTCCTTGAACAGCGCCCAGGACGCCAGGGCAATCACTGCCGGGTTCAGGGCCACGATCAACGATGCCCGAGAAGCCTTGACCTGCTCCAGGCCGAGGAAGAAACACAGGTTGTAGAAGAAGATCCCGAAGAACCCCAATAGTGCCAGTTGGCCGAACTGCCTGAGGCTGGGCCGCACCAGGGGAATGCGCGCCACGGCCATGAAGCCGAGCAGGGCCAGGCTGGCCAGCAGGAACCGCAGGCTGGCGGCCAGCAAGGGCGAGAGCCCGCCGGCCAGGTAGCGCCCGGCAACGAAGGTGCCGCCCCAGATCATGGTGACTGTCGCCAGGCGGCCATACACCGCCAGGTCCCGGTATTCGCCCGCCAGGGGGCCGTTGATATTGCTTTCACTCATGGTCAAGACGCTCTGAGGCAATGGGTTTGTACTGCACGACCATTTTTTGTCTAATGCCTGATCATCGTAAAATGAGCTTTTACTCATGACCCTGACCCAGCTGGAGATCTTTTCCCTGGTGGCCGAACTCCAGGGCTTTACCAGCGCCGCCACGCGCCTGGGCATCACCCAGTCGGCGGTGTCTCATGCCATCAAGTCACTGGAGCAGGAGCTGCAGGTGGACCTGTTTCGCCGGCACCAGGCCCAGGTCGAACTCACCGACATCGGCACCCAGTTGCTGCTGCGCGCCCGGGCCATGCTCGGCCTGGCGGCGACCCTGGCCCAGGAAGCCGCGGATGCCCGGGGCATGAAGCGCGGCACCTTGCGCATCGGCTCGTTCGGCCCCACCTCGTCGATCCGCCTCCTGCCCCGGATTCTTCACGACTACCGCCGCGAATATCCGGACATCGAAGTGCATATCGACGAAGGCCCCGATCGCCAGGTCCTGCAATGGCTGGAAGAACGACGGGTGGACCTGGGCTTCGTGGTGTTGCCCCAGGAGCGCTTCGACACCGTGCCTGTGGTCGAGGACCAGTTGCTGGCATTGATTCCAGCCAGCCACGCCCTGGCCAGTGAAGCGCAACTGCGCCTGGACCAACTGTGCCATGACCCCTTCGTGCTCACCGAAGCCGGCTCGGCGGAGCTGGTGTCACGCCTGTTCATCGGTGCCGGCCTGCGGCCCAATATCCGCTACCGCAGCACCCAACTGCTGAGCACCCTGGAAACCGTGGCCCGCGGCGATGCCTTGAGCATCGTTGCCGAGTTGTCCCTGCCCCAGGCCGCGGACCCGCGCTACACCAGCCGCCCCCTGGAGCCTGCCGTGCGCCGCCAAGTGGGGATCGCGGTGCTCGACCGACGCCAGGCGTCGCCGGCGGCCCTGGCCTTCATCCAGCACGCGCAGCGCCTTTATCGCCGGTAAAAGCCGGCTATCCTGCGATGATCAAGACAGCCGCAGGGGCCATGCCCCCCGGTGCCATCCTCCCCCTCGCCCTCCCACAGGTCCGATCCATGCCCCTGACCGCCAAAGGTCCATTGAAGCGCTCTACCCGTACCTTCTGGACATTGCTGGCCATGCTTCTTCCCATCGGGCTCGGCGCCCTCATCCTCTACGCCCAGGCCGAACGAACACTGATGCACAGCAGCCTGGAAACCGCCGAAGAGGCCATCCGCCAGTTCGACCTGATGCTCGACAACACCGACATCGCCGCCAGGGCGCTGCTGCCCCAGGTGGGCCGCGATTGTGATGAAGTCCGGCAACTGGCCCTGCGCGAACAGGTCACCCGCCGACCGTTCGTGCGCTCGACCAACCTGGTGTGGCGCAACAACAACTATTGCAGCTCCCTGCTCGGCAGTTTCGCAGTCCCGCTCAACCCCCTGGACTACGTGGACGGCCGCCTCTGGCTGATGAGCGGCAACCCTGTCACCCCCGACACGGCCCTGCTGGTCTATCGCTGGAGCGAGGGCGATCGCGCCGCCCTGGCCACCATCGACGGCTATCACCTGACCAATGCCCTGCGCCTGATCAGCCGCTTCGCCGACCTGCAATTGCAGGTCGGCGGGCATTGGCTGTCCAGCGACGGCCGTGTCCACGAGGGCAGCCCGCCACTGGCGGCCGTGGCCAGCCAGCAACTGAGCTCATCGCGCTATCCCTACAGCGTCAGCTCGGGGTTTCCCGAGGGCGACGTGTGGAACTACATGAAGAGCCAGTACCCGGCGCTGTTCAGCCTGCTGGTGTTTTTCGGCGCGGCGGCAGGCGTACTTGCCCACTGGCTGCAAAAGCGCTCCGCCTCCCCCACCCACGAGCTGCAACGGGCACTGGGGGCCCAGGAGTTCATTCCGTACTTTCAGCCGGTGGTGCGCGGGGACACCCTGGCGTGGGCCGGCATCGAAGTCCTGATGCGCTGGCAGCATCCGAAAGAGGGGCTGGTGCGCCCGGACCTGTTCATCCCCTTCGCCGAGCATTCGGGGCTGATCGTGCCCATGACCCGCTCGCTGATGCAGCAGACCCAACAAGCCCTGGCGCCCCATGCCGCGCACTTTACCGACGGTTTCCACATAGGTATCAACATCACCGCCAGCCATTGCCATGACCTGCAGTTGCTGGAGGACTGCCGGGAGTTCCTCACCGGCTTCCCCCCAGGCAAGGTGATCCTGGTGCTGGAGTTGACCGAACGCGAACTGATCGAGCCCACGGCCACCACCCACCAGCTGTTTGCCGCCCTGCACGAACTGGGTGTGATGATCGCCATCGACGACTTCGGTACCGGGCATTCCAGCCTGGGTTATCTGCGCCAGTTCAATGTGGATTATTTGAAGATCGATCAGAGTTTCGTCGCCATGATCGGTGCCGACGCACTGTCCCTGCATATACTCGACAGCATTATCGAACTCTCGGCCAAACTCGATCTGGGCATTGTCGCCGAAGGTATTGAAACTGCAGAACAGCGGGATTATCTAGCAGCTAAAGGGGTGGATTTCCTGCAAGGTTATTTATTCGGACGGCCCATGCCCAGTGCCGAATTTGTTGCAGCCCTGGCGCGCCATTAAATAGCCATACCCGAACAAAAAGTGCTGGATCTAACAACTCGGGGCCTGCACAAATTTGAATCAATTGGTCAATATCGCATTTAACAAGAACAACCTGATTTACTCTCGATGCATTAACTACTACAATTTTTCCCGCCTGTACAAGATTCACAGGTAGGCCACTTAATCGAGCCTTAATCGGCTCATGGCTTATAGCTTTGTTTGTGGTTTGTATCAGCCAAATAGACTAGTGGAGTGAAGATATTGTCCAGACTTGCTGAGTTTCGTGCTGCAGAAAAAGCACTTCAAGAACAGCTCGCGCAGCTTGAATCCCTGAAAAACGACGCCGGGCTCAAGAAGGAAATCGAGTTCGAAGAAAAGCTCCAGGCCCTGATGAAGTCCTACGACAAGAGCCTGCGTGACATCATCGCCATCCTTGATCCCAACCAGGGCAAGGCCGGCCAGCCACAGGCCAACGCCCCCAAGCAGCGCCGTGCCCGCGTGGTCAAGGTCTACCAGAACCCGCACACCGGTGAACTGATCGAAACCAAAGGCGGCAATCACCGCGGCCTGAAGGCCTGGAAAGAACAGTACGGTGCCGCCACTGTGGATTCCTGGCTGCGCGCTTGAACAAAGCCGCACCCCGAAAAAGGCCCTGCATATGTAGGGCCTTTTACATTGATTAAGAAAATTCTTATTACGACTTGCATCTAAGGGAAGAGCCGAGCGGGATCCCACCCCTCCCCCTAGCCGATACATCGCGCAATAACGTCTGATTCCCGAGCAACTTCAGGCTTAATGCCTTTTCGCTAACGAACGGGCAACCTGCAGAAAGCGAACCGATTGGTTCAGATTTTTCCTTAAAGTTTAAGGCCATTTCGTACAGCGAGTATTTCATCCTGGCTCTCGGCAAAAGCCGCAGCCTGGCCAGCGTATGAAAGTACATAAGCCTTATCCCCATTCAGTGCCGCCACCAATGTTTGCGAGAGCACATGCCGGCCATTCTGGGTAATGGTGCAAGTAGTCTCCAGCGCCTCGAGACGACTCAACTGCGCGGCATGAATCTTGTTACAGACACTCTGATAACCACCCTGGGCAAAGTCCTTTTGCACCGACTTGCGCATCTCCAGCAATACCCCCTGCAGATTGACTACATGCCCACTGTCCACCTGAGTCATGGTCAACTCCATGACCATGAGTGGATTGCCAGCGATATCGCTCTTGACCGCTCTCTGCCGAGACACCTTGGCGGCCTCTTCGCCTTCTGGGGCCGGCAGCGGTTCCACCGTCCAGCCCTGGGGCCAGGTCACTTGCGGCTCGGCCTCTGCAACACCGGCCAGCGCCAGTAGCAACAGAGCTGCGGCGCGGAACTTAAAAGACTCGATCATGCGTTTGCACACTGAGGTAAAGGGGCCTGGAAGTCTGAGCCCGGCGCCAGGAATGGGCAATAGATCAGGAGCTTTGGGTTTGGCGCCAGCCGACCCACTTGCGTATCATTGCCCGATCCCAAGGATGTCCGAACCATTGCCAGCCAAGGCTGCTTGCCCCGGCAAGCAGTCTTGGCCGCACTTTCTTCTGGAGGGCCCATGAGCCTCAACGAACTCAATACCTTTCCCGGCGTGACCGCCCAACCGGATGCGGCCACTGCCCGTTTCGTGTTCAACCACACCATGTTGCGCGTCAAGGACATCACTCGCTCCCTGGACTTCTACACCCGGGTCCTGGGCTTTTCCCTGGTGGAAAAACGCGACTTCCCTGAAGCCGAGTTCAGCCTGTACTTCCTGGCCCTGGTGGACAAGGCACAGATCCCGGCAGACGCTGGCGCGCGAACCGAGTGGATGAAGTCGATTCCCGGCATTCTCGAACTGACCCACAACCACGGCACCGAGAACGATCCAGCCTTCGCCTACCACAACGGCAACAGCGACCCGCGCGGCTTCGGCCACATCTGTATCTCGGTGCCGGACATCGTCGCCGCCTGCGAGCGCTTCGTAGCCCTGGGCTGCGATTTCCAGAAGCGCCTGAACGATGGCCGGATGAAAAGCCTGGCCTTCATCAAGGACCCGGACGGCTACTGGGTCGAGATCATCCAGCCAGCACCGCTGTAAACCTATGCAGGTGCGAAGCCGGCCTGTGTAGAAGCTGGATTGTCAGCACTCCCCTTCTCAAGGGCGGCGCAAGACCCAGCGGCCACTTCAGCGACAAGCCGGTGCCTGCCGGCACAGCAATAAAAAACCCCATGAGCCAGGCTCATGGGGTTTTGTTTTTCTAAGCGACCGATCAAGCCGGTGCTGAGGTACGGATCAAGTGATCGAATGCACTGAGGGAAGCCTTGGCGCCCTCGCCCACGGCTATCACGATCTGCTTGTAGGGCACCGTGGTGACGTCACCTGCAGCAAATACCCCAGGCAGCGAAGTCTCGCCGCGGGCATCGACGATGATCTCGCCACGAGGCGACAGCTCGACGGTGCCCTTGAGCCAATCGGTGTTGGGCAACAGGCCGATCTGCACAAAGATGCCTTCCAGGTCCACCGTGTGGAACTCGCCCGAATCACGGTCCTTGTAGGCCAGGCCGGTGACCTTCTGGCCGTCACCCTTCACTTCGCTGGTCAAGGCGCTGGTGATGACTTTGACGTTGGGCAGGCTGAAGAGCTTGCGCTGCAACACCGCATCCGCCCGCAGCTTGCTGTCGAACTCCAGCAGGGTCACGTGGCTGACGATACCCGCCAGGTCGATGGCCGCTTCGACACCGGAGTTGCCGCCGCCAATCACCGCCACACGCTTGCCCTTGAACAGCGGGCCGTCGCAGTGCGGGCAGAAGCACACGCCCTTGGCCTTGTATTCCTGCTCACCCGGCACGCCCATCTCGCGCCAGCGGGCACCGGTAGCCAGGATCACCGACTTGGCCTTGAGGCTGGCGCCGCTTTCGAACTGGATCTCGTGCAAGCCGCCGACTTCCTTGGCCGGCACCAGGGCACTGGCCCGCTGCAGGTTCATGATGTCCACGTCGTACTGCTTGACGTGCTCTTCCAGGGCGGCGGCCAGCTTCGGCCCTTCAGTTGCCTGCACCGAGATGAAGTTCTCGATCGCCATGGTGTCCAGCACCTGGCCACCGAAACGCTCGGCAGCCACACCGGTACGGATGCCTTTGCGAGCGGCATAGATGGCTGCCGAAGCACCCGCTGGACCACCGCCGACCACCAGCACGTCGAAGGCTTCCTTGGCGTTGAGTTTCTGCGCCTGCTTCTCCACCGCACCGGTGTCGAGCTTGGCGAGGATTTCCTCCAGCCCCATGCGCCCCTGGCCGAAGTTCACACCATTGAGGTAGACACTGGGCACCGCCATGACCTTGCGTTCATCGACTTCGGCCTGGAACAGCGCGCCATCGATGGCCACGTGACGGATGTTGGGGTTGAGCACCGCCATCAGGTTCAGCGCCTGGACCACGTCCGGGCAGTTCTGGCAGGACAGCGAGAAGTAGGTTTCGAAATTGAACTCGCCCTTGAGCGAGCGGATCTGCTCGATCACCTCGGTACTGGCCTTGGATGGATGGCCACCCACTTGCAGCAAGGCCAACACCAGGGAAGTGAATTCGTGGCCCATGGGAATACCGGCGAAACGCAGGCTGATATCACTTCCCGGGCGATTCAACGAGAACGAAGGCTTGCGCGCGTCGCTGCCGTTATCGAGCAAGGTAATCTGGTTGGAAAGACTGACAATGTCTTTGAGTAACGCGAGCATTTCCTGGGATTTCGCACCGTCGTCGAGGGAGGCTACGATCTCGATCGGCTGGGTGACCCGTTCCAGGTAAGACTTCAACTGAGCTTTAAGATTGGCGTCCAACATACGGGCGATCTCCTGTTTTGATTCGGTAGAAAAAACAACGCCCGAGCGAATCTCGCCCGGGCGTTGTTTGAGGGCGGTGCAGCTGACTTAAGTGCGGATCACCGCCCTTGGGTAATGCATGGACTTAGATCTTGCCGACCAGGTCCAGGGACGGAGCCAGGGTGGCCTCGCCTTCTTTCCACTTGGCTGGGCAGACTTCGCCTGGGTGAGCAGCGACGTACTGAGCGGCCTTGATCTTGCGCAGCAGCTCGGAAGCGTCACGGCCTACACCGCCGTCGTTGATTTCAACGATCTTGATCTGCCCTTCAGGGTTGATCACGAAGGTGCCGCGGTCAGCCAGACCGGCTTCTTCGATCAGCACATCGAAGTTGCGGGAGATGGCCAGGGTCGGGTCGCCGATCATGGTGTACTGGATCTTGCCGATGGCTGGCGAAGTGTTGTGCCAGGCAGCGTGGGCGAAGTGGGTGTCGGTGGAAACGCTGTAGATCTCGACGCCCAGCTTCTGGAATTCGGCGTAGTTGTCGGCCAGGTCTTCCAGCTCGGTTGGGCACACGAAGGTGAAGTCAGCCGGGTAGAAGAACACGACAGACCATTTGCCTTTCAGATCGGCGTCCGACACTTCGACGAATGCGCCGTTTTTGAATGCGGTAGCTTTGAAGGGTTTAACTTGGCTGTTGATGATAGGCATCGTTGACTCTCCATCAGTGGTTGAGAACATTGGGTGAAAACTTGATGGGGAGAATCCTAACCAATGAATCGCCCCTTGGCTCATTGGCAAACCTGATGCTGCCGATTGGTTTTGACTATCAGCCAACAGTATTAATAGAAGAAACCTTAATCTACTGCTGTACCGGCTTCTCGCCGATGCGCGCCATGCCCATGAACGGGTTGGCCTCGAGGTAGCGCATGGCGGACTGCATGTCCTTCCAGCCGACATAGCTCATAAGTGATTTCAGATCCCAACCGCTGCGGTGCGCCCAGGTGGCGAAGCCCCGGCGCAGGGAATGGCTGGTGTAGTGTTCGCCAGCGATACCGGCACGCTCCAGGGCTTGGCGCAGCAACGCGATCACGCTATTGGCATGCAACCCCTGCTCGCTCAGGCGCCCCCAGCGGTTGATGCCGCGAAACACCGGCCCGCGGACCAGCGCCGCGCTGTTGATCCACTCGATATAGGCCTGCACCGGACACAGGCGCAGCAAGGCCGGGGTGTGAAAGGTCCGCCCAAGGTTGTCACGGTCACTCTTGCTGCGGGGCAGGTAGAGGCTGATGCCCGACCCGGCCACCGCTTGCACATGCTCAATCTGCAAGCGGCACAACTCATCACTGCGAAAGCCGCGCCAGAAGCCCAGCAAGATCAGCGCCCGATCACGCCGGGCACGCAAGAGATCCCCCTGGCGCTGTTCAGCTGCGGCACTCGCCACCTCCTCATCTAGCCAGGCGACGACCTGTTCCAGGTGCTGCAGCTCCAAGGGTTGCGCCTGTTTTTCCTGTACCGGGTGCAGCGCACGGATGCCCTTGAACACCTGGCGCACCACCGGTGCCTTGGTCGGGTCGGCAAAACCCTGGCTGCTGTGCCACTGGGCCAGGGCCGACAGGCGCAACCGCAGGGTATTGATCGACAGCTCACCGGCATAGGCGGCCAGGTAGCGGGCCACGCTTTCGGCCGTAGCCGGAAGGAAACCGCCCCACTGCACTTCGAAATGCTCGATGGCCGCCCGATAGCTGCGACGGGTGTTGTCGCGGGTGGCGGCTTGCAGATAACGATCCAGCTCGCTCATGGCAGCTCAACTCAGGCAAATGTATGGCGATGGCTGGCGGAAACCGCCCTCAGCGCCTATCACACGGGGTAATACCATAATATCCCATGTCAGTTTCAGGCTTTTGATAATTTCACATTTGCTGTACAATTCCATGTAATTACATACCACGTAACACAGTATTAAATCGTCGGAGGATGCATGGCTCGCGGAGGCATAAACAAGGCGGTGGTGAAGAAAGCGCGTCAGGCGATTCTTGCCCGCGGCGAACACCCCAGCATCGACGCAGTACGCATCGAAATGGGTAATACCGGCTCGAAAACCACCATCCACCGCTATCTCAAGGAGCTGGATGACGGCGCCAGCCGGCGTGACAGCGGCCCTGCACCCCTGGACCAAGAACTGGGCGAACTAGTGGGGCGCCTGGCGCAACGTCTGCAGGAGCAGGCCCAGGAACCCCTGGAGCAAGCCCTCGCCCACTTCGAAGAACAGAAGCAGGTGCTGGAACACCAGTTGAACGAAGCCCACCAGCTTCAGGAGCAGTTGCAACAGCAGTTGCAGATTCAGGCCAGCGCCCTGGCCGGGGAAAGCGCCGCCCTGCAAGACACTCGCTCCATGCTGCAGAGCGAACAGACCCGCAACGCCGAACTCAACCAGGCACTCAAGGGCCTTGAGCTGCGGCTGGAGGACAAGGAGCAGCAGATCCACTCCCTGGAGGAAAAGCACCTGCATGCCAGGGACGCTCTGGAGCACTACCGCGCGGCCAGCAAGGAACAGCGCGAACAGGAGCAGCGCCGCCACGAAGGGCAGTTGCAACAGATCCAGATGGAGCTGCGCCAGGCCCAACAGAGCGCGCTGGTACGCCAGGACGAGATCACCCAACTGCATCGCGATAACGAGCGCCTGCTCAGCGAACAGCGCGCCATCCACAAAGAGCTCAAGCAAGCCCAGGATGCCGCCAGCAAGAATTCGGCGCTGCAGGCCCGCCTGAGCGAACAGGTCGCCCGCCAGGACAGCGAAAGCACCCTGCTCCAGGAACGCCTGCGCGTTGCCCAGGAAGAAGTTCAGGCACTCAAGGAACAAACCAGGAAACAGGCTCGATCGAGCAAGGAGATGGAGTTGCGCGCCACCAAGGCCGAGGCCGGCCTGGAGGCGTTGCGCCTGGCTGCTGCCACCAAGGCCCAGCCAGACGCACCTGCGAAGGCTTGATCAGCCCGCGACAGGCGTACGCATGGTGACGAACTCTTCGGCGGCCGTCGGGTGCACGCCGATGGTTTCGTCGAAGTCGCGCTTGGTCGCCCCCGCCTTCAGGGCAATTGCCAGGCCCTGAACGATTTCACCGGCATCCGGGCCGACCATGTGGCACCCCAGGACCTTGTCGCTGTCGGCGTCCACCACCAGCTTCATCAGGGTGCGTTCCTGGCAGTCGGTCAGGGTCAGTTTCATCGGCCGGAAGCGGCTCTCGAAGATCTGCACCTTGTGCCCCGCTTCTCGCGCCTGCTCTTCGGTGAGGCCGACGGTACCGATGTTCGGCAGGCTGAACACCGCCGTAGGAATCATCTGGTAATCCACGGGACGGTACTGCTCGGGCTTGAACAGGCGCCGAGCCACGGCCATGCCCTCGGCCAGGGCCACCGGCGTCAGCTGCACGCGGCCGATGACATCGCCAATCGCCAGGATCGACGGCTCACTGCTCTGATACTGCTCGTCCACTTCAATGAAACCGCGCTTGTCGAGCTTCACGCCGGTATTCTCCAGCCCCAGGTTGTCCAGCATCGGCCGGCGCCCGGTGGCATAGAACACACAATCGGCGGCCAGCTTGCGACCATCCTTGAGGGTGACCTCAAGACTGCCGTCGGCCTGCTTGTCGATGCGCTCGATGTCGGCATTGAACTGCAGGCCCAAACCACGCTTGGTCAGTTCCTCCTGCAAGTGCTTGCGCACTGCGCCGTCGAAACCGCGCAGGAACAGCTCACCGCGATACAACAGCTGGGTATCGGCGCCCAGGCCATGGAAGATCCCGGCAAACTCCACCGCGATGTAGCCACCGCCCACCACCAACACGCGCTTGGGCAGCTCCTTGAGGAAGAAGGCCTCGTTGGAACTGATGGCATGCTCACGCCCCGGGATATCCGGGATCTGTGGCCAGCCGCCGGTGGCAATGAGGATGTGCTTGGCGCTGTAGCGCTGGCCGTTGACCTCTACCTGGTGCGGATCGATCAGCTTGGCGTGGCCTTCATGCAGGGTCACGCCGCTGTTGACCAGCAGATTGCGGTAGATGCCGTTGAGGCGATTGATTTCGCGATCCTTGTTGGCGATCAGGGTCGCCCAATCGAAATTCGCCTCACCCAGGGACCAGCCGAAACCCGAGGCCTGCTCGAAGTCTTCGGCGAAGTGCGCGCCGTACACCAGCAGCTTTTTCGGCACGCAGCCGACGTTGACACAGGTACCGCCCAGATAGCGGCTTTCAGCGACCGCGACCTTCGCGCCAAAACCCGCCGCGAATCGCGCGCAGCGCACACCGCCGGAACCGGCACCAATTACATAAAGATCAAAATCGTAGGCCATTTCACTCTCCCAGGCAGGCTGACAAGCATAACCGCAGATGGCGATCGGGTCAGCGCAGAGGTCTACATAAGGGCGACAAATGAAAAAGCCACCCGAAGGTGGCTTTTCCGAAAAACCCGTGCAGCGGCTATCAGTAAGCCTTGCCGGTCTTGTAGAAGTTCTCGAAGCAGAAGTTGGTTGCGTCGATGTAGCCTTCGGCACCACCGCAGTCGAAACGCTTGCCCTTGAACTTGTAGGCCATCACGCAGCCGTTCTGCGCCTGCTTCATCAGGGCGTCGGTGATCTGGATCTCGCCACCCTTGCCCGGCTCGGTCTGCTCGATCAGGTCAAAGATGTCCGGAGTCAGGATGTAACGACCGATGATCGCCAGGTTCGACGGTGCGTCTTCCGGCTTTGGCTTCTCGACCATGCTGTGAACGCGGTAGATGTCGTCACGGATCATCTCGCCAGCAATCACGCCGTACTTGTTGGTTTCCTGCGGATCGACTTCCTGGATGGCCACGATCGAGCAGCGGAACTGCTTGTACAGCTTGACCATCTGGGTCAGTACGCCGTCGCCTTCGAGGTTGACGCACAGGTCGTCCGCCAGCACCACGGCGAAGGGTTCGTCACCGATCAGCGGGCGGCCAGTCAGAATGGCGTGGCCCAGGCCTTTCATTTCGGTCTGGCGAGTGTAGGAGAACGAGCACTCGTCCAGCAGCTTGCGGATACCGACCAGGTATTTCTCCTTGTCGGTGCCCTTGATCTGGTTTTCCAGCTCGTAACTGATGTCGAAGTGGTCTTCGAGGGCGCGCTTGCCGCGGCCGGTCACGATGGAGATTTCATTCAATCCGGCATCCAGCGCTTCTTCAACGCCGTACTGGATCAGTGGCTTGTTCACCACCGGCAGCATTTCTTTAGGCATGGCTTTAGTCGCTGGCAGGAAGCGAGTACCGTAACCGGCTGCTGGGAACAAGCATTTCTTGATCATATGAGTCCTTAAAAAGGCTGTGTGTACGAGTTTCGGCGCAGTCTAATGAGGGCGCGAGCGCCTTACAATGCCCCGCGCTGGCTAACCGCTGCCATCATAGAGAAATAAAGTGCCGGATAGTTCCGCAGCATCCTCCAGATAGCCTGCCAGGTAAACCTCCATCACCGCGCAGCGCTTGTAAACCGGCACCTGCACAGGGTTGCCGGAATGCCCCAGGCATCGACCAGGTACACCCTCGACTCAACAGCCAAGGCGGGCCATCCGGACTCCATGATGGCACCGTTTTCGCCCTGGCGATGTTCACCCGCAGGCACCACAACCCCCTCACCCAGAGGGGCTGCGGCACTTTTGCAGGCCCGCGAAGGACTAAGGTGACGTGCTGTACCGAAATGGCCATTAGCTATAGCATCGCCACTGGCATGCACGGCCACTTCACCCCCTCCCCCTCAGATGACGAAATCCCCCATGAACAGACTTTTCACTGTCACCGCAGTACTGGCCCTGAGTGGATGTGCCACCGCCTCCAATACCTACCTGGCCAATGGCGAACAAGGCCTGAGCATCGATTGCTCTGGCGAGGCCAGCTCCTGGGCCAGCTGTTACGAGAAAGCCGAGGCCTCCTGCGCCGGCACCGGCTATCGGATCGTCAGCACTGTCGGCACGCCCGCCACCAAGGAAAGCGACAAGACCCTCGGCGTCGATGTTGGCAACTATAAGAGCCGCAGCGTGGTGGTGGTCTGCAAGTAGAAGGCGCACGCCCTCTACATATGAATTTCGGCGAACTTGATGCCCAGGCCTCGAATGGTTTCGATCAGGTCGTCGAGACGGCAGAAAGATTCCACCTCGTCGCTGTCGTCCACCAGAAAATAGCTGCGCCCGGCGCTCTTCTTGAAAAACACAATCCATTCCCCTGAATTGGCGGGGTTCTGGATCACGTGGGTGGCAGAGATCAAGCCCTCTGCATGCTTTGCCCTGACATCTTCCCGCTTCATGCTTTCTCCCAAAAAATCGATGCCGCCCAGGCTTGAGCCCGGGCGGCACCGGCAACAATGGGCGCTAGTTTATCGGATGCCCTGGCCTATCAGCACGCCTTCTACCGTCTGACCGTACAAATTCACCCCGTCATTGGCGTGGAACTTGACCCGGGTCTTCTCGATGGAACCCTCCACCAGGCGCGGGTCCTGCGGCCGCTCGTGGCTGTTGACGAACGCCGCCACGTCCCAGGCCTGCTGATCGCTCAGGCTGCCGCCCTTGCCCAGAGGCATGTTGTGCTTGATGAAGGACGCCGCAGTATTGATCCGGTGCATCCCTGCACCCCAGTTGTAGGAATCCTTGCCCCAGAGTGGCGGCATCACGTAATCCGCACCGGCCTTCTGGCCCTGGCCGTTGTCACCGTGGCAAACCGCACACTGCGCCTGATACACCGCCGCACCCTGCTTGAGGTCGTAGCCTTTGGCGGGCTGCGCCACATCGGGATACCCGCGCCCGGGCAGCTCGACGCCCAGCGGCGCCTTGCTCGCCAGCCAGTAGGCATACACCGACAGCGCGGTAATCTGCGGACTGTCCGCCGCCGGCGGCTTGCCACCGTTCATGCTGAACTGAAAACAGCCTTGCAGGCGCTCGGCAAAGGTATTCACCTTGTCGTTCTTCTTGCGATAGGCCGGGTACATCGGGTACGCGCCCCACAGTGGCGCCGAGTTGGCCAGGCGCCCCTGGTCAAGGTGGCAATTGCTGCAATTGAGGCCGTTGCCAACGAACTGCGGCGCCAGGCGCTTGGTATCGACGAACAGGGCGTAGCCTTCGCGTACCAGCTTGCCGTAGGCGTTGTCCGGCAGCTCGCTTTCAGCCGGCGGCTTGAAGTACTCGACATGGGCGGAAGCGCTCGGCGCCGAGATCTGCGACTGGTCCTCCATGGCGATGGTGGCCGCCTGGACCTGGATCGCGAGCAGGCTCAGCAGCGCCCCTGGAATCAATAGTTTCATGGGCGCGCCTCCTGGGAGTTCAAGGTTGCAAAGTAGTCCGCCACGGCAGCCACTTCTTCGGCGCTCAGGGATTTGGCGATGTGCCCCATCAAGTCATTGGGGTCGTTGTGGCGGGTACCTTCACGCCAGGCGTTGAGCTGTGCCACCAGGTAGCTGGCAGGCTGCCCGGCCAGGGGTGGGAAGGCGGTACCGACGCCCACGCCACCCGGTCCGTGGCAACTGACGCACTCGGGCACTTGCCGTTCCCAGGCACCACGCAGGGCCAGGCGCTCACCGACACCGGTGGCCACCTGGCTACGGCTGACAGGAGCCAGCTTGGGCGCAGGCATGGCGGCCAGGGTCGTGGTGACCGCGGTGATTTCCTCCTCACTCAAGGCCTTGGCCAGCGGTTGCATCACAGGGCTGGTGCGGGCGCCGCTGCGAAAGTCTTGCAACTGCTTGCCCAGATAGCCCGCTGGCAGCCCGGCAAGGCGTGGAAACCCGGCCGGAGCCAGGCCCATGCCATCGGCGCCATGGCAGGCCAGGCAAGCCGTCGCCCCCGGCTGGGCGCCTCCCTGGGTAAAGACTTTCTGCCCCTCCACGGCATGGGCAGTTTGAACCAACAGCAGCATCAGGCCACTCAATAGCATTCGATCCAGTGGGATCATATGAACTCCATTATTCTAGTTATATGCTTAGACCTGCATGGCATAAGCACACAAATAGTAGGTCAATTGATCCACCGGGACAACGCGAAATTGCCCCGCGCCTATCGAATACCGAACAGCAAAACAAGGTTTTACCAGGCGAAAAAAAGCGGCTAATCGCCGCAGTGCAACAAGGCTTCTGCCCACGCAAAAGCAGCCCCGGGCCGCGCTTGGTGGCGCTACCCGGGGCCTGGGGCAAAGTCTGGAGAAGGGATGCAAGCGGGTAACCGGGGCCGGTCACCCGCAGGGAGCAACGGCTTAGCCGGAGATACAGTCTTCACCGGCCTTGCGCACATCCTGAGGGCGCAAGGGGTTGTTGCTCATCTGCTCGTGCAGCTTGATGCTGCTGCCACCGGAACGCGCCTCAATGTAGAACACTGCAGCCGGGGCCGGCGACAGGCTCTGGGGCACTAGTACCCGAAAGCCATCCTTGTGCGGCTCGACCTGCAGCGCGCCGCGGCTGCCGGAGAGCTTGTCGGCCAGGCACTTGGCGTATTCCTGAGGCTTCTTGCCGGAAATCACGCTCAGGGTTGGCGGTGTCTGGTTGATGTCCGAGACGCTTGCGCAACCGCCGATGGCCAAGACCAGAACCCACACCCAGCGCTTCATATGAAAATCTCCAATAAAGTCCCTCCGACAGCAAAGGCGCCGTTTTTCTCCGGAGGCACGGCTTTATCGCCGATAAAAATCCAAATAACTGTTTTAAATTGTCAAAGCTCGACGCCGGGGCCGAATAATACTCCTTTGGGCCTGATAAACTGCGCCACCGCCCACGCAAACGTTTTTTGCTTTTGTAGCTATAGCCCTTCTGGAGGCGCCCATGAAATTCATCCACCAGCGCGAGCACCTGAACGAAGACGATATCGTCGTCATCGAATGCTCCCAGGTCTGCAACATTCGCCTGATGAGCGACGCCAACTTCCGCAGTTTCAAGAACGGCGGCCGTCATACCTATCACGGCGGCGCCTTCGACAAGTTCCCGGCAAAGATCACCGCCCCCAGCACTGGCTTCTGGAACATCACCATCGACACCGTCAACCGTCGGCCCATCAGCGTGACCCGCAAGCCGAACCTGACGCATTCGATCCGCATCATTCGACGCTCCAGCTCGAAACTGCGCTAAGCTCTCCCCTCGCGACAACAGGTAGCCCCGTGCCCCAGACCACCAAGTACGTCATCAAATACAAGCTCAACGGTGAGCGCCGCTTCGAATTCGCCCAGTTGCAGACCGGCTCCGAGGAAGAAGCCCGGGCCGCCCTCGAGGCGCTGCATGGCCAGTCCGACGATGTCATCAGCGACGTCAGCGTCAGCAAGGCCTTGTAGAGCGCCGCTGCGAACCACCGATTCAAGCGCAAGCAACGGAGTGTTCGGCGGCCAACCGTGCCGCAGACTGGCCGGGTTCCCTACCGCCCAGGACACTCCCGCCATGCCCGCCCCCTCGCTACACGATCGCCTGCAACAACTGGATTGGGCCCGCATCGAGCAGGCCCTCGACCAGGACGGCTGCGCCCGCCTCGAAGGCCTGTTGACCCCAGCGCAATGCCAGACCCTGAGCCGGCTTTACCAGAGCCCCGAGTTGTTTCGCTCGAAAGTGATCATGGCCCGCCATGGTTTTGGCCGTGGCCAGTACCAGTATTTTGGCTATCCGCTGCCGGAGCCCGTGGCGCAATTGCGCCAGTTGCTCTACCCGCGCCTGGTGGACCAGGCCAACCGCTGGAACCGCCTGATGAATATCGACGTCCAATACCCGACGCAACACGCCGCCTTCATCCAGCGCTGCCACGACGCCGGGCAGATGCGCCCGACGCCCTTGCTGCTGCAATACGGCCCCGGGGACTACAACTGCCTGCACCAGGATCTGTACGGCGAGCACGTATTCCCCTTGCAAGTAGCCTTCCTGCTGTCGCAGCCGGGAAGCGACTTCAGCGGCGGTGAACTGGTGCTCACCGAACAGCGCCCACGCATGCAATCACGGCCGCAGGTCATTGGTCTGAAGCAGGGTGATGGGCTGGTTTTCGCCGTGCATCATCGCCCGGTAGCCGGAGCGCGCGGGCACTATCGGGTGACCTTGCGCCACGGTGTCAGTCGCGTTCACAGTGGCCAACGCCATACCCTTGGAGTGATTTTTCACGATGCACTGTAATGATGGCGGCCCAGCCACCCTCGGGCTGTTCAGTGACAGCGACCTGCAGCAGCCTGCCCGCGTCGAGGTCCTGGGCCCACAATCCCGGGTATTGCGCGGCTTCGCCCTGCCCTGGGTCGAAGCGCTGCTGCCGCAACTCGATGCCGTGCTCGCCGCTGCGCCCTTTCGCCAGATGCAGACGCCCGGCGGCTTCACCATGTCGGTGGGCCTCAGCAGTTGCGGGCAACTGGGCTGGACCACCGACCGCAGCGGCTACCGCTACAGCCCCATCGACCCGCAAAGCCAGCGCCCCTGGCCAGCACTGCCCAAGGTATTCCAGGAGCTGGCCGAAGCCGCGGCCGAGGCTGCCGGCTTTCCCGGGTTCGCCCCGGACTCCTGCCTGATCAACTGCTACCGGCCGGGGGCAAAGATGTCACTGCATCAGGACAAGAACGAGCGCGACTACTCAGCCCCTATCGTGTCCCTGTCCCTGGGCCTGCCGGCGATCTTTCTCTTCGGCGGCCGGCAGCGCAGCGACAAGAGCCAACGGGTCGCGCTGCTGCATGGCGATGTGGTGGTCTGGGGCGGCGTCGACCGCCTGCGCTATCACGGAGTGATGGCCCTCAAGGACGGCCACCACCCGCTGTTGGGCCAGCAACGGATCAACCTGACCTTGCGCCGGGCCGGCTGACGTTGAGAATTCAAGCGCAAGACCCGGAGTGCCGAACGGCCCCAGCTTGGTTAATCTGGCCGCCACCGCTTACCGAGTACCGACCATGACCGCCTTGTCGCGCAAGCACCGCATCGAACAGGACCCCCGCTGGCAAGCCGTGCTCAAGCGCGATGCCAGCGCCGACGCCAGCTTTGTCTACGCCGTGCGCACCACCGGCGTCTATTGCCGCCCCAGCAGCCTGTCGCGCTTGCCCAAGGCCGAGAATGTCGAATTCTTCGACAGCGCCGAGCAAGCCGAAGCCGCCGGCTACCGCCCGAGCAAGCGCCTGGCCAGTGACCAGACCCAGGTCGCGGCGCACCATGCCACGCTGGTGGCGCTGGCCTGCCGGCAGATCGAGGGCGCCGAAACACCGCCCAGTCTGGGCCAGCTGGCGCAGCAGGCCGGCATGAGCAGCTATCACTTTCACCGAGTGTTCAAGGCCGCCACCGGGCTGACCCCCCGGGCCTATGCCAACGCGCAACGCTCACGCAAGGTACGCTCCCACCTGGAACGCGGCCAGTCGGTCACCGAAGCCCTGTATGACGCCGGCTTCAACTCCAACAGCCGTTTCTACGAAGCGGCCGACCAGTTGCTGGGCATGACGCCCAGCGACTACCGCGCCGGCGGCCCCAACACCGATATCCGCTTCGCCCTCGGCCAGTGTTCCCTGGGGGCAATACTGGTGGCGCAAAGCGCGCGCGGTGTGTGTGCGATTCTCCTGGGGGATGAACCCGGCCCGCTGCTGGAGCAACTGCAGGACAAGTTCCCCCGGGCCAACCTGATCGGTGCCGACCGCGATTTCGAGCGCCTGGTCGCCCAGGTAGTGGGGTTTATCGAGGCCCCGGCCATTGGCCTGGACCTGCCCCTGGATCTGCAGGGCACGGTGTTCCAGGAGCGGGTATGGCAGGCCCTGAGGAGCATTCCTCTGGGCAGCACCGCCAGTTACGCCGAAATTGCCCAGCGCATTGGCGCGCCCAAGTCCATGCGCGCCGTGGCCCAGGCCTGCGCGGCCAACAGCCTGGCGGTGGCCATTCCCTGCCACCGGGTGGTACGCAGCGACGGCAGCCTTTCGGGCTACCGCTGGGGTGTGGAACGCAAGCGTCAGTTGCTGGAGCGCGAAGCGGCCTGCGAGGCCTCGATGCCGATGTAGATCGCCACCGAATCGGCACTGGTGTAGACCTCGAAATCCGTGGCGAAGGCGCGCCGGACCAGGGGGTTGTCCTGGAAGTAGGCCCAGATCAGCCCCCAGGTCTGGATCACGCAATCGGGCATAGCGCCCTTGGCACTGAACACCAGGTAGTCCCCGCCCTGGACAGCCACGCTCGGGTAGTCGGCGCAGGCACCTTCCAGCGCCACGCCGGCGGTCACGTCGAAGTGCCCGCTGGCATCGGACTCGTAGTTGGAATAGACGCCATAGACGAACGAATCAGCCTGGCGAGGGCTGATCTTGTCGAACAGCCCCTCGACATAGAAGCGCTGCCACATCGGCCCGATCCGTGCGCTGTCGGCCTGTTGCTCGGCGGCGTTGAGGGTCCTTACTTGCAGGCCTGCAACGCTGAACGGCAGTACTTCACGCAGTTTTACATCCATGGTCAGCCTTCCTTGAGGGGTGCGATGAGGAAAAATATCCGCCGCAGTCTAGCGCCGGATCGAAGCCGCCGACAGCCGTCGGCAGCGGCCGCCGTATCGGTTGCAAAGGCCTGGAATCGAGCCCCGTGGAAAAGTCAGCTGGCCTCGGGGCGCCATCTCCTGATAAAAACCACGGGCTGCATCGTCTAAACCTGCCGACGGAGAATTCCCGCAAATGAGCCAATGGACTGATCGCCGCCTCTTAGACCTGCTGGGTATCGCCCTGCCCATCATCCAAGCGCCCATGGCCGGCCCCTCCGGCTCCGCCATGGTGATCGGCGCCTCCCGGGCCGGTGCTCTGGGCTCCCTGCCCTGCGCCATGCTCGACGCCGGGCAGATCCGTCAGGAAGTGCAGGTGATTCGCTCAGCCACGCAGAACCCGTTGAACCTGAACTTCTTCTGCCACCAGGTGCAGCCCGTCGATGCCGAACACGAGCAACGCTGGAAGAACGCCCTGGAGCCCTACTATCGCGAGCTGGGCGCCGACTTCGATGCTCCGACCCCGGTCAGCAACCGCGCGCCCTTCGATGAGAGCACCTGCCAACTGGTGGAAGAGTTGCGCCCTGAAGTCGTGAGTTTCCACTTCGGCCTTCCAGAGCCTTCGTTACTGGCCCGGGTCAAGGCCACCGGAGCCAAGGTGCTGTCCTCGGCCAGCACCGTCGATGAAGCGCTCTGGCTGGAGGAGCGCGGCTGCGACGCGATCATCGCCATGGGCTACGAAGCCGGCGGCCACCGGGCAATCTTCCTCGGCGACGATCTCAACAGCCAGGTCGGCACCATGGCCCTGGTGCCGCAGATCGTCGACGCGGTGCAACTGCCGGTGATTGCCGCCGGCGGCATCGGCGATGCCCGGGGCATCGTCGCGGCGCTGGCCCTGGGAGCCTCGGCGGTGCAACTGGGCACCGCTTACCTGTTCACCCCGGAAGCCAAGGTCAGCGCCGCCCACCACCATGCCCTGCGCCACGCCAAGGAAAGCGAAACCGCGTTGACCAACCTGTTCACCGGGCGCCCGGCCCGGGGCATCGTCAACCGCGTCATGCGCGAAATCGGCCCCATCAGCCCGTTGGCGCCGGCCTTCCCCCGGGCCGGCGGCGCCTTGATGCCGCTGCGTGCCAAGGACGAGGCGGACTTCGCCAACCTCTGGTCCGGCCAGGCCCTGCGCCTGGGGGTGGAACTGCCCGCCTACGAATTGACCCTGCGCCTGGCCGAACAAACCCTGGCACAACTGCGCAGACGCTGATTCACTAGAGCCGCGATCCACATCGCGGCCCGGGCAACAAGCGCTGGCAACAGAGTTCCGTTCATCGACAAATCGCTATATATTCCGCTATATAGCGATTCCCCCTCGCCTTGGTGCAGGCCCCTTCCAATAACTCACTGCCCAACGCATCCGTCCCCCCAATGGAGCTGTTTGATGAACCTTCGCGCCTCAGGTTTTGCCCCGACTTGCCTCGCCGCCCTGCTCGCTGTCTTCGCCCTGGGTTCGGCCCAGGCCGATGAAGTTCAGGTCGCGGTGGCCGCCAACTTCACCGCACCGATCCAGGCGATTGCCGCCGACTTCGAGAAAGACACCGGGCACAAACTGGTGGCCGCCTACGGCGCTACCGGGCAGTTCTATACCCAGATCAAGAACGGCGCGCCTTTTGAAGTCTTCCTCTCGGCCGACGACAGCACCCCGCAAAAGCTCGAAAGCGAAGGCGACATCGTCAAGGGATCGCGCTTCACCTACGCCATCGGCACCCTGGCCCTGTGGTCGGCCAAGGACGGCTACGTCGACGCCAAGGGCCAGGTGCTCAAGGACAACCAGTACCAGCATCTGTCCATCGCCAACCCGAAAGCCGCGCCTTACGGCCTGGCCGCAACCCAGGTGCTGGCCAAGCTGGGCCTGACCGACAAGGTCAAGGACAAGATCGTCGAAGGCCAGAACATCACCCAGGCCTATCAGTTCGTTTCCACCGGCAACGCCGAGCTGGGCTTCGTCGCCCTGTCGCAGATCTACAAGGACGGCAAGGTCACCAGCGGTTCGGCCTGGATCGTCCCGGCCCAGATGCACGACCCGATCAAGCAGGACGCGGTCATCCTCAACAAGGGCAAGGACAACCCGGCCGCCAAGGCACTGGTGGACTACCTCAAGGGGCCAAAAGCCGCCGCGGTGATCAAGTCCTACGGCTACCAACTGTAAATGAGCCTGTCGAGTGCCGATTTTTCCGCCATCTGGCTTACCCTCAAGCTGGCGTCCCTGACCACGCTGATCCTGCTGGTGGTAGGCACTCCGATAGCCCTGTGGCTGTCGCGCACCCGCTCCTGGCTGCGGGGGCCGATCGGCGCCGTGGTGGCTCTGCCCCTGGTGCTGCCACCCACGGTGATAGGTTTCTACCTGTTGCTGGCCCTGGGGCCGAACGGTTTCTTCGGCCAGTTCACCCAGTCCCTGGGGCTGGGCACCCTGACGTTCAGTTTTGCCGGCCTGGTGCTGGGCTCGGTGATCTACTCCATGCCCTTCGTGGTACAGCCGTTGCAAAATGCCTTTTCTGCCATTGGCAGCCGTCCCCTGGAAGTGGCCGCAACCCTGCGCGCCAACCCCTGGGACACCTTTTTCACGGTGATCCTGCCCCTGGCGCGGCCAGGCTTCATCACCGCCTCGATCCTCGGCTTTGCCCACACCGTCGGCGAGTTCGGCGTGGTGCTGATGATCGGCGGCAACATCCCCAACAAGACCCGGGTGGTTTCGGTGCAGATCTACGATCACGTCGAGGCCATGGAATACGCCCAGGCCCACTGGCTGGCCGGGGCCATGCTGGTGTTCTCGTTCCTGGTGCTGCTGGCGCTGTACTCCAGCCGCAAGACCAAAGCCGGCTGGAGCTGAGCCGATGAGCATTCACGTCAAGCTGCACCTGGGCTACCAGGACTTCGCCCTGGATCTCGACCTGCAACTGCCAGGGCGCGGGGTAACAGCCTTGTATGGACATTCGGGCTCGGGCAAGACCACCTGCCTGCGCTGCATCGCCGGCCTGGAAAAAGCCGGCCGCGGGCGCATCCAGATCAACGACGAAGTCTGGCAGGACAGCCAGCGCAAGCTGTTCGTCCCGCCCCACAAGCGCTCCCTGGGTTATGTGTTCCAGGAGGCCAGCCTGTTCGCCCACCTGTCCGTGCAAGCCAACCTGGAATTCGGCCTGCGGCGCATTGCCAAGGCACAGCGCCGGGTGGACATGGCCCAGGCCACTGAACTGCTGGGCATCGGCCACCTGCTGCAGCGCCACCCGCAGCACCTTTCCGGCGGCGAGCGCCAGCGCATCGGTATTGCCCGGGCGCTGCTCACCAGCCCGCGGCTGCTGCTGATGGACGAGCCCCTGGCGGCCCTGGATTCGAAACGCAAAAGCGAGATCCTGCCCTACCTGGAACGCTTGCACGACGAGCTGGATATCCCGGTGCTGTACGTCAGCCATTCCCAGGATGAAGTGGCGCGCCTGGCCGACCATATCGTCCTGCTCAGCGATGGCCGGGCCCTGGCCAGCGGCCCCGTGGGCGAGACCCTGGCGCGCCTGGACCTGCCCCTGGCCCTGGGTGACGACGCGGGCGTGGTGGTGGAAGGCCGGGTCAGCCATTACGACCCGGACTACCAGTTGCTGACCCTGCAACTGCCCGGCAGCCAGCTGACTATCCGCGTGGCCCACGAGCCTCTGGCACTGGGCAAGGCCTTGCGGTTCAAGGTCCAGGCCCGGGACGTCAGCCTGAGTCTGCAGGACAGCGAGCACAGCAGCATCCTCAACCGCCTGCCGGTAACGGTGCGCGACGAAATCCCCGCGGACAACACCGCCCATGTGCTGGTGCGTCTGGACGTGGCGGGCAGCCCGTTGCTGGCGCGCATCACCCGCTTCTCCCGGGACCAGTTGAGCCTGCACCCCGGGCAGCAACTCTGGGCACAGATCAAGGCAGTGGCCGTCCTGGCGTAACCCGCAGAGAAAATCGGCACCCTTGGCCGAGGCCGCGGTCCATGGTCTACCGGCCCGCACTTTGCCCAGGACCTGCCGCCATGCCCGACGCTTGCGATACTCCCGCCCTGCCCGCCGACCTGCACTACACCGACGACCGCCAGCCGGGCATCCGGCGGCGCAAGCTGCGGGGCAAGTTCGTCTACTACGACGCCCAGGGCCAGCGCCTCACCCAGGCCGCCGAGGTACAGCGGATCAACGCCCTGGCGATTCCCCCGGCCTACGCTGAGGTGTGGATCTGCCCCGACCCCAAGGGCCATCTGCAGGCCACCGGCCGCGACGCAAGGGGCCGCAAGCAGTACCGCTACCACCCGCGTTGGCGCGAAGTGCGCGACGGTGACAAGTACGCTCGCCTGCTGGCGTTCGGCAACGCCTTGCCCAAGCTGCGCCGGCAGTTGCAGGCGCAATTGGCGGTGCCCGGCTTCAGCCGGGAAAAGGTCATGGCCACCTTGATCCTGCTGCTGGATGAAACCCTGATCCGCGTCGGCAACAGCCAGTATGCCCGGGACAATCGCTCCTACGGCCTGACCACGTTGCGCAACCGCCATGTACAGGTCAGCGGCAGCGCCATCCACTTCCAGTTCCGTGGCAAGAGCGGGGTCGAGCACCAGATCACCGTCAAGGACCCGCGCCTGGCACGGGTGGTCAAGCGCTGCCTGGAGTTGCCTGGGCAGCAGCTGTTCCAGTACCTGGACGAAGACGGTCAACGGCACCACGTCAGCTCGTCGGACATCAACGCCTGCCTGCAGCAACTGACCGGAGCCGACTTCACCGCCAAGGACTACCGCACCTGGGCCGGCAGCGTCCTGGCCCTGGAGCGGTTGCGCCAGCAGCCTTGGGAGCCCCAGGCCGAGGCGAAGAAACACATAGTGGCAACGGTCAAGGAAGTGGCCCGGGAACTGGGTAACACTCCGGCGGTGTGCCGCAAGTGCTACATCCATCCGGCGCTGCTGGAGCGCTTCGTCCTCGGTGAGTTGGCGCAGTTGCCCAAGGCCCGGGCCCGCCAGGGCCTGAAGGCCGAGGAAGCGGGCCTGGCGAACTTTCTGCGGCGCCTGGCGAAGAAGGCCCAACCGGCCTGACGACGGCCACCTTCGAATTTGCGTACTTGTCAGTCAGAGAATTCTGAGGTTAGGCTACGCACCCTCTTTCCCGTCCAAGGACGATTGCCGACGTGAACAACTAAGCCTTCCAAAAATGTATCCGCGATGAGCACTGCTAGCGCTCATTGGCCTGTTGCCACATTTTCCGGAGGTGCTGATGACTCACGTCACCCGGCTGCCCGCACTGGTTTCCCTGAACCAGCTGACCTATCAATTCGCCAATGGCGAAACCCTGCTTGATGCCCTGAACCTGAGTTTCGATCGCCTGCCCACGGCCATCGTCGGGCGCAATGGCGTGGGCAAGTCCCTGCTGCTGCGCCTGATCGCCGGCGAGCTGCAACCCTCCTCCGGGAGCATCAGCCACACTGCCAGCGTGGCCTATGTGCCCCAGGACCCGCAGGTACAGCCGGGGCAGAGCGTGGCCCAGGTCGCCGGCCTCGCCGAGACGCTGGGCGCCCTGCAGCGCCTGGCCGACGGCAGCGCCAGCCTGGAAGACCTGCACCTGGTGGATGATCGCTGGGACCTGGCCCAGCGCCTGCGCCTGGCCCTGGATGAAGCCGGCCTGGAGCACGTGGAACCGCAGGGCCCGGCGGACGTCCTCAGCGGCGGCCAACTGGCCCGGGTGGTGCTGATCGGCGCCCTGCTGGGCAACGCCGACCTGCTGCTGCTCGACGAGCCCAGCAATCACCTGGACCGCCACGGCCGGCGCTGGCTGACGGAACAACTGCAAGGCTGGCGTGGCGGGCTGATCCTGGTCAGCCATGACCGCCAGTTGCTCATGCAGGTGCAACGCATCGTCGAACTCGGCCCCCAGGGCGCCCAGGTCTATGGCGGCAACTATGCGCTGTACCAGGCGCAGCGCCAGGCCCACAGCGAGGCGGCGCAGGCGGCGCTGGACCATGCGCGTACCCAGCGCAGCCGCGAGCACAAGCGCCTGCAACGGGAACACGACACCATCCAGCGCCACGCCGCGGCTTCGCGCCGGCACGCCAAGACCGCCAACGTCTCAGGCTTCGAACGGGCCAAGCTGCTCGGCGCCGCGCGGGACATCATGGGCCAGGTACGCCACGCCCATCAGGGGCACAAGAGCGAGCTCGACGAGCAGGTGCGCGACGCCTTTGCCCGGGTCGGCGCGCAGTCACCGACCTTGCTCACTCTGCCCGCCACCACCTTGCAGGCCGGCCAGCCGGTATTCAGTCTGCTGCAGGCGCAACTGCCCTGGCTGGACCCGCAAGCCCCGGCCAGCCGCCTCACCTGCAACGTCGTCGGCCCGGCGCGCATCGCCCTGGTCGGCCCCAATGGCTGCGGCAAGTCCACCTTGCTGAAACTGCTGGCCGGCCAGTTGCAGCCACTGAGCGGCGAATGCCGAGTGGCGGTAGCCAGTGCCTATCTGGATCAGCATCTGGCGCAACTCGATCCCGCACGCTCACTGCTCGAACAACTGGGCAACGCCGCCACGCCCCTGGAGGAAAGCGCCTTGCGTACCCGCCTGGCACGCCTGCAACTGGATGCCCGGCGGGTGCTGCAACCCTGCGCGCAACTGAGCGGTGGCGAGCGCCTGAAAGCCGCCCTGGCCCTGGCCCTGTGGGGCGGCAACCCAGCCCAACTGCTGTTGCTCGACGAACCCACCAACCACCTGGACCTGGAGTCGGTGCAGGCCTTCGAATGCGCCCTGCGGGACTTTCCCGGGGCCCTGGTGGTGGCCTCCCACGATCAGGCCTTTCTCCAGGCCCTGGCGCCGACCCATGAGCTGCAATGCTCGGCCCTGGGCTGGCACCTGAGGGAGCAGCAGCCATGAAACAGCGGCTTACAACGACGGGCCCTGCGCAGCCGCAGGCCCGTGCTAGATTCGCCGCCTCACAATCCATGGACAGGAGCGTCACGCCATGCAGTTCGGATACACCATCATCTACGTACCCGAAGTCGAAGGTTCCTTGCGCTTTTTCGAGCAGGCCTTTGGTTTCAAGCGGCGGTTTCTCCACGAATCCGGCACCTATGGCGAGCTGGAAACCGGCAGCACTACCCTGGCCTTCGCCGACCATGACCTGGCAGAAATGAATTTCCCGGCCGGCCATGTGGCGGCTCACTCCTCGCCCAGGCCCCTGGGCATGGAACTGGGGCTGGTCACCGCAGACGTGCAGGCGGCCCATGCCCGGGCCCTGGAGCACGGTGCCCGGGAACTGGCGCCCCCCACAAGCAAGCCCTGGGGGCAGACGGTGTCCTATGTGCGCTGCCCGGACGGCACTTTAGTGGAGCTGTGCACCCCGGTCGCGCCCTGAACGCCCGGAGGAGTTGAACGCTACTTGAGCCTGACGGCGGTGCCGGTGGCGAAGACCACTACCATGCCACCGCGCCCTGCCGGCATGCTGATCTCAAAATCCACGCCGACCACCGCATCGGCGTTGCACTGCCGGGCGCGCTCCTTGATTTCATTGGTGGCCTGTATCCGCGCTTCCTTCAGGGCGCGCTCCAGGGTCTGGGAGCGGCCGCCGAAAAAGTCGCGCATGCCGGCGAACAGGTCACGGACCACGTTGATGCCGTGGACCGATTCGGCGCTGACGATGTCCAGGTAGCTGGCAATTTCCCGGCCTTCGATATGGGCGGTGGTGGTGACAATCATGTGTTTCTCCCTTGAACGGACCACTCGCCCCGGCGCTTCGGGGCGGCAAAACCGGGGATGGTAACAGAGCCCGCCCAAGGCTTTGCCACAAACGACAGCCCCGCTCTGGAGCGGGGCTGTGGGTCACGGTTTCAAGGGACGTTCTTCATCCAGTTCCGACAGGCTTTTGCCATCATCCGGATGCTTCCAGGTCTGCGGAGGCGGCTCCTTGTGTTCAACCTCGTAGGGTGCCGTCTCATCGCTGCGTTCCTGCTCGTAAGGGCGTTGCTGTTGCGTTGCCATGCCCACCTCTCTTCCTGAAGGGATTTTTCACTCGCCTTAGCAGGTTAGAACAGATCTGCCGGGGGCTCGGGGTTTGCCGACAAAACAACGAACGTCGCCTGTGCCCTGCGGTCGTAAAAGAATGGAGACGCATCGAACACACGACGCGTGCTCCGTACTCACTCCGAAGGAGAAACGCGATGGTTACTCACTTCAAGGTCGCCGGGCATCTGGCCTGCGGTCATCACGGCACCCAACTGGCCTCCACCGGCGAACTGAACCGGGTCAAATGCCGCAGTTGCCGAAACACCGAGATCTACAAGGAGGCCCGACGCAACCAGCGCAATGCCGCTCGTCGGGCTGCACGCAAGGCCAAGGCCAGCCATGGCGGCCAACTCTGGCGTAACGCCTGGACCGAACGCCTGACCGCCCTGCCGGGCCTGCAGCGTCTGCCACGGGGCTTTCACGGCCAGCCCTTCGTCTGAAACCGAAGCACGCCAGCGTGCCGGCCGAGTACGGGACTGGGCAAGGCCGGCCCCCTGAGGCGCAAGATGAAACTTCTTTCACCCAGCGGCGAAAAAGCGCTGTGTATAGTCGCCTCGCTCATTCAAGCAACTACGTTCGCCCGCACTCCCCGCGGGCTTTTTTTTGCCCGCGGGAAAGTGCGTTGGCGGTTTTTCAGTCCTGCTCGAGTTCCTTGCAGTCCTTGAGCAGGGTTTGCTCCGTGGCGGTGTGGTCCGCCTCCAGGAACGAGAGCACCCCCATCTTGCCCTTGGTGTGCCAGCGGAAGCTGTTCTGCTCGTCGTCCGCCACGTACAGGGCGCCGGAAGCGGAACGCGCGATGTGCATGGGGATCAACTGGTCCTTGTAATACAGCGTGGCAAACGAGGAGCCGTTGTCGATGTTCAGGTAGGCGGCGTCGATGCGCACCTGCCCTTCACACTGGTAGCGTGCTACCTGGCTCTGGTAGGCCGGCTCGGCGGTAGTGGTCTGGGCAGCCTGTGCCAAGAGCGCCTGGCTTGAAGCCAGAACCGCGGCGCAGAGCATTGCAGGATGAGTTTTCATGGTGTTCCCCCAGTCGTTCAAAGATGCCCAATGGGACTGGCAGGGGCGTTTTTAGTTCAGGCTGATCAAGCCCCTCGGACCACGGTGCGGCAAAGCTCGAGATAGAACTGCGGGTCGGTGAGGAACGGGGTCGACAGTCACATCGCCACCGCGGTCTAGCGGCTCCGGGGGCGCTCCGGGAAACAGCTCCCGCTGATACCGCGGCCCCGCAGCCGCGAGCATCGCCCTGGACGCTGGCCCACCGACCGCCCCGACAAGGAAACCTCCACATGCCGGTAGACATCAGCACACTCGACATCGCCACCCCACTACCCACCTCGGCCAGCAACCCGCTGGCACTGGAGCTCAACGGCAACCTCGCCCTGGCCCAATGCCCGAGCGTGATCTCGCGCCTGGCAGATGGCTCGATACAACTGTGCGCGCCGACCCGGGGCGCGGCGAGCAAAAGCACCCATCGAACTCGCTGCGAGTGGAAGGAATCCCGCTACTGGGCCCTGAGCAGCGCCGCCGATCATTGGAACCGCCAGCAGATGACCCTGACCAAGGTCAACTCGGCGCAGAAAGTGGTGGTTGCGCAAATGCATGTACGCGATGACGTGAATCCGGCCGTCAAGGTGTTCTGGGACAAGGGCACCCTGACCTATGCCCTGCGCCAGAGCTTCAACGGCGCCGACCCCAGGCCGCTACCGCTGCTCGGCGGCGTCCCGCTCGACGCGCTGTTCCAGCTCAGCATCCACTGCACCTACGCTGGGCTGATCACCATCGGCGCCAGTTGCAATGGCCAGCAAGCCAGCTCTCCCCCGCACGCCCTGGACTCGACCTGGAATGGCCAGGTATTCGACTTTCATGGCGGGATCTACAACCAGATCGATTTCACCCCCAGCACTCCGGCGGAGGATGGCTCGGCCTGCATCATCAGCCAGCTGTCGCTCAGCCACGCCTAGCACCTGGCTTGGGCGTTGCCTTGCGGTAGTCACGCCGTCCGGGTGCTCCTGGCACCTTGTCAGGAAGGTACCTGCTCCTCGCTGCGATCACGGGGCATCAGGGCCAGGTAGTCGGCCAGCGCATCCCCGGCCAGGGGCTTGATCATGATCCGCACCTGGTGCTGCAAGCGCCCCAGCTCGATCCCGTCACGGGTACGCACTTGGGCATAACCGCAGGCATTCCAGAAGCCCTGTGCCCGGGCATTGTCCTGGACCACGCTCAAGCGCAGCCAGCGTGCGCCCTCGCCCGCAGCCCAGGCCTCCAGCTCAGCGTGCAACTGCCGGGCAAGGGAGCTGCCGTGGCAGGGGGTAGCCAGCATGAACAGGCCTATGTGCCAGACTCCTTGTGCCAACAGGTCGGTGACAATGCTGACGAACGCCAGCAGGCGCCCTTCACTGTCGAAGTAACCGATTTTCCACTTGTGGGTGTAGGACCAGCCCGCTGGCAGTGCATCATCGATCTCGTCGCGCGCCTCGTCCGGCTGCGGCGCTGCACCGTGGACGATATGGAAATACTCCGGGTTCTCGACAAAGAAACGCTGCAACAGAGCTGCGTCATCCAGGGTGATTTCCCTGGGCGCGAGCCCGGTTGCTGATGACGGCAGTAGCCTTGATTGCATGCTGTGGAGCCCCTGGAAAACACTAGGCCGGCAGGTCGGCGACGGATCCTAGCGTCCGGCCAGGTCCTGACGACAGAGTTTATTTGTTGGAAAAATGTGTACCGCCCAGCGCTCGCTTCACAGCGGGCCGCCCTCGCCGCTTTGTTATGATCGGCCCTCACCATGCCCAGCGTTTATCCAGCAGGCCCGCGCCTGCGTTACCCGCGGAATCCAGCCCATGTCCAATCCCTTGTCTTCCCCTGGCTACCAGCGGCTGCTGGCCCTGCAGCAACGCATCCATGAGTTCACTCGGGAGCAGGCCGCCGAGCACGACGACACCGGCGAAGACCCCGCCGGCCCATTGTGGGCCAGCGACTACAACTACCTGGCCCTGGCGCCGATGCGTGACGGCCTGCATCTGGAGTACTACGGCGAGCTATGGGACGAGCCCTTTGCCTGGACCCTGGAATGCCTGGCAGAGCAGAGCGTGGCGGACACCCTCAGCTCGCTGCTGTTTTCCGGTGCCGATGAAGGCGCGAACGGTACCCGCGAGTGGGAGTTCAGCCCCTTGCTGGACAGTGCGGTGCAATTTCCCCGCCTCAGGTCATTGGCGATTCGCCCCACCGAACCTCAGGACCATAACGTTTCGTTGATCCAGAAGGCCGGCACCATCATGGAAGAGGCCGGTGAAATCGCCCGCTGGGTAGCAAAGACCCCCTACCTCAGCGAACTGACCCTGCCCAATGCCCCCAACGCGGACTTCTTCCAGGTCGACCTGCCACACCTTGCGCAACTGCGTATCGGCGCCCATTTCGACACCCAGGGTTTTATCGACAACCTCGCAGGCTCCAGCAACCTGCCGCGGTTGAGCAGCCTGGATTTCAGCGAATCCAGCGCACTTCAGCAAAGCTGGGCAAAAGACCGCGAGGAGCACGCCATCACGTCTTTTGCCAGCTATGAAAGATTGTTTGCCAGCCACGCGTGCGAGCCATTGCGGGCGCTGCGCTTGCGCAATACCTGCCTGAGCCTGGAACAACTCGAAGCCCTGCAGCGCCAGCGACCCAAACTGCCGATCATGGTGATCCAGGCCACCACTGGCGGTTACGTGAAGAATTTCGCCCGGCAGGTATTTCCCTGGCAGCACCTGGTGCAGCCCGACCCGGGCAGCGATGAGCCTCAAGGCTAAAGCCAAGATTGATTGGCCACCGTCTCGGAGCAAGCGGCTCTTGGAACGCTATGCCAGTGCATATGAAGAACTCATCGAGTCTTTGAAATCACGTCACTCATGTATTGATTCAAATCGCGAAAATCCTTAACGCTCCAAGCATGCGGGGGCACCTTCACACCGTTCTCCCGCAAAGTTCTGGGAATCAAGTCTCCATTGGGGCGCAGTATTACCGACGACACAATCACACCCGGATACTCATTGAGTCGCTTTTTGAAAGCAGGGGTCGTCAGATCGGGTGTAGGAGGATTGCTCTTATTGGCCAGCGGCCCAGTTCCCTTGATATCGGCGCCGTGACACATGGCACATCGTTGCACATAGAGACTCTTGCCATTGGTGTTGTCCGCAAAGGAAAGCGTTGCTTGAATCAGCATGAGCCCTCCCAGCAAAGCGATGAACAATGCGTTTATTTTCATTTTTGCATCTGGCCTTATTGTAGAAATCAAATCCCGGAGGCAGCACAGCAACGCTCTGACTCACATCTGAAACGAGAGTCTTAGTCAGCAATAAACATGTGTTTGCCAGAGGTGAACTTCAGCTCAAACGCAGTTCCGCATTTCCTATGCACCCGCGGGGTGGGAAAACACCCCAAAAAAACTGTGTATGCAACCAGCGTTATGTGTCCGGCGCTCTATCTCTCCTGCCCAGAAGGATCCAGATCCGTGCCAGGAAGAACAGCCTCCCCCATCGCACACGCCGATGCATGGGTTGAAGCGTGCCGCAGGCGAATACATCCGTTAAGTACTACTGGGGGCTTCTCGGAGGTAGTCCTCCATACGCTTAAACCGCTCCGCCAACCTTGATCTCGGCACCTTCGAGCGGGCATTCCCCAACAGCAGACCGCACCAGCCCTGGCCATAAGGGCTGGAGGGGTAATGGAACCGTAAATGCGCTGTAGGATTACTGCAGGAGGTTAGGCTGGGTGGGAATCAGGTCCTGAATTTGAGCACAAGAGTAGGTGTTGGAGTAGTCATGGAAACGTGGCTTTATTTCGGCGCCATAGGTCACGCACTGGAACGCCGACGAACCTTTTTGCAAGATCAGAAAGTGCACCAGGCCGACTCGTGCTGGCGCCTGGTAGGCCGCCTTGACTTCATAGCCGCTACGCAGCAACTCGCTCACCGGAGTGGTGTCGTCCGCCAGGGAGAATGGGCTAGCGCCTACAAGGCCCAGCAGGGAGATGCTCAGGGAGATTTTTGCAATACGCTTGGTGATTGGCATGAATCCGTCGTCCATGAATGGAAAATGCCAAGTTACCTAAATTCAGCAACCCCGTCACGATCCCGGCCCGATCGAATTGCAGAATTTAGCGACCTGTGGAGCAGTTTGAACAGTCCAGCCCCGGATGCGATCAGCACCCTATGAAACATGCCAATTGGCGCTCGTCCTGGCCGGTGCAGGCCGTTCAACAATCCGTTTGAAACACCCCGGGCAGTCGAGCGCAGAGCCGCCTCACCTCGATAGTGGCTGGAGAGACGTGCTTCGTTCATTTATCCAGATTCAATAGTTCCTGCATCCGGTCCCCTATCATTCCCCGCAACCACGCAGCATGAAACTCCATCTCCTCCAGAGAAGTGCCCTCGGCCAATCGATATACGAACTCCTTGCCCCTCGGCCCCTGGCACACGACACTAAAATGGCCATCGCGGTCATAACTGGCGAGCACGTAAGGGCAGATACAAATGATGTCGCTAAATGGCACTTGCACTTCGGCGGGCTTGCGAGCGCGACGGGTGACCGTGAGAGTAAGCAGTTGCTGGTTTTCATCGAACGTGAAGGCCAGCACTCTAGATGCAGAAAAAATCCACGCGAAGACCAGCCCCATGAGCACAACAGACCCACACAGGAGCAGGATGAACGACGACGTTGTGAGGCTAGACCCATCGCCGCTCGGTTCACCTGGCATCGCTTCGAACCCGAGTAGGAGCAGTAGCGTCAGCACCAACCCCGGCAACAACCCAAGCACCACAAAGCAGAAACCCAAAATGGCCGCCCCCGTGCTTCCAATGGTCAGCAAGTCCGGGCCGCGATGCCAAACAGGTGGGTGAACGGCAGGGCTCTCAGCGCTTGACGCAACTAGAGGTGTTGCGATGCGGTGAGGTGGACTTTGACTATCCATCTAGCAGGTTCCAGAGATGTAGCGTAGACGGTACCACTACTGCCAGATAGTTCGGCCTAGAGTTACCAGGCTTTTTTCACCACCTCTACTTGCGAACTTCCCCCAAAGAACCACCGGCAAATACCTGGCGATCAGGGCGCCAACAAATAGACGCACATAGCGGATTCATCGATGCTGAAGGGGCGCAAGCCCTTCTCTGCCGCAAGAGCATGCCAAGTATCCGAGCGCTGAGTTGATTTACCCGCCTACTCGACAACTAGTGACAGTGTGATCTATCACTCAAGATCAAGTTGCCGCCATGCTATCCGGCACACGCTCTTGCTCGCCTGATCAAGTAGTAGGCGATCCCCAAGGCAATGATTGCGGGCCCCACGTTATCGAGCTTTGTAGCACCATCGGCCAAATGTCGCCCGGCCTGCACGAGCATGAGGACAGCACCGACATACAGGATCGCCACCTTAAAACGCTTCCAGCTCATTTAGCCCTCCCGCTTTGGAGATGACCGAACAGTGCACGCGCAATCGCAAGGGCAAGAAGGTCTCACCCACAAAGTGAATTGCGGAGCAGTATTTGAAGTTGCGAATTGATTCAGAGTAAGGCTCACTCAAAAAACCGTGCAAGCCCTTGAAATAGATGGTGCCCGAAGCCGGAATCGAACCGGCACGCCCTTACGAGCGGGGGATTTTAAGTCCCATGCGTCTACCAGTTTCGCCATTCGGGCGGTAGCGCGATAACGCGGCACTGGAACATTCAATCGGCATCAGGCCGTCCAGTGCTTGAAGCAGGGAGTGGAATATATACATCCAGTCCTTGTGAAGCAAGGTCGAAGCCGGCAAAAAAGCCCGGTTCCCGACTCGCTGTCGAGGGTAAAAAAACACGGTAAATCAGAGATCTACAGCGTCATCCCGAGGTTCAACCAGGGGCCGCACGGCCTCTCGCCAATTCCCTCAGCGGCGGCAAGACTAACATGGCGCCATAAGCCAACCAACTGATTTTTAAAGACTTATCCTGAAATGACAGCCTCGGACGAAGCTCCTGCCAGCAATGTCCAGCAAGAGCTTCCTCCCCGGGCAGCCCTCAAGCTTGCGCGGAAAAACTCAAGGAGAGCTTGAGCGCGTCGTCCTTGGCGACCGCCTGCTCGGCCTCCAGATGCGCTGCGAACTCCTGCTCCACCGGCGCCTCGGGACCTTTGACTTGAGCAACCGAGCGGTTGTGTTCCAGTACTTTCGAGAGTTGGGCGTAGCTGTAGTTGGCGGGAGGCGTATTGCCGATGTTCATGAAGACCTTCCTTGAATGGGTAAAGACCAAGCCAGGTGCAGAAAGCCTCGAGCACCGCCCGAGTTGCGCACCCTTGGGTGAAAATGGCGAGGGAGGTTAACAGCTATAACCAGAAAGACGTACATCAAGCGCCTGTGGAGTTCGCCCAGTACAGATGACCTCGCCATCCATGAACCGGTAAAGAGTCATAGATACTGGGCGAACGCTGTAACGCTATGCCCTCGCAATGACATGTTCAACTGTCAGCAATACGCGCCTCCCCGCCCCCTCAGCCGGCGTAGTGGGTGAAGGCCCCGGCAAAGGCTCGGCGCCCTGCCCGCAATTCGGTACGCAGCTCGCCAATCAGATTGGAGATGTCGCGCACGCTGGTGAGTTCGGCAGTGGAGACACCGGTGAGCAGCAAGTCCACCCGGCCCGACTCTGCATCGTAGATCTTGATGGTCAGGGAGCCGTTGGGGTTCAGGGCGCAGGCGCAGGACAGCGGGAGAAAGCCGGACTCCAATATGTGGCAAAGCTCGCTGGTAGAGAGCATGGCTTCTCGCCTGTATGGGGGAGGTGAAGTTCGCCCGTTCAGGATAGGCCTGTATGCGCGTTTGTGTATCAGAAAAAACACAGAGAAATGTTAACTACCCCGCAGTTATCGAATGCCTGCGCAATGCCTCAGCGCTTCGAAATGATGAAGGCTTGTGCATGGCCGGGCTGTTTTTTTTCGTGGCGACTCTGTAGTTTCCACAACATGAACCCGATCCCCCGGCCTGGCCTCGCAGCGATTATTACCCCCTTCATCAGCAAGGTGGGCTAGCGGCCGTCCAGGCTGTCAAGAACCCGCCTCGGAGGCGGGGTTGACCACCACTCTTCTGAGGCAACTACCCCAGGAGAAAACCATGAAGCACTCATCACCCGCCGTACTGCATTTACTGTGCGGCAAGATCGCCTCGGGCAAGTCCACCCTGGCCAGGCAGCTGGCAGAGGCGCACGGCAGCGTCCTGATCTCTGAAGACCAGTGGCTGGCAGGCCTGTATCCGGAGCAGATTCATTCGATCGCCGACTACCTGCTCCACGCCCAGCGCCTGGCAAGTGTGCTGGAACCGCTGGTGATCGCCATGTTGCGCGCTGGAACCTGTGTCGTCCTGGACTTTCCCGCCAATACCGTCGCCCAGCGAACCTGGCTGCGAGCGCTGGCGGACCAGGCCGGCACCCCTCATCAATTGCATGTACTGGATGTGGATGAAGCCCAGTGCAAGGCAAGGCTGCGCGAGCGCAATCGTCTGGGCGATCACCCGTTTGCCGCCAGCGACGAGCAGTTCGAACGGATTAGCCGCTACTTCGTGCCGCCTCAGGAGGAGGAAGGGCTGCACATCGTCCGGCACTAGGCGTATCGGCAGTCACGGTCGGGTGAGCCAGGTGCCCGATCGTGAATCCTGTGCATCCAGCCCATGGGGAAAAAGCGGCCCGTGACAAATTCCAGGCAAAAAAAAGCCCAAGTAGCTGATGGACACTTGGGGCTAAAAATGCATAAACCGTGGTAGGTGAACGCAGGGCTATAGTAACGGAATCGTACATTCTGTAACAACATATTTTGAGAAAAAAACCACAAATAAAATCACCTAAGTCATTAAATATCCACACTTTTTTTGAGTCTTTGGATTTCAGGACAGGTTTCTGGAAGGCCTCCATCAGTGTTGGAGCCGCGAAAAAAAGGTGCCAGCCACGCACCTACGATGCTTCCTGAAGCATTCAACAAAATAGCGTTGAAAATTCACAGAATCGCAACAGACAGATAACAGCAGCCACCTTAAATTGCCGGCACCCGTCCGAATGGAATGTGCCGGTATGAATGAATTTCTTGATGCCCTGCCCTTGCTGCTCTGCCTGACGACCTTCGCCTGGTGCTGCTGGGGCTAGAGCCAGCCCGCCCTTCGACCGCGACCACCGCCCGCCCGCGCGCGCCAAACGGGGTGCCCGTGGCTGTCGAGGACTGCAGCTCCGACGACGACGATGAGGGCAACGAGGCCGGCGGCGGGTCGAATTTTTCGCGCCAGGCGCGGGCTTCCTCCCATTTGGTCAAGGGAGTCCATGCGCTGGACGGCAGGCTGGAGAGTTTCCAATTCGCCAGCCGGTCCTGATCATCGAAG
>NZ_JBQOIE010000006.1:0-342668 GCF_052665325.1 Pseudomonas sp. 8(2025) | reverse complement strand
CCCGGGCTAGCCTCTACCAGCAGCCCGGGCTGGTGCATGTCTACGACCTGTACGGCCCTTCGGAAGACACCACCTACTCGACCTACACCCGGCGCGAGGCCGGCGGCCAGGCCAATATCGGCCGGGCCATCAGCAATACCCAGAGCTACATCCTCAGCCCGGACCTGCAACCGGTGCCGGTGGGCAGTGCCGGCGAGCTGTATCTGGCCGGCGCCGGGGTGACCCGAGGCTACCTGGCGCGCCCAGGGCTGACCGCCGAGAAGTTCGTACCCAATCCGTTTTCCAGCGACGGTGGCCGGGTGTACCGCACCGGCGACCTGACCCGTTACCGCACCGATGGGGTGATCGAGTACATCGGCCGCATCGACCATCAGGTGAAGATCCGCGGTTTCCGTATCGAGCTGGGTGAAATCGAGGCGCGGCTGGTGCAGCAGGCGGCGGTGCGTGAAGCCTTCGTCCTGGCCCATGACGGCGAGAACGGCCAGCAACTGGTGGCCTATATCGTGCCGAGCGAGGCCACCCCGACCGTCGAGGCCCAGGCCGCCCTGCGCGACAGCCTCAAGACGGCACTCAAGGAACACGTGCCGGACTACATGGTGCCGGCCTACCTGCTGTTCCTCGAAGCGTTGCCGCTGACCCCCAACGGCAAGCTCGATCGCAAGGCCCTGCCCAAGGTCGACGCCCAGCAGATGCAGCAGGTCTATGTGGCGCCGCAGAGCGAACTGGAGCAGCAGATCGCGGCGATCTGGGCCGATGTGCTGAAGCTTGAGCAGGTCGGTGCCACCGACAACTTCTTCGAACTGGGCGGTGATTCGATCATCTCGATCCAGGTGGTCAGCCGCGCGCGGCAGGCCGGTATCCGCTTCACCCCGCGGGATCTGTTCCAGTACCAGACGGTACAGGGGCTGGCGGCAGTGGCCGAGCAGGGCGAGGGCGGGGTGCAGATCGACCAGGGCCCGGTGCGTGGCGCAACTGCGCTGCTGCCGGTGCAGCAGTGGTTCTTCGAGCTGCCCATGAGCGAACGCCATCACTGGAACCAGTCAGTGCTGCTCAAGCCGGCCCAGCCGCTGCGCGCCGAGGTGGTAGAGAACGCCTTGCAGGCCCTGTGGGTGCAGCATGACGCCTTGCGCTTGCAGTTCAGCCAGGAGGCGGATGGCTGGTCGGCGCGTTTTGCCGATGCCGGCCAGCGGCCGGAGCTGCTCTGGCAGGTCGCAGTGGATGGCGCCCAGGCCATGGAACAGTCGGCGATCGAGGCGCAGCGCAGCCTGAACCTGCAGGACGGGCCGCTGCTGCGGGCCGTGCTGTTCAGCCTGGAGGACGGCAGCCAGCGCCTGTTGCTGGTGATCCACCACCTGGTGGTGGACGGGGTGTCCTGGCGGATCCTGCTGGAGGATCTGCAACGGGCCCACACTCAACTCAGCGCCGGCCAGACCCTGGCGTTGCCGGCCAAGACCAGCTCGACCCAGGCCTGGGCCGAGCAGATGCAGGCCTATGCCCAAGGTGCGGCGCTGCAGGAAGAACTCAAGTACTGGCAGGCCCAGTTGCAGGGCGTCGAGTCGAACCTGCCGCTGGATCGCCCGGTGACCGAGTTGCAGAACCAGCACGCCAGCAGCCTGAGTTCACGCCTGGACAAGGCCCGTACCCAGCGCCTGCTGCAGGATGCCCCGGCGGCCTACCGCACCCAGATCAACGATCTGCTGCTCACCGCCCTGGCCCGGGTCATCACCCGCTGGACCGGCGAAGCCAGTGCCCTGGTGCAACTGGAAGGCCACGGCCGCGAAGACCTGTTCGACAGCATCGACCTGACCCGCACCGTGGGCTGGTTCACCAGCATGTTCCCGGTGAAGCTCACGCCCCAGGCGTCCCTGGCCGATTCGATCAAGTTCATCAAGGAACAACTGCGGGCGGTACCGAACAAGGGCATCGGCTTTGGTGCCTTGCGCTACCTGGGCGAGGCGCAAGCGCAGCAGACCCTGGCAGCCCTGGCCGTGCCGCGTATCACCTTCAACTACCTGGGCCAGTTCGACGGCAGTTTCGACGAGCAGGATTCCCTGTTCAAACCCAGCGGTGAAGCCAAGGGCGACGACCAGAGCCCACTGGCCCCGCTGAGCAACTGGCTGAGCCTGGATGGCCAGGTCTATGGCGGCGAGTTGAGCCTGAACTGGACCTTCAGCCAGCAGATGTTCGATACCGCCACCGTGCAGCGGCTGGCCGACGACTATACCGAGGAGCTCAAGGCGCTGGTGGCGCATTGCAGCCAGCCCGAGCACCGTGGCGCCACCCCGTCGGACTTCCCACTGGCGGGCCTGAACCAGCAGCAACTGGATCGCCTGCCGGTGGCGATGGCCTCGGTCGAAGACCTCTACCCCCTGTCGCCGATGCAGCAGGGCATGCTGTTTCATACCCTCTACGAGCAGGCCGCGGGCGATTACATCAACCAACTGCGGGTAGACGTGGATGGCCTTGATCCGCTGCGCTTCCAGCAGGCCTGGCAGGCGGCCATCGATCGGCATGACATCCTGCGCACCGGCTTTATCTGGCAGGGCGAGGTGTCGACGCCGCTGCAAGTGGTGCACAAGCACATTGCCCTGGACTGCACCGAACATGACTGGCGCGGCCAGCCGCAGCAGCAGGAAGCCCTGGATACCCTGGCCACCGCCGAGCGCCAGCGTGGCTTCGAGCTGGATGCCGTGCCGTTGTTGCGCCTGACCCTGGTGCGTATCGACGAGCAGCGCTACCACCTGATCTACACCAACCATCACATCCTGATGGACGGCTGGAGCAACTCGCAGTTGCTCGGCGAAGTGCTGCAACGTTATGCCGGTCAGTTGCCCAGCCACGCTCCGGGCCGCTACCGGGACTACATCGCCTGGCTGCAACGCCAGGATGCCCAGGCCTGTGAAAGCTTCTGGAAAGAACAACTGCAGACGCTGGATGAACCGACCCGCCTGACCCAGGCGCTGTCCCGGGTCGCGGACATTGCGGCCGGCACCGGCACCGGCCACGGCAAGCATCATCGCGAGCTGGACCTGGCACAGACGGCACGGCTTGGCGAATTTGCCCGGCAGCAGAAGGTCACGGTCAATACCCTGGTGCAGGCGGCGTGGCTGCTGTTGCTGCAACGTTGCACCGGGCAGGAAAGCGTGGTGTTCGGCGCCACGGTGGCGGGGCGCCCCGCGGAGCTCAAGGGCATAGAGCAGCAGGTGGGCTTGTTCATCAACACCTTGCCGGTGGTGGCCACGCCATGCCCGGACATGACCGTGAGCCAGTGGTTGCAGGCAGTGCAGAACCGCAACCTGGCGCTGCGCGACTATGAGTACACGCCGCTGTACGAAGTGCAGCGCTGGGCCGGGCTGGGCGGGGATGCGCTGTTCGACAACATCCTGGTGTTCGAGAACTACCCGGTGTCCGAAGCCCTGGAAAAAGGTGCTCCGGCGCAACTGCGCTTTGGCGCTGTGGGTAACCACGAGCAGACCAACTACCCCCTGACGGTCGCGGTCAACCTGGGGGCGAGCCTGTCGTTCGAGTTCATCTATGCCCGTGAATCTTTCTCCGAACCTTCGATGGTGCAGTTGGGCGGGCACTTGCAGGGCCTGTTGCTGAGCCTGATGGAGCATGCGCAAACCGGCCTGGGTGAGTTGCCATTGCTGACGCAGGACGAGCAGCACCGTATCCGCCAGGATTGGGATCACACCGATGTGGTCTACCCGACCGAGCGTTTTGTTCACCAGCTGTTTGCCGATCAGGCGGCCAAGGCGCCGGATGCACCAGCGGTGTTCTTCGCCGAGCAGCGCCTGAGCTATCGCGAGCTGGATACTCAGGCCAACCAGCTGGCGCACAAGTTGATCGAGCTGGGCGTTGGCCCGGAAGTGCGGGTGGCCATCGCCATGCCGCGTTGCGCGGAAATCATGGTGGCCTTCCTGGCCGTGCTCAAGGCCGGCGGGGTCTATGTGCCGCTGGATATCGAATACCCCCAGGACCGTCTGCGCTACATGATGCAGGACAGCGGCGCTTGGCTGCTGCTGACCCAGAACCATCTGCTGGATCGCTTGCCGATTCCTGAGGGGCTGCCGACCCTCAGCGTCGAAGGCGCGGCCGATTTTGCGGCCTATCCGGTGACCAGCCCAGAGGTAGACCTGGCCGAGGAAAACCTCGCCTACGTGATCTACACCTCCGGGTCCACCGGCTTGCCCAAGGGCGTGGCGGTGTCCCACGGCCCGCTGGCCATGCACAGCCTGGCCACCGGCGAACGTTATGAAATGAGCCCGGCGGATTGCGAGTTGCACTTCATGTCCTTCGCCTTCGACGGCTCCCACGAAGGCTGGATGCACCCGCTGATCTACGGGGCCAGCGTGCTGATCCGTGATGACAGCCTGTGGTCACCGGAATTCACCTACGAACAGATGCACCGCTACGGCGTCACCGTGGGTGTGTTCCCGCCGGTGTACCTGCAGCAACTGGCGGTACACGCCGAGCGTGACGGCAACCCGCCGGCGGTGCGGGTGTACTGCTTTGGTGGCGATGCAGTGCCCCAGGCCAGTTACGATTTGGCGTGGCGAGTGCTGCGGCCCAAGTACATCTTCAACGGCTACGGCCCGACTGAAACCGTGGTGACTCCTTTGATCTGGAAGGCCAAGGCGGGCGATCCGTGCGACGCGGCCTACGCGCCTATCGGCAATATCGTTGGCAATCGCAGTGCCTATGTGGCCGATGCCAACCTCAACCTGTTGCCGGTTGGCGTGGCGGGTGAGTTGTACCTGGGTGGCCTGGGCGTGGCTCGGGGTTACCTGGATCGTCCGGGGCTGACGGCGGAACGCTTTATCCCCGATCCTTACAGCACCACCGGTGCCCGGTTGTACCGCAGCGGCGACCTGACCCGCTATCGCACCGATGGCTTGGTGGAGTACGTAGGCCGTGTCGACCATCAGGTGAAGGTGCGGGGTTTCCGTATCGAGCTGGGCGAGATCGAAGCGCGTCTGCTGGAACAGGACCCGGTGCTGGAAGTGGCGGTGATCGCCCAGCCAGGGCCGAGCGGCCAGCAACTGGTGGGTTATATCGTGCCGGTGGACGCTGACGTGGCGTTGAGCAACGAGCGCCAGGCGCAGTTGCGCGAAAGCATCAAGGCGCGCCTGCGGGAAAGCCTGCCGGACTACATGGTGCCGACCTACCTGCTGTTCCTCGAAGCACTGCCGCTGACACCGAACGGCAAGCTGGACCGCAAGTCGCTGCCGAAAGTCGATGCGCAGCTGATGCAGCAGACCTACGTCGCGCCGCAGAACCCGCTGGAACAACAGATCGCGGCGATCTGGGCCGATGTGCTGAAGCTTGAGCAGGTGGGCGTCACCGACAACTTCTTCGAACTGGGTGGCGACTCGATCATCTCGATCCAGGTGGTCAGCCGTGCCCGGCAGGCTGGTATCCGCTTCACCCCCAAGGACCTGTTCCAGCACCAGACGGTGCAAGGGCTGGCCACGGTGGCGGAGCAGGGCGAGGGCGGTTTGCAGATCGACCAGGGCCCGGTGCGTGGGCAAATGCCGCTGCTGCCGATCCAGCAGTGGTTCTTCGACACCCCGGTACCGGAACGGCATCACTGGAACCAGTCGGTGCTGCTCAAGCCGCTACAGGCGCTGCAAGCCCAGCCCCTGGAAAGCGCATTGCAGGCCCTGACGGTGCAGCACGATGCCTTGCGCCTGCGCTTTACCGAACATCAGGGCACGTGGCGCGCAGCCTTTGCCGATGCCGATGAGCCGGTGCAACTGCTGTGGCAGGCCAATGTCGCCGACGCCCAGGCGTTGCAGCAGTTTGCCGGGCAGGCCCAGAGCAGTCTCAACCTGCAGGAGGGCCCGTTGCTGCGGGCCGTGCTGTTCACCCTGGCCGACCAGAGCCAGCGCCTGTTGCTGATCGTTCATCACCTGGTGGTGGATGGGGTGTCCTGGCGGATTCTCCTGGAGGATCTGCAAGCCTTGCTGGGCGGCCAGGCACTGCCGGCCAAGTCCAGCTCGACCCAGGCCTGGGCCGGGCAGTTGCAGGCCTATGCCAGCAGCGCGGCGCTGCAGCAGGAGCTGGGTTACTGGCAGGCACAGTTGCAGGGAGTCGAATCGAACCTGCCTTGCGACCACGGTCACGACGGGTTGCAGAACCAGCACGCGAGCAGTGTCGAAACCCGCTTGAGCAAGGGTGATACCCAACGCCTGTTGCAGGACGCGCCGGCAGCCTATCGCACCCAGATCAACGATCTGCTGCTCACCGCCCTGGCCCGGGTCATCACCCGCTGGACCGGCGACAGCAGCGCCCTGGTGCAACTGGAAGGCCACGGCCGTGAAGAGCTGTTCGACAGCATCGACCTGAGTCGCACCGTGGGCTGGTTCACCAGCGTGTTCCCGGTGAAGCTGACGCCGCAGCCGGCCCTGGCCGACTCGATCAAGCTCATCAAGGAACAGCTGCGGGCGGTGCCGAACAAGGGCATCGGCTTCGGTGCCTTGCGCTACCTGGGGGATGCTCAAGCACAGGCAGCCCTCGCCGCACTGGCCGTACCGCGCATTACCTTCAACTACCTGGGGCAGTTCGACGGCAGTTTCGATGACCAGCAGGCATGGTTTGCCCCGGCCAATGAGGCCAAGGGCGACGACCAGAGCCTGCACGCCCCCCTGGGCAACTGGTTGACTCTCAATGGCCAGGTCTATGGCGGTGAGCTGAGCCTGGGCTGGAACTTCAGCCGGGCGATGTTCGATACCGCCACCATCGAGCACCTGGCGGATGACTACGCCCGGGAGCTCAAGGCGCTGATCGAGCATTGCAGCCAGCCCGAGCACCGTGGCGCCACGCCATCGGACTTCCCGCTGGCCGGCCTGAGCCAGCAACAGCTGGACCGCTTGCCGCTGGCCCTGGCACAGGTCGAGGACCTTTATCCGCTGTCGCCGATGCAACAGGGCATGCTATTTCACACCCTGTATCAAGAGGAGGGTGGCGACTACATCAACCAGCTACGAGTGGATGTGGACGGGCTCGATCCCGAGCGCTTCCGTCAGGCCTGGCAGGCAACCATCGAGCGTCATGACATCCTGCGCAGCGGTTTCCTCTGGCAGGGCGAACTGCCGGCGCCGATCCAGGTGGTGTACAAGCAGGTCAGCCTGGAGTGTGTCGAGCACGACTGGCGCTCGACGCAGCAGGCCCCGCAAGCCCTGGACACCCTGGCGGCGACCGAGCGTCAACGGGGCTTCGATCTGGCCGCTGCGCCTCTGCTGCGCCTGACCCTGGTGCGCACTGGCGAGCAGCGTTACCACCTGATCTACACCAACCACCACATCCTGATGGACGGCTGGAGCAACTCGCAGTTGCTCGGTGAAGTACTGCAACGTTATGCCGGTCAATTGCCGCAGCACCTGACCGGGCGCTACCGCGACTACATCGCCTGGCTGCAACGCCAGGACGCAACCCTCAGTGAGCATTTCTGGAAACAGCAACTGCAGGGGCTGGATGAGCCGACCCGTCTGGCCCAGGCCATTGCTGCCGGTGCACGAGCGCCGCTGGAGGAGGGCCATGGCAGCCATGGCTGCACCCTCGACGAGGCCCAGACCCGCAGCCTGGGCGAGTTTGCCCGCCAGCAGAAGGTCACGGTCAACACCCTGGTGCAGGCCGCCTGGCTGTTGCTGCTGCAACGCTGCACCGGGCAGGACACGGTGGTGTTCGGCGCCACGGTGTCCGGCCGGCCGGCGGAACTCAAGGGCGTGGAGCAGCAGATCGGCCTGTTCATCAACACCTTGCCGGTGGTGGCCGCGCCACTTCCGCAGTTGTCGGTCAGCGACTGGTTGCAGGCCGTGCAGGAGCGCAACCTGGCCCTGCGCGATTTTGAACACACGCCGCTGTATGACGTGCAACGCTGGGCCGGCCTTGGGGGCGAGGCACTGTTCGACAACATCCTGGTGTTCGAGAACTACCCGGTGTCCGAAGCCCTGGAGAAAGGCTCGCCGGCACAGTTGCAATTTGGCGCGGTAGGCAATCATGAGCAGACCAACTATCCGCTGACCCTGTCGGTGTTTGTCGCTGAACGCTTGTCATTCGACTACAGCTATTCGTGCCAGCACTTCAGTGGCGCGGTGATCCGGCAACTGGCCGAGGGCCTGCAGCACCTGCTGCTGGCCATGATCGGCAACCCCGGGCAGTGCCTGGGGGATCTTTCGCTGCTCAGCGACGGGCAACGGACGGTCGTTGAACAGGAGTCCCGCCGGGCGGCCGGGCAAGTGGGCCGGGACTTGAATATCCACCAGTTGATCGAAGCCCAGGCCGCGCGCACTCCGGATGCCGTGGCGCTGCTGTGCGCCGGCCAGCAACTGAGCTATGGCCAGTTCAACCAGCGGGCCAACCAGTTGGCCCATAAGCTGATCGAGCAGGGTGTAGGCCCGGATGTGCGGGTGGGCATTGCCGTGGAGCGCGGGCTGGACATGATTGTCGGCCTGCTGGCGGTGCTCAAGGCCGGTGGCGCCTACGTGCCGCTGGACCCCGAGTACCCCCAGGAGCGCCTGCACTACATGATGCAGGACAGCGGCATCCAGTTGCTGCTGACCCAGTCGCCGCTGCTGGAGCGTTTGCAGGATGGCCTCGCGGTGCCGTACCTGTGCCTGGACCAGGCTCCCGTCTGGCTGGCCGGTATGGCGCAGGGCAACCCGCCTGAGCGCAGCAGCGCGGAAAACCTGGCCTATGTGATGTACACCTCCGGCTCCACCGGCCGGCCCAAGGGCGTAGGTATTACCCACAACGCCCTGAGCCAGCACGCACGGGCCACCGCCAGCCATTTCAACATGACGGCTGCGGACCGTGGCTTGCAGTTCTCCACCTTCAACTTCGATGCCTTTGTCGAACAGCTGTACCCGGCGCTGATCCGTGGTGCTTCGGTGGTGATCCGCGGCAAGGCGCTGTGGGACAGCGAAACCTTCTACCGCGAGCTGATCGAGCAAGGCATCAGCATCGTCGACTTGAGCACCGCCTACTGGTTCATGCTGGGCAAGGACTTCGCCGCCAAGGGGCCGCGGGACTTTGGCCGCCTGCGTCAGCTCAACCTGGGGGGCGAGGCCATGCCGGCGGAAGGCGTGGCCGCCTGGAAGCAGGCCGGCCTGAAACACGCCTGCCTGCTCAACACCTACGGGCCCACCGAGGCCACCGTGAGTGCCACGGCCCATGACTGCGGTGCCTACCTGAAGGGGACCGAGCCGCTGCCGGCGGTGATTCCACTGGGCAAGGCCCTGCCGGGCCGTTCCATCTACCTGCTGGACAGCAGCGGCAACCTGCCGCTCAACGGTGTGATTGGCGAGCTGATGATCGGTGGCGACCTGCTGGCCCGGGGTTACCACGACCGCCCAGGCCTGACTGCCGAGCGTTTCATTCCCGATCCGTTCAGCAGCGATGGTGGGCGCCTGTATCGCTCCGGCGATCTGGCCCGCTATGACACCGAAGGCGTGATCGAATACGCCGGGCGCATCGACCACCAGGTGAAGATCCGCGGTTTCCGTATCGAAATGGGCGAGATCGAAGCGCGGCTGCTGGAGCTGACGCCAGTACGCGAGGCGCTTGTACTGGCCCAGGACGGCGCGAGCGGGCCACAACTGGTGGCTTATGTAGTGCCAGCCGCGCAGGTGGCGGCCGATACGCCGCAGGCCCAGGCGCAACTGCGCGAGCAATTGAAAGCGGCCCTCAAGGAGGTGCTGCCGGACTACATGCTGCCGGCGCACCTGCTGTTCCTCGAAGCGCTGCCGTTGAGCCCCAATGGCAAGCTGGACCGCAAGGCCCTGCCCAAGGCCGATGCCAGCCTGTTGCAGCAGGCCTACATCGCTCCACAGAGCGAGCTGGAACAGCAGGTCGCCGCCCTCTGGAGCCAGGTGCTGGGCGTCGACCAGGTGGGCCTGGACGACAACTTCTTCGAGTTGGGTGGGCACTCCCTGGATGCCTTGCGCCTGATCGGCGCCATCAACCAGGCACTGGCTGTGCAACTGAGCATCAATGCGCTGTTCACGGCGCCGACCGTGGGGCAACTGGCTGGTGTGATCGCAGCCGGTCAGCCCGACAGTGCACAGAATGTCATCGCCCTGGGCGGCTCCGGCCAGCCGCTGTTCTGCTTCCACCCGGCGGGGGGCAGCGTGTATGGCTACCTGCCGTTGGCGGCGCAGTTGCGCGACCGTTGCGCGGTGTATGGCGTGCTGCACCAGGCCTACCTGCAAACCGACTGGAGCGAGGTTTCATGGCAGGCCATGATCGAGCGCTATGTCGCCAGCATCCGTCAGGTACAGCCGACAGGTCCTTACTACCTGGCAGGCTGGTCCCTGGGCGGGTCCATTGCCATGGACGTGGCCAGCGAACTGGAGGCGGCGGGAGAGACGGTGCGTTTCCTCGGCCTGCTCGACCCGACACCGCCTCAGGGCGCCGGGGTCGATCAGATCCAGACGCAGGAGATGCCAGTCACTGTGACGGCCGAGTCCGAGTGGCAGGCGATCATCGACAAGCTCTGCCAGCAGTTCCCGGGCAGTGCAGGGATGATCGAGAGCCGCTTGAGGCGCGAAGCCGAGCTCGATTGGCAGAGTATCCATGGCTGGGTGGCTGGCAATATCCCCCTGGCTCCCGGCGAGCTGGATCGGGTGGTGGGGCTGTTCAAGGCCGAGTTCGACGCCTCGCTGGTCAGCGCGGTGTTCAATGACTTGAGCGCCTTGTCTGCGGCCTATGCCTATCGCCCCCTGCGGGTTGCGCCGCGGCTATGGTGGTCCAGTGACTACACCCCGGAGCGGATCCAGGTCATGGAGCAGGCCATGGGTCGCGAGGTGCAGGGTGGCGAGATAGCCGCTTCATATCATATCGAAGCCCGCCATGAAGCCATGGTGGACAGCCGAGCCTTGCTGGAGAGCTTCACAGAGCAGTTGCTGACCTGCTTGAACTGAGACACCGACAAAGGCCTGGACCGGCAACGGTCCAGGCCTTTGTCGTTTTCGTCATAAGCAAATCAACGGCTCGCCCTCGCTCTATAGGAGCTGGCTTGCCAGCGTAGGCGTCACCCGGGGCGCTGCATGACTTGCGGGCCTCTTCGCCGGCAAGCCGGCTCCTACGGGGATCTGCACCGTGCATCTGACTGCTGTAGGAGCTGGCTTGCCAGCGTAGGCGTCACCCGGGGCGCTGCATGACTTGCGGGCGCCTTCGTCGGCAAGCCGGCTCCTACGGGGATCTGCACCGTGTATCTGACTGCTGTAGGAGCTGGCTTGCCAGCGAAGACGTCACCCGGGGCGTTGCATGACTTGCGGGCGCCTTCGTCGGAAAGCCGGCTCCTACGGAAGGGGATGTGGGAGGGGAGGGGAATTCATCGCGTTGCAGGATCTGGCTTGCCAGCGAAGGTGCGCGAGTCTCAAGGGCGCCTTCGCCGGCAAGCCGGCTCCTACAGGGGGAGGGGGTGTTTCACAGAGACCAACTGACCGTGACCATGGCGTTGCGCGGGTCGCCGTAGAGGCTGGTGCCGTAGTCGGTGTTGGTGCCGATGCTCTGGTAGTAGCGCTTGTCGAAGAGGTTGTTGACGTTGAGGCGAATGTTCACATTTTCCGAGGCCTTGTAGCTGGTCATCAGGTCCACCAGGGCGTAGGACTTCTGTTCGATGCGGTAGTCGAAGGTGCTCAGGTAGTCGTTGGTGCCCTTGTTGTAGATGGTGTTCTGGCCATAGATCCCGCCGCCGATGGTCCAGCGGTTCAGGTCGCCGGGCAGTTGGTAGGTGGTGAAGGCCTTGAACACGCTGCGCGGGATGTCGGTGTCGAACAGGCGGCCGACGTTGGCTTCGTTGGAGTCCTTGGTGTACTTGACCGAGGCATAGGTGTAGCCCGCCCCCAGTTCCCAGCCCGGGGCCAGGATGCCGTTGATTTCCAGCTCGATACCTTCACTGCGCACCTGGCCCGCGGCTTCGTAGCAGGTGCTTCCCACCGGGTTGCACTGGTTGGGGTTGAGTACCTTGGCACGGTTTTCCTGGTCGATGCGGAAGATCGCCGCACTGGCATTGAGTTTGCCGTCGAAGTACTCGCCCTTGATGCCCAGTTCGTAGTTCTTGCCTTCGATCGGCTTGAGCGCGCCGTTGGAGGCGTCGAGTTCGGTCTGCGGCTTGAAGATATCGGTGTAGCTGACATAGACCGAGTGGTTCTGGTCCAGGTCATAGATGGCCCCGGCATAGCGGGTCAGGTGCCGTGTCACTTTGTTCGGCAGGCTGGAGGCGGAGGCCTTGCCGTTCCAGGTGGTGGTTACGTCATAGTCGTACCAGTCCAGGCGGCCGCCCAGGATCAGCTTCAGGTCATCGGTGATGCTCAGACGGGTGGTGACGTAGGTGCCTTCCAGCTGGCTGGTACGGCGTTGTGTCCAGGGGTTGGCACTCATGTCCGGCTTGGGAATGCCGCTGGGCTTGTAGATGTTGGTGTGGGTCTCAAGGTCGATGGGCAGGCCCTTGCCTTTGAACGTCAGGTCGCGCCGGCTGGCGCCCACCACCAGTTCATGGGTACGCCCGAACAGGGAGAAGGGACCGGTGACGTAACCGTCGTAGCTGTTTTGCTGGTCTTCGTAGTCGTAGCGACCGATGTTCTGGCCGAACTCATCGTAGTTGGCGCCCATGCGTTCCGGAATGGAGCCGAGCATGTTCAGGTCCGACCAGCTCTTGCTGGCGGACAGGAGCATTTTCCAGCTGTTGGCGAAGCGATACTCCAGGCGGCTGAACGCCGTGGTGTTGTTCTGATCCCAGTACTCCCACTTGCTGCCCAGGTAGGTCGAGCGCTTGAGGTGCAGGTCGCTGCCGTCGGCTGCAACCGGCAGGCCACCCCAGGAAGTGTTGTTTCTGCCGCTCTGGTTGGAGACGCCAAAAGTGAAGGTGGTGTCTTCGTTCAGGTCGGCCTCGGTGATGCCGTAGAACACGTTGCGTTCACTGCTGACGAAGTCCTGGAAGCTGCCCTTGCTCTGATAGGCGGCGACCACCCGGCCGCGCAGGGTGCCGCTTTCGTTGAGGGCGTTGGAGGCGTCGATCTCGGTGCGGTAGTCGTCCCAGCTGCCGGCGCTGCCGGTGACGGTGACCCGCGGTGTGGCGGTGGGGCGCTTGCGCACCATGTTGATCGCTGCCGACGGGTTACCTGCGCCCTGCATCATCCCGGTGGCGCCACGCACCACTTCCACATGGTCGAAGATCGCCATGTCAGCCGAGGAGTTCATGTCCCGGCTCAGGTAGTGGGTCAAATCGTTGGGCAAGCCGTCGGTCATCAGGTTTTCGACGGCAAAACCACGGGAGTAGAAGGTCGGCCGCTGCGGACCGTCCTTGGTGATGGAAATGCCGGGGGTGGCCTTGAGCACATCCTCCAGGGACCTCATGTTCTGGTCATCCATGCGCTGGCGGGTGATGACCGTGACCGACTGCGGGGTTTCCCGGGCCGTCAGCGACAGCTTGCTGGCGGTCTGCATGGCCCCGGTGGTGTAGGAACCTGTGTCCTCGGTGGTGGTGCCCAGGCCCTGGCCGCTGATGGTGCTGGTCCCCAGTTCCAGCGAGCCGTTGCCACCATGGTTGCGGATAGTGACCGAGTTGTCCTTGAGGGTGTAGGCCACCCCCGTGCCATTGAGCATGGCCGCGATGGCCCGCTCCGGCGAATAGCTGCCGCTGAGGGCGTTGCTGCGCTTGCCTTGCACATCGTCAGGGTTGTAGAGCACCTGCATATTGGCCTGGCGCCCGAACTCCTGCAGGGCCGCAGACATGGACTGCGAGACGATGTTGAAATGGATTTCCTGGGCCTGGACCTGAGCCATCAGTGGCAGGGTCAGGGCCAGGCCCAGGGTGCGGGAAGCCAGTTTTGGCGAGAAGGCCTGGCGAAGCAGCGCTTTCGTCAAAGGGGTCAGTCGGTGTTGTGCGGGCATGCTCATATGCTCTTATAGATCCGGCAGATGTAGTGACTGTTAATGGTATTAATTCTCAGTTCTGTCTGTATGACGCATCAGCTGCCATAAACCGGAAACAATCACGCCGGTTGCAGTTCAGTCAGGACTCGTCCGGCCTTCATGCGCACCAACTGGTCGGCAATGTCGAAGTAGCGATCGTCGTGGCTGATCACGATGATGGTCTTGCCCAGGCGCTTGAGATCGGGCAGCAGCTCGGTGTAGAAAATCCGCCGGAAGGCCGGGTCCTGGTCGGCGGCCCATTCGTCGAACACCAGCACCGGGCGCTCTTCCAGCCAGGCATTGACCAGGGCCAGGCGCTTGCGCTGGCCGGTGGACAGGTCGGTGGTGGTGAAGGCGCCATCCTTGACGCTGACCTTGTGGGCGATTTCCAGGCGGTTCAGGTACTGGGTGGCGACGTCCAGCGACTTGCCGGCATTGCCCTGGACCAGGTCGTCGAACAGGTAGTAGTCGGCAAATACCGTGGTGAACAGCTGCCGGTAGTCATCCCGGGCCCGGTCGGTCACCGCTTCGCCATTGAGACGGATCTCCCCGGACTGGGGCTGGTACAGGCCCAGCAACAGCTTGATCAGGGTGGTCTTGCCGCAGCCGTTCTCGCCGACGATGAAGACGATGTCGCCCTGCTTGATGTTCAGGTTGATCGGGCCCAGGTGGAACGGTTCGCTGCCTTCCACCGGCGGCGGGCTGTAGCGCACCTCGCGCAGTTCCAGGCTGTGCACCACCGCTTGCGGCGCTTCGCTGTCGTCCATCAGCAGGTGCGGCTCGGGAGAAGAGAAGCGTTCGGACAGTTCGCTGATCCGGGCGAAGGCGATCTTGGCCTTGCCGACGATGGGCAGGTAGCCGACCACGTGTTCCAGCGGGCCCTTCATGTACAGCAGCACCAGCACGAAACCGGTGATCACCGCGGGGTCCGGGTTCGGGTAGTAGGCCTGCATGGCCAGGGCCAGGCCGATGACCACGAAGAACAGCATCGAGCCGAAGCTCTTGGCCAGGATGTAGATGTTCACCGAGCGCACCTGGATATCGCTGATGCGATCCGCGGTTTTCTGGATGCGCTGGGTATTCATGCGAAAGCGTCGGGGCCGGTGGATACGCAGTTCCTTGGCACCGGAGGCGATCGCGTTGTAGTAGCGCTGCAGCTCGTCCTCATGGTCGCGAGCCTCATCGAAGCCCTTGATGCCCTTGCCGCCGGCCACCAGCTGCACACTGGTGCCGATGATGATGGCCACCACCATCATCAGGAACATCGGCACCGAGAGGTACGCCAGGTAGCCCAGGCAGCCCAGGGTGACGGTGGTGGCGATGGCCAGGGGAGTGAAGGCGAAAGAGAAGTCGCTGATGGTGTCGACGTCGTGGGTCAGTACCGGGATCAGGCGGTGGGAGCGATAGCGCTCGATCTGGGTGATGGGCGCCGAGAGTACTTTTTCACCCAGGTCCTTGCGCAGGGCGGCAATGATCCGTTGTCCCACATAGTTGGTGCCGATGTCCGAGACGATGGAACTGATCAGGGCCAGCACGCACAGGGCGGCGAAAGTCAGGACCACGCCCTGGGTCATGCCGGTCGCCGAGTGCAGGGCGTTGTTGATGGTGGCCAGCAACAGGGTGATGGCCAGGCCGCCGGCCATGCCCAGGGCAACGGAGATCACCACGATGGTGCGAAAGGGCCTGAGCAATGCGAGCAGACCGTTGAAGGCGCCGCGCTTGGGGTCGGTCATAAGTACTTCCCAGAGAGTGGATAGAGGGTCGTAGCACGCAGACCCTTACCCCTGACAAACGAAGCGCCGACGCCAGTATTTAGCTCGGCATGCCAGCCCGGCGGGCACTGCGGATAAATTGCCCTGCCTGTGGTTCGTTCTTGTTCTGTGGGCGCACGTGTATCGACGCAGTGCCTGAACCATTGAGCGAGAGCGAGCAAATGACAAAGAAGAATCTGGTGTATGTCTGGTCCCTGCGAAATGCCGCCGCCGACAAGGCCGGGCAGCCGGTGGCTTACAAGGACCACGAGCGCTACATGAAATCGGTGCTGGAATTTCTGGTCCAGACGCTGAACCAGACGCCCCTGGGCGAGGCCTACGAACTGGTGGGCGTGGTCTACGACGATGACGAGCAGTCGCCACGGGACCAGCAGTTGGTCAGTGACTACGGCTTTGCCTACCAGCCGGGCCGCCAGTGGCTGTACCCGGCGGACCTGGAAGTGCAGGGCAAGCGGGTCAACGACTTGCTGCTGAGCGTGCCGTCCACCTATCGCCGCCATCCCCGCGGCAGTGCCGAACACATCGCCGGCAAGCAGGATTTCGAACGCCGCCTGCACGACACCCTGGTGGAGCTCAAAGCCGATATCGTGGTGCTCGACGGCCTGCTGGTGATCCTCGATGAACTGGTGCGCCCGGGAGCGCCTTTCGCCCGGCGGATCATGAACATCCACCCGGGCATCACCCGCATCGAATCGCCCTATGAGCGTCGCGGGGCCTATGCCACCTGGAATGCCCTGTACGGCGCCCGTGGGCAGAAAGTAGTGGATTGGGCGACGAAGGAAACCGAGCCGACCGCGCCGCTATACCTGACCGGGGCGTCGTTCCACTACGTGGACAACGGTATCGACTCCGGCGAGGTGCTGCATGACGTGCTCAACACCGAAATCGGCCCCGAGGACACCATCCTCGAACTGCGTTGGAACAACTTCAACAACAGCCTGTTCCCGGCCTTGCGCCAGGGCCTGTGGCTGATGCTGGAGAACCTTCGCCAGGCTCAGGCCGGCAAGTCCCGGGACGTCGCCTGATACTGCCAGTGGCCCGGTGCGGTTGTTGCCCCGGGCCGCTGTTCATCGGGGTGTCTACTTGTGGCTGGCGCCGGGCTGTTCCAGCTCACGCACGACCCGGAAGCTCAGCCAGTCCCCGCGCACTTCGCGCTTGCGGCTGTTGCGGTTGCCCGAACGCGAGAATACCGGTGCCTCGCCCCAGTCGTTGCCGCGAATCTGGGCATCCAGGCACACCCCTTCCGACTCTTCCATCCAGGCCCGGCCATCGGCAGGCGCGCCCACGTAGTCGGGGTGCCAGCAGTCGGCGACCCATTCATAGACGTTGCCGTGCATGTCATACATGCCGAAGGCATTGGGCGGATAGCTGCCCACCGGGGCGGTGAAACTGAAGCCGTCCTTGGGGCCGTAGGTGTTGGCGTGCTTGGTGATCTGGTACTGGCCTTCCTCGTCGAAAGGGAAGGGGAAGGAACCGGTGCTGCCGGCGCGTGCGGCGTATTCGCGTTCCGCCTCGCTGACCATCCGGTAGTGCTTGCCGGTTTTCTTCGATAGCCACTGGGTATAGGCCTGCACGTCGGCGTAGTCGACGCAGACCGCCGGCTGGCGCGGCCCCTGTTCATAGCGTGGCTTGCTGGCCTGGCACAGGCGGCCGGGGCGGTCGTCGCCGTCCTTGATCACGGTACCGGTTTCGCGGATGTAGGCATCAAGCTCGGCGGCAGTGACATGGAAGCGGCTCATGGCGAAGGCGTTCTTGAAGGTCACGGTGTGCTGCGGGCCTTCATCGGGCTCGCGGCCCACTTCGTCTTCCGGGGTGCCCATGACAAAGCTGCCGGCCGGCAGGACCACCATTTCCGGGCAGTTCTTGCAGTCCTTGAACACGCTGCCGGGCTTGGGCGGTTCTACCGCGTGTGCGTTGAGGCTGATCAGGCAACCGGCCAGGGCGGCCAGGGAGGAACAGGCGATGGGTTTCATCAGTCAATAGCCTTGTGCAATGTGAGTTCAGGGGGCGTGGCAACGGCTCAGGCGGTCTTGCTGCTGCGCAGGCGCTTGCCCAGCAGGTCCATGGTCCGGTCGATATCCGCCTCGCTGTTGAGCAGGCCGGGGGCCATGCGCACTACCGGCCCGGCATCGCGGTCCACCGCGTCCACCAGGATGCGGTTCTCGATCAGCCAGGCGGCGGTGGCGTCGGTGTCCAGGTTCTGGCCGCGGAAGAAGGTGAAGCCGGCGGAGTGCTCCGGGCTCAGGGGCGTGACCAGTTCGATGCCCGGGTGCTCCTGCAGGCGCTGCTTGAGGTAGCTGTTGAGTTCATGGATGCGCGACTGGATGTTGGCCTTGCCCAGCTGCATGTGCAGGTCGAAAGCCTGGTCCACAGCCCAGCGGTGCTCGAAGCTGTGGTAGCCGCCGGGGGTCATGGTGGTGGCGAAGTTCTGGTTTTCGGAGAAGGTCGCCACCATCGGCGTCAGGTGTTCGAGTTGTTCCGAACGTGAGCAGAAGATCCCGGTGCCGCGCGGGCCGAACATCCATTTGTGGGTGCCGGCGACGAAGAAGTCGCAGTTCAGGTCGGCAAAGGTGATGTCCTCCACCCCCAGCCCGTGCACACCATCGACGCAGTAGAGAATCCGCTCGTGCTCATCGCGATTGCGGTTGTGCTGGTCCACCAGCTTGCCGATCTCGCCGATCGGCAGTTTCACGCCGCTGCCCGACTGCACCCAGGTCATGCCCAGTACGCGGGTGTTGGCGCGGATGCTGCGGTCGATGTTGCCCAGCACTTCGTCGGTGGACATCCTGTGGGGCGACTTGAACAGTTCGATGGTGCGCACCTGGGTGCCGTCGCGCTGGGTGCGGTACTTCAGCGCGTTGCGGGTCGAGTAGTGCTCGTGAACCGTGGTCAGGATCTCCTGTCCGGGGCGCACGTGGAGGCCGCCATACATCAGGGCCAGGCCTTCGGTGGTGCTGCCGGTCAGGGCCACCTGGCCGGGCTTGATCTGCAGGTAGCGGCCGACACTTTCGCGCACCTGGGCCTCGCGCTTCCAGGTGTACTGGGTGTCGTAGTCCATGGCCATGGCCGGGTTGCGGTCGAGCACTGCGCGGTATTTTTCGATGGCCTCGCGCACCGGCCTCGGGTGCGAGGTGATGAGGAAATTGGCCAGGTGCACGTAGTCCGGGTCGAGGTCGAACAACTGGCGCAATTGGGTCCACTGCGAAGCACTGGCGGTGGCACTGTCGGCCCGGGCCTGGCTGATGGCGAGGTTGCCCAGGGGCAGGGCGGCGGCCAACAGGCCTGCTTGTTTGAGGAATGTCCGACGGTTGGTCACAGGAAGGCTCGTGGTCATGGGTTAGCCGGCGATGGCGGGTTGAGGGGCGGGTTTTGCAGGCTTGGCCAGTTTCTGCACCTGTTCCCAGACGCGCAGATAGTTCTCGCCCCAGAGCTTGGCGATCTCGATATCGCTGTAGCCACGCTGGATCAGCTCGGCGGTGACGTTGCGGTTGTCCGCCACGCTCATCCAGCCATTGACGCCACCGCCCTCGTTGAAGTCCGAGCTGATGCCGACGTGGTCGATGCCGACTTTCTTCACCGTGTAATCGATGGCGTCGACATAGTCCTTGAGGCTGGCCTTGGGTTCCTCATCGAGGATGCCGTACAGGGAGCTGGCGTATTCGCCAAAGCGCTGTTCCGGCCAGATGGTGATCACGGCGTCGCCGGGCATCAGTGCGTTCTCCAGGCCTTGCAGTGGCCCGAGGTCGAAGCGCTTGCGCAAGGCATTGAGCTTGTCCAGGGTCGGCTGGCTGAGGGGGCGCAGGTAGGTGGAGAAGCCCACGACCTGGATCACCCCGCCGGTGGCCTTGATCTGTTGCATTTCCTGGTCGCTGAGGTTGCGCGGGATATCCACCAGCGCCCTGGGGGCGGAGTGGGAAGCCACCACCGGTGCCCGGGTCAGGCTCGCAACGTCGTCCAGGGCCTTGCTCGACATCTGCGAGACGTCGATCACCACCCCCAGGTCATTGAGCCGCTGCACCGCCTGCTTGCCGACGGGCGAGAGGCCGCCGAGGGCGTCCCGGGTGTCATTGAAGAAGGGCAGCGGGCGCGACGAGTCGGCCCAGTCGTTGTTACCCACATAGCTGAAGCCGAACAGGCGCATGCCCCGTGCGGCCCACTGGTCCAGCTGGTCCAGGTCGTCGCCCATGGCGTAGGCATTGAGCAGGCTGATCACCACCGCCACCTTGCCTTCGGAGGCAATGCGGCGCAGGTCGGCGGGGGTGTAGGCGATGGCGGCCTGGTTGGGGAAGTCACGCACCATGCCCTGGATGATCCGGTAACGGGTCTCGCGCTGGTGGCGGGCTTCCTCGACGAAGCCAGCGGTGGGGCGGTGCGGCGCGTTGGGGCCGTTCCACATTTCCGGCCAGGCCAGGATGCTCAGGGCGGCGCCGGACATGCGGCCGCGACCGGCCTTGACCAGGTCGAACTGGCGAGAGGTGTCCTTGTCCGCTTCGCTGCCTTCGGTGCCGAAATCCAGGGGCACGGTGATGTGGCTGTCGAAGGAAATGATGCGCTCCTGCAGGTCGTTGGCGTGCTTGACGATCTCGTTGGGGTAGGACACCCGATCCTTCCAGTAGTAGTGCCAGGCCGCGCCGGCACCGACGCCGACGGCGGCGATGATAAGTATCAGCAGGCTCAGATAGAGGGTTTTCTTACCAGATATTTTGATCATTGCTATCCCAGTCGCAGGCGGGCTGATGACGGGGTCGGGCCCTGGGGTTCAGTGCTGCCGGGTCCGACCTTTTGTGCACATCTATCCGCGATAAACGAGCTGGCCGAGAGCAAATTTAGCGTCGCGGCAATCGCTGGCCGGTAAATTTCCCTGCAAATCCAACGTTCTAGCTAGATGCGTGACGCGCCACTGGATAAAGGTAGAGCGATGAGGTTTTCGAGAAGAGGATTTTTGACCGGTCTGGCGGTGACGGGAGCGGCTATCCCTGTGGCGTACTACACCCAGAAGGAGTTGCTGCGTCAGGATGTTCGCCGCAAGGAAGAGCAGGAGATCACCCCCGGGGAAGCCAAGCTGGAGGTGGCCCTGGACCCTGGTGTGCGCCTTGCCGATCACCTGCGGGGCATCTGGGATATCGAGTTTCTCGACGCCAACGGACCGCAATCCCTGCCTCGTAAAGGTTGTGAGTTGTTACTGGATGCCGGCCCCACCGGGCGCGGCTTGCGTGGCCTCCTGGGGCGTGCGCAGAGCCTGCGAGGCGACGGCCCGGTGGAGTTCATGGTGCAGGGCGACCTGGCGTCGGTGGACGCCGCCAGGTTGCGCTGGCGCTTGTTTACCGGTGGCCGCATCGCCGGTGCCCCCAGCCATGAATGCCAGGTGGTGCTCGATGAGGTCTGGGCCAGTTGGGGCAATGCCGGCAGCGGCACCCTCAGTGGCAGCCTGCAGTCGCTGCAGGCGTCGCCACTGGCGCCGGTATCCGCGGCGCGTTTTGTGGCGCGCAAGCGAGTCTTTCCTGCCGCCCGGGACCAGAGCGGGCTGAGCCCCGCCTTGCTGGCGTGGCTGGTATCGCCGCAGCACCGCCTGTTCCATCAGCTCTGGCACGCTTCGCGGGACCGTTGGCACACCCTGCCCAAGGACAAGCGCAACAGCCTGCGGGGGCTCGGCTGGCAGCCGGGCCCGGTCAAGCATGAACGTGACGCCCGTGGGCGGCGCAAGCACCGCAATGCCTCGGGCATCGATTTTCTGTTCATGCACCGGCACATGCTCCTGCACGCCCGCTCGTTGCAGCCGGACCTGGTGTCCTGGCAGCAGTTGCCGCTGCCCTGTGCCCGCCTTGAGCAGGATCGGCAGGCCTTTATCCGCTATTACGAAAACCGTGACGGCTGCTCGGTGCCGCCGGCCTGGGTGGCCGACGACGATGAAGAGTTCACCCAATGGCTGCACGGGCTGAAAAGTGATGCGGCGTTCTATGGCAACTTCCAGGTCTGGGAGTCGCAGTACCAGGACCCCGAGTACCTCAGCCGCCTGACCCTGGGCCAGTTCGGGTCCGAGGTCGAGCTGGGCCTGCACGACTGGCTGCACATGCGCTGGGCGGATGTCGCCCGCGATCCTTCCAACGGCATGCCGGTGATGGAAGCGCGCCTGTCCTCGGACTTCGCCGGGCGCTGGTACCAGCCGCAGAATGACTTTCTCGGCGATCCCTTCTCGTCCCACGTGCACCCCATGTTCTGGAAATTCCATGGCTGGATCGATGACCGGATCGACGACTGGTTCCGGGCCCACGAGCGCTACCACCCCGGCGAAGTATTGCGCCGCGAGGTCAATGGCGTGCCCTGGTTCGCCCCCGGGCGTTGGGTCGAGATCGACGACCCGTGGCTGGGGGCCTCGACCCATGGCTGCGGCCCCCTGGGCAATGCCCCGGGAGAAATGTCCCTGGAGATGGATCAGGAGGTCATGAAGCTGGCCTTGCGCATCGCCCTGAGCCGCGACGAAGAGGTGCCGGACCTGCTCAAGCGGGCACCGCGCCGGCCCTGGTATGCCCAGCACTTGAAGCTCTGAGGCGAGGGATTCAGTTGCTCAGGGCCACTTCGGCGAGGAAGCTCAAGAGCCCGTTGTATCGGTTGGTTTGCCATTGCCCGCAGCTGTGGTCGAAAAACTCGACCGGTGCCAGGCAGTGCCGGTTCTCGATCCTGAACCCGTAGAAGTCACCGCAACCGTTCTCTGAAAACAGCAGGTGACGGCCGGTGATGGCCGGGTGCGCCCGGTTGATCTGCACCAGGTGGAAATCACTGCTGCTGTCCAGTGAGTAGAGCGTGCCCAGGGCAAAGTAGCCACCGCCGCACTCCTTTAGGAACCAGGCGTATTCGGCTGGCAGTTGCAGCCCCAAGGCCTGCTGCGCCTCCAGGATCTGGGTTTGGCTGGCAAGGCGGTCCGACGGCAGTTCGAACCAGATCGGATGGCTGCGCTTGCGCTCGTCCAGCAGTTGCTTGAAGTCCTCGACGTTCATTGTTTGCTCCTTGCGCAGTCAGTCGTCCGTCAGGAGGGCCCGGGCGCCGTGCCGCTCCAGTAGCGCCTGCAACGCTTCCAGCTCTGCGGCGGGCGGCGGCTGGCCGGTCACGGCGGCGTAGAGGTCGTTGAGAATGAGGTCCGCGTCCCTGTGGGTGAGCTGCGCCATCAACTGTGCCAGATTGCGGTCGCACAAGTGCGGGTACAGCAGCACCAGAAGGCGCTTGTAGTCGCGGTTGTCGAGCCCGTTGGGGTAGACCTTGCGCAGCAGGGCCAGCAGGTCTGCCAGTGGGTCGTGCGGCACATTTTCGAGGGACATGGGGTTCTGTTGGCGGTGGGGCGGGAGGGGATTCTAAGCGATTTCACGCTCGACCGCTGCGCCGGGCGCGGGAGTGAACGGGCCGGCCACTCCCGCCGTGTCAGTGGCTCCAGCCGCCCCCCAGGGCCTTGTACAGGGCAATGCTCGACTGCAGGCGCGACAGCCGCAGTTGCACGTTCTGGTCCTGGGCGGTGTACAGGGTGCGCTGGGTTTCCAGGACGGTCAGCAGGTCTTCGGCGCCGGCCTGATAGCGGCTCTGGGCGATCTCGAAGGCGCGCTGCGCCTGGTTCAGTTCTTCGCTCTGCCACTGGCGCTGCTGGTCCAGGCCGCGAATGCTGTTGAGGGCTTTCTCCACATCGGCAAAACCATTGATGATCGCCCCGCGATAAGTCTCCAGCAGCTCTTGCTGGCGCGCTGTGGTCCTGTCCCGTTCGGCGCTCAGGCGCCCGTTGTTGAAGATCGGCGCCACCAGCCCGGAGGTGAGGTTGTAGAAGGGATTGCGCAAGACATTGCCCAGCTTGTCGGCGTTCGAACCCAGGTTGGCGGTCAGGGTCAGGGTCGGCAGCATGGCCGCCCGCGCCACTTTGACATCGGCCTGGGCCGCCGCCAGCCGGGCCTCGGCACCGGCGATATCGGGACGGCGGGTCAGCAGTTCGCTGGGCACCCCGGCATCGATGGTCGGCCAGTTCAATTGGGCAAAGGGCTGGTCGTTCAGTTTCAGGCTCTGTACCGGCCGGCCCAGCAGGGTGGCGAGGGTGATCTGCGCCTCTTCGGCCTGCTGTTGTACCAGGGGCACCTGGCGTTGCTGGGCGGCCACCAGGCTTTTCTGCTGGGCCAGTTCCAGGGCGGTGGCCGAGCCGGAGTCATAGCGGGTCTGCACCAGTTGCAACACGTTCTGCGCATTGGCCAGGTTGAGTTCGGCGATACGGCTCTGTTCGCGCAGGGACAGGACCTGGGCATAGCTGTTGGCCACGCCGCTGAGCAGGGTCAGCTCAACGGTGGCCTGGTCGAATTCGCTGGCCTGGACTCCGAGCAGGGCGCTGTCGTAGGCGGCGCGGCGACCACCCCAGAAGTCGACTTCATAGGTGGCGCTCAGGCCCGCGTCGAACGAGTTCGTGACCTTGCTGTTGCTGCTGGAATCGAGCTGGCTGGAGTCGTTGCCCCGCAACTGTTTTCTGCGGCTGGCGTTGAAGGTGCCATTGACGCTGGGCAGCAGCGGTGCCCCGGCGACGATGGCACTGGCCTGGGCCTGGCGGACCCGGGCCATGGCGGCGGCCAGGTCATGGCTGCCGGCCCGGGCTTCGGCGATCAGTTGGTCCAGCTCCGGGCTGCCGAAACGGGTCCACCAGCGCAGGTCTTGCTGCCGGTCGCCCTGGCTGGCGGGAGAGTGCCAGGACGCCGGTGCTTGCAGGCCGCTTTCCGGGCGCGGCGCCGGGCTGCTGCAGGCTGCCAGCAAGACGCTGGCGGCCAGGAGGGTCAGGTGCACTTTCATAGATCGATCATTCACTGGTAAGGGCCGTGACCGGGTCGAGCCGGGCAGCTTTGCGGGCCGGCATGAAGCCGAAGATGACGCCGGTGACCAGGGCGCAGGCGAAGGCGCCGAGCACTGCGGCCAGGGAGAAGGCCACCGCCACCTCGCTGAGAATCAGGATGCCGCCGATGATCAGGGCCACGCCGATGCCGGCCAGGCCGCCGACCACCGAAAGCATCACTGCTTCAGTGAGGAACTGGCGCAGGATGTCGCGCTGGCGGGCGCCGGTGGCCATGCGGATACCGATTTCCCGGGTGCGTTCGCGCACGGTCATGAGCATGATGTTCATCACCCCGATGCCGCCCACCAGCAGCGAGATCGCGGCGATGGCGCCGAGCATCAGCGACAGGGTGTTCTGGGTCCGGGCCTCGGCCTGGATCATCGCGGCGTTGTTGGTCAGTTCGAAATCGCGCTTGCCGCCGTGCATGCGTAGCATCAGTTCATCGATCTCCTGTTCGGTCTGCTTGACCCGGCTGGCATCGGCGGCGGCGATCGCCACGTATTGCGGGTTGTGGTCGCCGAACAGGCGGATGCTGGCGGCGGAGTAGGGCACGGCGATGCGGTCGTCACTGTCGCTGTCGCCGGAGCTGGCGCCTTTTTCCGAGAGTACGCCGACCACCTGGAACGGCACGTTTTCGATGAGGATGTACTGGCCGATGGGGTTGGCCACGTCCTTGAGGAGCTTTTCCCGGACCTTGTGGCCAATCACCGCCACTGCCGCCGCCGAGCGTTCGTCGGCCTCGCTGAAGTAGCTGCCCTGGGCCACGGGCCAGTTGAAGATTTCCGGGAAGTTGGTGTCGTTGCCGCCCACGTAGCTCATGTAGTCGGCGTTGCCGAAACGCACCCCGGCCTTGGCGCCGTTGACCGCCATGATCCGTTTCACCTGGGGCAGGTTGGCCAGGGCGGCGACGTCATCCAGGGTGACGATGCCTTCCGGGGTGCGCGGGTTGGGCGAGTAGCCGCTCAGGTAAATGATGTTCGAGCCAAACGCCCCCATCTGCGCCATCACCTGGCGCTTGCTGCCTTCGCCCACCGCCAGCATCACCACCACCGAGGCCACGCCGATGATGATCCCCAGCAGGGTCAGGGCGGTGCGGAAGCGGTTGATCCACATCACCCGCCAGGCGGCCTGTATGGCTTCCAGCAGTTCGCCTTTCCAGGCACCGGTGGGCTCGCTGCCGTCGGCCAGGCGCTGGCGCAGGTCCACGGCTTGCAGGGCGCCGGCGTTGGCGCTCAGTTGTACCGAGGGATCGCTGGTGGCGGTGTCGCTGATGATCTCGCCGTCGCGGATCTCGATGATGCGCTTGGCCCGGGCCGCCACTTCGCGGTCGTGGGTGATGAGGATCACCACGTGGCCCTGGCTGGCCAGTTCGTCCAGCAGGGCCATGACTTCGGCGCCGCTGTGGCTGTCCAGGGCGCCGGTGGGTTCGTCGGCGAGGATGATGTGGCCGCCGTTCATCAGGGCGCGGGCGATGGACACTCGCTGCTGCTGGCCACCGGACAATTGATGCGGGCGGTTGCCGCTGCGGCTGGCCAGGCCCAGGCGCTCCAGCAGGGCGGCGGCGCGGGTGTGACGTTCGGCGGTCGGGGTGCCGGCGTAGATGGCCGGCATCTCGACGTTTTCCTGGGCCGAAGCCGAGGGGATCAGGTGGTAGCCCTGGAACACGAAGCCGAAGGCCTCGCGGCGCAGCCAGGCCAGTTCGTCGCTGTCCAGGTGAGCCACGTTCTCCCCGGCGAACAGGTACTCGCCCGAGGTCGGGCGGTCCAGGCAGCCGAGGATGTTCATCAGCGTCGACTTGCCGGAGCCCGAGGCACCGACGATGGCGACGAACTCGCCGGCGTGGATCGACAGGTCGATGCCCCGCAGGACATCGACCTGCGGGCTGTCGCCGCCGCCGTAGGATTTGCGGATGTTCCTGAGGTCGATCAGAGGCGTCTGCATTCAACCCCCGCTGCTGTTGGCCGGGCCGATCAGCAGATGATCACCTTCGTTCAAGCCGTCGAGGATCTGGATGCGCAGGCGGTCGCTGATGCCGACCCGGACCTTGCGTTCGTCGATCGAGCCGTTCTTGGCCACTACCCGAGCCATCTGCAGGTCCGGCTCGGTACTGCCGTGCAGGGCGGCGATGGGGGCGGTGAGCACATTTTTTGCCTGATTGGCGACGAAGAACACCTGGGTGGTCATTTCCGCCATCAGGGCGTTGTCGGCGTTGTCCACGTCCAGCAGCACGGTGTAGAGCACCACCCGGCCGCTGCCGCTCTTGCTGGTGCTGTTGGGGCTGCCGCTGCCCTGGCTGGATTCGTTGAGGGGCTTGGGCGGGATCGGCAGGATCTGCCGCACAGTGCTGGTCCAGCGTCGGTTGCCGCCGCTCAGGGTGGTGAAGTAGGCGTGCATGCCGGGTTTGACGTGGCCGATATCGGCTTCCGAGACTTCGGCCCAGACGGTCATGGGCGAGAGCTTGGCGATGCGCAGGATCAACGGGGTCTGCTGTTGGGCGTTGAGGGTCTGGCCTTCGCGGGCGTCCACCGCGACCACGGTGCCGGACATGGGCGCATAGATGCGCGTGTAGCCCAGTTCGGCCTGGTCGCTGCGCAGGCTGGCCTGGGCCTGGCGGATCTGCGCCTTGTACATGTCGATCCGCGCCTGGGTGGCCTTGAGTTCGGCCTGGGCGGTCTGTACGTCTTCCTCGCGGGTGGCGCCGCCGGCCTTGAGGTTCTGCTGGCGCTGGTACTTCTGCCGGGCCAGCTGGTTCTGGGCGTACTGCTCCTGCAACTGGGCCTGCAGGTTCTCGATGGAGAAACGGCTGGCGTCGAGTTTTGCCTGTTGGGTGGAGGGGTCGATCTCCACCAGCAACTGGCCTTCCTTGACCTGATCACCGGATTCGACGTGGATCTTGCGGATCTGCCCGGACGCCTGGGCGCCCACATCCACGTAGCGTCGTGGCTGCAAGGTGCCCAGGGCGGTGACGCTGCTTTCTATATCGCCGCGGCTCACTTGCACGGTGGTGAACTGGTCACGGCCTGCCGGGATGAACTTCCAGGCAGCGATGGCAACAACGGGGATCACACACAGTGCGGCAAGCAGGGCGCGTCGGGTAGGGCGAGGACGTTTCATGCAGGGTTCCGGCCAGGGGATATCGGCCCGTCACAACGGCCAGCTGCACAAGGAGCAGCCAGCTTGCGGCTGCCGCAGGAACGGCAGAGACGGGGAGCTGTCAGGTAAACGAGATGCCGGGGGGGGAATTTAACTGCCGACACATGGCGTTACAGCTGTCGGAACACTGAAAATAAACCCACCGCGGTGCTGCGCTACTTTAAATCTATATGAGAATTACTATAAATTACGCCGCTACTAAACAGCCATCACGAATTACCGGGTGCAATCGGCCATGGCCGGACTTGCTCAAGGACAGAACCGCCCCAGTGGGCGCTCGGGAGCCCTGTTGGAAAACTACTATCGCGAGCTGATGTGCTTCCTCAACGCCAAGCTGGGCAATCGCCAGGTGGCCGAGGATGTGGTGCATGACGCTTATGTGCGGGTCCTGGAGCGCTCCAGCGATACCCCCATCGAGCAGCCGCGGGCGTTTCTCTATCGCACGGCCCTGAACCTGGTGATCGACGGCCATCGGCGCAATGCCTTGCGCCAGTCCGAGCCCCTGGAGGTGCTGGACAACGAAGAGCGCTACTTCAACCCTTCGCCGCAGACCAGCCTGGATCACGGCCAGCGCCTGGAAATGCTGCAACGGGCCCTGGCCGAGCTGCCCCGGCTGTGTCGCGAGAGCTTCCTGCTGCGCAAGCTCGAAGGCCTGTCCCACCCGCAGATCGCCGAACAGCTGGGGATTTCCCGCAGCCTGGTGGAGAAACACATCGTCAATGCCATGAAGCATTGCCGGTCGCGCCTGCGCCAGTGGGATGCTCAATAACGCGTTGCCGTTGAGACGTATTTAGTTAAATTTTTTTTCATTGTCCTCGTCCCTACTCAACAGACGATCCGCTGTCCTGCATGGGCCAGTCGGGTCACCGTGACACTTTATCCCCCGCGTTGAGGCGGTTTATCCAGAGGACACTGGAAATGACACAGGCAATTGCATCGGCCCACGTTCACGATTTGATCGGTATCGGTTTCGGCCCCTCGAACCTGGCGCTGGCCATTGCGCTGGAGGAGCGCGGGCAGGAGCACGGTCCGCTGGACGCGTTGTTCCTCGACAAGCAGGCTGACTATCGCTGGCACGGCAACACCCTGGTAACCCAGAGCGAACTGCAGATTTCCTTCCTCAAGGACCTGGTGACCCTGCGCAACCCCACCAGCCCCTATTCCTTCGTCAACTACCTCAAGCACCACGGGCGCCTGGTGGACTTCATCAACCTGGGCACCTTCTATCCATGCCGCATGGAGTTCAACGACTACCTGCGCTGGGTGGCCGGGCATTTCCAGGAACACAGCCGCTACGGCGAAGAAGTGCTGGCCATCGAGCCAGTGCTGCACAACCAGCAGGTCGAGGCGTTGCGGGTGATTTCCCGGGATGCCCAGGGCAGCGAACTGGTGCGCACCACCCGTTCGGTGGTGGTCAGTGCCGGCGGCACGGCGCGGGTTCCGGAAACCTTCAAGGGGCTCAAGGGCGATGCGCGGGTGTTCCACCATTCCCAGTACCTGGAACGCATGGCCAGCCAGCCCTGTGTCAGTGGCAAACCGATGAACATCGCCATCATCGGCGGCGGGCAGAGCGCGGCAGAAGCCTTCATCGACCTCAACGACAGTTTCCCTTCGGTGCAGGCCGACATCATCATGCGCGGTTCGGCACTCAAGCCGGCGGATGACAGCCCGTTCGTCAACGAAGTGTTCTCCCCGGCCTTCACCGACCTGGTGTTCCAGCAGACCGGCAGTGAGCGCGAGCGCCTGGTCAGCGAGTACCAGAACACCAACTACTCGGTGGTGGACATCGACCTGATCGAGCGCATCTACGGGATCTTCTACCGGCAGAAGGTTTCCGGCATCGCGCGCCACACCTTCCGCACCATGACCACGGTGGAGAAGGCCACCGCTACCGACCTGGGCATCGAGCTGATCCTGCGCAACAGTGCCAGCGGCGAGCGCGAAGTGCGTCACTACGATGCGGTGGTGCTGGCCACCGGCTACGAGCGGCAGATGCATCGTCAACTGCTGGCGCCGCTGCAGGCCTACCTGGGTGACTTCGAGGTGGACCGCAATTACCGCCTGGTGACCGACGAGCGCTGCAAGGCCGGCGTCTACATGCAGGGCTTCAGCCAGGCCAGCCATGGCCTGAGCGACACCTTGCTGTCGGTGCTGCCGATCCGTGCCCAGGAGATTGCCGATTCGCTCTACGAACACGGCAAGAGCCGCGGTCACAGCCGTTCGGTGCGTGACATGCTGCTGGCCACCGCCAGCTGATCGGCGCCACCTCCGTTCTTGCGGACCTCTTCGCCGGCAAGCCGGCTCCTGCCATTCGGGGCTATCCCGGGTGTTTTTTGTAGGAGCCGGCTTGCCGGCGAAGGCGATCTATCGGGCCCTTTCGCTGGCAAGCCAGCTCCTACGGTTGTCAGTGACAGTGTGGGGAACCGTAGAAGCCGGCTTGCCGGCGAAGGCATTCCTGAACCTTGGCTGAAGAACTTTTCGATTCCCTCTGCCAGGGTTTCCCTCCGGTTTACTCTGCAAATAGTGCGGCGTAAGCTGCGCGCGTTTTCAATCAGTGGAGGCCCAGTGTGGGTACTTGTTCGAGTGACAGGAGTCGGCCGGTTTCAGTAACCGGCGCAGTCCCGGCAAGATAGCGCGCAGCCTTTTTCCTGCCGCTGTCTCGCCGTCCAGCGAGATGCGGCATCCCGATCGCGAACTTCTATGGTTCGCTTCCCGACGCCACTTCCTGGCGACTTCTATTTCCCCTTCGACCCGGCCGGCTGCCGTGTCGTGGTGGCATCGACGCGCAGGTCCAGGACCTGCGGATCAGGCATGCATGAAGGATTACACTCCGGCAACGCCCGATCGTACCTGCCTGCGGTTTTCCCTACGCCGTTGCTGCAGGAGTCATCACCATGAAGCTCACCCTGTTGAAAGAGTTCTTTGCCGGCTTCCTGCGGACCCGGCATTTCGCCCGGCACTTCCGCCGCCTGGCACTGCTGGAAAGTTTCAGCGATGCCAGCGTCAGCCGCGACGTGCCGCCGACCCTGGCGCAAACCCTGGTGGCGGCGGCCAACAGCGATGCCGCGCAACTGCTGGACCAGCTCGGCAGCCACACCGACGGCCTGAGCACCGAGGAGGCCGATGCCCTGCGTGAGCGTCACGGCCTCAACGAGGTCGAGCACGAGCAGGCGCTGCCCTGGTGGACCCACCTGTGGCACTGCTACAAGAACCCCTTCAACCTGCTGCTGACCCTGCTGGCGGTGATTTCCTGGCTGACCGAAGACATGAAGGCGGCCACGGTGATCTTCTCCATGGTGGTGCTTTCGACCCTGCTGCGCTTCTGGCAGGAGGCCAAGTCGAACAAGGCCGCCGATGCCCTCAAGGCCATGGTCAGCAACACCGCCACGGTCATGCGCCCAGGGTCGGCGCCCCAGGCCGCGCCGATGCTCGGCCGCCTGCTGGGGGCCGCCGCCGAGGTCAAGGGCGCTCAGCGCATCGAGTTGCCGATCAAGCAACTGGTGCCCGGCGACCTGATCGTGCTCTCGGCCGGCGACATGATTCCCGCCGACTGCCGGGTGCTCAGCGCCAAGGACTTGTTCGTCAGCCAGGCGGCCATGACCGGCGAATCCATGCCGGTGGAGAAATTCCCCCGCCAGCAGGACGCCGACACCAGCAACCCCCTGGACCTGGACAACATCCTGTTCATGGGCACCAACGTGGTCTCCGGTTCCGCCACGGCAGTGATCCTGACCACCGGCAACAGCACCTATTTCGGCGCCCTGGCCCAGCGTGTCAGCGCCACCGACCGCGCGCCCACCTCGTTCCAGAGCGGGGTCAACAAGGTCAGCTGGCTGCTGATCCGCTTCATGTTCGTCATGGCGCCCCTGGTGCTGTTCATCAACGGCTTCACCAAGGGCGACTGGATGGAGGCGCTGCTGTTCGCCCTGTCGATTGCCGTGGGCCTGACCCCGGAAATGCTGCCGATGATCGTCACCTCGACCCTGGCCAAGGGCGCGGTGTTCCTGTCGCGCAAGAAGGTCATCGTCAAGCGCCTGGACGCGATCCAGAACTTCGGCGCCATGGACGTGCTGTGCACCGACAAGACCGGCACCCTGACCCAGGACAAGATCTTCCTGGCGCGGCACGTGGACGTCTGGGGCGAGGATTCCGACGACGTGCTGGAAATGGCCTACCTCAACAGCTACTACCAGACCGGGCTGAAGAACCTGCTGGACGTGGCGGTACTGGAGCACGTCGAGGTGCACCGCGAGCTCAAGGTCGGCACGGCATTCCAGAAGGTCGATGAAATCCCCTTCGATTTCACCCGTCGGCGCATGTCGGTAGTGGTGGCGGAACAGGACCGGCCGCACCTGCTGATCTGCAAGGGGGCGGTGGAGGAAGTGCTGGCGGTGTGCCGCAACGTACGCCATGGCGAAGCCGAGGAAGCCCTGACCGAGAGCCTGCTGGCGCGGATCCGCCAGGTGACCGCCGACCTCAACGAAGAGGGGCTGCGGGTGGTGGCGGTGGCCGCGCGGCCGATGATCGACGGGCGCGATACCTACAGCCTGGCGGACGAGTGCGAGCTGACCCTGATCGGCTACGTGGCATTCCTCGACCCGCCCAAGGAAAGTACCGCGCCGGCCCTCAAGGCCCTGGCCGAACATGGCGTTGCGGTGAAAGTGCTGACCGGTGACAACGAACTGGTGACGGCGAAGATCTGCCGCGAAGTGGGCCTGGAGCAGCAGGGCCTGCTGATGGGCAACGACATCGAGCGCATGAGCGACGAGCAACTGGCCCAGGCGGTGGAAACCACCAACGTGTTCGCCAAGCTGACCCCGACCCACAAGGAGCGCATTGTCCGCCTGCTCAAGGCCAACGGCCACGTGGTGGGCTTCATGGGCGACGGCATCAACGACGCCCCGGCGTTGCGCACCGCCGACATCGGCATTTCCGTGGACAGCGCGGTGGACATCGCCAAGGAAGCGGCGGACATCATCCTCCTGGAAAAGAGCCTGATGGTGCTGGAGGAGGGCGTGCTGGAAGGGCGCCGGACCTTCGCCAACATGCTCAAGTACATCAAGATGACCGCCAGCTCGAACTTCGGCAACGTGTTCTCGGTGCTGGTGGCCAGTGCCTTCATTCCGTTCCTGCCGATGCTGCCGATGCACCTGCTGGTGCAGAACCTGCTGTACGACATTTCCCAGATCGCCATTCCCTTCGATAACGTCGATGAGGAAATGCTGAAAAAACCGCAGCGCTGGCAGCCGGCGGATGTGGGGCGGTTCATGCTGTTCTTCGGGCCTATCAGCTCGATCTTCGACATCACCACCTTTGCCCTGATGTGGTACGTGTTCGACGCCAATACCCCGGACCACCAGACGCTGTTCCAGTCCGGCTGGTTCGTGGTGGGGCTGCTGACCCAGACCCTGATCGTGCACATGATCCGCACGCCGAAGATTCCGTTTTTGCAGAGCCGCGCGGCCATGCCGTTGATGGTGATGACCGGCGTCATCATGGCGGTGGGGATCTTCCTGCCGATGGGCCCGCTGGCGCACTACTTCAAGCTGCAGGCGCTGCCGTCGCTGTACTTCGTGTTCCTGCCGCTGATCCTGCTGGCCTACATGGCCCTGACCCAGGCGGTGAAGGGCTTCTACGTGCGGCGCTTCGGCTGGCAGTAATGCTGCCCTGTAGGAGCCAGCTCGCTGGCGAAGGCTGTGTTGCCAGCGAAAGCTCCCCGGCGGGCTAAGGCGTCCTCACGGGCCTCTTCGCTGGCAAGCCAGCTCCTACGGTCAGCCGTGCATCACGGCAGGCCATGAGACGTTCATGGACCGCTGCTAGAGTCCTCTGGTGCCATTCATGCCCCTCGCTCAAGGACAGTCGCCATGCAAGCCCTGCACAACATCAACCTGGACTCGCTGATCGATACCCTGGTCAGCCTCAGCGCCGCCTTTATCCTCGGTGGCCTGATCGGCTTCGAACGCCAGTACCGCCAGCGCACCGCGGGTTTGCGCACCAATGTGCTGGTGGCGGTGGGGGCCGCGATCTTCGTCGACATGGCCAACCGCCTGGGGGGCGCCGAAGGGGCGGTGCGGGTGGTGGCCTACGTGGTCTCCGGCATCGGCTTTCTCGGCGCCGGGGTGATCATGCGCGAGGAGGGTAATGTCCGTGGGCTGAATACCGCCGCCACCCTCTGGGCCTCGGCTGCGGTGGGGGCCTGCGCCGGTGCCGACCTGATCCTCGAGGCACTGCTGGGCACCCTGTTCGTGCTGGCCGCCAATACCCTGCTGCGGCCCATCGTCAACAACATCAACCGCCAGCCCCTGGACGTGGTGTCCGCCGAGGTCACCAATATCGTCTACGTGATCGCCCACCGCTCGAAGCAGAAGGCAGTGTTCGCCCTGCTGGAAGCGGAGCTGGCGCGCTGCAACTACCCCGCCAGCGACGTTGATGTGCACGCCTTCGGTACGGAGGATGTGGAGATCGAGGCGACCCTGGCGACCACCTCGGTGGACGGTGACGAACTGGATGCGCTGGTGGCCCGGCTGTCCACATCGCCCTGGGTGCAGCAGGCGTTCTGGAGCCCGAGCACCACCGAATGAGCATTTTTCGCCTCCGCCAGGGGAGGCATGAGATACGGCTCGGCTTCTCTCGGAAGGGGCTTACCGGACAACAAGACTTTTCCGCGGGCTGGCCCCTGCTAAAAACCGTGGCCGGTGGTTATGGTAGGGCACGGTTGCACAGCGGGGCTGGAGGACGCGCCGCGAGCGCCAGGCGGCCGGGGTAGAGCGCCGTCCGCCGGGGCGCCCTCGGCAGCGACTTTCAGGTTGTTCCTAGAGCCAACCTCCACGCACTGGCTTAGCCTTCCAGCGGCCCGGGAGTAGGGCCGGTATTCGCAGTGCCGAAGTCTTGTCAGCAGGATCAGAAAAATGTCCAACAGAGCATTGCGCATATTGATTGCCGATGATCAGCACTTTCGTCGCATGCAGATCGAAAGAGCCCTGAATCAACTGAACTATTACCGAGTGGCCCCGGTGCACAGGCTGGAGGAACTGCTGACGCTGGTGGAGTATTCCTGCGAGTCGTTCGACCTGCTGATCATCAACGCCAACCTGGCTGTCCGCAGCGATTTCGACCTGCTGGCTTTCTGCCTGGACCACCCGCATATCGAGCAAGCCCTGATCTACGGCAGCCAGCATCTTGCCGCCACTTCCGGCAGCCGGCGGTGCACGGTGCATGTCAGCCCGGCCGAATGGCCGGACAGCGCGGCGATCAAGCGCCTGATGCTGTGGGTGGACCCGCCATTGCCCGATGCCGCCGGGCCTTCCCGGCAGCGGCTGGCGCAATTGCATGGCCATTGGGGCAGCCCGAACTGACCGAGGTTTGCGCACCCCACGCCAAACGGCATCCCCAGGGATGCCGTTTGGCGTTTTTGTCAGCGCCGTTCGCGCTTCAGTCCCATTGCGGGGCAATGCCTGCCGGGCTGGTCAGGCGTTGGCCGCGCTCCAGGCCGGCGATGCTCTCAAGCTCCGCGCGGCTCAGGGTCAAGGCGCAGGCTGCGAGGTTGCCTTGCAGGTTGGCCCGGCGGGTGGAGGAGGGGATCACCGCATAGCCCGACTGCATGGCCCAGGCCAGCACCACCTGGGCCGGGGTGGCCTGGCGTGCCTGGGCGATCTGCAGGATCAGTGGGTCCTTGAGCACTTCGCCATATGCCAGGGTCATGTAGGAGGTGATGTGAATGCCCTGGCTGCGGGCGAATTCCACCACCTTGCGGTTCTGCAGGTAGGGGTGCAATTCCACCTGGTGGCTGGCGATCTGCTCGGCCCCGACGGCATCAATGGCTTGCTGCAGCAAGGCATTGCTGAAGTTGGACACGCCGATCTGCCGGGTCAGGCCCTGGGTCTTGGCTTCCAGCAGGGCCTGCATGAACTCCGCCACCGGCACCTGGTTGTCTGGCGAGGGCCAGTGGATCAGGGTCAGGTCCAGGTAATCGGTGCGCAGCTTGTGCAGGCTTTCCTTGAGGCTGGGGATCAGGCGCTCCCGGGACAGGTTGGCGATCCAGATCTTGCTGGTGATGAACAGCTGGTCGCGGGGAATGCCGCTGGCGGCCACCGCGGCGCCGACATCGGCTTCGTTGTCGTAGATCTGCGCGGTATCGATGGCGCGATAGCCCAGTTCCAGGGCGCTGCTCAGGGAATCGATGAGCACCTGGCCCTGAAGGCGGAAGGTGCCGAGGCCAAAGGCGGGTACAGACATGGGTCACTCCGGGCATTGCAGTGGGATTGGCCGGCAGTATCCGTACCTGCGTCGCTGCGAAAAACCGCCGCCGGCACAAAGGAATATTGCCCCGCGTTCACGAATCCACCTGCCCCTGTAGGAACCCGCTTGCCGGCGAATCGTGCAACCCAGGCACGAACCCCACAGGGAGGCTGCCCAACCGCCACCGCCTGGCCGCTCCAGGCGCTTGCTTCTGAGCCTCAGGCCATGTCGCTGTGGCTGAATTCCTCCCCGAGAAAGTCGATCAGGCTGCGTACCGAAGGCAGCAGCCCTCGGCGCGAGGGGAAGATCGCATGCACGATGCCGCACCTTGGCGCCCAGTCGGGCACCAGTTCCAGCAGTCGCCCGGCCTCCAGGTCTTCACGCACCACCACCTTGGGCAGGTGGGCGATGCCGATGCCCGCCAGCACTGCATGGCGCAGCGCCAGCAGGTCGTCGGTGACCATCCGCGGTCGGTGGCGGATCAGTGCCTCGGCGCCGTCCGGACCCAGCAATTGCCATTGATATTCACGTTGCGCCGCACCCCAGTGCACGCTCGGCAAACCGCTGAGGTCGGCCGGTGTTGCCGGGCCCGACAGGCGCTGGAGAAAACCCGGGTGGCCCACCAGGCACTGGGTGCTGTTGCCCAGCACCTTCATCACCAGGTCGGTGTTTTCCAGGGGCGGGAAGCGCACCCGCAGGGCGATGTCGAAGCCCTCGTGGATCAGGTCGACCCGGCGGTTGGTGCTCTCGATGAACAGTTCCACCAGGGGGTACTTGAGCATGAAGCGGGTAAGCATCGGCCCCACCCAGGAATTGAGCAGGGCGGTGGGGCAAGCCACGCGTACCAGCCCCTGGGGTTCGGAGCGGTTGCGTTCTATGACTTCCGCCGCGCCCTCGGCTTCCACCCGCATGGCCAGGCAGCGCTGGTAGTACTCCTGGCCGATCTCGGTCAGCGAACAGTGGCGGCTGGTGCGATGGATCAGGCGCACTCCAAGGCGTTCCTCCAACTGGGAAATCCGCCGGCTGAGCTTGGACTTGGGCATGTCCAGGGCCCGTCCCGCGGCGGCAAAGCCACGGTGCTCCACCACCTGGGTGAAGTAGTAGAGGGTGTTCAGATCTTCCAAGATCGTTCTCCAGATAGAACGCTAAGGGTGATTTTTGCAGTCTAGCGCGGCAAAGGTCTGAGTTTTAAGGTGTGTCCATCAGATAGTTCTGGAGGACGACATGAAAAACATCATCGGCATCTACACCAGTCCACGGCCCCATTGGGTCGGTGACGGCTTCCCGGTCCGTACCCTGTTTTCCTACGACAACCTGGGCCAGCACATCAGCCCGTTCCTGCTGCTGGATCACGCCGGCCCCGCGCAGTTCAGCCCCACCAGCGCCCGACGCGGCGTCGGCCAGCACCCCCATCGCGGTTTCGAAACCGTAACCATCGTCTATGACGGCGAGGTGGAACACCGGGATTCCACCGGCAGCGGCGGCAAGATCGGCCCTGGCGATGTGCAGTGGATGACCGCGGCCTCGGGGATCCTCCATGAGGAGTTCCATTCCACGGACTTCGCCCGGCGTGGCGGCAACCTGGAAATGGTCCAGTTGTGGGTCAACCTGCCGGCGAAGGACAAGCTCGCGGCGCCCGGTTACCAGACCATCGTTGCGGCGGACATCCCGCAGGTCCCGCTGCCGGGCAATGCCGGCAGCCTGCGCCTGATCGCCGGCGAGTTCGATGGCCACCAGGGCCCTGCACGGACCTTCACCCCGATCGACGTCTGGGACATCCGCCTGCAAGCCGGCAAGCACCTGGACCTGCCTCTGCATTCGGGGCGTAACAGCGCCCTGGTGGTATTGCGCGGCACGGTGCAGGTCAATGGCCAGGAGCTGGTGCGCGAAGGTCAGCTGGCGCTGCTGGAGCGTGACGGCCAGGACATCAGCCTGGAGGCCAACAACGACGCGATCGTGCTGTTGCTCAGCGGCGAGCCCATCGACGAACCCATCGTCGGCCACGGCCCGTTCGTGATGAACAGCGAAGAAGAGATTCATCAGGCCTTCGTCGATTTCCAATCGGGACGCTTCGGCCAGATGGACGCAACCGGTCACTGACCGGTTGCACTGGCGCGGCGGGCATCGGCCACCAGGCTTTGCCAGTCGCGTGCTACTCCCCGACGCCCGCCGTTACCCCGGCGGAGCGTGCCACGGGTTTCATCCAAGCCGGGTCTTCCGGCATCGATCATTAGCGAGGACTTCACATGACCACTGCATACAAGCGTCTGGACAAGGATAACGCCGCCGTTCTGCTGGTAGACCACCAGGCCGGCCTGCTGTCGCTGGTCCGCGATATCGAGCCCGATCGTTTCAAGAACAACGTGCTGGCCCTGGCCGACCTGGCCAAGTACTTCAAGTTGCCGACCATCCTCACCACCAGTTTCGAAACCGGCCCCAACGGCCCCCTGGTGCCGGAGCTCAAGGCGCTCTTCCCCGATGCGCCGTACATCGCCCGCCCGGGCCAGATCAATGCCTGGGACAACGAGGACTTCGTCAAGGCGATCAAGGCCACCGGCAAGAAGCAACTGATCATCGCCGGCGTGGTTACCGAAGTGTGCGTGGCGTTCCCGGCGCTCTCGGCCCTGGAAGAAGGCTTTGAAGTTTTCGTGGTTACCGACGCTTCCGGCACCTTCAATGCCCTGACTCGCGATTCGGCCTGGAACCGCATGTCCAATGCCGGCGCCCAGTTGATGACCTGGTTCGGCCTGGCCTGCGAGCTGCACCGCGACTGGCGCAACGACATCGAAGGCCTGGGCACCCTGTTCTCCAACCACATCCCCGACTACCGCAACCTGATGACCAGCTACAACACCCTGACCCAGGGCCAGTAATCCCTGAGTCGCGGCGGGCCCTGCGCCCGTCGCCCGATCCCGGCCCGGGGCGCACGCCCCGGGCTTTTCCAGCTATACCTGCTCCTGCGTCTTTCGTGCGATCGTGCCGTCTTCGTCATGCCGGAGTGCCTCGATGTCTTCCCTGTTCAGCGATCATCCGTTGTTGGCCGCGCTGTTCCTGCTGTTCCTGGATATGCTGCTCTGGCGCCTGATCGGCAGCCGTGGCGACTACTGGAAGCTGGCGGTACGGGTGCTGATCTTTTCCCTCTACAGCCTGATGCTGTTCAACCAGGGCATGAACCCGATGCAGGCCGCGCCCTGGCCCGACGACGTGCCCCTGCACCTGGCCGCCACCGGCCTGGAAATTGGCTGGTGGCTGTTTGGCGCGCGGACCCTGACGGTGTTGCTGGGCACCCTGATGATGCAGCGGGTGGGGCATACCGGGCGCCTGCTGCAGGACCTGATGGGCGCGGTGATCTTCCTCATCGCCATCATCGCCGCCCTGGCCTATGTGCTGGAACTGCCGGTCAAGGGGGTGCTGGCCACCTCCGGGGCCTTGGCGATCATCGTCGGCCTGGCGCTGCAAAGCACCCTCAGCGACCTGTTTTCCGGGATCGTCCTCAACACCACCAAGCCCTACCAGATCGATGACTGGATCGCCATCGACGGCACCGAGGGGCGGGTGCTGGACATCGACTGGCGCGCCACCCGGCTGCAGACCTCCCAGGGCAGCATGGTGGTGATCCCCAACTCCCTGGCGTCCAAGGCCAAGATCACCAATTTCAGCCGGCCGGTGGATGTTCATGGCCTGTCGGTGAGCGTGCAGGTCAGCCCCCACGCGCGCCCGCAGAAAGTCATCGAGGCCCTGGAACGGGCCACCCTGGGCTGCCGCCTGCTGTTGAGTACCCCGGCGGCCAGCGTGGCGATGAAGAGCACCAGCAGCAGTGGCGCGGAATACGAGATCAGCGGTTTTGTCGCCGACATGGGGCACAAGCGCGAGGTGCGCAACCAGCTGTTCGACCTGGCCTTCCGCCATTTGCAGGCCAGCGGCATCGGCCTGCTGTCCGCCGCCGAGCCGGCCCAGGCGGCGACCCTGTCGCGGCCCCGGGCACTGCTGGACGCCTCGAGCATCTTTTCCACCCTGCGCCAGGATGAGAAGGACACCTTCAGCCAGAACATGCACCTGCAGACCTACCGTGCCGGCGAGACCATCCTGGCCCAGGGCGAGGTCAGCGATCACCTGTTCATCATCGAATCCGGGGTGGTTTCGGTGACCATGCAACGCGACGGCAAGCCCTTCGAGGCCGGGCGCATGGGGCCGGGGGAGGTCATCGGCGAAGCCGGCGTGGTGGCCGATCAAGCCACAGTGGCGCAGTTTGCGGCCAAGACCTTCTGCAGCCTCTACCGCATCGACAACGAGTTCCTCAAGCCCTGCCTGGATGCGCGCCACGACATCAACGAGGCCATGAAGAACCTCCTGGATTTTCGCCGGCACATGGCCCAGACCCTGTCCCAGGCTGCGCCCAAGCCAGTGCCCAGGAAGGGTTTCCTGCAATGGCTGCGCAGCCGCACCTGAGGCGCCGGCCACAATATCCCTGACATCGCCGCGTCTGCGCGTAGCCGTTCGCAGCCTGCAACAGTGGCTACAAAAATCGCCGATCGGCCCTGGCCCTGTAGCCGCTGCTGAGCCTGCGAAGCTGCGCAAAGGCCCGCAGGGCCTTGCCTGGCGATCTCCCGCCCTGCCTCGCCAAGGCGCTGGGCCGCGACGGCATTGGTCTCCTCAAGCTCCCCGATAGCGGTCATGGGCCTGGGTGCGTGCGGCACGTAACGTAGCCCCACCTCGACCCGTGCTGTAGCGGTGGGCTTTCGCCACATCCCCCAGGAATGAAACGTGCGGCCTTACTTGAAATACGCCCGTGGCGTGGTGCCGGTCATGGCCTTGAAGAAGGCGATGAAGATGCTGTCGCTGGCAAAGCCCAGTGCGCAGGCGCTGTAGCCGATGCCGCGGCCTGTGGCGAGCAGTTCGATGGCGCGCATCAGCCGCCACTGCTGGCGCCATTGCTGGTAGCTCAGGCCGGTTTCACGCTGGAAGATCCGGCCGATGGTGCGGCTGCTGGCGCCGACCCGGGTGGCCAGTACCTGCAATTGCGGCGGCAGTTGCTCCAGGTCCGCCAGCAGCGGTTGCAGGCGTTTGTCCCGGGGCAGGGGCAGCGACAGGGGCTGGTGCAGGGCCTGGCGGATTTCCTCGATGCACAGGCCCAGCAGGTGCGGGTAGCGGCCCTGGCTCCAGTCGCAGTCGAAGGCGGCCTGGGCCATGGGTTCCAGCACGGCCTGGAGCAACGGGCTGACTTCGATCACCGCCACTTCGGCCGGCAGGCGCCGGCTCAGTTCGGCGCTGAAGTACAGCGAACGGTAGTCCACGCTCTGCTGCATTTGCGCGCGGTGCGTGACCCCCGGGGGAATCCACGCCGCCCGCGAGGGCGGCAGCAGGCACAGGCGATGGTCCAGGGTGATCCGCGTGCAGCCCTGGCGGGTGTACAGCAATTGCCCGCGGCGGTGGCGGTGCAGGCCGGAGTCGTGGTCGCCGAGGGTCGCGGCGATGCCCAGCAGGGGGGCGTCGAAGCGGTCGGGGTCGAAGAGTGCCTGTGGTTCGAGCCAGGCCATGATTGGCGTACTTCCGATGTTTGTTGGCAGGGTTGCGATAATACGCCAGGCGCCGCTGCCTAGAATCGCCGGCATGTTTTTTTTGCCAAGCACTGCCTGATGAATCCCCGTTCCCTGCTGCCCCTGGCCCTGGCTCTGCTGATGTTCCCGCAGCTCGCCCAGACCCTCTACAGCCCGGCCCTGGCCGATCTTGGCCGGGCCTTTGGCGTGGCCCCCGCGCAAGCGGCCCAGAGCCTTTCGGTGTTTGTCCTGGGGTTTGCCCCGGGGGTGCTGCTGTGGGGGCGCTTGAGCGATCTTTGGGGCCGGCGCCCGGCCTTGCTGGGTGGCCTGACGCTGTACGTCCTGGCCATCGGGCTGCAATTGCAGGTGCAGAGTTTTACCGCGCTGTTGCTGTGCCAGGCCCTCGCCGCCCTGGGCGTGGCGGCGGGCTCGGTGGTGACCCAGACCCTGCTGCGCGATCTGTTTCGCGGCAGTGAACTGGTGCGGGTGTTTTCCCTGGTGGGCATGGTCCTGGCGGCCAGCCCGGCCATTGGCCTGTTCAGTGGGGCCGGGCTGGTGCGGGCCTGGGGCTACCAGGGCGCGCTGGCCGGGTTGCTGGTGCTGGCCCTGGCCTTGCTCGGCTGGTGCGCCCGGGCCTTGCCGGAAACCCGTGCGCCGGCGCCGCACCTGGCGCCCCTGGCCGGGACCTTGTGGCAGATGCTCAGGGACCCGGGCATCTGGCGCTCGGCGCTGCTGGTGGCGCTGTTCAATGTGGCCTTGCTCAGCTACTACAGCCTCGGGCCGTTCCTGTTTCGCGACCTGGGGTGGGGCGAGCAGGGCTTTGGTTACAGCGGTGCGGGCCTGGCCCTGGCTTCGGGGCTGGGGGCCTGGCTCAATCGTCGGCTGCTGGGGCGGGGCTGGTCCGGTGACACCCTGCTGCGGCTGGCGGCCCTGGCGGTGACCCTGGGTGGCCTCGGGGTGACAGCGCTTGGGCACAGCCTGTGGTTGCTGCTGCCCATGCTCGGCGTGGTGCTGGGCTTCGGCCTGGCCATCCCCAATATCCTCGGCTCGGCGCTGGCGGCCTACAGCGACCGGCTGGGCAGCGCCGGGGCCGGGTTCGGCCTGTTCTACTACCTGCTGATTGGCGCCGGGTTGCTGCTGGTGGGCTGGGGCCAGGCCCTGGGGCCGACCCTGGGCCTGTGCGGGGTTGCGGCGCTGTTGTTGTGCCTGGTGCGGCGCCGGCAGCAGGGCTGAAGGGCGAGTTTGCGACACACGGTCGCCCCAGCGGCCGCCAAGGGGCCATTGTTTGACCATGATCAAGCCCTTCCTCGGGGTATCCGCGCAGTCTGTCAGCAGACCTGCGGATTCGCGCAGACCCCTTCCCGGCAATGGAGATCGGCAACATGGCCAAGATGAAAGCAGCGGTATTCGTGGAGAAGAACCGCATCGTGCTGGAAGACAAGGACATCCCCGAAATCGGTCCGCTGGACGCCCTGGTGCGGATCACCACCACCACCATCTGCGGCACCGACGTGCACATCCTGCGGGGTGAATACCCGGTGGCCAAGGGCCTGACCATCGGCCACGAGCCGGTGGGGGTGATCGAGCGCCTGGGCTCCCAGGTGCGCGGCTTCCACGAGGGCCAGCGAGTGATCGCCGGGGCCATCACCCCCAGCGGCCAGAGCTACGCCTGCCTCTGCGGCTGCGGCTCCCAGGACGGCCCGGACACCCGCCACGGCTTCCGCGCCACGGGCGGCTGGAAGTTCGGCAACACCATCGATGGCTGCCAGGCCGAATACGTGCGTGTGCCGGACGCCCTGGCCAACCTGTGCCCGATCCCCGACGGCCTGAGCGATGAAGAAGTGCTGATGTGCCCGGACATCATGTCCACCGGTTTCTCCGGCGCCGAGCGTGCCGAGGTGAACATCGGCGACAGCGTGGCGGTGTTCGCCCTGGGCCCCATCGGCCTGTGCGCGGTGGCCGGAGCCAGGCTCAAGGGTGCCACCACCATCATTGGCGTCGACACCGTGGCCGCGCGCATGAGCGTGGCGCGCGGGCTGGGGGCGACCCATGTGGTGGACTTCAAGCAGGGCGACGTGGTCAAGCAGATCATGGACCTCACCGACGGTCGCGGGGTCGATGTGTCGATCGAGGCCCTGGGCACCCAGGGCACCTTCGAGTCGGCGCTGCGGGTGCTGCGCCCGGGGGGCAAGCTGTCGAGCCTGGGGGTCTATTCCAGCGACCTGCGCATTCCCCTGGATGCCTATGCCGCCGGCCTGGGCGACCTGAGCATCCTCAGCACCCTGTGCCCGGGCGGCAAGGAACGCATGCGCCGGCTGATGGAGGTGGTCGCCAGTGGCCAGGTGGACCTCAAGCCGCTGGTGACCCACCGCTTCAAGCTCGACGATATCGAGGCCGCCTACGAGCTGTTCGCCAGCCAGCGCGACGGCGTGATGAAGATCGCCATCACCCCATGACCCGTGCCACCGGGCGCCCTTGATACCGGTCAAGGCGCCCGGTAGCACGGCATTCCACACTCAAGCTCACGTATCGCCCAAGGAGGAGCACCATGAGCCAGTACCAGCGTCTGTTGCTGATCGCCGATCCACAGCAGCACCAATCCCCCGCGGCGCGCCGTGCCGTTGCCCTGGCCCGGGCCAGCGGCGCGGCGCTGCACGCCCTGGTGTTCGTCGAACCGCCGGCGCGCACCTACCTGTGGGAAGAACACCTGGAAGACAGCGAGCGCGAAGCCTACCTGCAGCGCCACGAGCGCTGGTTGCAGGTGGAAGCGCAGTGGATGGCCGAGGAGGGCGTGCAGGTCACCACCCAGGTGATCTGGAGCACCCAGGTGCTCAAGGACATGCTCGCCTACATCGACGAGTTCCGGCCTGACCTGCTGATCAAGGACGTGACCCTGGAGTCGGCCCTCAAGCGCGTGTTCGTCACCCCGCTGGATTGCCACCTGCTGCGCGAGGCGCCGGTGCCGGTGCACCTGGTCAACGACGCGCCGCACAAGCTGCCCCGGCGGATTGTCGCCGCGGTGGACCCGGCCCAGTCCGACACCCAGATCCGCGGGCTCAATACGCAGATCATCCAGACCGCCCACGCCCTGGCCCTGCAATGCGACGCCCAGTTGCACCTGCTGTACGCCTACGACCTGATGCCGATGCTCGATGGCGTGGCGCCGGTGGCGTCCACCGCCTGGAGCGTCAACTGCCTGGACGAGCTGCGCGACTCCCTGCACAAGGAATTCGAACGCCTGGGGGATGAGCACAACGTGCCCCAGGAATTCCGCCACTTCATCATGGGCCCGCCGGTGCCGGGCATCGCCCAGTTCGTTGACGAATACCTGGTGGACGTGGTGGTGATGGGCACGGTGCACCGCACCGGCTTTGGCCGCTTGATCGGCAGCACCACCGAACGCGCCTTGTACTCGATGCCGGGGAGCATCCTGGCGGTGAAGGCGTCTGGCGCGGCCTGACACCCACGCCCGTTTCAGTCCGGATCGGCGCGCTTGCTGCCAGGCAGGTACGGCAGCAAGCGCTCGGTTTCCTTGCGCACCACCCCATAGCACTCGCAGCTGTGCTGCTCCAGCCGCGGCCGGTCAAGCACATTGATCCGGCCGCGGCTGTATTCGATGATGCCCTGGCGCTGCAGTTTGCCCGCGGCTTCGGTCACGCCTTCGCGACGCACCCCGAGCATGTTGGCGATCAGTTCCTGGGTCATCACCAGCTGGTTGCCCGGCAGCCGGTCCAAAGACAGCAGCAGCCAGCGGCACAGTTGCTGGTCGATGGAGTGGTGGCGGTTGCACACCGCGGTCTGGGCCATCTGGGTGATCAGCGACTGGGTGTAGCGCAGCATCAGCAGGAGCATTTCGCCGTGGCGGTTGAACTCGTCCTTGAGGCGCTGGCCGGGCAGGCGCAAGGCGTGCCCGGCGCTCTGCACGATGGCCCGGCTGGTGGTGCTTTCGCCGCCCATGACCAGGGCCACCCCCACCAGCCCTTCGTTGCCCACCACGGCGATTTCCGCCGAGGCGCCGTTTTCCATCAGGTACAGCAGCGACACCACTGCATCGGTGGGGAAGTACACGTGGCGCGGTATGTCCCCGGACTCGTAGAGCACCTGGCCCAGGCTCAGGGCCACCGGCTTGAGGTGGGGCAGCAGGCGCTCCTGCACCGCCGCCGGCAGTGCATTGAGCAAGTGATTGGGCCCGTGCCCAAGGTTGTCGAACATCTCAGAACCACCGGATGGCAAGGCGTCAGCGCTCACTCAGGGTAGTCCAGGGTGTGGCCGGGTGTCTGTCATGGTGCCGGCTCCGTATGGGTCGCTGTCGGGGTATGCCCGGCCTGGGCGGGCAGGGCCGCGGGCCAGGTGAGCAGCACCCGGCGCGTACTGCCGTCATCCAGCAGCGGTATGGCCAGCCCCACCAGTGGCCGGCCGTCCAGGCTCAGGCTGAGGGTGGCGCCGGGGTTCTGCCGCACTTCAATACGGTAGAGCGTCTCGCCGAACCGATAGTCCAGGCTGTAGCCCGGCCAATGCGCCGGGATCACCGGTTCGATGTACAGGCTCTGGCCTTCGCGGCGCAGGCCCAGCAGCGACTCGACGATCAGCCGGTAAGTCCAGCCCGCCGAACCGGTGTACCAGCTCCAGCCGCCGCGCCCGGTGTGGGGCGCCACGCCATAGACGTCGGCGGCCATCACGTAGGGCTCGACCCGGTAGGTGGCGACCTGTTCGGCACTGCGCCGGCTTACCGGGTTGATCATGTGCAGCAGCTCCCAGGCCCGGGCACTGTCCCCCAGGCGGGCGAAGGCCATGCTCGCCCAGACCGCGGCATGAGTGTACTGGCCGCCATTTTCCCGCACCCCGGGCACGTAGCCCTTGATGTAGCCCGGGTCCAGGGAGCTGTGGGCGAAAGGTGGGTCGAGCAGCAGCACCACGCCGCTGTCGCGACGCACCAGGTGCTGGTCCAGGGAGGCCATGGCCTGGTGCTGGCGGGCATCGCTGGCGGCGCCGGACAGCACCGACCAGCTCTGGGCGATGGAGTCGATGCGGCACTCCTGGTTGCTGGCGCTGCCCAGGATCTGGCCATCGTCGAACCAGGCGCGGCGATACCACTGGCCGTCCCAGGCCTGGCTGTCGAGGGCGGCGCGCAAGGCCAGGGCCTGGGCGCGGCACTCTCGGGCGAAGTCCGGGTCCTGGTGCTGCTCGGCGGTGACGGCAAAGCGTTGCAGCACTTCATGGCCGAAGAAGCCCAGCCACACGCTTTCCCCCAGGCCGTGTTCACCGACTCGGTTCATGCCGTCGTTCCAGTCCCCGGTGCCCATTAGCGGCAAGCCGTGGACCCCGCGCCGCTGGCCGTGCTCGATGGCGCGCCGGCAGTGCAGGTAGAGGCTTTCCCGCAGCCCGCTGGCCTGGGGCAGGTCGTAGTAGGACTCTTCCCCGGAATTGAGCAGGCGGCCTTCCAGGTAACCCACTTCGACCTCCAGCACGCTGTGGTCGCCGGTGATCTGTACATAGCGGCTGGTGGCCAGGGGCAGCCACAGGAAGTCATCGGAGCAGCCGGTGCGCACCCCGCGATTCTGTGGCGGGTGCCACCAGTGCTGGACGTCGCCCTCGGGATACTGGTGGGCGGCGCACAGCAACAGGTGCTCGCGGGCCAGGGCCGGCTCGGCGTGGATCATCGCCATGCTGTCCTGCAACTGGTCGCGAAAGCCGATGGCTCCGCCGGACTGGTAGAAACCGCTGCGGGCCCAGAAGCGGCAGGCAATGGTCTGGTACATCAGCCAGCCGTTGGCCATGACGTCGATGGCCGGGTCCGGTGTGCGCACCTGTACCGCGCCGAGGCTGCGCTGCCAATGCTGGTGCACGGCCGCAAGCTCGGCCTGCGCCATCTGGCTGCCGCGGTACTGCAGGACCCGGCGGGTGGCGGCCTTGGCATCCACTTCGGCCCCCAGGCGAAACAGCACCTCCCGGCTCTGGCCGTCCTCCAGTTCCAGGCTCACCTGCATCGCCGCGCAGGGGTCGAAACCGGCACCGGAGCGCCCGGACAGGCGCCCCCGAGTCAACGCTGCCGGCGCCGCGAGGCTGCCGTTGCGGCCGATGAACTCACTGCGATCGCCGGTGAAGCTGCTGACCTCGGCGTCCGTATCGAGAAACGCCACGTGCCCGGAAAACTCCATGTTGTAGGGGTTGCGGGCGAGCAGTGCGCCGCTCACCGGGTCGCTTTCGCTGACCACGTGCATGGCCGAGCGGCTGCGGGACTCTCCCAGCACCCATTCCACATAGCAGGTGGCCGACAAGCGCCGTGGCCGACCGCTGAGGTTGCGGATCTTCAGCCGCGAGAACTTGATCGGCGCCTGCAGCGCCACATAAACCGTGAGCTCGCTGTGGATGCCGTCCTCTTCATGCTCGAAGACGCTGTAGCCGAAGCCGTGGCGGGTGCGGTAGCTGCCGCTTCCGGGGCAGGGCTGGGGAGTGGGCGACCAGACCCGCCCGCTGTCTTCGTCGCGCAGGTACAGGGCCTCGCCGCTGGGGTCACTGACCGGGTCGTCGTGCCACGGGCTGAGGCGGTATTCGTGGGCGTTCTCACGCCAGCTGTAGGCGCCGCCGGTTTCCGAAATCACCGTGCCGAACAGCGGGTTGGCGAGCACGTTGGCCCAGGGCGCGGGCGTCGGCTGCCCGGGGTTGAGGGTGATCAGGTATTCACGGCCGTCGCTGCTGAAACCGCCGTAGGGGGTTTCCAGGATCAGCTCTGGCGCTGCAGCGGTGCTGGCTCGGCTGGCGGGTGGTGGCAGGCGTACCAGGGGCGCTTCCAGGCGCGGCAGCGAAGGGTCGGCGCGGCGCCGGTGGACTTGTTCGGCGAGGCTGCCGCGGCTGTCGCTGACCACCAGGCGCGCCACCGCCAGCATCAGCGTGCGGTCCTCGCCGGACAGTTGCTGGGCCGGGCGCACGAAGATGCCCCCCGGGCGGTCGATCAGGCTGGCTTCGCTGCCGGAGGTCACCAGGCCCATGATCAGGTCCTGGAGCTGCTGGCGGTAACCCGCCTGGTCCTCGTTCCAGATCACCAGGTCCACCGCCAGGCCTTTTTGCCTCCAGTAGGCGTGGGCCTTGATCAACTGCTGCACCAGGGCAATGTTGGCCAGGTCGCCCACTTGCAGCAGGACGATCGGCAGGTCTCCGGAAATGCCCTGGCCCCAGAGCCCGGACTGGCTGCGCCGGTTGGCCTGCAGCAGGCTGTTGTCGGCGCGCAGGGTGGCGTTGGCGTAGAGCAGCGAGGCCGCCATCTGCTGGAACAGCCGGGCCTCGGCCAGGGATGCGTTGAGCTGGCGCAACAGCACCTGGCTGTGGGTCCAGGCCAGGTCGAAGACCCGGTCCGCCAGGTGTCGGTCGCGGTATTTGTGGATCAGTTGCAGGCAGTGTTCACGGCTTTCGGCGACCCCGGTCACCAGGTCGATGGTGGCGCTCTGGCCGGGGTCGAGGGTGATCCGGCAGCGGATCGCCACGATCGGGTCGAGCACCGGCCCGGCGCTGCCCGAGAGCCGTTCGGTCTGTGGGTCCAGGGCCTGGGGCGCGGCCAGGTCGCGGCCACGGCCGATAAAGCGCGCGCGGTCGGTTTCGTAGGAAATCGCGTCGATGTCCACGCCGTGGGCCGCCAGCAGGTGGCACATCCAGGGCACCGGCTGCTCCTGGGAACGTGGACGGCGGCTGCAGACGATGGCCTGCCAATCGGGCAGCAGCTCGGTCTCGATGAACAGGTTGCTGAAGGCCGGGTGGGCGGCATCGCTTGGAGCCGGGGCCAGCACCACTTCGGCGTAGCTGGTGAGCTCGATGCTGCGGCGTACCCGGGCGCGGTTGCAGATGTGCAGGCGGCGCAGCTCGATGGGGTCTTCGGGGGACACGACGATTTCCGTGTGGCTGTCGAAGTCCTGTTCACGCACGCGGAATTCGGCCCGGGCGTCGGTGAAGATCGCCTCGAAGCTTGAAGGGCGGCCTCGGGTCGGCTGGTAGGCGGCGGACCAGAACGTGCCGCTGGCCACGTCCCGCAGGTAGCAGAACTGGCCCCAGTGATCGCGGGTCGGGTCTTCGTGCCAGCGGGTCACCGCCAGCTCGTTGCAGCGGCTGTAGCCGCCGCCGGCGCTGCTGAGCATGACGTGGTAGTGGCCGTTGGAAAGCAGTTGCACCGCCGGGCGCTTGCGGTCCGGGTCGGCGAACACCCGCAGTTTGTTCTCGTGGGCCCGGGCGGCTTCGTCGGCCGCCGGAGCACCGGCGGCATGCAGGTACTGGGCGGCGGTTTTCGGCACTCGTTCCTGCAACAGCAGGGCGATGGCCTGGAACTGCGGGTCGGATTCGAAGCGCCGCTGCATGGGCTGGTCCAGCAGCAGCCATGCCAGGGACAGCAGGCTCATGCCCTGGTGGTGGGCCATGAACGATTGCACCACGGCATGGTTCTGGCCCCGGGGCAGGCGCGACTCGGTGTAGTCCACGGCTTCATAGAGGCCGAAGCGGCCCTGCAGGCCCAGCTGGGCCAGTCGCTGCAGGTTCTGGCAGGCTGCCTGGGGCGCCACCATCAGCGCCAGGACGCTGGCGTAGGGCGCCACCACCCGTTCCGCGCCGAGGCCACGCTTGAGCCCCAGCCCCGGCACGCCGAACGCCCGGTACTGGTAGTTGAACTGGCTGTCGAGGGTGTTGTAGCCCGACTCGGACACGCCCCAGGGCAGGCCCAGTTGCTGGCCGTGCTCGATCTGCAGGGCCACGGCGGCGTGGCAGGTCTGGTCCAGCAGGGTGCCCTGGTAACTGGGCATCACCAGCATCGGCATCAGGTATTCGAACATCGAACCGGTCCAGGACAGCAGCACCGGGGTACCGGCGCTGCTGGTGAGCAGGCGGCCGAGGGCGAACCAGCTTTCCTGGGGCAACTGCCCCTGGGCGATGGCGACAAAATGGGTCAGGCGCACTTCCGAGGCCAAGAGGTCGTAGTAGCCGGTATCCAGGCGGTGCTCGTCGGCGTTGTAGCCGATCACCAGCAGATGGCGCCGGGTGTCGTAGAGGAAGCCGAAATCCATCTGCGCCATGCCGGTCACCTGCTCCAGCAACTGGTTCACCGCGGTGCAGCGTTCCAGCGCCAGTTCCCGTAGCGCGGCGATCCGCCCATGGTGCCGGGGCAGCCAATAGTCGGTGTCCAGCTCGGCCAGCTGGCGCCAACTGAGGAGGCCGAAGCGGCGACCGTCGGCCATGGGCGGTGGGGTGCGCCAGAGCAATTCGTCATGCAGGTCGCGACATTGCGCGGTCAGCGCCTGGTGCCAGAAGGCGCTGTCATCGGATGCCTCGCCGTGGGAGTCGACGGCGCTCTCGCCAATGCGTTGCAACAGGCCCAGCAGGCCCTCGGCGCTGACCCCGGCATGCAGGCTCAGGTGTTCATGCACGGCGCGGGTTTCCAGGCGCCAGCGCAGCACAGCCGCGGTGTCCTGACCCGCTGCGGTGAGGGCGTCCTGGAGCACGTCGAGGCAGTCCAGCAGGCCGTTGGCGATCTGCACCGGGGACGGCGGGCTGTCCCTCAGGCCCTGCAAGCCCGGGCGCAGGGTCAGCAGCATCCCGGCCAGGTTGCCGCTGTCCACCGTGGACACATAGCGCGGTGGCAAAGGCTCCAGGCTCTGGGTGTCGTACCAGTTGTAGAAGTGCCCGCGATAGCGCTCCAGCCGGCCCATGCTGGCGAGCATCCGTTCCAGGCGCTGCAGCAGCCGGCTGCTGCTCAGGTAGCCGAAGTCATGGGCCGCCAGGTGCGCCAGCAGGGCCAGGCCCAGGTTGGTGGGGGACGTGCGATGGGCTACCCGCTGCTGGGGTTGCTCCTGCAGGTTGTCCGGGGCCAGCCAGTTGTCCTGGGGGCCGACGTACTGGTCGAAAAAGGCCCAGGTGCGGCGGGCCAGGCTCTGCAGGAAACGCCGCTGGCCCGTGTTGGGCACGAAGGCCACCTGGCTGGCGGGGCGGCTCAGCCACCAGGCCAGGGCCGGGCCGGCCAGCCAGGCCAGCAGCAGGGGCACGGCCACCAGCAACTGTGGGCGCGGCCACGACAGCCCGGCCAGGAGCAACGCCAGGGCCGGGCCGACCCACATCCGCCGGTAGAGCTCCAGCAGGCTGTCATCGGGGCCGCGTTCGGCTTCCCGGGACGGTTGCCATTGCAGGCGATACTCCTTGCTGATGCTCATGCGCCATAGCGCGCGTCCCAGGGCACCCAGGCTGTAGGCCACCTCATGGGGCAGCCAGGCCAGGGGCAGCAGCGCCCGGCACAGGTGCTGGCCGGCTGTGCCCAAGGCGGCCACCAAGTGTTGTTGCAGGGGCACATCCGGGGTCTTTTCCAGCAGCTCGCGAAAGGCCGCCGACAGCGGCAGCACCAGCAGCAGAATCAGCACCGCCAGGGTCCAGGCCACGGGGTGGGTGGCCCCCAGCCAGCCCCACAGCAGCATGCCCAGCAGGGCCATGGGCTCCAGGCTGCGGCGCAGGTTGTCGAGGATCTTCCAGCGCGCCAGGGGGCTCAGGCGATTGCTTTCCAGGCCTCCACCGGCCTTGGGCGACCAGGGCAGGAGCCACGGCAGCAGTTGCCAGTCACCGCGGATCCAGCGCTGGCGGCGCTTGACGTCGGCGCTGTAGCGGGCCGGGTATTCCTCGAACAGCTGCACATCGCTGAGCAGCCCGGAGCGGGCGTAGCAGCCCTCGATCAGGTCATGGCTGAGGATCCGGTTGTCGGCGAAGCGCCCGCCCAGGGTCTGCTCGAAGGTGTCTACGGCATAGATGCCCTTGCCGACGAAGGAGCCTTCCTGGAACAGGTCCTGATAGACGTCCGATACGGCGCGGGTATAGGGGTCGATCCCGGCGTCGCTGGCGAACAGCCGGGCATAGGCCGAACGGGCGGTGCTCGACAGGCTGATGCCGACCCGCGGCTGGAGAATCCCGTAGCCGCTGACGATGCGCCCGCTCAACGGGTCGGCCAGGGGCCGGTTCAGGGGGTGGTCCATGGCCCCCACGCATTGCTGGGCCACGTCCCGGGGCAACTGGGTGTCGCTGTCCAGGGTGATCACGTAGGTGATTTCAGGCAGTGCCTGGATATCGCCGACGATCAGCGAAAAACGCTCCCGACCCCGGCCGCGCAGCAGGGCATTGAGGTCTTCGAGCTTGCCGCGCTTGCGTTCGTGGCCCATCCAGCAATGTTCCGCCGGGTTCCACAGGCGTGGCCGGTGCAGCAGGTAGAAGCGCTCCACGGCTTCTTCGGGGTACTTCAGGTTCAGCGCCTCGATCCGTTGCCGGGCCAGCATCAGCAGGCCGGCATCGGCGTCCAGGGTTTCGCTGGGGGCGTCGAGAAAGTCGCTGAGCAGGGCGAAATACAGCTGGGCGTCGCGGTTGGCCAGGAAGCGCACTTCCAGCCCTTCCACCAGCTCCTCGACATCCGCCGTGCAGCCGATCAGGCAGGGCACTGCTACCAGGGTCCGGGCTCGGGGAGCAATGCCTTCGCTGTAATCCAGGCGCGGCAGGATGCCGGGGGCCACGGTCAGGGTCACCAGGCCGTTGATCAGGCCGATGGCCAGCCGGCTGGCGAGCAGCAGCGCCGGCACCGCCAACAGCCCCAGCCAGTAGTGGCCGGAAGTCGCTTCCTGATACAGGGCACTGAGGAAGGGCCAGGCGAACAGGGCCGAGAGCAGGATCACCGGCACCAGGAAAAAGCCCAGGGGCGCCTGGGTCAGCAGGCGGCGGCCACGTTCAGCCAGGGGGACTCGGGCGCCGATCTGCTGTTCCAGGGTGCGCCGGCCAGCGCCGATCAGGTAGTGACCGACGTGGCCGGCCACGGCTTCCGGCGCCTCGGCGCGGTACTGGGCGCGGGCCAGCTCGATGCACTGGCGGGCCACCTGTTCTTCACTGTGGCGGCAGTGCCGGGCCAGGCGTTCGAGCACATGGCGGTAATGGTCGCGGGTGGCGAAATCCATGCGTCGGTAGACCCCCGCGGGGTCCTGTTCCAGTACCTGTTCGACCCGGCTCATCAGCTCGACGAACTCGCGCCAGTTGCTGGCCGAGAGCAGGCGCAAGCTGGAGATGCTGTTGCTGATGGAGACCTGGTCGGCGGCCTGCTGCTGGGCGTCGAGCTGCACCAGGCGCTCGATGTTCAGCCCGGTTTCCCCCAGCAGTTGCTCGATCCAGGCCAGGGGCAGCACCAGGGCCGCGTTCTGTCCTTGCAGGCGACGCGCCAGCTCGGCGACGAAGGCGGCGGTCATGGGCGGTGCCGAGCGGGCCATGTCGGCCACCGCCAGCACCACGCTCTTGGCGTCCTGCTCGGCGGTTTCCATCAGGCGGTCGGCCCAGTCGTTGGCCAGGTTGCGTTCGCTCCAGTTGGCCATGACCCGGAAGGCCACCCGGCGCAGGTTCTCGATCAGGGCCAGGCGCAGCATGATGGGGATTGCCCATAGCTCGCCGAGCATCAGCGGGGTGACGCTCTGGTAGCTGTCGACGAAGCGCCCCAGGCTGTCGGTGTCGACCCGGCCGTCGCCGTGGGAAATGGTTTCCAGGGCGATGTCATAGACCCGCGGCAGGCCCGCCGACTGGCCGTTGGCCAGGCGCGGCAACTGCCGGCTGTAGCCCCGGGGCAGGTGGGTGCGGGTGATGCGGATCTGTTCTTCCAGCAGGTAGTAGTTGTCCAGCAGCCATTCCGCGGCGGGGGTGGCCCGGGGTGAGGCGTGGGTGGCGGCGGTCAGGCTCTTGCAGCAACTGGCCAGGGCGCTGGCGTTGTCCGCCAGGCGGGCCAGCAGCCAGTCCGGGGTGCGGCTCGGGCTCAGGCGATGCTGTTGCGCCAGCAGGGTGCCGTGGCGGGCCATCTGTTCAGTGCTGAACAGCTCCGAGCGCAGCGGCGCCTGGTATTCGACGCTGTTGCGCGAGGCCTTCCATTGGCCGTATCGGGCGGCGGGCAGCCGCCAGAACCTCAGGAATGCGTGGGTCCAATGACTGTCCATGTTTTCCTTGGCATAACAGAGCCGTCCCTCGGCACGGGGTGCGAGGGAGGGCCGGGAGCGGGGCGTGCGGTCAAATCGAGGCACCGTCGCGACGAGCGTGTCAGGCAAAAATCTGCAACCTTGAGGTTGCCGGGCAGAGGCGAGGGTTGTCTGTGCGCTGGGGCACATAGCCTGACGATAAGGATGAAGGGTGACGCTGCTTGTAACCGCTGCCGAGCTTGCGAGGCTGCGACAAGGGCCGCAGGACCTTCAGCGCTCTCAAGAGCGGCGCCTGCTTCGCAGCCTGCGGCAGCGGCTACAGGGACCGCATGGGCTGGGAGCTGCTTTGAAGGTGAGGCGATGCGCTTTCTTTTTAGTTCTGGTCCGACACTGCACTCTTCGAGAGTCGGCTATAAAGCTCGCCACAACCTCACCGCTGGCAGGCCCATGAGTCTCGCTTGCCTTGCATGGGTGATTTTCCGCCGCTTTTTTCACTGTTAATCTTGCCGCCATGACCCATGCCTCCCCCCATCGCCCCCACATTGCCTGGACGCTGTATTTCTGCGTGCTGTTCAACGTGTTCGTCTGTGGCCTGGGCCACGGGCAGATGGCCGGGCTGGAGCTCAATGGCGTCGGCGGGCAATTCTGTTCCGCCATGGGCAACCCGGGCCCGGCCCTGGACGGCGACTTCAGCGATCAGGCCGCCGCCGGTGGGTTGAGCACGTTCATGTGCCCATTGTGCTCGGCCGTGAGCCTGGGCATTGCGCTGCTGTTTTGCCTGGGCTGGATGCTGCGCCGCCAACGCCCGCCACGGCTGGGGGGCGAGCAGCGCAGCAAGGCACCGCCGCGCTCTTGCTGGCCTGCGCTCAATCCCCGGGCACCTCCTCTGGGCTGACTCGCTCCGGCGACCGTCATCGGCGGTCGCGCTTTCTCGTCCTCCGGCACTAGCTGCACGGTCGCTCCGGCGACTGCTGCCGGACGCTGTTCGATGATTTTTTTTCGAGTCCGAGTCCATGAAACACCTCAATCGCTCCCCCCACTGCGCGGCGCTGTGCTGCGCCCTGTCGTTCAATGCCCTGGCCGACTCCCCGCTGGAGTTGCCGCAGATGCGCATCAGCACCGACGAAGAACGCAAGGTCGGCCTGCAACTCGATACCCAGGGCAGCACCGGCTCGCGCCTGGGCCTGACGCCCCGGGAAACCCCGGCTTCGGTCAGTGTGGTCAACCGCCAGCAGATCGAGCAGCGCGGCGCCGCCAATACCCAGGACATCCTGGCCAGCGTGCCGGGGATGAACGCGGCCTCGTCCCCCGGGGTGCCGGGCTTCGTGTCCTATCGCGGCTTCTCAGGGGCGCAGATCACCCAATTGTTCAATGGCATCAGCGTGCAGTACGACTCCATCGCCGCGCGCCCGGTGGACAGCTGGATCTACGACCGGGTCGAGGCCGTCGGCGGGCCGTCGAGCTTTCTCTACGGCGCCGGCGCGGTGGGCGGTTCGATCAACTACATCACCAAGCTGCCGTCGCGCACCGAATCGTTCAATGAAGGGCGGGTCAGCTACGGCTCCTACGACAGCACTGAAACCTCCTTCGGCTTCAACCACGCGCTGAACGAGGGGGCCGGCCCGCGGCATTACGCGCGCCTGGACCTCAGCCACACCACCAGCAACGGTTATGTCGACCGTGAACAGCGCGACGCCTGGACCACGGCCTTCTCCCTGCTGACGGACTTCAACGACCAGCTGTCCCACACCCTGGCCTACGAGTACCAGGACGAGCGCGTCGACAGCCCCTACTGGGGCACCCCGGCGCTGAACCCGTTGGGGGGCAAGATGGAGGTGGACAAGAGCCGGCGCTTCGAGAACTACAACGTCCGTGATGGCCGTTACGAACAGCGGGTGCAGTGGTTGCGCTCGATCATCGACTATCAGGTCGATGACCGTACTTCGCTGCGCAACACCCTGTACCACTACAACGCCGACCGCGAATACCGCAACCTGGAGACCTACGCCTACAACAGCGACAACAGCCAGGTGGTGCGTTCCGGCATCCTGCTCCAGCGCCACGCCCAGGAACTCAATGGCAACCGCTTCGAGCTGCTGCATCACAACACGCTGTTCGGCCTGGACAGCCAATGGTCGGCGGGCATCGACTACAGCCACAACGTGATGAGCAACTTCCCGCGCTCGGTGTCGGGCTCACTGCCCGGCGTTGATCCGGGCGATTTCGACCCGGGAAGCTTCTGGGACTTGCCCGGCATGCAGCGCGGCTTCGACAAGAACCGCCGCAACCAGGTGGACACCTGGGCCCTGTTCCTGGAAAACCGCCTGCAACTGAGCGAGCGCCTGTCCCTGCTCAGCGGCCTGCGCCACGACCAGATCGACCTGCAGGTGACCAACTACCGCGCCGTCACCGAGGCCAACCCGGCGTTTTTCCAGCGTAAATACCGCCCGACCACCGGGCGCCTGGGGCTGGTCTACGAGCTGACCCCGGCGGCCAACGTGTACGTGCAATACAGCACCGCCGCCGACCCGCCGGCGGGCATCCTGACCACCGCCAGCTATGGCCAGGTGCGCGACTTCGACCTGAGCACCGGCAACCAGTGGGAGGTCGGCAGCAAGTTCGATTTCCTCGACGGCCGCGGCTCGGCGACCCTGGCCGCCTACCGCATCGAGCGCAAGAACCTGTCCACCGCCGACCCGAGCAACCCCGGCAGCAGCCAACCGGTGGGGCAGCAGTCTTCCCGGGGCGTGGAACTGGCGGCATCGCTGCGGGTGACGCCCAGGCTGCTGGCCGAAGGCAACTTCGCCTACGTCGATGCCCAATACGACGAGTTCTATGAAAACGTCGGCGGGCGCCCGGTATCGCGCAAGGGCAACAGGCCCACCAATACCCCGGACAAGGTCGGCAACCTGTGGCTGACCTATGACCTGGCGCCGTCCTGGCAGGTGGGCAGCGACGCCCGCTACGTGTCTTCGATGTACGCCAATGCGGCCAACAGCCGCTACGCGCCGGCCTACACGATCTTCGGTGCCTTTGTCGGCTATCAGGTGAACGCCGATACGCGGATCACCGGGCGGGTGCGCAACCTCACCGATCAGGTCTACGCCCGCACCACCGCGCCGAGCCAGCTGTACCTGGGGGCGCCGCGGACCTTCGAACTGGCGCTGCAAACGCGCTTTTAACCTGAGCCAGCGGGGCGCCCTGTGGCGCCCCGCGCATCTGCGAGTTGCCCGTGATGAAGCGTTACCTGTACCTCTGGCACCGTTGGCTGGGCATCGTTGCCTGCCTGTTCATGGCCCTGTGGTTTATCTCCGGGGTGGTGATGCTGTATGTCGGCTACCCCAAGCTGACCCCGGCCGAGCACCTGGCCCACCTGCCGGTGCTGCAACTGGAGCCTGCCCCAGCCGACCTGGGGCAGGTGCTGCACGCCGCCGATCCGCACCAGCCGCCCACCCGCATCCGCCTGACCACGGTGGCGGGGCAGCCGCGCTACATCCTGGAATACCCCGGGTCGCGCAAGGTGGCGGTCGACTCCCACAGCGGCCTGCCGGCGGCGCCCCCCGATAGGGTCGAAGCCCTGGCCGCGGCCCGCCAGTTCGCCCCCGAAGCGGTGGCGCGTGATCGTGGCGTAGTGCAGGAAGACATGTGGAGCCTGTCCCGGGCCCTGGATGCCGACCGGCCGCTGCACCGGGTGGCCATTGCCGATGCCGAACTGCGCCTGCTGTATATCTCCGGCACCACCGGCGAGGTGGTGCGTGACGCTACCGCCAGCGAACGCGGCTGGAACTGGATCGGCGCCTGGCTGCACTGGCTGTACCCGTTGCGGGGCATCGGCATCGATGGCGCCTGGGGGCCGATCGTCACCTACCTGTCCCTGGCCGCCACCCTGATGGCGGTGCTCGGCCTGGCGGTGGGCGTGCTGCGCTGGCGCTTCAAGCGCACCTACCGCAACGGCTCGCACTCGCCGTACCAGGGTTTTGCCCGCTGGCATCACCTGGGGGGCATGCTGTTCGGCGTGCTGCTGATCACCTGGATCTTCAGTGGCCTGATGTCGATGAACCCGTGGAAGCTCTTCAGCAGCGCCCAGCCCTTGTCGGTGGCGGCGTACCAGGGTGGTCCACTGGGCGCCCTGGCCTTCCCGCTGAATGCCGGGCAGGTCCTGCAACGCTTTGCCGATGACGGCCTGCAGGCCCGGGAACTGGAGTGGCGGATGATCGCCGGCAAGGGGTATGTGATTGGCTATGACGGCGCCGGGCGTACGCGGATCTTCGACATGGCCGGGGATCGGGTCCAGCGCCGGTTCCACCCCGGCACCTTGCAGCAGGCGGCCTGGGCCATCCGGCCAGGGCAACCGATGCTCGTCGAGCAACTTGCCGCCTACGACTTCTATTACTACGCCCGGGAACCGCAAAGCATGATGGGCCACCTGCAGCAGCGCCTGCCGGTGCTGCGGGTGCGTTTCGACGACCCGGCGCAGACCTGGCTGCACCTGGACCTGCACACCGGCGCCATCGTCGGCCAACTGGACCAGCCGCGCCGCGCCTCGCGCTGGCTGTTCGCCCTGCTGCACAGTTGGGACTGGCTGCCGCTGCTGGCCAACCGGCCGTTGTGGGATCTGTGGATGATCGCCTTCAGCGCCGGAGGTTTGCTGGTCAGCGCCAGCGGGGTGGTGCTGGGCTGGCGGCGCCTGGGGCGGTCGTTGCAGCGGCGTTGACGCGGGGGCAGGGGAATACACCGACCTGGATCAGCCTAATGGGATATTTTTCCCGTTTAACCCACCGGCGGCCGGTCCAGCGGTGATAATGCGCGCCAGCCACTCACGTTCAGCCATTGGAGCCCGTCGCGCCCATGTTCGTCATCACCCCGCAGGACCCTGAGACTTACCGTCGGCAAACCCGGCGCAGCACCTTGATCATCGCGCTGGTGTTCATTGCCCTGGCCATGCTGTTTTCCAGCGCGGCGGTGGCGCTGTTCGGCCAGCCCGGCGGGGACAACCTGCTGTGGAACGCGGCAGGTGTATTCACCGGCCTGCTGATCAGCGCGGCGTTGTTGCGCAGTGTGTTCTGGAGCAAGCCGTGGATGGCGGCGGCGGTCTATGGCTGGCGCCTCAAGCGCAGCCTGATGCGGGTGACCAACGTCATGCACCAGGTCACCGCCGGGGTTGCGGCGGGTGATCCTGCGGCCCTCAAGCTGCTGCGCTTCTATCACCTGGGGCTGATCCAGATGCACCAGCTGGACGCCAACTCCAGCGCCCACGGGCAGATGCACGGTGAGGTGGAGCGGCATCTGGCGCTGCTGGCCGAGCATGGCATCGACCCGCACCAGGAACGCCTTGAAGCGCAATGGCTGGAAGCGGTGAAGCGGCACAAGACCCCTTGACCGGCAGGCCCCGGTGCTGCCGGGGCTATTGCAGATACCGCCACAACGCCTGGGCAATCTCGCTGGGCTGGCACTGGGTGCCGAAGACTGCCTGGCCAATGCTCAGGCCCAGTTGCCGGTAACTCTCGAACTGCGCCTCGTCGAAAAACTGATCCACGGTGCTCTGGTTGGGAAAGCCCGGATTGGTCCGGGCGTAGTTCAGCACGTCCGGCGTCAGCCCGGCGATCAGCCGAGGCTTGAGCACCAGGATCCGGCAGTGGGGCGTCTGGCACAGGTCATCGTCACTGCCCGGGGAGTGGGCATGGACGTTGAGCAGCAGGGCGCATTTCTGGTTCTCGGCGCTCGGTGGCTGGCGGAATTCCTCAAGGCTGGCAAACACCGTCTTGAGCTGCGGATGGCTCAGAACCCCCTGGTCTTCGCGGATCTCCAGCGCCTGGTCGATGCGCGCCAGGCGCACCAGGTTGGCCAGGTCGTCGAACTGGTAGTCGGGGTCGCAGCCGGCGTCGCAGGTGACGATCAATTCCACCTTGCGCTCCTTGCGCAGCAGTTCGTAGGTACCGGTGTTTTCGAAGTGCCCGCCGTCTGACAGGTACTGGTAGTCGCGGCGGTAGCCGTGAAAGCGCGCGGTCAGTTCATAGAACAGGTAGGCCTGGGTGCCGTAGCGGGTCCAGGGCTTGAGGTCCCGGGGCACCCAGTGCTGTTGACCGGGGTCGAGGAAGTGGCTGGGCCACCAGATGCCCAGGCGCACGTTGGCCAGCCCCAGCACCAGCGACATGCCGAGGCTGGTGGCGCGACCCAGGCCGGTGCTGAAGGCGGCGCCGGAGACGCCGATCCACTGGCCCAGGGTCAGCGGGCTCATGATCTCCGAGGCCGGGCCATGGTCGAGGTCGCGACGATAGGCCGTGCCATCGAGAATGTAGCGTTCTGCCGGGCATTCGGCGCTGGGGGCCGGGCTGTCGGGTGCCCAGTTCGGCGCGATGCACAGCGGCTTGCCCTTGCGGTCGCGCTGCACCAGTTGTTCGGCCGGGTCGACGGTCAGGTTCATGGTGACGTTGATCAAGTGCACCGGGCCGGCACTGGGGCTGGCGTAGTACTGCTGCAGCGACAGGTCGTCGCTGGACATGGGCTCGGCCACGCTCATGTAGGTGCGGCGCTGTGCGGCCGGGCCGTTGAAGCGCCGGCCATTGGAAGCGCCCAGGTAGGCGCGGATCAGCCGCGCCGAGTAGAAGGCCTGCAGCGATGAGGTATTAAGGAAACCGATGAAGCGCCCGCTGATGTGGGTCAGCACGGCCGCCAGCAGGCTCAGCGCCGCCAGCCGCCAGGCCACCGCGTGGTCGCCGGACACCACCCCGCCGTCGTGGGCGATCCACTGCACCAGCAAGCCCCAGCACAGGCACAGCAGGCTCAGCAGCAGGCCGCCGGCAATCAGCGCGAGCACGTCCAGCGGCAGCTTGTGCATCCAGCCCGGCAGGCGTTTTTCATCCTTGAGCAGGGCCAGGCGCCGCACCAGCCACACCAGGCCCACCAGCAACAGCAGGCTGCCCAGGGCCCTCAGGTCGTGCAGGTAGCTGTACAGCGCCTGGGCCGCAGTCACCAGCAGGGCGAGAAAACCCAGCACCGCCACCGCGGCCATCGCCCGGCCCAGGGCGCGGGTGATCTGCACCCGATAGTTGCGCACGCTGTTGGCGCAGGCGTTGTCCTTGGCCGGGTCGCGGTTGTCGGCCAGGCGCCGCACCAGTTGCCGGGTGATCAGCAAGGCGCAGCTGCCCACCAGGGCACAGCCCAGGGTCAGGGCGCCCACGGCCTGCCACTGGGCCAGCCAGTAGGCCAAGGCGCCGCTGAGCCACAGGCCGATGACTATGCCGAGCATGATCCGGTACGCCGCGTTGCCCATGCTCGGCGGCCGGTCCAGGTCGCCCTGGGGAATGACCAGCCAGTACGCCACGGCGCAGGGCAGGGCGAACAGCGCACTGGCCATCAGCGGCCAGAGCAGCAGGCTGGCCTGGCTCAGGACCTGGAACAGGCTCAGCAGGCTGAGCAGCAGCACGATGGGCAGGCCGATCATGGCCTGCAGCGACAGCCAGTTGCGCCAGGTCATGGCCAGGGCGTAGAGCATGTCACCGGAGCCGGTGGGGGTCAGGTAGCGGCCGTTTTCCCGCAGCCAGGCCGCGGGGCCCTGGCCCGGTGGCCGGGTGGCGTAGTCGACGCCGGTGCTGATGCGCCCCGGCGGCTCGAAGCGCAGGGCCTGGTAGGCGTTGTGGGCGGCATGGGCCACCGGGTCCTGGGGAGCCTGCGGCTGCAGGCGCCCGGGGAGGAACAGGCTGCTGAAGAAACTGCCGATATAGCCACCGCCGCTGACCGTGGACAGGTAGTCGATGCGCGACAGCAGGCTGTGTTCGCGTGCGCCCGCAGGCTGTGGTTGCGCCACGACGGGGGCCGGAGCCCGGGCCATGGCCTGCAGCACCCCAAGGCCGAAGGTTGCACTGCGAATGCCGCCACCGGACAGTGCCAGCCCCCAGTTGCCCCGGCCGGGTGCGCCGGTTTCGGGGGCTTCCTGTTGCAGGCTCTGGCGCCTGAAGCGGATGCGTTGGTGCTCGATCTGGTACGAGGTGTCGGCAGAGGTCATGGGCCTTCCTTGGAATCGGGTGTGGGGCACGAGCCAGGGGGAGTGCCAGGCCGGGTGCCCCGGCAAGCGTCAGGCAGAATACCGGATGCCGCGGCCCAGATGTGCAGCGCAGAGCGTTCGGCGTCTGTCGGCAAGTGTTTTTTTTAGCCGAGTGCCAGGGGCGCCGTGGCATGTGGCGGCTGCAATTGCGCAGGGGCTGCCATGCGCCTTGTGCATGAAAAAAATGGTCCTGGTTATAACGTTAGATTTTATTCATATAAATGGACATAAGCTTTAGCCGCTATGCTGCCGCCAGTTTTTGACCTGGCCGCGTGATTTGTAGGGCTTTATTGATGGATGTGGGTAACTTCGGTTTTGTAGTCGCGGGCCTGGTAGTGGGTTTCATCGTAGGCATGACGGGTGTGGGGGGCGGTTCGCTGATGACCCCGATCCTGCTCTGGTTCGGCATCAACCCGGCCACGGCCGTGGGCACCGACCTGCTGTACGCGGCCATCACCAAATCCGGTGGGGTGCTGGTGCACCAGAAGAACCGCAACATCGACTGGCGCATCACCGGCTGGCTGACCCTGGGCAGCGTGCCGGCGGTGGCGCTGACCCTGTGGTTCCTGAAGAATCTCGACACCGACCCCCAGGCCCTGAACGCGGTGATCAAGCAGGGTCTGGGGTTTGTCCTGCTGCTCACGGCCCTGGCCATTGTCTTCAAGAAGAAACTCATGGCCTTCGCCCAGCGCCATGGCAGCGACTACCAGCCCAGCCCCGGCGGGCTCAATGGCCTGACCGTGGTCACCGGGGTGATCCTGGGCACCATGGTCGCCTTGACCTCCATCGGCGCCGGTGCTTTGGGCACCGTGGCGCTGTTCATCCTCTATCCGTTCCTGGCCACCAAGCGCCTGGTGGGCACTGAAATCGCCCACGCCGTGCCCCTGACCCTGGTGGCAGGACTGGGCCACGCCAGCATGGGCAACATGGACTGGCACCTGCTGGGTTTCCTGCTGATGGGCTCGTTGCCCGGGATCTGGATCGGCAGCCACATGACCGGGCGCATTTCCGACGAGATCCTGCGCCCGTGCCTGGCGGTCATGCTGTTTTCCATCGGTTACAAGCTGGCCTTCTGAAACCTGGCGCGGCGTTTCAGCTGCGCCGATACAGCGCTAGAAACCCCGCCAGCGCCAGCATCGCCGCACCGCAGCATTGATTGAGCCGGCGCATGCCGCTGGCGGTCAGGAACTTCGCTGCCTGCACGCCACCCGCGGCGTACAGCCCCATCACCAGCACCTCCACCACCGCAGTGACCAGCGCCAGAGTGGCGTACTGGATGAGGACCGGCTGGGCGGGGTCGACGAACTGCGGCAGGAACGCGGTGAAGAACAGCAGCACCTTGGGGTTGGTCATGGCCACCGAGAAGCTGCGCCGGAACACCTCGACGCGCCGTGACCCGGCCTGCACCTGCTGGGCTCCGAGGGCCTGGGGCGCACTGCGCCAGAGCTGGATGCCGAGCCAGGCCAGGTAGCACACCCCGAGCCATTTCAAGGCCATGAACAACTGCTGCGAGGCCATCAGCATGGCCCCCAGCCCGAGGCCCACGGCAGCGATGATCAGCACATCCGAGAGTGCCGCACCGGCCATGCCTACCGCCACCAGCTGGCGATTGCGCGAGGTGCCGTTGGCCATGGCCAGGAGTGAGGTCGGCCCGGGAATCAGGGCACCGATAAAACAGCTGGAGGTGTAGAGCAGCAAGGTGGTGGTATTCATCGCGCGGTTCTCGGCGGGCAGGTGGCAATGCCGGTGCAGAATGCCCCAGGCCGGCGCGGGTTTAAAGGCATTCGCCGGGCACTTTGGCCGCCGTTGTCGAATCAGCGTTGCCGCTTGCCAACTTCTGCGGATCCACGGGGTCAGTTATCCTGCGCTGGCCATTGGATGGCAGTGTTGCCTTTTTCCTTTTCTGTGATGTGTTCATGACTACTTCCCCACCTCGTGGTGCAGCGCCCAAGACCTCCCGCGGCGGCGAGATCGGTGCTGCAATCCGTCGCTTCGACTGGTCGCAGACCGCGGTGGGCCCTCGTGAAGGCTGGCCCGGCCTGCTGCGCAGTACCTTGAGCCAGATGCTCGAGTCCCCGGAGAGCCTGTACCTGCTGTGGGGGCCGCAGATGCAGTTCTTCTTCAACGATGCCTACCGCCCGGTCCTCGGCCCGCGCCTGGCCAATGCCCTGGGGCAGACCATCCAGACCCTCTGGGCCGATGCCTGGCCGGATGTCCAGCCGATGGTGGAGCAGGCGTTTCTCGGTTACTCCTGCCGCCACGAAGACCTGCCGGTGAACATGCAGCGCTACCCTGGCGAAGAGCTGACCTGGTGGTCGTTCTCCATGAGCCCGGTGTATGACGAGGACGACGAACAGGTGCTCGGAGTGCTGTGCCACACCGTGGAGACCACCGATCGCGTGCTGCTGGCCCGGCACGCCCGGCAGACCGAGGCGCATCTGCGCGAAACCCGCGAGCTCAATACCCGGGTGCTGGCCGCCAGCAACGACTGCATCAAGGTGCTGGACCTCGATGGCCAGCTGTCGTTCATGAGCGAAGGTGGCCTGCGGGTCATGGAGGTCAGTGATTTCAATGCGGTGCGGGGCTGTCCCTGGCCGGACTTCTGGCAGGGCCAGGGCCACCAGGAGGCCCGGGATGCCATTGCCGCCGCGCGCCAGGGTCGCTCGGCGCGGTTCCAGGGCGCCGCCGATACCCTCCAGGGGCGCACCAAGTGGTGGGATGTGCAGGTTACGCCGATGCTCGACGCGGCCGGCCAGCCGGAGAAGATCCTCTGCATTTCCCGGGACATCAGCGCCACCCGCGAGGCGCAGGAGGAACTGCGGCGGCTCAATGAGTCTCTGGAGCAGCGGGTCCAGGAGCGTACCCAGGAGCGCGACCGGATCTGGCAGCTGTCCACGGACCTGATGCTGGTGGCGGACTTCAATGGCCGCATCGTCGCCGTCAACCCGGCCTGGACCCAGCTCCTGGGCTGGGAGCGCGAGGAACTGGAAGGCAGCAGTTTCTACGATTTCATCCACCCCCAGGACAGCCTGGCCGCAGCGGGGGCGGCGGCCGATCTGTCCCGGGGCGAGAGCTTTTCGCGCTTCGAGAACCGCTTTCGCCACCGCGACGGTTCCTATCGCTGGATGGCCTGGAGCGCCGTGCCGGACCCGCGCCACATTCACGCCGTGGGCCGTGACATGCAGGCCGAGCGCGAGGCCGCCCAGGCGCTGCGCAAGACCGAGGACATCCTGCGCCAGGCGCAGAAGATGGAGGCGGTGGGGCAACTGACCGGTGGCGTGGCCCACGACTTCAACAACCTGCTGACGGTGATCCGCTCTTCCACCGACCTGTTGCGCCGCAACCTCAGCGAAGAGCGCCGGCAGCTGTACATCAAGGCGATTTCCGACACCGTCGACCGCGCCAGCAAGCTCACCGGCCAGCTCCTGGCGTATGCCCGCCAGCAGAACCTGCGCCCGGAGACCTTCGACGTCGGCGCCAGCGTGCAGTTGCTGGCGCAGATGATCAATCCACTGATCGGCGCCTGCATCGAACTGCGTATCGAGTTGCCGCAGCAGCCTTGCTACATCCACGCCGATGCCGGCCAGTTCGACACGGCGCTGATCAATATGGCGGTCAATGCCCGGGACGCCATGCAGGGCGAAGGCTTGCTGGTGGTGGCTGTGGAGCGGGTGGCGCAGATTCCCCCCAGTGCCAGCCAGGGTGCCCAGGCCGGGGACTTTGTCGCGGTATCCCTGACTGATACCGGCGCCGGCATCGACCCCCAGCAGATCGAACGGATCTTCGAACCCTTCTTCACCACCAAGGAGGTGGGCAAGGGCACCGGCCTGGGCTTGTCCCAGGTGTTCGGTTTCGCCCAGCAATCGGGCGGCGGCCTGGCGGTGCACAGCCAGCCGGGGCAGGGCACGTGCTTTACCCTGTACCTGCCGCGCGCGGAGGCCCTGGCCGGCTTGCCGACGCCAACCCAGGCGGTGGTGCCCATGATCGACGGCCAGGGCATGACCCTGCTGGTGGTGGAGGACAATCCCGAAGTCGGCGTGCTGCTGGCCCAGTCCCTGAACGAGCTGGGCTACCAGACCGAATGGGCCACCAGCGCGGCGGAGGCCCTGCGCCGCCTGAGCGAGGAGCGGACCCGATTCCAGGCGGTGTTTTCCGATGTGGTGATGCCGGGCATGAGCGGTATCGAACTGGCCAGCCGGATCCGTTGCGACTATCCGCGGTTGCCGGTCATCCTCACCAGCGGCTACAGCCCGGCCCTGGCCCAGGGCCAGACCCGGGAATTCGTATTCCTGCAAAAGCCCTACTCGGTGGCGGAACTGGCCCTGGCCCTGAGCGCGGCGATCGGCCAGCCCGAGGTGCCGTAGGCACCCGTTTCAACTCAGGCTGGCTTCGATCACCAGGACATTGGCGCTGGCGGTGCGCACGTTGAAGCAACGCGTGGGGCTGATGGTGGAGCCTGCTTCGATCAGTACTTCCTGTTCATGTTCCATGCCGGCGCCGCCTTTGCGATAGACCACGGCCTTGCGGTTGCCGTAGGGCGCGCTGAGGATCCAGATCGCCGGGGCTGGGTTGGGGGCCGGGAGCAGGTCGTTGTACGCATGCCAGGCGGCAATTTGAGGGCACAAAGAGGTCGAGAGCGGTTTGTTGGTGACGAAGGTTGCTACTTCGCTCGGGCGGCAGGAACCACCGTGGAACAGCACCTGGCCGGGGGCGATAAACCGTCCGAAGTGCCTGACCTCGGTATTCAAGGTGTCCGCAGTGAACTTGCCAGATGCTCTTTGATACTCCTTGAGCGGTGCGGAATCCTTGAGGTAGGGCATGGCCGCCTTGGCTTGCCTGAGCTGGGGGTGCACTTGGAGTTGGCGGCGGAATTCGTTGACCACGCCCGAACCGACGTAGTGGCCCAGGGTGTGCAGCACAAAGTCCCTGGCGTTACGCACGGTCTGTTGCACGCGCAAGGGCCGGGTTGGCCAGTTGTTCTTCAGCGCGGCCTCGTGATACAGCCGTTCCCGCTCATCCGGAGGGCTGTCGCTGATGGGGTAGAGGTCGATCAAGGGAAGGTGGGTCATGGGGGGCTGGCCTGGTACTCATCCGCGGCGGGCGGCGGGCAAATAGTCGCCAAGCCTCTGCTGCAGAGGCTTGGGCGCAGGAGTCTTGCATGCTTGCCGGGCCCCGGCAATGGTTCGCGGGGCACTGGTTCAGCTGGCCTTGCTGAACCATTCCTGGGCCGAACGCCACAGGCACACGCCGAGAAAGTAGGCCGAGGCTGCCAGCCACAAGCCCATGATCGGCGGGCTGTGCAGCGGGTGGCTGAGGATCAGCAATGCGCCGCTGAGCAGCCAGACGAAGGTCACGATGATGTTCAGCCCCATCCACTTGCGTACCCGGAACGGATGCAGGAACTGCACCCGGGTGGCGGTCAGCAGGGCCAGGGCGAAGATGCTCAGCAGGCTCAGCCAGGGGCCGGGCTCGATCAGATAGAAGCACAGGGCGACCACGTTCCAGGCCGCGGGAAAGCCCTGGAAGTAGTTGTCGTGGCTCTTCATGTTGACGTTGCAGAAACACAGCAGCGACGACAGCAGGATCAGCGAGGTGGCCAGCAACGCGCTGTATTCCGGCAGGGGAATGTAGCGGTAGATGAACAGCGCCGGGATGAACACATAGGTCAGGTAGTCGATCACCAGGTCCAGCACGGAGCCGTCGATGTTGGGCAGCACCGAGCTGGTCTTGACCTTGCGCGCCAGGGAGCCGTCGACGCCATCCACCAGCAGCGCCACCCCCAGCCATAGCAGGCAGGCCTTGGGCTGGTTGTCGAACAGTGCCAGGGTGGCGAGCAAGGCACTGACCACCCCGGTGGCGGTGAAGCCATGGGCGCCCCAGGCTTTGATTCTGGCGATCTGCAGGGTCGATATCACGGACGTTTCTCCAGCGGCTGTGGTGCCCGGGCGATGTCCGGCGCAGCAGCGCCGGCAAGCCTGGCCAGGTTGCAGTTATCGACCGGAAAGCCTGGCAGAAGGTTCAGCGCGAACCTTGAATCAGGCCCGGCGCCGCAAGCGCCGGGCCAGTGGCTGGCCTGGCCCGAGTGCGCGGTCGAGGGGGCTGGTTTGAGTCTAGGCGCCACTCTGGACGAGGCAACAGGAAAAACGCCACGTGACCGAAGGTCAGGTGGCGTTGCGGGCAGGCGCAGGCACCGGAGGGGCTGCCGGGTTGATTACTTCCCGGTCTCCAGGGCCGTGAGGATGGCGTGGGCGGCCTTGATCCGTTCCTCGTTGGGGTAGTTCTTGTTGGCCAGCAGGACAATGCCGATCTGCTGGCTCGGCACGAACACTACATAGGCGCCGAAACCGCTGGTGGAACCGGTCTTGTTGTACAGCGCGTCGGCCTTGGGGGCTGCGGCCGGGGTCAGCCATTGCACCGGGTGCGGCTCAAGGGCCATGGCCGATGAGTTGCCCGCCAGCAGGCGCGCCAGGGGCACCGGGTAGGCGTAGCGCTCCCAGCCCAGGCCCTGGGTCATGTCGCCGACCTGGTAGTAGCCGCTCTGGGTCGCCACCATGGCTTGTTGCAGGGGGCGGTCGAACTGGCCCGGTTGCAGGTTGCCGGCAATGAATTGCAGCAGGTCCGGGGCGCTGGTCTTGACCCCGTAGGCTTCGGCGTCCAGCGGCCCGGGGCTGAGGCGGATCGGCCGGTTCTGCTTGTCGTAGCCCTGGGCGTAGTGCCCCAGCTGGTCCTTGGGCAGATGGATGTAGCTGTGCTTGAGGCCGAATTTGGGAAACAGCGTCTGCTCCATCAGCCGGTCGAAGGGCTGGCCCAGGCTGCGGGCGGCCAGGTAGCCGAGCAGGCCGATGCTGGGGTTGGAATACTGGCGCTGGGTGCCGGGGCTGAAGGTGGGTTTCCAGGTGTTGTAGTAGTCCAGGGTCTTGTCTTCACCCTGCACCTCGTCGGGGAACTGCAAAGGCAGGCCGCCAGCGGTGTAGGTGCCCAGCTGCAGCAGGCTGATGCCGTCGAAGGCACTGCCGCGCAGGGCCGGCAGGTACTGGCTGGCGTGGTCCTCAAGGGCCAGCTTGCCGCTGGCCTGGGCGTAGCCGGCGAGGGTGGCGGTGTAGGTCTTGCTCACCGAACCCACCTCGAACAGGGTGTCGTTGTCCACCGGCTGTTGATTGTCCTTGGAGGCAACCCCGTAGTTAAAGTAATGTCGCTTGCCGTTGGCGATGATCGCCACCGCCATGCCGGGAATGCCCTGCTGGTGCATCAGCGGGCGGATGGTGGCGTCCACGGTGGTTTTCAGAGCGCTGTCCGCGGTGGTCTCGGCGAAGGCGCTGGAGGCGCCCAGTAGCAGTGCGCAGGCGCTGATGACGCTTAGTCCGGTCAAGGTTGTGTGCCGCATGATTGGTTGGTTTCCCTGGGTTCTGGTTATGTACGCCGCGTTTGTCCCAGCGGCTTTGCGGCCCCGGCGTTCTTCGTGGGAACGCCTCGGGCGGCCTGCCCGCGAAGCCTTCCTGGCTCAGGAGGGCGTGGCCGGTGCTGCGCGAGCGAGGCCAATGTAGGCAGTTTAGGGCAGATCGACAAACGACCATATTTCGCACGAGCCATTAGAAAAACTAGGGAATGCCCATGCTCCGTCCCCATCTGCCCCTGAATGCGCTGCGGGCTTTCGAAGCCTCGGCGCGGCACTTGAGTTTCACCCGTGCGGCCATTGAGCTGTGCGTGACCCAGGCGGCGGTCAGCCACCAGGTCAAGAGCCTGGAGGCCCAGCTCAACGTCACCCTGTTCAAGCGCCTGCCCAGGGGCCTGATGCTCACCAGCGAAGGCGAGACCCTGCTGCCGGTGCTGCGCGAATGCTTCGACCGCATCGCCCAGACCCTGGGACGATTCGAGGGTGGGCACTATCGTGAAGTGCTGACGGTGGGCGCGGTGGGCACCTTCGCCGTGGGCTGGCTGCTGCCGCGGCTGGAGGACTTCCAGGCACGCCATCCCTATGTCGACCTGCGCCTGAGCACCAACAACAACCGGGTGGACGTGGCGGCGGAGGGCCTGGACTATGCCATCCGCTTTGGCACCGGGGCCTGGCACGGCATCGAGGCGCTGGCGTTGTTGCAGGCGCCACTGTCGGTCTTGTGCGTGCCGGAACTTGCCCGCCAGTTGCACAGCCCGGCGGACCTGCTGGGGCAGACCTTGCTGCGCTCCTACCGCACCGACGAATGGCCGCAGTGGTTCCAGGCGGCGGGGCTGGGGGCCAACAGCCTGTTGCCCCAGAGCGTGGTCTTCGACTCGTCCCTGGGCATGCTCGAAGCGGCGCTGCAAGGCCTGGGCGTGGCCCTGGCGCCGCCCTTGATGTTCCAGCGCCAGTTGGCCAGTGGCGCGGTGGTGCAGCCCTTCGACATCGGCATTGTCACCGGCAGCTACTGGCTGACCCGCCTGCAGTCCCGGGCCGAAACCCCGGCCATGGGCGCGTTCAAGGCCTGGCTGCTGGAAGCGGTGGCCGGCTAGCCATCAATAGCGCCAATGCCCCGGTGTCCAGACCCACTGGCCGGCGTGCCAGCGGTAATGCCCGGCAACCCAGTGATAGCTCGGCGCCGGCGCCATCGGAATCACCTCGACAATGGGCGGCGGTGGCGGCCGGCGAGGATGGGCCGGGGCCACCACGCAGCCTGCCAGGGTGGTGCCAAGCAAGGTGGCGATGAGAATGCTTTGGATCGTACGAAGCATGGGCGGTTTCCTGAGGGGGCTGTGGGCCCGCGGCCATCGCGGGCGGTTGAGGGTTGAACGTGGCCCGGGGCGAAATCCGTCGCCGGGCCTTCAATCTCTATTGGCTGCGCGGTTTTTCCCCGGGCCCCGCAGGTACATGGCGTCCACCAGTTGCTGGCGCTCCTTGAGCGACAGGCTGCCGGCAAAGTCGGCCAGGACCTCGTCGACCCGGGCCCGCAGGGCGATGTCGGCATCCCGGGACTTGCCCAGTTGGGCATCCAGGGCATTGCGGTCCAGTGGTTCGGCCCCCAGTTCACGCACCACCGCCTGGCGCGCCTCGCGCCCGGCGATGATCAGCGGTTGGCTATCGATGCGAGTCTGGCGCAGCAACTGGCGCAACTGGCGCCGGCGCTCTTCCGGCATCTGCGCCATGGCCTGGCGCAGGCCGTGCTGGGGTACCGCCAGGGCCTGGGCCGGCTTGGGGTGGCCAAGCCACTGATAGAGGCCGCCGGCCACGCCGCCGATCAGGAACACGTTGATCAGCAGCGACAGCACCAGGCAGGTTTTCAGCGCACGCATGGACAGGCTCACTGTTCGGCCTCCTCGGCATTGATGCTCAGGACGAATTCCGCATCGCTCTGGTCGAACACGCTGGGCAGGGCCTCGGCGGAGGTCGACAGCGGCAGGCTCAGGGCCACCGCAAGCATGCCGGCGGCGACCCCGGTAAGGCCGACCCCGACCCAGCCCAGGGAGGCCAGCCAGCCGGCGTAGCGGCTCCAGAACGGCGCGCCGGGCTGCTGCGCGGCGGCGATGATGCGCTGGGCCAGGGCCGGGCTCGGTGCGGGCACCTGGTAGCGGTCCAGCTGGCTGTCGAGCCAGTGCGCCTGGCGCAGGGCTGCCACGGCCTGGGCATCACCGCAGTCGAGCAGGGCCTGGGCGGCGGCGCGTTCAGCGCTGGGCCAGCGTTGCAGGTCAGCGCCATAGGCGTCGGCCAGGTGCACGAAGCGTTCGGGGGTCATGGTTTTCTCCTTCCTGAGAGGTCTGCGCCGGGGGCCTCGGCGAGGTGGCTGCGCAGGTTGCGCCGGGCCCGCGACAGCAGGCTTTCCAGGGCTTCGACGCTGATCTGCATCAGCGCCGCGGCCTCGGTGTTGGACAGTTCCTGGTAGTACTGCAGGACGATCGCCTCGCGCTGGCGATCCGGCAGCTGGTCCAGGGCCTGGGCCATGCGCCGGCTCTGCGCGCTGGCCTCCAGTTGTTCATCGGGCGCCGGGCGGGTGTCCAGGGCCTCGCAGGCGTGCTCGCTATCGACCGGCACATGTTCCTTGCGCCGGCGCAGGCGGTCGTAGCACAGGTTCAGCGCCACCCGGTGCAACCAGGTGTCGAACCGTGCCTGTTCGCTGCGCCAACTGGCGGCCTGTTTCCAGATCCGCAGGAAGCTCTCCTGGGCGATGTCCCGGGCTTCGTCGGCATCCCCCAGCAGCCTGCTGGCCAGGGCCAGCAGGCGCGGCAGCTTGCGCGTGACCATTTCCTTCACGGCCTGCGCGTCGTTGTTGCCGATGCGTTTGAGCAACTCCAGATCCGGGTCGTTTTCGTTCAAGTGGGCAAGTCTCGGTGCGCTAACGGGGTAGTCCAGGGCATCACGGCATCAGCGCACCCAGCGGCCTTCGACCCAGTACCAGCGCGGCCCATGGGCCTGCCAATGGCCGGGCATCCAGCGCCCGCGCTGCATCACCGGTTGCCAGTGGCCGGGCACCCAGACGTAGCCGTGCCCGCGCCAGCGCCAGTTGCCGCGATCCCAGGCGTAGCCGGGGCGGGCCACCGGCATCGGCTCATAGCGCATGGGCGGTGGTGCCTGCTGGATGATGATGGTTTCGGCATAGGAGGGCGTGCTTGCCAGCGCACCAAGTGCCAGGGGGATCAGCAGCAATGTGCGCAGACGCAGCAGGGAACGGACAAGCTTCATGATGACTCCTTCAGGCCTGCGTTCGCTGATGAACGCAGCTGATGGGTTCAACGATAGATGGGCTGGGAATCCGTCGCGGGCAAATGAAATTTTTATCCGCGCCTGGTTCAACCCGGGTTCAGCTGGCGGGGGCAGGGCGCTGGCAGCGGCGGCTGGAAATATTTGTGCAGGGGCGGCGACGGATCTCTGCGCGCTGCGCCGTTGAATCAGTAACCGTGCAGCCACGGCTGGCGATGGTCGCCAGCGGCGCTTGCCGGTCGTATCACTGAACCCATGAGGAATTCACCATGTCCCGTCGCATTGCACTGCTGATTGTCATGGCCACCATGCTCTCCCTGGGCGGTTGCGTGGTTTACCCCGGGCACTACCACGGCTGCTGCTATCGCTATGGCTATTACCGCTAGGGCACTGGGATGAATAGCGGTGTGCCCCGCGGTTCTTGGCTAACCCCCAGGGGCCCGGCACAATCCTCGACCTTGCAGGGCTTGCCTGGCCGTCAGACGGATGGCGGGCATGGCCCGATGCCGTGGAGGAAGGTGGATGCCCGTCTTGAACGAACAGGATCAGCCCCAGGATCCGGATGCGATTGCGCGCCCGGTGTGCGCCTTGCGCATCTCGACTCAGGAACAGCGCTGGGAGCGGCCGTGGCACAGCCATCGCAAGGCCCAGCTGCTGTTCCCATTGTCCGGCGTGCTCAGTTGCGAGAGCGCCGAGGGCCTGTGGCTGGCCCCGCCGCAATGCGCGGTATGGATCCCCAGCGCCACCGACCATCGGGTCCAAGGGTTGGAGAACGCCCTGGGCTATTGCCTGTTCGTCGAACCCGAGCATGCCCGCTCACTGCCGCAGGCCTGCTGCACCCTGGCAGTGTCGCCCCTATTGCAGGAGCTGCTGCAACGCTGCGCGCAATTGCCCTATCTCTATGACCAGCAGGGTGCCGAGGGGCGGTTGATGGCCGTGGCCCTGGACGAGCTGGCGGCGGCGCCCCGGGAGCAGATCCACCTGCCCATGCCCCGGCATGAACAGCTGCGGCGCCTGGCCGGGCAGATCCTTGAACAGCCGGAACGCCGCCTGAGCCTTGGGCAATGGGCCGAGCAGATCGGCCTCAGCGAACGCAGCCTGAGCCGTCTGATTGTGGCCGAGACTGGCCTGAGCTTTGGCCGCTGGCAGCGCCAGTTGCACATTCTTCTGGGGCTCAAGCAATTGGGCCGGGGCGACTCGGTGGAACGGGTCGCGCTGACCCTGGGCTATGACAGCGCCAGCGCCTTTATCCGCATGTTCAAGAAAGCCGTCGGCCAGCCGCCGGGGCGCTTCTTTGCCGAACGCCGCCAGGCCCTGGAACACGACCTACCCCTGTAGCCGCCGAGCCCGTGAGGCTGCGCAAAGGCTCGCAGGGCCTTGCTTGACGCACACCAGCGCCTGCAAAACCGCCACGGCCACCTCCATCACTGCGGTCGTTTGGCCGGATTGATCAATAATTTGTCAATCTCGACTGATGCGGACAGGTTTATACGGGAAGATGATAACCATTCTTGTTTATCAGCTTTCTTGAGGTGTTCCCATGTACTTCGATCATCAGCATTTTCCCCTGGTCTGGATGCGCCCCGCCAAAGGCGCCGGGCAGCCGGGAGTCGAGCCGTTCCAGCAGTTGGAGGCGTTGATGCAGCGCGGTCAGGCCTTCGTCCTGATGAGCGATGCCATGCCCGATCCTGCGCAGCGCAACACCGAGCAGAGCAAGGCATTGCTCAAGCAGGGGGCGTTATGGATGAAACGCAACAAGGCGGCGATCCGTCGCTGGATCAAGGCCATGATCGTCATCGCCCCGGAGCCCGAGGCCCAGGCCGGGGTCGAGGCCTTTGCCGATACCTATGAAAAGTTCTGGGGTTATCCGCTGTTGCACAGTGCCTCGCCGCTGGCGGCTGCCAGCCTGGCCCAGCAACTGCTGGCGCCACCGCGCAGCAACCGGCACAACTGGTGACGGCGGGGCGGCGGCCCCGAGCCACGCAGGTGTTCGGGTAGGTTGGCGCTGATCACCTTGCCCATGCTGATCCGCGGTTCGACCTGATAGCCCAGGGCCTGGTAGAAGCTTTGCACGGCGGCGTTGCTGCTGAGGATCTGCAGGTTGATCTTCAGGCAGCCGCGGCCCTGCAGGGCTTGTTCGCCATGGCGCACCAGGGCTCGGCCAGTGCCGAGCCGGCGCTGTTGCGGGTCCACCGCCAGGGCGTAGAGCCAGCCGCGGTGGCCGTCATAGCCGGCCATCAGGGTGCCTATGACCTGTCCTTGGTCCAGGGCGACGAAGAACAGAGCGTCATCCACCGCGAGCTTGCGGTCGATGGCCAGGCTCGGGGTGTTGTGGGCCGTGTCGTAGCCGAAGCTGCGGTTCCACAGGTCGATCACGGGCTGGCGATGGTGGGGGTTGCTGTATTCGACGATCTGGATCATGGCGTGGCTCGCTAAAGTGGGGGAGCACAGAAGGGCGGGTTTCAGTCCTGATGGCCGGGCCAGGTTTCGGTGGGGAAATAGGCCTCCAGCCCCGGTTCCTTGTGGTCCACTCCGTCCCGGGTCCAGTAGCAGCTCAAGCGTGAGTAGTTGTCCAGGTCGCCGCGCACCAGGCAGGTGGCGTTGTGCCCCGGCCAGCTGAAACGCAGCACATCGGCCTCGGCCATGGTGGCCCGTTCCACTTTGCCGGTGGCGGTGGTGGTCTTGCCGTCGATGGTCTTGACCAGGGTCAGGGCCTGGTTCTCGTAGCGGATCACCGCGGTGCCCGAATAGGTCGGCCCGCCATCGGGCTCCTTGCCGATCAGCATGAACTGGCCGGGCACCATGCTGTAGTAGATGTGAAGGTCCTGGTCCTGCTTGGGGGCGGCCTGGGCGGCAAGGCTGGCCAGCAGCAGGCCGAGGAGGGGCGCGCGGCGGGAGAAATACGGCATTGATGCTCACTCCTGTTGAGGCGGGGGGCCATGATTCCAGACTTGGCCCTGCAGATAAATGCCCGGGCTCTAGCGATGTTCGATGACCAGGATCGCCGTGGTGTCGGCCTCCAGGGCTTCGAACAGGTGGGGCAGGTCGGCGCTGTAGCGGATGTAGTCGCCGGCCTCCAGGCTCACCGGGCTGTCCGCAGGCCCGGCCAGGGCCCGCCCGCTGCAGATCACCAGGTGTTCCACGGTGCCCGGCAGGTGGGCCTTGGACTGGCGCGCCTGGCCGGGTTGCGCCTTCAGGCGATACAGGTCGCGCTGCGCCCCCGGCGGGCAGTCATCGAGCAGGGTCGCCGCGTAGTGGGCATCCTCGGCATGGGCGGTGGTGCCTTCGTGGGCACGGATGACTTTCAGCTGATGCGCCGGTTGCTGGAAAAACCGCGTCACCTGCAAGCCCATGGCCTGGGCCAGGGCCCACAGGGTCTCGATGCTCGGGTTACCCAGCCCGGCTTCCAGCTGGGACAGGGTGGACTTGGCCACCGCAGCCCGCTTGGCCAGTTCCGAAATGGAGAAACCAGCGTTCAGGCGCTCGCGCTTGATGGCCATGGCCAGCAGGCCGATGGGCGACAGGGAGGTTGGGTCGTTCGTTTTATCGTTCATATCTCTATTAAATTATCCTTGATTCTCTTGACGCAGATAAATTTTGCTGTTCATTATATCGGTTAAATGTTCGGTATAAATAAAACAAGGGCGCCGAGATGAACCGATTGTACAAGGCGGGCCCATGGGCCTGAGCCTGCGCCTGATGGCCATTCCGTACCACGAAATCTACCTGGCCGTGCATTGCCTGGCCCACCTGCAACAGTGCCTGGGGGACTGGCTGGTGGCGGGGCAGACTCACCTGTTTGTCGAGTCGCCGCGCTGGTACAGCCGCTAGGGCCGACCGCCGGGCGCGAGGTGGGCGGTGAATCCATTGCCTGCATTAATGCGAAGCATTACTATTCACGCCCCACTTCCCCAGCGCCCCGCGATGACAGCCAAGCCGCCCCGCAGACCAGGCTTTTTCGAGCACTACGAAGAGTTGATCGGCACCTGGACCCGGCGCTTGCGCAATCGCCAGCAGGCCGAGGACCTGGCCCACGACACCTTTGTCCGGGTGCTGGAATCCGATGCCGCCACGGTGCAGCAGCCGCGGGCCTACCTGCATCAGACCGCGCGCAATATCGCCGTGGATGCCTTTCGCCGAGAAGACCGGCGCGGTGCCCTGGAAGAACAGGGGGTCCACCTCAGCGTGTCGCCCAGCGGCGACCCGGAGCATTTCATGCACGCGATCCAGTTGGCCGATTCCATCGAACGGGCGCTTGGCGAGTTACCGGTCAACTGTCGCAAGGTGTTTGTCTGGCAGAAGATCGAGGGCCTGACCCAGGCCGAGATCGCCGAGCGCCTGGGGCTGTCAAAGAACATGGTGGAAAAGTATATGATCCGCACCCTGCGGCATCTGCGCGACCGTCTGGACGGGTCGGCCCCATGATCAGTCGTGGCGATTTCTCACCCTCTGCCAAACAGGAATTTGCATGATGGACAGCCGCGATTGCGCCAGCGCGCAGGCCAGGATTCGTGACGAGGCGGCGGCCTGGTTCACGCGGTTGCAGGAGCCCGAGGTGAGCCCGGAGCAGCAATTGCGGTTCCAGCAGTGGCTGGCCGAGGATCCGCAGCACCGGCACGAGTTCCAGTTGCTCGAAGCCCTGTGGGCGGCCACCGACCTGGTGCCCAGGGCGCGCCTGCAAGCGCTGTGCGCCACCCCGCCGGCCAAGGCCCGGCGGCGCCCGCTGCTGCGCTTTGCCCTGGCTGCCGGGGTGGCGACGCTGGCCGTGGGCCTGGGGCTGTTCAGTGGCCTCAACCAGCCGGTTTCCTACAGTGCGCAATTCGTGACCGCCCTGGGCGAGCGCCGCCATGTGGCCTTGCCCGATGGCTCGCAGGTCGACCTGAACAGCCGCAGCCACCTGCAGGTGCGTTATGCCCGGAACCAGCGGCTGATCGAGCTGGTGGAAGGCGAAGCCCTGTTCAACGTCGAGCACGACACGGATCGGCCCTTCGTGGTGGCGGCGGGAGCGGGCAAGGTCACGGTCACCGGCACCCGCTTCGATGTGCGCCGCGATGAACGCCAGACCCGGGTGGCGGTGGAGCAGGGCCGGGTCAAGGTGCAGGGGCGCGACGCCGCGACGGATGATTTCATTGCCCTGACCCCGGGCCAGGGCACCCATGTCGATGAGCACGGCAAGGTGGCTCAGGCCTACGCGGTGAACCCCGAGGCGCTCACGGCCTGGCGCAGCGGCAAGCTGGTATTCAACAACGCCTCCCTGGCCGAGGTGGTGGCCGAAGTCTCGCGTTATCGCGAACAGCCCCTGCGGGTGGCCAGCGCCGCAGTGGGTGAGCTGCGCCTGACCAGCGTGTTCAAGTCCGACGACACCCAGGCCCTGCTCAAGGCCCTGCCGAGCATCCTGCCGGTGGAGGTGCGGACCCTTGCCGACGGTAGCCAGGAAATTTTTTCACGTTAGATTCAGGTTTTTTTTCAGTTCATCGTCTTCTTGTCCAACTGCAACTGGTTTGCATTAACAGACGCACCTTTGTGTGATCGACAGGACTGCCGCCGACGTGAAAAAAATAGCCGTTTCTCCCGCCGTATCCCCGTTGCCCGCGCGCCGCTGGCTGCCCCTGGCCCTGGCCCTGGCGGTCAGTGCGGCCTTGCCCCAGGCCCAGGCCGGGCAAGCCGCCGCCATTCACATCCAGGCCCAGCCGCTGGGCCAGGCCCTGAGCCAGTTGGGCCTGCAGACCTCGTTGCAGGTGTTCTTCAGCCCCGAGCTGGTGGCCGGCAAGCAGGCCCCGGCGGTGGACGGCAACCTGTCCCCGGAACAGGCCCTGGGCCAGTTGCTCCAGGGCAGTGGCCTGCAATACCGGATCGACGGCGGTTCGGTGACCCTGAGCCCGGCTCCGGCAGCCACGGGCGGTGCCCTGGAGCTGGGCACCAGCAGCATCAGCGTGGTGGGCGACTGGCTGGGCGATGCCGATGTGCAAAAGGTCCAGAACCACCCCGGTGCACGTACGGTGATCCGCCGCGAGGCCATGGTGGAGCAGGGCGCGATGAACGTCGGCGACGTGCTGCGCCGGGTGCCCGGGGTGCAGGTCCAGGATGCCAACGGCACCGGTGGCAGCGATATTTCCCTGAACGTCGGCGTGCGCGGCCTGACCTCGCGCCTGTCGCCGCGCTCCACGGTGCTGATCGACGGCGTGCCGGCGGCCTTTGCACCCTATGGCCAGCCGCAGTTGTCCATGGCGCCGATTTCCTCCGGCAACCTGGACAGCATCGATGTGGTGCGCGGCGCCGGTTCCGTACGCTACGGGCCGCAGAACGTCGGCGGGGTGATCAACTTCGTGACCCGGGCGATTCCGGAAAAGGCCACCGGGGAAATCGGCACCACCCTGGAAACCTCACGGCAGGGCGGCTGGAAGCACATCGACACGGCTTTCCTCGGCGGCACTGCGGACAACGGCCTGGGGGTGGCGCTGCTGTATTCCGGGGTCAACGGCAATGGCTACCGCGAGGGCAACAACGGCAACGACATCGACGACGTGATTCTCAAGACCCACTGGGCACCCACCGAGCAGGACGAGTTCTGGTTCAACCTGCATTACTACGACGCCACCGCCGACATGCCCGGCGGCCTGACCCAGAAGCAGTACGACGCCAAGCCCTACGACTCCGATCGCGACTGGGACAACTTCAGCGGCCGGCGCAAGGATGTGTCCTTCAAGTACCAGCGCCAGGTCGGCGACCGCACCCAGTTCGAAGTGCTGACCTACTACTCCGACAGCTTCCGCGGCAGCAACATTGCCGCCAGCGACCAGAAGACCCTGGTCTCCTACCCGCGCACCTACTACACCTTTGGCATCGAGCCACGGGTGTCCCATGTGTTCGACCTGGGGCCCACCACCCAGGAAGTCAGCGTGGGTTATCGCTACCTCAAGGAAGGCATGCATGAACAGGCCAGCCGCGTGGCCCTGGTGAACAACCAGCCGGTGCTCACCGCGGATTCCGACGGCCATGTCTACCAGGACCGTACCGGCGGCACCGAGGCCAATGCCTACTACATCGACGACAAGATCGACGTCGGCAACTGGACCATCACCCCGGGCATCCGCTTCGAGGACATCAGCACCAACTGGCACGACCGGCCGGTCCCGGGCACCAACGGCGTGCGAGTGCAGGAGAAGCGCCGCAGCATCGACAGCAACGAACCGCTGCCGGCCCTGAGCGTGATGTATCACCTGTCCGATGCCTGGAAGCTGTTCGCCAACTACGAGACTTCCTTTGGCAGCCTGCAGTACTTCCAGCTGGGCCAGGGCGGCAAGGGCGACCAGACCGCCAACGGCCTGAGCCCGGAGAAGGCCAAGACCTACGAGATCGGCACCCGCTACAACGATGATGTGTGGGGCGGTGAAGTGACGCTGTTCTACATCGACTTCGACGACGAGCTGCAATACATCAGCAACGACGTGGGCTGGACCAACCTGGGGGCCACCAAGCACCAGGGCCTGGAGGCCTCGATGCATTACGACCTGGCAGCCCTGGACCCGCGCCTTGACGGCCTGACCGCCAACGCCGGCTTCACCTACACCCGCGCCAGCTATGAAGGCGAGATCCCCGGCTTCAAGGGCCGCGACCTGCCGTTCTACTCGCGCCAGGTGGCCACTGTCGGCCTGCGCTACGACATTGACCGCTGGACCTACAACATCGACGCCTTCGCCCAGTCCAAGCAGCACTCGCCGGGCACCGGGGTGAACGCCAACGGCAGCTTCAACGGCAACTACATCACCGATGGCAGCGCCGATGGCCGGTACGGCGACATGCCGGGTTATGTGCTGTGGAACATCCGTGGTGGCTATGACTTCGGGCCGCAGTTGTCGAACCTGAAGTTGGGGGCCGGCGTGAAGAACGTCTTCGACCGCCAGTACTTCACCCGTTCCAGCGACAACAACTCGGGGATCTACGTGGGCGCGCCCCGGACCTTCTTTGTCCAGGCCAGCGTCGGCTTCTGACCCCCGCAACAGGCGCCGGCTTGCCGGCGAATCCCCAGAGCGGCGCAGGTTCTGGGAGATGGGCCATGGCTGGCGGCCCCTCGCTGGCAAGCCAGCTCCTACAGGGAGGGCGGCGCCTGTAGGAGCCGGCTTGCCGGCGAATCCCCCGAGCGGCGCAGGTTCTGGAGGATGGGCCCTGATTGGCGGCCCCTTCGCTGGCAAGCCAGCTCCTACAGGGAGGGCGGCGAATCCCTGGTGCAATGCTGTGCTTTAGTGGCTCAGACCTTGAGCACCTTGCCGCTGGCGGCCACCGCCAGCAGCAGGACGGCGATCAGGCCGAAGGCCGCGCTCAGGCTGCTGCCATGGGCAATGAAGCCGATCACCGCCGGCCCGGCCAGGATGCCGGCGTAACCCAGGGTGGTGATGGCCGGCACGGCGATGCTTTCGGGCATTACGTTCTGCTTGCCCACGGCGGTGTAGAGCACCGGCACTATGTTCGAGCAACCCGCGCCCACCAGGGCATAACCCACCAGCGCCGCCTCCCAGGCCGGGGCCAGGGTCGCCAGCAACAGGCCAGCGGCGGCGGTGGTGCCGCCGATGATGATCACCCGGCGCGCGCCCAGGCGATGGACGATGGCATCGCCCGTCAGGCGGCCCAGGGTCATGGTCAGGGCGAAGGCGGCGTAGCCCAGGCCGGCGTAGGCGGCATCCAGGTCGCGCTCGGCGGTGAGGAAGACCGCGCTCCAGTCCAGCACCGCGCCTTCGGCGAGGAACACCACGAAGCACAGGCAGCCGATGAACAGCACCACACCATGGGGCACGGCAAAGGCCGGGCCCGAGCTCTGGCTGCCATAGGGCAGCATGTGCGGCGCGGCCTTGAGCAGCGCCAGCAGCATCAGGGCGATCACCACCAGGGTCGCGCCCAGTGGCGACAGGCCCAGGCCGAGCAGGGCGCTGACCCCCGCGGCGCCGACGATCCCGCCCAGGCTGAACAGCCCGTGAAAGCCCGACATCATGGTCTTGCCGCTGGCCCGCTCGACAATCACCGCTTGCAGGTTGACCGTGGAATCCACGCCGCCCAGCCCGGCGCCGAACATGAACAGCGCGGCCATCAGCAGCGGAATCGAGGTCAGGGTGGCCAGCAAGGGCAGGGCCAGGCAGATCAGCAGGGTGCCGCCGGCCATCACTTTGCGGCAGCCGAAGCGCCCGGCCAGGGCGCCGGCAATCGGCATCGCAAGGATCGAGCCCACCCCCAGGCACAGCAGCAACAGGCCCAGGGTGCCTTCGTCGAGCCCGGCCCGGGCCTTGGCGTAGGGCACCAGCGGGGCCCAGGCGGCAATGCCGAAGCCGGCGATGAAAAAGGCGATGCGCGTGGACATCTGTTCGAGGCGGCCGGGGGTGGCCTGGAAGTGGGTGTTGCTGGCAGTCATAAAAATCCTTGGCGATCGAACTCGCTGCCGGCCGCCTGATGCCCCCATGGCGTGATGGCGGCCGGGTGGGGATTGTGACAAATCTGGCCCTCGAAGGTTGCAGAAATCCGCAGCGCAGTGCTTCTGCACAGGGTTGCGGGTGAAATAAATTTGCGCAGGCCGGCGGTTTGTTTCGCATAATCGGCGGCTGTGCACAAAAACGTTGCAGTGCGTGCCGTTCCTTCCCGGAGTTTTCCTGCCCATGAATGCCAGCCTCGACGCCTACGACCTGAAGCTGCTCGCCGAGCTGCAACGTGACGCCAGCACCGCGCAAAGCGAGCTGGGGCTGCGGGTCAACCTGTCCACCGCGGCGGTCAACCGGCGGCTCAAGCGCCTCTGCGACGAGGGGGTGATCGAGCGCTACAGCGCCATCGTCGCGCCGGACGCCCTGGGGCACGAACTGAGCATTATCGTCGAGGTGGAAGTGGAGAGTGAGCGCATCGACCAGATCGACGCCCTCAAGCGCAACTTCCAGGTCTGCCCCCAGGTCCAGCAGTGCTACTACGTGGCCGGCGAGTGCGATTTTGTGCTGATTTTCTGCGTGCGCAACATGGCCCAGTACACCCAGCTGACCCGCGAACTGTTCTTCGACAACCCCAACGTCAAGCGCTTCAAGACCCTGGTGGCGATGAACCGGGTCAAGGTCGGCCTGGAAGTGCCCACGGCCGGCTGAGGTTCAGGGGGCCTGTGGGGCTTGCCCGAGAAAGCCACGAACCCAGGGGCTTCTGTGGCAGGTGGCGTCGGCTGGGGTACCGCGCACAGGTCGTCTTGCCGGCCTGAGCCGGTGTTGTCCTCTGGTCGAGCCGCCGGTTTCTCCGTAATGTCAGCGGCTCGGTTTTCCAGGAGGCGGTGTGATGGCGGCGTTCTACGATGCACGGGGCAACATCTATGGGGTGGTGACACCCGCGCGGTTGCGCAGCCTGGGGGTCGCCTTGCCCGGCAGCGCCGCCCAGGCCGCGCGGGACCGGCGCTTGTGGAGCGAGCAGGCCATCGCCGCCCTCTGTGACTGGGCTCCGGGCACCCGCCCGCCGGGGGCCAAGGCCCACCGTAGCGACGGTCTGCTGGTGGGGCCGTTCCAGGACGTGGCGCCCTTCGATCTGCTGATCGTCAACACCGACGGCACCCTGGCCGAGCGCAGTGGCAATGGCCTGACCATCTTTGCCCAGGCCCTGGCCGAGCAGGGGTTGCTGGCCGAGCAGGGGCCAACCCTGTTGCAGGTGCACCATGACCAGCCCACCGGTACCTCGCCGGTGGCCACCGTGGTGGAGCCGGCCCGGGTGGCGGGGGTGCCAGGGTTCTGGCTGGACCTCGGCCAGCCGTCCTTCGGGCCCGAGGCGGTGGCCGCCATTGGCGTCGAGACGGTGACCCTGAACGGTCGCGAGCTGAGCCGGGTGGCACCGTTGCAGGCACTCGACCCGCGGTGGGAGCACAGCCAGTTCGTGCGCATCGGCAACCCCCACTGCGTGACCCTGCTGGAGGATGCCGAGGCCTTGCCCGGCAACCCGCAGATGCTCGAAGCGCCCCTGGCCGAAGGGCTGACGGCCACTGCTTTTGCCTTGCCCCTGGGCAGCGGCGAACCCTGCCCGGCGGGGGTCAACCTGCAATGGGCGGCGCGGGAATCGGCGCAGCGCATCGTCGCCCGGGTGTTCGAACGGGGCGAAGGGCCGACCGCCTCTTCGGGCACCAGCGCCAGCGCCGTGGCCTGCGCGGCGTGGCGGGTGGGCTGGGTCAAGGCCGGACGGGTCGAAGTGCTGATGCCGGGCGGCACCGCGCCCTTGATGTTGCAAGAGACCGACGGGGTGTTGACCCGGGTGAGCCTGTTCGGCACGGCGCTGGCACTGGCTGAGTGAGGACGCCGGAGTCGCGGTGGCGGAGTGCAAAACGGCTGGAGTTTCTATAGCGTGGCGGCAGTCGCGGCTGGTCGCTCGATACAGCCCACATTTACCGAAAGGACTCGACATGCAAAAAGGAACGCCTCGCCGAGCTTTGCTCAAAGGCACGGTTATGGCCCTGGGGGCTGCGGTCGCTGGCAGCCTTGGCGGCTGTCTGACCAGCAGGCTGTACGAAAGCCGGGCCAGCAATGAGGTCTATACGGAAACCGTCAGCCAGTTCTACATCACGGCGGACGCGAAGAGCTTCGTCATTTTTGGCAAGCAGTATCACTACTTCGTGATGGTCGATCCTGAGTTGCTGAAGGCCATCAAGTCGGACCTGCATGGGAAAATGCAGGCCGAGTTTTCGCAGATCCTCGTCAATGCGTGGCAGAACCTGGAGGGTGAGCTGGTCCTGAGGATACCCGGGCTGGACCAGCTCGACGCCCAGCAGATCGATGCAGCCCAGGCTTTGGGCTTCGTTGTTGCAAGGTCGCAAAACGCCCTGTTGCACCGCTATGCCATTCGCGGCAGCCGCTTTGAGTCAAAGCGGGATATCAGCGCCTATCCGGCCAACGCGTTGAACAGCACCTACACCCTGTACTTCTCGGCGTACCGGGAGAAGAGCAAGGTCGGGCAGGTGCTGCTGACGCCGGTGACCCTCACCGCAGACGGCGTATTGACGATCCTCGCCCTGCCGCTGTTGCCGGTGGCGTTCATGGCGGCCCAGCCGTTTCGGGTCAAGTAAGCATCGCCACGGGTCAGTCGCCGGCCAGTTGCACCTGGGCCATCTGCCGCTGCATCAGCACCTTGCCGTGGCGGATCGAGTACAGCGCCAAGCCCTGGCTGCGGATCATTTCGTAGTCGCTGTCGGCAGACAGGATCAGCAGGTTCGCCGGGCGACCTTCTTCGATGCCGTAGCGCTCGCCCAGGGCCAGGGCCTTGGCGCTGTTGTCGGTGACCAGGTCCAGGGCGTTCTGCAAGTTGCGGTAGCCGAGCATGTGGCAGATGTGCAGGCCGGCTTCCAGTACCCGCAGGATGTTGCCGTTACCCAGGGGGTACCAGGGGTCGACAATCGAGTCCTGGCCGAAGCACACGTTCATCCCGGCCTCCAGCAGCTCATTGACCCGGGTCACGCCGCGGCGTTTCGGGAAGCTGTCGAAGCGCCCCTGCAGGTGGATGCTTTCGGTGGGGCAGGAGACGAAGCTGATGCCCGAATGCCCCAGCAGGCGGAACAGCTTGGCGCAGTAGGCGTTGTCGTAGGAGCCCATGGCGGTGGTGTGGCTGGCGGTGACCCGGGAGCCCATGCCCCGGCTGCGCGCTTCTTCGGCCAGCACTTCAAGAAAGCGCGAATGCGGGTCATCGGTTTCGTCGCAGTGCACGTCCACCAGGCAATCGGTGCGTTCGGCCAGGTCCATGAGGAACTTCACCGAGCTCACGCCCTGGTCCCGGGTGTATTCGAAGTGCGGAATACCGCCCACCACATCGGCGCCCAGGCGGATGGCTTCTTCCATCAGCTCGCGGCCGTTGCGGAACGATTCGATGCCCTCCTGGGGGAAGGCGACGATCTGCAGGTCGATCAGGTGCGCGCTTTGCTCGCGCACTTCGAGCATGGCCTTGAGGGCGGTGAGGTCCGGGTCGGTGACGTCGACATGGGTGCGTACATGCTGGATGCCGTGGGCGGCCAGGGCGCGGATGGTCTTGTGGGCGCGGGCGCGGGTGTCTTCGGCGGTGATGGTGGCCTTGCGTTCGCCCCAGCACTCGATGCCTTCGAACAGGGTGCCGCTCATGTTCCAGCGCGGCTCGCCCGCGGTGAGGGTGGCGTCCAGGTGAATGTGCGGTTCGACGAAGGGCGGCACCACCAGGTTGCCGCCGGCATCCAGGTGCTCGGGGCCGAAGGCCGGCGCGGCGGTGGGGGCGTCCGGGCCCTGCTGGACGATGCGGGCGATGCGGCCGTTTTCCAGGTGCAGTTGGTGCAGGCCTTCACGGTGGCGCAGGCGGGCGTTGGTGATCAGCATCGGAGCGGTTCCTCGGGTCGGGCAATCAGCGGTTCAGCCGTGGGATCCGGGCGGCGGCCCTTGTCCCTCGGTCATTGGGCTGTGCTTCAACCGGTACCGGTCGAAGCAGGCAGGTGGTTCGGGGCGGGTCATGATAGACCCGGAACGCGCCGGGAGGGCAAGGCCCGGGTTCAGGCCCGGGCGTCGAGGGTGGCGCTGGTGCGGGCGCCGAGCCAGGCGCTGAGCAGGACATAGCTCAGGCTTGCTACGCCGATGCCCACCAACGGCGCGACCCAGGGCGAGCAGAAGGCCGCCAGGGTGCCCAGGCCATAGGCGGCCAGGCCCGGCCAGTTCCAGGCCGGCAACTGGCTGTCGGCCAGGCGCGGGTAGCGGCCGCGCCAGCGGTAGAAGAAGTCCGCCATGATCACCCCGCCAATCGGCGGAATCACCGTGCCCAACAGGATCAGGTAGGGCACCAGCAGGTCGTACATGCCGAGCATCGCCAGCAGGGTGCCGATCAGCGCGCCCACCAGGGTCACGGTCTTGCGCCGGTCGGTGCGCAACAGGTTGCAGCCGGCCACGGCGAAGTTGTAGATGGTGTTGTCCTGGGTGCTCCAGATGTTCAACAGCAGCATGGCCATGGCCGCCATGGCAAAACCCTGGAGCAGCAGCACTTCGACCACGTCCGGCTGCTGGTAGACGATGGCGCCGTAGGCACCGATCAGCACCATCAGGCCGTTGCCGATAAAGAAGCCGATCAGGCTGGCGCTCACCGCCACCCGCGCCGAGCGGGAAAATCGGGTCCAGTTGGTGGCCTGGGTGGCGCCGCTGACGAAGGTGCCGAACACCAGGGTGATGGCGCTGGAGAGGTCCAGGCTGGCGCTAGGCGTGACCCCCAGCAAACCGTCGAGGCCGCCGATCTGCCGGGTGGCCACCCACATCGAAAGCAGCAACAGCAGGCCCATGGCCGGCACCGCGATCCAGGACAGGATCTCCAGGCCGCGATAACCGATGTAGGCGGTGGCGCAGAAGGCCATGCCGAACAGCAGCATCAGCCCCAGTACCGCACCCGGATCCAGCTGGAAATACTTGCCCAGCACCACCGCGGCGGTGGCGGTGCCCCAGGCGTACCAGCCGATCTGGGTGAAACCCAGGATCAGGTCGCTGAGCTTGCTGCCCCGTTCGCCGAAGCAGAAGCGCCCCATCAGCACCGTGTTCAGCCCGCTCTTGAAGGCGATGTAGCCCAGGCTGGCGGCGTAGATCCCCAGCAGCAGGTTGCCGACGAGGATCACCACCAGCAGGGTGGTGAAGTCGAAGGCCACCCCCAGCTTGCCGCCGGCGAACATGGTGGCAGTGAAGAAGGTGAAGCCCAGCAGCACCATGGCCATGGAGGCCAGGCCCTTGCGGGCGTGCTGCGGAACTTCGCTCAAGGGGTAGTCGTTGCCGGGTTCGTGCTGGGTCATGGGCCTGTCCCTGGTCGCAGTGATGCCACGCTGTTGCAGGCGCCGTGCCAATCCTTGACGGCAGGGCCGGGCGCCCCAGCAGTTATAGCCGATGCCCGTGCCCCTGCACCGGGTGCCTGTGGCCCGGGGGCGAAAGCGGTGCACCCTTGGGCCAGATTGGTTCACCGGCGGTTCAGTCCTCGTCGGGGCTGAAAATGCTTTCGATGGGCAACTGGAAGGCCCGGGCAATCTTGAACGCCAGGGGCAGGCTGGGGTCGTAGCGCCCGGTCTCGATGGCATTCACCGTCTGCCGTGACACCTCGAGGCGGGTGGCCAGTTCGGCCTGGGACCAGCCTTGCCGGGTGCGCAGTTCGCGCAGTTGGTTGTTCATCGGTAGCGCCGCACGCCGGCCACCGTGGCCAGGGCCCAGACCAGCCCCATCACGGGCCATACGTAGAACATCGAGAGCCGGGGCAGGCCGGCGGTTTCCAGGAAGCCGTAGCTGAAGGTGATCAGCGCGGTGCAGACAAAGGACAGGCCCAGGGCTTCGAGCTGGATGCGCCGGGCCAGTTCGTCCATGCGTCGCAACTGGCGCACCACCGCCAGGGCCATGGCCACCATGGGGACCACCGGCACCAGGGCCAGGGCGATCTTGCCCGGGCCCGGGTTCATGTCCGCCAGCCAGTGGCTGCTCAGCAGCACGCAGGCGATGTAGGCCAGCAAGGCCAGGCCGAATTCCCTGAAATAGCGTTTGGTGCCCATGGGCGATCTCCTTTTAGTAAAGTGTCCTTTACATTAGGGGAGGCGCTTTTTCATGTCAAGGGTGCTTTACATTAACGCCGTCACGCTCAGTCGAAGAGGGCCACGCTGCGCCGGCCTTCGTGGAAGTCGAAGGCCTCCTGGATATCCCGTTCCACAGTGCGTCCCTGGGACAGCGGCGGCAACTGGTCCGGGGCGAAGAACGCCGCGTCGCTGGTTTCGCTGCCGGCCATCGGGGCCTCGGCGTCTTGCCGTTCGCAGAGGAAGTAGAGCTTGTAGAAGTCCCGGTGATCGGGCTTGTAGGGCCCCTTGGCCTTGTGCCGCAGGCCGTACAGCTGGCGCACCGAAACCTGCAGCCCGGCTTCTTCGCGGATTTCCTTGATGATGTTCTGCGCCGCCGACAGGCCCACATCGGCGTAGCCCCCGGGCAAGGCCCAGAGGCCGTCGTGCTGCTCGCGCACCAGCAGGATCTTGCCGTCCTCGATCAGCGCGCCGCGCACTTCCACCATCGGCGTCGAGTAGCGCTGGGCGAAGTCCGAGACCAGTTCGTTGATGCGTTCCAGGGGCACGTTGCCCAGCTGCGCGAGCATGTCGTGGGCGATCTCGGCGACTTCCTGGTAGCGCTCGCGATCATGCACGTCGCGGCAAAAATGCAGGCCGGTGGAGGCGATGGCTTGCAGGCGTTTGGCGTGGGTCAGCCAGCTGCTTTCCATGAGAGAGGTTCCTGCAACGTCAGAGAGAAGGCGCTTGTTTAAGCCCTGGGCGCGCCGGGAGCAAGCACCACGCCGTGGCCGGCGGCGTGGCGCGGTGGGATCACCCGGTGAGCTGTTGCCGATGGCAACGCACTTGCTGCGTCGCATCGCCCAGCAGCTGTTGCGGCAGCTCGCAGCCCGGGCCGCGGCGGCTGCAGCGGTCGAAGAAGAAACAGCCGGCGGGCAGCTTGCGGTTGCCCGGCAGTTCGGTGGGCGCCGAGAGCTGGCTGTCCGCCAGGGGCGCACCGAGGCGCGGCACCGCATCCAGCAGCAGTTGGGTGTAAGGGTGGCGCGGGCGCTCCAGCACCTGTTCGGCGCTGCCCAGCTCCACGATCTGCCCCAGGTACATCACTGCCACCCGGTCGGCCATGTGCCGGACCACCGAGACGTTGTGGGAGATCAGCACGAAGGTCAGGCCGCGGCTGCGTTGCAGGTCCGCCAGCAGGTTGAGGATCTGCGCTTGCACCGAGATGTCCAGGGCCGAGGTCGGTTCGTCGAGGACGATGATGTCCGGGTTCGACGCCAGGGCCCGGGCAATGGCGATGCGCTGGCGTTGGCCGCCGGAGAACTGGTGCGGGTAGCGCTCCAGGTATTCGCCGCGGATGCCTACCTGCTGCGCCACCTTGGCGGCGATTTCGCGCATCTGCGCCACCGGGGTGTTGCCCAGGGCGAACAGCGGCTCGGTGATGATCTTCCAGATCGGCAGGCGCGGGTCGAGGGACGACTGCGGGTCCTGGAACACGATCTGCACGTGGCTGTGGCGCTCGCGGTCGCTGGCGTAGGCCCAGCGCAGGTCGCCGCTGCTGGGCTTGACCAGGCCCATGAGCAGTTGCGCCAGGGTGCTCTTGCCGCAGCCGGATTCGCCGACGATGCCCAGGGTTTCCCCGGGGCGCAGTTCCAGGTCGATGCCGTTCAGGGCATGGGCGAAGGCCCGCGGCCGGCCCAGCCAGTCGTTGCTCAGGGGAAAGCGCACCTGTACATCGTTGAGGCGCAGCAGCGGCTCGCTGCCGGCTCGGGGTTGCGAAGCATTCATTGGGCGGACTCCGGGGCAGCCAGCCAGCAGGCGCTCTTGTGCTGCTGGCTGGCGTTGATCGAATGCAGCGGCGGCCGTTGGGCACACACCGCCATGGCCTGGCTGCAGCGCTCGCGGAAGGTGCAGCCGCCGGGCAGGTGAGCAAGGTTGGGCACCTGCCCGGGAATGGTCAGCAGCGGCTCGCCGGGGCGCACTTGCTCCGGCAGGCCGCTGAGCAGGCCACGGGTGTAGGGGTGTTGCGGGTCGAGCATGACCTGGGCAGTACTGCCTTGCTCCACCACGGCGCCGGTGTACATCACATAGACCCGGTCGCAGAACTGCGAGACCACCGCCATGTCGTGGGTGATCAGGAGGATCGCGGTGCCCCGTTGCCGGGCTTTCTCGCGCAGCAACAGCAGCACCTGGCGCTGCACGGTCACGTCCAGGGCGGTGGTGGGTTCATCGGCGATCAGCAACTGCGGATCGCAGGAAAACGCCAGGGCGATCATCACCCGCTGGCGCATGCCGCCGGACAGCTCGAAGGGGTAGGCCTGCAGCACCTGCTCGGGGTCGGCGATGTGCATGTCGCGCAGCAGGTCGATGGCCTTGGCCCGGGCCTGTTCCTGGCTCAGGCGCTGATGATGGATGATCACGTCGAGCATCTGCCGACCGATGCGCCGGGTCGGGTTGAGGGCAGTCATCGGCTCCTGGAAGATCATCGCCGCATCGCGGCCGCGGATCTGCAGCAGCTGTTTTTCCGGGGTGGCGAGCATGTCGCGGCCCAGCAGGCTGAGGCTGCCGGAGGTGATGCGGTAGCTGCGCTCGGGCAGCAGCCGCAGGCTGAGCATGGCGGTCACCGACTTGCCCGAGCCGGATTCGCCGACCACGCCGACGATTTCCCCCGGGTTGACGTGCAGCGACACGCCGTTGAGGGCCTGCACATTGCTGCGGTAGGCGGGGAATTCCAGGCTCAGGTTGTCGATGTTGAGAACGGCGGATGAGCTCATGGTCATTTCCCCTGTTGTCGTGGATCGAGCAGGTCACGGATGCCGTCACCCAGCAGGTTGAAACCGGTGGCGGTGAACAGGATCGCCAGCCCGGGGAAGGTCGAGTACCACCAGTTGTCGAGGATGAAGTTGCGCCCGGTGGCCACCATCGCCCCCCATTCGGCGGTGGGCTGCTGCGCACCCAGGCCAATGAAGCCCAGGGCCGAGGCCATGAGGATGGCGCTGCCGATGTCCAGGCTCAGTTGCACCAGCAGCGGCGGCATGGCGTTGCGCCCCACGTGCCAGCTTACGATGTGCCAGCGCCCGGCGCCGTAGGTCTGGGCCGCCTTGACGTAGCCCATCTGGCGGATGCTCAGGGCCTGGCCCCGGGCCAGGCGCACATAGAACGGAATGCGTACCAGGGTGATCGCCAGCATGGCGTTGAACAGGCTCGGGCCCAGGGCGGCGGCCAGGGCCATGATCAGCACCAGCGATGGCACCGAGAGCATGATGTCCATCAGGCGCATGATCAGGCTGTCGAAGCGCCCGCCGATGATCCCCGACAGGCAGCCCAACAGGCCCCCGGCCAGGCACGAGGCGAAGGCCACGAACAGGCCCACGCCCACCGACTGGCGGCTGCCGTGGAGCACCCGGGTGAACAGGTCGCGGCCCACTTCGTCGGTGCCGAACCAATGGGCGGCGCTGGGAGCGGCCAGGCGCTGGGCCAGGTTCAGGGCATTGGGATCATGGCTCGACAGCCAGGGGGCGAAGGCCATGCACAGCAGCACCAGCAGGGTCATGCACAGCCCGGCGATGGTCAGCGGGCTTTGCCGCACGCGGTAGCCCAGGTAGGCCAGGCGGGTGCGCCAGCCGCTGGCCTGCGCGGTGGGTTGTGGCAGGGGAATGTTCAAGGGAGCGGACATCTCAACTTACCTCGCCAATGCGCGGATCGATCACCCGGTACAGCAGGTCGATCGCCATGTTCAGCAGCACATAAATGAACGACACCAGGATCGCGAAGCCCATCACCGCCGGGAAATCCAGGGCCTGGATCGACTTCACCACGTAGGCGCCCATGCCCGGCCAGGCGAATACCGTTTCGGTCAGTACCGCGCCGTACAGCAAATCGCCCAGGGTCAGGCCGAGCACCGTCACCGAGGGGATCAGGGCGTTGGGCAGGGCGTGGCGCAGGATCACCGCCCAGCGCGACAGGCCGTAGGCCCGGGCGGTGCGGATGTAGTCCTCGCCGAGTTGGTCGAGCATCGCCGAGCGGATCTGCCGCGCCACCACCCCGAGGTTGACGAAGCCCAGGGTCACCGCCGGCAGGATCAGGTGCTGCAGGGCATTGAGGAACAGCGGGATGTCCCCGGCCAGCAGCGAGTCGATCAGGTAGAAGCCGCTGACCGTGGGCGGCGGCTCCAGGCCTTCGTCCAGGCGCCCGCTGCCGGGCATCCAGCCGAGGTGGCCGTAGAACAGCACGATCAGCCCCAGCCCCAGCCAGAACGCCGGGGTGGAAATGCCGGTGACCGCCAGGGTGCGGGCGATCTGGTCGATGAAGCGGTTGTGATAGACCGCCGACAGTACCCCCAGTGGCACCCCCACCAGCACCGACAGCAGCAGGGCGGCCAGGGCCAGCTCCAGGGTTGCCGGGAAGAAGCTCTGCAGGTCCTCCAGCACCGGGCGGCTGGTGCGGATCGAGGTGCCCAGGTCGCCGTGCAGCAGGTCGAGCATGTAGCGCCCGTACTGCTGGTACAGCGGCAGGTCCAGGCCCAGCTGGTGGCGGATGTTCTGCACGATGGCATCGCTGGCCCGGTCGCCGGCGATCAGCCGCGCCGGGTCACCGGGAATCAGGTGCGAGATGGTGAAGGTAATCAGCGAAACCCCGACCACGACCAGCAACAGGCCGAGCAGGCGTTTGCGCAACATATTCAGGAAGGCCATGAGGCAACCTCGTTAACGCTTGACGAACGGCAGGGGGCACGACGGCCCCTCGCCGGGGACACGGCAACCCGGCGCCGCCCCGTTTCAGGGGCCGGCGACGGGGAACGCAGGGCCGGTCCTACTTGCTGATTTCGGCGATGTTGAACACCTGTTCCAGCATCGGGTGGAACACGTAGCCCTTCACCGAATCGCGCATCGGCAGGCTGTAGTTCTTCTGGTACAGGTAGGCGTAGACGTTGTCCTTGAGGACGATCTTCTGCGCCTTCTGGTACAACTCGATGCGCTTGGCGGTGTCGTTGGTGGCCGCGGCATCGCGGATCAGGCTGTCCACCTCGGGGTTGCTGTAGAACGAGCGGTTGCCCGGCAAGCCCTGCAGGCTGGAGTCGAACCAGAAGTTCATGAACATGTAGGGGTCGGCGAAGTCCGGGCTCCAGGAGCCGATGGCCACGTCGTAGTCGCCCTTGCCCACCCGTTCACGCATGGTGGCGTTGGCCAGCTTCTCCATCTTCAGGTTGATGCCCAGGGGCGCCAGGCCCGCTTGCAGGGTCAGGCCGATGGACTCCCAGTTGGCGTCCTTGTCCGAGTAGAGGTAGGTCAGGTTGCTGATTTTCTGCGGGACCTTGGCCAGGCTGGCCTTGGCGCCGTCGAGGTTCTGCTGCATCAGCGGCAGGCTCGGGTCGTGGGCCCACATGCCGTCGGGGATCGGCCCGTTCATCAGCTTGGCCTGGCCCTTGAGGATGCCGTCGACGATGCCCTTGTAGTCGATGGCCTGGACCAGTGCCTGGCGCGCTTCGACGTTGTCCAGGGGCGCACGCTTGTTGTTCAGGTACAGGTAGTTGACCCGCAGCGAGGGGAAGGTCTGGATCACGATGCCTGGCTTGCCGGCCAGGGTGCCGAGCTGGTCTTCGGGCATGTCCTCGATGATGTCCAGGTCGCCGCGTTCCAGTTGCAGGCGGCGCACCGAGGCCTCGCTGATGATCTTGATCACCACCTTGTTCAGGCTCGGCTTGGGGCCGGCGTAATAGCTGTTGGGTTCCAGCGTCAGCGCCTGGCCCTTCTGCCAGTTGCTCAGGCGGAAGGCCCCGGAGCCGGCGGTGTGGGTCGAGAGGTAGGCGTTGACGTCCTCGCCCTTGTTGGCCACGTCCGGGTTGATGATGCCGCCGCCGTTGTGGGCCAGGGTGTAGAGGAAGGGCGCGTAGGGTTTCTTCAGGGTGAAGCGCACGGTCAGCGGGTCGACCACGGCCACGCTCATGTCATCCGGGAAGGCGCCGGACGGGCCTTGCTTGAGCTGCATCAGGCGGTCGAAGGAGAACTTCACCGCGGCGGCGTCCACCGGCTTGCCGTCGTCGAACTTGTTGCCCGGCTTGAGCTTGAAATCCCAGGTCAGGTTGTCGGCGGAGGTGCTCCAGCTCTCGGCCAGGTCGCCCTGGACTTCGGTGCTGCCCTTGCCGTTCTCGACCTTGTAGGTCACCAGCTTCTGGTAGGCCGGGTAGGTCACGGCCCAGTCGTTGTTGTCGATGGTTACGGCGGGGTCGAGGGTCTGCGGGTCGGCGGCCTTGCCGATCATCAGGGTGTCCTTGGGCGCGGCGGCGCTGGCTGCCTGCCACGCGCCCAGGCTCAGGGCGGCGCACAGCAGGGACAGGGCGACACGGGTGGACAGACGCACATCAGGGTGATTGCGGTTAGGGGTCATGCCGGTTTCCTTGATCATTCGATGTTGGGAAGTTCGTCAGGTTTTTTATAAAAGCTATAACCGGGCAGTTGTTGCTGAAGCAGTGTTGCAGTAGGACCGGCTTGGGGCAGTTAGCTGCCTGTTGTTGTGGCCGGTGGGGAGCGGGAAATCAGTGTTCGAAGGGCTGGTCGTGCTCCTGGATCAGGGGAAAGTCCTCGGCGTTGGGCAGCTCGTAGTGCCACCACTCGGTGGGGATGGCCTCGAAGCCGGCGCTGAGCATGATCCCCAGCAGCATCAGGCGGTTGCGCTGCACCTGGGGCGGCAGGTCGCTGTAGAACTGGTGCGACTTGGGCTCCATGGCGTCGAAGGCGGTGCCCATGTCCAGCGGCTGGCCGGTTTCATCCACCAGGGTCAGGTCCACGGCCACGCCCCGGGTGTGGTGCGAGCCCAGGCGCGGGTCGCGCACGTAGTCCGGGTTGGGCAGGGCCTGCCACAGCAGGTGCTGGGCGTAGGCCGGGCGGTAAGCGTCGTAGATGCGCAGGCCCAGGCCGGCCATGCGTGCCAGCTGGCTGGCCTTGTACAGGCAGGCGGCGGCGTCCTTGTGCAGCAGGCAGCGGGCGTTGCGATAGATCACCTGGCCGGCCAGGTTGTCGGCGCTGGCGTAGATCAGGTCGATCTGAAGCTGATGGCGCTGGGCGTCGATTTCGACAAGGGGGCTGTTGTTCACTCACTCACTCCATCTGGGTTAACGCTTGAAGGTCAGGACTCGAACTGGCCGAAGGCTTCCTGCAACTGTCGGTTCTTGGCCAGGCGCTGGTCCAGGCGCTCGCCATAGCCCTCGGCCACGGCGGACACCATCAGGTTGAACAGGCAGGTCAGGGGCGCGAGGGAATCCCAGAACTGGCCGACATCGGTTTTCAGTTGCAGCAGGTCCAGCGGGTAGTCCCGGGCCCAGGGGCACTGCAGGTCGGTGACCAGGGCCAGGGGCAGGGCGTTGGCATTGGCCACTTCGCAGAAGGTCTGGGTGATGCTGGAGTAGGCGCGAAAGTCGGAGATGATCGCGTAGGGCTTGGCAAAGCCGGAGTTCAGGGTTTCGGCGTAGATGCCTGAAAGCCCGTCCACGTAGTAGACCTTGGGCCGGATGTATTCCAGGTGGCTGTGGAAGGCGTTGAGGATGCCCCGGGTCGACTGGATGCCGATGATGAACACCGCGTCGGCCTCGACGATCTGTTGCACGATGGCGGCGAAGGGCTGGCTGCGGGCCAGGCCATAGACATGCTGGATGGCCTCGATCTCGCGATGCATCGAGCGCTCCAGGGCATCGTCCTGATGGGCTTCGCTGCGAAAGGCGCCGAGCCGATCGGTGATCAGCCAGGAGGCCGGGGCATCGCCGCGCAGGCCTTGCTTGACGTCATCCAGGTTGCGATAGCCCAGCGAGCGCAGGAAGCGCCCCACGGAAATCCCCGTGGTGCCGGCTTGCTGGGCGATGCTGTCGGCGGTCTCGAAGGGCAACTGCTGGAGGTTGGCCAGCAGGTAGGTGGCGATGCGCTTGCCGGTGGGGGTCAGGCTTGCAAACTGCTGTTCCAGGGTGACTTGGAAACTGTTCTTGTCCATGACCATCTCGCCGGGCGTTCGCTGGAAATGTTATTTGTGTTTCATTTTTGTATCTCGTGTTAGAAACATAACATCGGCTTTCGCGACAAGACAAGGCTTTTGTCCGGGGTGGTCGTTTTCGGCAGAAAGTGACGTTGCCGGCTATCTCAGCCCGATGGAGGGGAAGCGCTCAGCCAGCACCCGAGGTCGAAGATGGCGGCTTCCACACTGCTGCTGCGGCCGCTCCAGCTGCAGGCCAGCATCAGGTTGCGCGGCAGGTTGAAGTCCTCCACCGCAAAGCCCTGGGCGTCGCGCCCGGCGTGATCGTGGGGCACCTGCCGGCGCAGGGTGGCGGGGCCTTCGAAGTAGGCCCACACCGGTTTGCCCAGGGCGACCGCCGCGCCCACTTCGAAGGCGGTGCCGGAATCCGGCTCCAGGCCGCGAAAGTCATTCAGGTTGGCCAGCAATGCATCGCAGCCGCGGATCATCTGCAGGTTCTGCCGGTAGATCCACTGTGCGGTGGCTTCTGGCGTGAGGTGAGGTGGCGCCTGGTTATCCAGGGGAAACAGGCCGTGCAGGCCCTGGGCGCTGCACAGTTGCTTGAGGTATTCGCCATGGGCCGGGGCGTCGGCGCGAAACACATCGAAGCCGGCGAGGTAGATACGTGGAGGCATGGAGAGGGCTCCTGGGTTCAGTCCAGTGGCTTGCTCATGTACACCCGGTGCAGGCCGTGCTCCACGGCGCGGTGGGTTTCCACGTAGCCGTGGCGGCTGTACAGGGCGATGTTCTCGCTCATGGCTGCGTTGGTGTACAGGCGCACGCAACGGTGACCGGCGGCCACGGCCTGTTGTTCGGCAAAGGCCAGCAGTTGCCGGCCATGGCCCCGGCCCTGGGCCTCGGGGTGGACCGCCAGGTTGTCCAGCAGCAGGGCTTGATGGGCGTCCAGCAGGACAACGAAACCGGCGATTGCCTGCTGCTCCTCCAGGACCCAGACCTGCCGGGCCAGCACCAGGCACGAATAGTCTTCGAGCATGGGCGCCGGTTCCCGGCCGATCCGCGCGATATAGGGCGCATAGGCGCGCTTGGCGATGCCTTCGATGGCGGCGAGGTCGGGCAGGGCAGCGGGGCGAATGGTCGGCGGCATGGGCGCGAGTGCTCGGGTAACGGCGGGGTGGGGCAATCATAGGCATAAAAAAACCACCCCGTGGGGTGGTTTCTTCGGCGGGCTTATTCGCCGCGGTAGATGCAGCCGCTGGTGCAGGTTTCGTGGATGCGGATCGCACTCAGCTCCGGCAGCAGGGGCTTGAGCTCATTCCAGATCCATTTGGCCAGGACTTCGCTGGTGGGGTTTTCCAGGCCGGGAATGTCGTTCAGGTAGTTGTGGTCCAGGCGCTCGTACAGCGGCTTGAAGATCGCCTTGATTTCCGAGAAGTCGCGGATCCAGCCGGTGTGTGCGTCGACCTCGCCACTGAGGTGGATCGCCACCTTGAACGAGTGGCCATGGAGGCGGCCGCACTTGTGGCCCTCGGGCACGAAAGGCAGGCGGTGGGCGGATTCGAAGGTAAATTCTTTGAAGATTTCCACAGTGTCGGTCAGCTCTGTCAGATGGCTATCGCCCGGGGGCGAGTTGAGGCAGGCGGCGAGTTTATCAGCTTGCCCCGGCGCTTGCGGAAAAACCCTGACTAAAGGGTCAGTGCGCGGCCTGGGGCACCCTCACAGGCTTTGCAGGCGTTCGCCCAGGCGATTCTGCGCCGCCAGTTCGAGGAACTCGTCCCCCAGGCGCCGGCTTTCGTCCATGGCGCTGCGCCAGTATTTTTGCCGGCCGGCGTCGTCGCCCATGAAGCGCTTGAAGTCGTTGCGGTCCGGCAGCTTGCCGTAGGGCAGGCGCGCCAGGTATTCCTTCGACGGCGCCAGCAGCAAGACGTCCCGCAGGCGCTCCGGGCTGGCCCGGCGCCAGGGCAGGGTCTTGTCGAACCAGCCGGGGATCACCCGGTCGGTGAAGTGCGGGTAGAGCACGATGTCGCTGCCGCTGTAGGGCAGGTCCAGGTGGTAGTCCAGCAGGCCGCCGTCGCGGAAGGTGCCGGCCCCGGCGCCGGGCAGTTCGCGCACGCCCTGCATGACCATGGGGATCGAGCCCGAGGCCAGCAGCGCCTGGCGCAGGTTGCCGCGGTCCAGGGGCACGAAGCGCGAGGGGAAGTCTTCCAGGGCGTGCAAGGGCGGGGCCAGGCGCGGGTCGTGCAGCACCAGGCGCTCGAAGTGCCGGGCCAGGCGCGCGCGGCCCCGCAGATTGTCGGCGATCACCGAGGACAGCCCCAGGCCGAGGCGCCCGCGATGGTCGTCGGCGAGCAGGCCGTGGCTTTTGACCACCATGATGTTCAGCCGGTAGTGAGGGTTGTCGAGGATCGAGGCGTCGCGGCCCTCCAGCAGGTCCTCGAGCATGCGCCGGGAGCTCTGGCTGATCTGCGCCATGGTCACGCCCTTGGCAAAGCTCTGGGCGTTGTACAACTGGCCGAGGCGGCGGATGCCTTCGGCGGCGTCCGGCAGGCAGGCGCTGGCGAAGCGCCAGGAACCCACCGAGGCGCCGATCAGCGAGCGTTCCCGGGGCGCCGATGGCAGCCATTCACCGAACAGCGCCAGGTCCAGGCCCTGGATGCCCAGGGCCTTGGGGCCGCCGGCGGCGCCGGGCAAGGTGCCGACTTCACGGGGGTGCAGGCCTTGCTGGCGGATGCGGGCCAGGGCGCGGGGGCCGGCCTTGAGGGTCAGGGCGGGAAACTTGATATGGATGGCGGTCATACCGGGCTCACTCTTGAATCAGCCGCCGAGTATAGAGACACCTGGGGCCGCGGGCCGAGTGAAACCTGTGTCAGACCCATGCTGGCCATTCAGTTTCAATTAAGTTGCCTTGGGTATGGTCTGCGGCATCGGCCTTTGGCCACCGACTTTGGAGAACTGCCATGAAGACCCTTGCCGCGCTGTTCGGCGCCAGCCTTGTCGCCCTGACCGCCAGCCTGGCCCACGCCCGCGACCTGGGGCCGGACGAAGCCCTGAGACTGCGCGACGCTGGTACCATTGTGTCCTTTGAAAAACTCAATGCCACGGCCCTGTCCCGGCATCCTGGGGCGAGCATCAGTGAAACCGAGCTGGAAGAAGAGTACGGCAAGTACATCTACCAGGTTGAACTGCGCGACCCGCAGGGGCTGGAATGGGACCTGGAACTGGACGCCGTGAGCGGCCAGGTACTCAAGGATCATCAGGACACCTAATGAACCGCACTCTGCGCACCGCCGGCAGCCGTGCAGCCCTGGCGCTGCTGCTGTTCTGCTCCCTGGCCATGGCCCGCGACCTGGACCAGGACGAGGCCCTGCGCCTGCGCCAGCAAGGGGTGATCCTGCCCCTGGAGCAACTGCTCAAGCAGGCCATGGACCGTTACCCCGGGGCCAAGCTGCTGGAGGCCGAGCTGGAAGAAAAGCACGATGTGTACATCTATGAAGTCGAGTTGTTGACTGTGGACGGGGTGGTTCGCGAGCTGGACCTGGAAGCCGCCACCGGGCGTTTGTTGAAAGATGAGGAAGACGACTGATGCGCCTGCTTGTGGTGGAAGACCACGTATCCCTGGCCGATGAACTGCTTGAAGGCCTGAACCGCCAGGGCTACGCCGTGGACTGGCTGGCCGACGGCCGCGACGCGCTGTACCAGGGCGCCAGCGAACCCTATGACCTGATCATCCTCGACCTCGGCCTGCCCGGGGTGCCGGGCCTGGAGGTGCTGCGAAAGTGGCGCGCCGATGGCCTGGCAACGCCGGTGCTGGTCCTCACCGCCCGCGGCTCCTGGGCCGAGCGCATCGAGGGGCTCAAGGCCGGCGCCGACGATTACCTGAGCAAACCGTTCCATCCCGAAGAGCTGCACCTGCGGGTCCAGGCCCTGCTGCGCCGCTCCCATGGCCAGGCCAACCAGCAGACCCTGCAGGCCGCCGGGCTGCACCTGGACGAGGGCCGGCAATGTGTGGTCCGCGACGGCCAGGATGTCTTGCTGACCGCCGCGGAGTTCCGCCTGTTGCGCTATTTCATGCTGCACCCGCAGCAGATCCTTTCCAAAAGCCACCTGGCCGAACACCTCTACGACGGTGAAACCGAGCGCGATTCCAACGTCCTTGAAGTTCACGTCAACCACCTGCGGCGCAAGCTGGGCCGCAGTGTGATCGAAACCCGCCGCGGCCAGGGTTATCTGTTCGGCGGAACCGCTTCGTGAGATCGATCCAGCGCCGCCTGAGCCTGGGCCTGATCACGGTGATGGTGGTGGTCGGGCTGGTGCTGGCGCAGACCAGCCTCTGGCTGTTCGAGGTGGGCCTGCAACGCTACCTGGAAGCCGGCCTGCGCAACGACAGCGAGAGCCTGCTGCTGGCCCTGGTGCGCGGCCCTCAGGGGCTGCAGCTGGATGAACGACGTCTGTCGCCGGCCTACCAGCGGCCGTTTTCCGGGCACTATTTCCGTATCGATTTTGCCGATGTGCACTGGCGCTCGCGCTCGCTGTGGGACCAGGAACTGCCGCAACTGGAGCGCGCCGGCCTGCAGGGCAACCTGCAACTGGGGCCGGAGGGCCAGCAACTGCTGGTGCTGCGCAGCGACTACAAGCGCCTCGGGCAGTCGATCTCCATCAGCGTGGCCCAGGACTACACCCCGGTGCGTGAAAGCTTCCAGCGCATGCGCCAGATCGGCCTCGGGCTGGGGCTGGCCGGGCTGCTGCTGATCCTGCTGCTGCAACGCCTGACCGTGCGCCGCGCCCTGCGCCCGCTGGAAACCGCCCGCGAGCAGATCGCCCAGTTGCAACAGGGCCAGCGTTCGCAACTGGATGCCCAGGTGCCGGTGGAACTGGAGCCCCTGGTGGCGCAGATCAACCACTTGCTGGCCCATACCGAAGACAGCCTCAACCGTTCCCGCAATGCCCTGGGCAACCTGGGCCATGCCTTGAAGACCCCGCTGGCGGTGCTCCTGAGCCTGGCGTCGAGCCCCAGGCTCGACGGCCACCCCGAGGTGCGCAGGATGCTCCAGGAACAGTTGGAGCAGGTGCAGCAGCGCCTCAATCGCGAACTCAACCGCGCGCGGCTGGCGGGGGATGCGCTGCCCGGGGTGCTGTTCGAGTGCGATGCCGAGCTGCCGGGGCTCCTGGCGACCTTGAACATGATCCATGGCCAGCACCTGGAACTGAGCTACCAGGCGCCACCGGGGCTGCGCCTGCCCTGGGACCGGGAAGACCTGCTGGAGCTCCTGGGCAACCTGCTGGACAACGCCTGCAAATGGGCGGATGCCCAGGTGCGCCTGAGCGTGGAAGAGCGGCCGCAGGGCTTCTGCCTGGCGGTGGACGACGACGGCCCGGGCATCCCCGAAGCGCGGCGCGATGAGGTCTTCGGCCGGGGCACGCGCCTGGATGAACAGACCCACGGCCACGGGCTGGGCCTGGGCATCGTGCGCGACATCGTCGACGCCTGCGGTGGAACCCTGAACCTGGGGGAAAGCGAGTGGGGCGGCTTGCGGGTAGAGATCGAGCTGCCCAGGCGCTGAACTTGCCGGGCGCCAGGTTCGGCGCCCGTGGCGGCTATCGCAGCCTGCGGCAGCGGGGTCAGACGCGGAACTGGTCCATCAGGCTCTGTTGCTGGTTGGCCAGGCTGTTGAGCGACTGGCTGACCCGCGCCGATTCATTGGCCTGCTCCGACAGCGATTCGGTGACATCGCGAATGGTCGCCACGTTGCTGTTGATCTCTTCGGCCACCGCGCTCTGCTGTTCGGCCGCGCTGGCGATCTGCAGGTTCATGTCGCTGATCACGGTTACCGCATCGCCGATCTGGCGCAGGGCGGTGACCGCCTGGCCCACTTGTTCGACGCTGCCCTGGGCCTGGCGATGGCTGTTGTTCATCGAACCCACCACCTCCCGCGTGCCGTTCTGCAGTTGCTCGATCACCAGGCGGGTTTCTTCCACCGACTCCTGGGTGCGCTGGGCCAGGTTGCGCACCTCATCGGCCACCACCGCGAAGCCGCGGCCGGCTTCCCCGGCGCGAGCGGCTTCGATGGCCGCGTTCAAGGCCAGCAGGTTGGTCTGCTCGGCAATCGAGCGGATCACTTCCAGTACCGTGCCGATCTGCTCGCTGTTGGCAGCCAGGCCTTCGACCTGGGTCATGGCGGCGCTCATGTCGGCGGCCAGCAAGTCGATGCTGCGGGTGGTGTGGTCGATCACGTTCAGGCCCTGGCGGGTGGCCTGGTCGGCATCCCGCGCGGCCTGGGCGGCCTGGGCCGCGCTGCGGGCCACGTCCTGGGCGGTGGCGCTCATTTCATGGGAAGCGGTGGCCACCTGGTCCACCTGGCGATACTGCTGCTCCATGCCGGCGCTGGTCTGGGTGGCGATGGCCGAGGACTGGTCGGCGGTGCCGCGAGCGTCCTGCACCGAGCGTTTCACCTCGGCGATGATCGGCTGCAGCTTGTCCAGGAAGCGGTTGAACCAGCCGGCCAGTTGGCCCAGTTCGTCCTGCTTGTCGTAGGCCAGGCGCCGGGTCAGGTCGCCTTCGCCGCTGGCGATGTCTTCGAGCATGTGGGCCACGCCGAGGATCGGCCGGGTCACGCTGCGGGCCATCAGCCACACCAGCAACAGGCCCACCACCGCGGCCAGCAGGCCCAGGCCGAGCTCGATCAGGGTGCCGCTGTTGTTGCGCGCATCCAGCTCGCTTTTCAGGGCTTCGGCCGGGCCTACCAGGACTTTTTCCGGCACATCCAGCAGTACGCCCCAGGCCTTGCCACCGGGGATCGGGGTGAAGGGCGCCAGCACCTTGAGTTCACGGTTGCTGTGCAGGCTCTGGGTCTGGGTGCTGTTGGCCAGCAGGCGGATCAGCTCGGCGCCGTTGGTGGTGTCGACGCTGTCCAGGCGCTGGCTGAGCTTGCTGGCGTCCGGGCTGTAGCCGGCCAGCAGGCCCACCGGGCTCAGGATGCTGACGTTGGTCTGGCCGGCATAGAGGCGCTTGCTGGCGCTCTGGCTGATGGCCTGGAGGCTGTTGAGGTTGATGTCCACCGACAGCGAAGCGATGACTTTGCCGTCCACCATCAGCGGGAAGACGATGCTGGTCATCAGCACCTTCTGGCCGTCGATGTCATAGAAGTAGGGTTCGATCACGCAGGGCTTGAGGGTGCTGCGCGGGCAGGTGAACCAGGCGTTGGCCGGCTGGCCGCTGGGGCCGGTGCGGGTGTCGCTCATGTCGCTTTCGGGCAGTGACATGGAGGTCAGCTTGCCCGGGGTGGGTTGGGACCAGTACAGGGCGAAGCGGCCCTTTTCGTTGCTACCCAGTTCGCTCTGGCCGCCGAACAACTCGTCCTTGCCGTCCAGGGCGTTGGCTTCGAACACCAGGGACAGGCCCAGCAAGTCGGGGTTGGCCTGCAGCGCCGACTTGACCTGGCGGGTCAGGTCCTCGCGCAGGTCGAAGGCGTCGAGGAAGCGTTTCTCGGCCTGTTCCCGCAGGAACAGCACCTGGCGCGAGAAGCCGTGGCCGTATTGATAGGCGTCCATGAATTGCTGGCGAATGCCCAGTGCCTGGACTTCACCCTGGGCCTCGATCCGCGCCTGGGCGGCTTCGTTGAGCATCTCCATGCTCGAGGCCTTCACCAGCTCGGAGCTGTGCTCCATGCGATACAGCGAAAGCCCCACCAACAGCGACACGATGCCCAACAGGCAGAGTCCGGCCAGCAAGGTGATTTTCCATTGGATGGAAAGTTGTCTGAGCGACATGGAGACGTCCTTTATTCGATAAATATCTGAGACTTTGCACTGTAGCGGCCGACCAATGGCGTTCTTTAAACGCTTGTTCGAAATAAACCGCGAGGCGCTGGGGCTGCTGTGCAGCCCGGTGCGGGCAAGCTCCCTCGCCACGGGTACGGGGTTGGTCTTGGGGGCTTTACGAGCAAGCTCGCTCCTGCGGGCGGCGGGGTGCGGGGTTTTGACAAGCCGGGTCGGCTGCTGCAAAGTGCGCCCCCCTAATAAGAACCTCTTTCATTTCGATGTCGGCAGCCCGCTGCCTTCCGGTCGGTCACAGGCTTTTGCGCCATTTTTAGCGGCGCAGTAATGAGGTAACGATGATTAACGCAGTAATTGCCGCGGTTGGCGTAATGCTGGTGCTCAGCCTGTCCCGCGTGCATGTAGTGATCGCCCTGATCATTGGCGCCCTGGTGGGTGGCCTGGCCGGCGGCCTGGGCATCGAGGCCACGCTCAAGGCCTTCAATAGCGGCCTGGGGGGCGGTGCCACCGTGGCCATGTCCTACGCCTTGCTCGGTGCTTTCGCCGTGGCGATTGCCAAATCCGGGCTGGCCCACGCGTTGGCGGACAAGATCCTGCTGCTGGTGGACCGGCAGGACGCCAACGGCGGCGGCCAGGTCAAGTGGCTGCTGATCGGCCTGCTGTGGGTGGTGGCGATTGCCTCGCAGAACATCCTGCCGATCCACATTGCCTTCATTCCGCTGCTGGTGCCGCCGCTGCTGTATGTGCTGACCAAGCTGCAACTGGATCGCCGGCTGATCGCCTGTGTGATCACCTTCGGCCTGATCACCCCCTACATGTTCCTGCCGGTGGGTTTCGGCAACATCTTCCTCAACGAAATCCTCCTGGCCAACGTGGCCCGCAGCGGCGTCGATATCAGCCAGGTCAACGTCACCCACGCCATGGGCATTCCCGCCCTGGGCATGCTTTGCGGCTTGCTGCTGGCGTTCTTCAGCTACCGCAAGAAGCGCGTCTATGACCTGGACCGTATCGAGAAGGTCGAACAGGTGGCGGTGCAGTACAACCCGCGGACCCTGCTGGTGGCCGCGGCGGCCATAGTCGCGGCGTTCGTGATCCAGCTGCTGCTGGACTCGATGATTATCGGTGCCTTGTGCGGCTTCCTGATTTTCTCGGTGTCGGGCATCGTGCGCTGGCGCGAGACCGACGACCTGTTCACTGAAGGCATGAAGATGATGGCCATGATCGGCTTCATCATGATCGCCGCCTCGGGGTTCGCCGAAGTGATGAAGGCCACCGGCGAGGTCAATTCCCTGGTCCAGGCCTCGGCGGCCTGGATCGGCCACAGCAAGGGCGTGGGCGCCTTGCTGATGCTGCTGGTGGGCCTGCTGGTGACCATGGGCATCGGCTCGTCGTTCTCCACGGTGCCGATCCTCGCGGCGATCTTCGTGCCTTTGTGTGTGCAACTGGGCTTCAGCCCGCTGGCCATCGTCTGCATCGTCGGCACCGCCGGTGCCCTGGGCGATGCCGGTTCGCCGGCCTCGGACTCGACCCTGGGACCGACCTCGGGCCTGAATATCGACGGCCAGCACCACCACATCTGGGACACCGTGGTTCCGACCTTCCTGCACTACAACCTGCCGCTGCTGGCCTTCGGCTGGGTGGCGGCCATGGTCCTCTGATCATCTCGCTCTCGTAGAAGCCGGGGGTTGTCGTAAGAGCTGGCTTGCCAGCGAAGGCATCGGCAAGGTCGGTGCAAGGCTCGAGGGCCCCTTCGCCGGCAAGCCGGCTCCTAGGGGTTCAGGCTCAACTTTTTTTTTGGCGTGCCGTTAACGGCATATCACGCCAATAAAAAACCAAGAGTGAGCCCCCTATGCGCTTGAGCCTGAAGGCCAAAGTCCTGTCCCTGGCAGTACTCCCGGTACTGCTGTTCGCCCTGGTGATCAGCCTGAGCACCGTGCTCATGCTGCGCCAGCAGGCACAGAAGGAAGTCGAGGAAACCCGCAACCGGCTGCTGACTGAAGCCAAGGCCACCCTGCAGAGTTATGTGGAAGTCGCGCTGACTACCGTCAAGCCGCTCTACGATGCGGCGGCGCAGGGCGATCAGGCCGCCCGGGCCGAAGTGGTCAAGCTGCTGTCCAATATCAGCTATGGCAAGGACGGCTACTTCTTCGGCTACGACTCCGAGACTGTGCGCCTGTTCAAGGGCAACAGCCCGGACGGCGTGGGCAAGAGCTTCAAGGACAACCGCGACCCCAATGGGGTGTACGTCAACCGCGAGCTGGTGCGGGTCGGCAAGGACGGCAGCCACTATGTGCAATACAGCTCGACCCAGCCGGGCAGCGACGTGCTGGTGCCCAAGCTGGGCTACACCGAGTACCTGCCCAAGTGGGACATGGTGCTGGGCACCTCGGTCAACCTCGATGGCATCGACGCCCAGGTCGCCGCAGTGCAGAGCAGCGTCAACCAGCGCATGGAAGGCATGGTCCTGAGCATCCTCGGGATCGCCGCGGTGGTGCTGGTGGTGATCGCCGCCCTGGGCATGCTGGTGGCCAACACCATGCTGCGCCCGCTGAACCTGATGAAAGCCAACCTCGACGATATCGCCGCCGGCGAGGGCGACCTGACCCGGCGCCTGGCCATTACCAGCCAGGACGAACTGGGGCAGTTGGCAGGCTCGTTCAACCGCTTTGTCGACAAGATCCACGGCCTGGTGCGCCAGATCACCGAGATGACCGGCCAGCTCACCGAGCTGGTGACCCAGGTCTCGGATCAGGCCCAGCGTTCGGAACAGGCCATGGAGCGCCAGCGCCACGAGACCGATCAGGTGGCCACGGCGATCAACGAAATGTCTTCCGCAGCCCATGAGGTGGCTCGCAGTGCCCAGGGCGCAGCCGTTGCCGCCCAGCAGACCGATGAAGAGGGCCAGGCGGCCAAGCGCGTGGTGGATGGCAGCATCCAGCAGATCCATGCGCTGGTCAGTGATATCCGCAACAGCGGTACTTCCCTGGACAGCCTGCAGCAGGACGTGACGTCGATTGTCAGCGTGCTGGACGTGATCCGCTCGATCGCCGAGCAGACCAACCTGCTGGCCCTGAACGCCGCCATCGAAGCGGCTCGGGCCGGGGAGGCCGGGCGCGGTTTTGCGGTGGTGGCCGACGAAGTACGGGCCCTGGCCAGCCGCACCCAGCAGAGCACTCAGGAAATCCAGGGCATGATCGACCGCCTGCAGCAGGGCACCCGGGTGGCGGTGGACGCCATGCGCCGTTCCAGCGATGCGGGCGACGGCACCTCGGTGAAGGCCAACGAAGCCGGGGCGTCGCTGGACACCATGGCCCAGTTGATCGGCACCATCAATTCGATGAACGCGCAGATTGCCAGTGCGGCGGAAGAACAGACCGCGGTGGCCGAAGAGATCAATCGCAGCGTGCATCAGATTGCCGTGGCGGTGGACAGTGTGGCCGATGAAACCCAGCGCGGCGCCCAGACTTCCCGCAGCCTGGCGGACCTGGGCCAGCGCCTGGGGCGGCTGGTGGGACAATTCCGTATCTGAGGGCGGGGCGCCGGTGGCTGGTGTAGCCGCTGCCAAGCCTGCGAGGCTGCGAAAAGGCCCGAAGGGCCTTGCGTGGCGGTCTTTTGGCAGCCCATCAGAAGGTCCCACCGCCCCCGTCAGCAGCTACATCAGGGTGTTACCTGCACGGCTCAGGCGCTGATATCGCGCATCAGCAGGCCAAAGCGCAGGTCCACCTGATCAGGGATCGGCAGGTACACCGTATGGCCGTCACCTGGCGCCACTTCGATGGCTTCGCCCTTGGCGTTCTGCAACTGGTGCAGGTCGAAGTGGAAGTTGCCCCGAGGGGTCATCAGTTCCATGTGATCGCCCAGGGCGAAACGGTTTTTCACCTTCACTTCGGCCAGGCGGTCGCGGCGTTCGCCGGTCAGTTCACCGACGAACTGCTGGCGCTCCGACACCGAGCTGCCGTTCTGGTAGTTCTGATACTCGTCATGCACATGCCGGCGCAGGAAACCCTCGGTGTAGCCGCGCTGGGCCAGGGACTCCAGATCGCTCATCAACTGGCGGTCGAACTCGCGGCCAGCGGCGGCATCGTCGATCGCCCGGCGATAGACCTGGGTGGTGCGTGCGCAATAGAAGTGCGACTTGGTGCGCCCCTCGATCTTCAGCGAGTGCACGCCCATGCGGGTCAGGCGCTCCACGTGCTGCACCGCCCGCAGGTCCTTGGCGTTCATGATGTAGGTGCCGTGCTCGTCCTCGAAGGCCGGCATCAGCTCGCCCGGGCGATTGGCTTCCTGCAGCAGGAACACCTGGTCGGTGGGGGCGCCCAGGCCCAGGGTCGGCTCCGGCTGGTAGCTCTGCACGATGTCGCCCACGGCATTCTCGGTGGCCGCCTGGGCGCTGTATTTCCAGCGGCAGGCATTGGTGCAGGTGCCCTGGTTGGCGTCGCGCTTGTTCATGTAGCCCGACAGCAGGCAACGCCCGGAGTAGGCCATGCACAGCGCCCCGTGGACGAAGACTTCCAGCTCCATGCCCGGCACCTGCTGGCGGATTTCCTCGATCTCCTCCAGGGACAGTTCCCGGGACAGGATGATCCGGGTCAGGCCCTGCTGTTGCCAGAACTCGACGCTGGCCCAGTTCACCGTGTTGGCCTGCACCGAGAGGTGGATCGGCATCTGCGGGAAGTGCCGGCGTACCAGCATGATCAACCCCGGGTCGGACATGATCAGCGCATCCGGGGCCATCTCGATCACCGGCGCCAGGTCCTTGAGGAAGGTCTTGAGCTTGGCATTGTGTGGGGCGATGTTGACCACCACGTAGAAGCGCTTGCCCTGGGCCTGGGCCTCGCGGATGCCGAGGGCCAGGTTGGCATGGTCGAATTCGTTGTTGCGTACCCGCAGGCTGTAGCGCGGCTGGCCGGCGTACACCGCGTCGGCGCCGTAGGCGAAGGCGTAGCGCATGTTCTTCAGGGTGCCGGCGGGGGCCAGGAGTTCGGGTTTGGCGAGGAGCGTCATGGGGCTGTCGGTCGCAAAAGGTCGCGAGGGTAAGCCAGTGCGCTAGGGTATTCATTGATCTGGATCTATGCCGACAGCAGAAAAAACGGCACTCGGCGCCGCGGCCGGGGACTAAGCCTCAGGACGCTGATTTTCCGCGTGACAGACCTGGACCTGTAGATGAACCAAACCAACCTGCAAAACAAAAGCCTGCTGCTATTGCTGGCACTGGTGACCCTGGCCTTTATCTGGATTCTGCTGCCGTTCTACGGTGCGCTGTTCTGGGCAGTGATCCTGGGCATTGTCTTCGCCCCCTTGCAGCGTCGGCTGCAGGCCCGCTTCGGCTGGCAGCGCAACTTGACGTCCCTGTGCACCCTGTTGATCTGCCTGGTGATCGCGATTCTGCCGGTGATCATCACCAGCGTGCTGCTGGTGCAGGAGGGGGCCGAGCTGTACAAGAAAATCGAAAGCGGCCAGCTGGATATCGCCGCCTACCTGGCTCAGTTCAAGCACAGCCTGCCGCCGTACTTCCAGCACCTGCTGGACCGCTTCGGCCTGGGCGAACTCAAGGGGCTGCAGGAGAAGGTGGTCAAGAGCGCGATGCAGGGCAGCCAGTACCTGGCGACCCAGGCTTTCAGCTTCGGCCAGGGCACCTTCGAGTTCGTGGTGAGCTTCTTCATCATGCTCTACCTGCTGTTCTTCTTTCTGCGCGACGGCCCGGAGCTGGTGCGCAAGATCCGCACCGCCGTGCCCCTGGCGGAATACCAGAAGCGCCGCCTGCAATTGAAGTTCAACCGAGTGGTGCGGGCCACGGTCAAGGGCAATGTGCTGGTGGCGGTGACCCAGGGCGCCCTGGGGGGCTTGATCTTCTGGTTCCTCGAAATTCCCAGCGCCTTGCTCTGGGCGGTGCTGATGGCGTTCCTGTCACTGTTGCCGGCCGTGGGGGCGGGGATTGTCTGGGGGCCGGTGGCGGCCTACTTCCTGATCAGCGGAGCGATCTGGCAAGGGGTGGTGCTGGGGCTGTTCGGGGTGTTCGTGATCGGCCTGGTGGACAACCTGCTGCGGCCCATCCTGGTGGGCAAGGACACCAAGATGCCGGACTACCTGATCCTGATCTCGACCCTGGGAGGGCTGGCGATCTTCGGCCTCAACGGCTTTGTCATCGGGCCCCTGATTGCCGCGCTGTTCATGTCCAGCTGGGCCCTGTTCGTCGAGACCCGGCCTCGGGTGCAGTTGCCTTAGGGCTGGACGATGCGCAGCGCCAGTTGCCGGGACAGGGTCTGGGCGGCGGGCAGGGAGGTCAGCGGGCCGCTGACCATCTCGCCGTCGCGCACCAGGTACCAGCAAGCCAGCAACCCCAGTTCCCTGAGCGATGCGGGGACCGCGCTGCCAATGACGGACATGATCTGAATCTTGGGCATGACAACCTCCTCGATCTGAGGGGGTTACCTTACAAAGCCCCAAGTGCTACGAAAAATCACCCAATCTGATAGTGGACATTGATGCCGGTGCTACCGCAGCCGGCAGTTCAGTCCACCACCTGGTCGAGCATGTGCAGCACTTCCTGCTCGTTGAGCAGGCCCTTGCGCACCAGGTTCTGGGCCAGCAGCGAGAGGAACTTGGCGCTGCGGTGGCCTTCCAGGTGCTTGAGTTCGGTCAGGGCGTCGTACACCCGGCTGGAGGTGCAGAGGCCGGCGACGCGGTGCGGGTTTTGCGTGGGCATGGATTCGTCCTTGTTGTTATGGGCCTGTGGCGAGCGGACTGTGTCGATCTTGTCGTCCTTGAATGACACAAACATGACAGTCGCATGTCGCTCACCGCAGCCGTAGGATCAGTACACTATTGCCGGATTTAAACGCAAATACTGTTCCAGTCACGACATGCTTGAGAATTATTCAGACATTCGGATAGTGGCAAAATGCAACAAGCCCCGCTTTGGGGGCGGGGCCTGTTGTTTGATTCTGCCAGTGCTTACCAGCGGCCGGGACCCGGGCCGTAGTAGTAATGCGGGTGGCCGTAGTAACCGCGAGGTGGCCCGTAGTACACCGGTGCCGGGCGGTAGTAGACCGGTTGCTGCACATAGACCGGTGCCGGCTGGTAGTAGACCGGTGGTGGCGGTGCGGCATAGACCGGCTGCGGTTGGACATACACCGGCGCTTGCTGCACATAGACCGGGCGATCCTGGTTGGCGATCACCGAACCCACTACGGCAGCGCCGACAACAGCACCCAAGGCGGCGGGCCCGACCCAGCCACCACCACCGTGGGCTGAAGCCTGGCCTGCGACAGCGAGTGCACCAATGAGCAAGGCTATCTTGGGGATTTTGGAGATCATGGTCATTCCTCGGTTCAACCCCAGCGTTTATGGTCTGCACCAGACTCAAGAACTGACGCGGGGATACTTCTAAGACAGCGGTTCCTGCGAAATCTGCACAGCCGCTGAGTAAATATTGTGTAAGGTCTGTACCGGTCTCTTTACCGTCATCCCTGGGCGGTGGCGAAGGCCGGTGAACACGCGCCGATATGATCAGGCCAAGCGGCGCGCCAGACCAATCCCGTCCATCTGAAAGTGCCGAGCGAGGAAACCGATATGCAAATGAACCCCAACAAAGACACTCAGTTGTGCATGTCCTTGTCCGGGCGCCCGGGGAATTTCGGCCTGCGTTTTCACAACCACCTGTATGAGCAGTTGGGTCTCAATTTCTACTACAAGGCCTTCAGCAGCCAGGACCTGCCCGGCGCCGTCGCCGGGATCCGGGCGCTGGGCATCCGCGGTTGCGGGGTGTCCATGCCGTTCAAGGAAGACTGCATCGCCCTGGTGGATGAGCTGGATGCCTCGGCCCGGGCCATTGCCTCGATCAATACCATCGTCAACACCAACGGCCATCTCAAGGCCTACAACACCGACTACATCGCCGTGGCGCAATTGCTCGCGGGCCACGGGGTGCCTCGAGAGTCGAGCTTTGCCCTGCGCGGCAGCGGCGGCATGGCCAAGGCCGTGGCCAGTGCCTTGCGTGATGGTGGTTATGCCAACGGGGTGATCGTGGCCCGCAACGAAGTGGCCGGGCGCGCCCTGGCCAGCTCCCTGGGTTATGAGTGGCAGGCCGAGTTGGGCAGCCTGCGGCCGCAGATGCTGATCAACGTCACCCCGATCGGCATGAGCGGCGGGCCAGAGGCGCAGCAGCTGGCGTTCGACGCCGAGGCGATAAAGGCGGCGCAGACGGTGTTCGATGTAGTGGCGGTGCCGCCGGAGACGCCGTTGATCCTGCGGGCCCGGGCCGAGGGCAAGCAGGTCATCACCGGGCTGGAAGTGATTGCCATCCAGGCGCTGGAGCAGTTCGTGCTTTATACCGGGGTGCGCCCGAGCGAAGAGCAGTTCCAGAAGGCCGTGGCCTTCGCCCGCCCCTGAGCCCGAAGCCCTGTCACCGCTGCCGCAGGCCGCGACAAGGTCCGCAGGGCCAGCAGGGCCCTGAAGCCCCTTTCGAGGTCGATCGCAGCCTGCGGCAGCGGCTCCGGGGTTCAGCCTTCGAGTTGGGCCAGGCGCTCTTCCAGGGCAGCGATCCGCGCTTCCAGTTCTTCGATGCGTTCCACTGAAACCGCGCCGCCGGCGCTGCGCTCAACCGGGTTGCTGCGGGCGGCGAGGATTGCCTCGATGTCCGCCGGGTCACCCAGGGCGTGGGTATAACGGTCTTCGCGCTGGCCGGCCTGCCGCGGAATGTGCAGGGCCAGGCCCCGGGCAATCAGGCGTTCGAGCTGGTGCAGGACCTGTTCGCTGTCTTCGAAATCATGCATGCGCCCGCTACGGGTCAGCAGTTCGTTGACCGTCTGCGGGCCACGCAGGAACATCAGGCTGCACAGGATCAGTTGCGCCGGCACCAGTTCCAGGGCCTTGTCCAGGCGCTGTTCCCAGCGGTCGGCGCGGCTGCCCATCACCAGGCGTGTGAAGCCCCGGGCTTCGAGGGCACGCAGGCTTTGCCCGACCTGGCCCTGGGTCAGGTTCATCACCGGTTCGCGGCTGGTTTTCTGATTGCAGGCAATCACCAGGGCGTTGAGGGTCAGGGGATAGGTTTCCGGGCTGGTGGCCTGCTTTTCGATCAACGAACCCAGGATGCGGATATCGGTACTGCTCAAGCGCAGTGCTTCACCGGGTGTGTCGTGCTCGCTGCTCATAAGTGCTGGTCCCTTGGTCACTGATGGATGGATCGTGAAAAAAACGCCACCGGGCGCTGGAACAGCGTCCGGGTTTTCTGCGTGGCCGGGTCGGCCACTTTCGAGGGGCTCTGTTTTACCTCCAGAACCCGGATCTTGCCATCAGAACTTGGCGCGGCCCGCGCCGGCGCCGGTTGACCGGGCCGCCCCCGCCACCATGCTTTGGGCGAGGGCGGCCGGTTCAGCTGGGTTGCGGATCTGTTGCAGGCTGTGTCGTACGGGGTGAGTCGGCTGCCTGCGGGGTTTGGCCCGCGGTCTCCAGGCACTGGCGGGCAAACCGGGCGAGGCCCAGCAGGGCGTTTCTCGCGGAGCGCAGGTAGAACGCCTGCAACTGGAACACATGCCAGCGGCCCTGGTGGATTTCCAACTGGCAAGCCACCCCGGACTGCCTGGCACGCTCAGCCAGGCGCGTGGAGTCGGATAGCAGCAGTTCCTGGTCGCCCACCTGGATCAGCATCGGTGGCAAGCCGCGCAGGTCTGCTTCCAGGGGGCGGTGGCTCAGTGCTTGAACGGGCGCTGCGTAGGCCTTGAGGGCTTGCTCCAGCCAGTCGCGGCGGATCATCGGGTCGGCCTCCTGGCGCGATTGCATGCTGGCGCCGCCCAGGTCCGGATCGGTGACCGGCGACAGCAGCATCAGCCCGGCGGCAATCCCGTCACCACGCTCCTTCAGGGCCAGGGCCAGGGCCAGCACCAGGGCGCCGCCGGCGGAGTCGCCGGCAATCAGCAGCTTGTCCGCCGGGCAGAGCTGGGCGCGGATCGCGTCGTAGCAGGCCAGGCAATCCTCCAGCGCGGCGGGGTAGGGGTGTTCCGGGGCCAGCCGGTAGTCCGGCACCCACACCGCGCAGCCGCTGTCCCTGGCCAGGCGGCTGGTGACGCTGTAGTGAGAGCGCGGGCTGCCCAGGCAGAAGGCGCCACCGTGCAGGTAGAGAATCACCCCCTTGGGCGCCCTGGTTCCGGGTTCGACAATCTGCAACGAGAGCCCGTCCAACTGCATGCTCCGGCGGTTCACGCCCAGGCAGCCGGGCATCAGCCATGACAACCGGTCGACGATCTTGCGCTGGCTGGCCAGGGCCCGGGGCGGGCCGATCAAGGCCCTGAAACTGACCCGCAGGAAAACCCGCAGGAAGGCTGCGTTGGCCCGCTCCAACCAGTCCTGGGGGGCGGCTATGCGTTGCCCGTCGCAGGCTGGGGATTGGGTGTCCAGCGGGCTGGACAGGCGATAGGCCGCCAGCCCGGCATAGCGCGCCAGCCAGCGGTAGGACCAGGTGAAGCCTGGCCAGTTGGTGCTGTTGTGCCCCCGTTCGTCGACATACCAGCTCTTGCAGCCGCTCCACACCGAAGTGGCCAGGCGGCGCTGGATGCCCAGTTGAAAGCGCTGGTGGCGCTGCTCGTCCACTTCCACATGGCTGGCGCCGCTGTCCAGCAGGGCCTGGCGGGCCTGCATGACGTGGGAAATCTGGCTTTCCAGCATATGGATGATGGAGTTGTGGCCCAGGTTGGTGTTGGGCCCGTAGAGCATGAAGAAGTTGGGAAAACCCGGCACGCTGATGCCCAGGTAGGCCGCCGCGCCACCTTGCCAGGCCTGGTTCAGGTCGAGCCCGTCGCGTCCGGTGATGCGCATGGGCGAGAGGAACTCGGTGGCGGCGAAACCGGTGCCATAGATGATCGCGTCCACGGCGTGTTCCTCGCCGTCCAGGGTTTCGATGCCGTGCTCGGTGATCTGCCGGATGCCTCGGGTCAGCAGGTGCACATGGGGCTGGTCGAAGGTCTTGAGGTAGTCGTTGGACAGCAGGATGCGCTTGCAGCCGATGGGGTAGTCCGGGGTCATCTGGCGGCGCAGTTCGGGGCTGGCGACCGAGGTGTGCAGCAGCTTCTTGAACGGGCCACCGACCACCCACTTGGTCAGGCCCTGCAGGCGCGTGAAACCCAAAGCCCGGGATTCGAAGTGCAGGTAGTGGGCCGCACGCACCAGCTTCATCTTCCAGGGTTGGCGCAGGAAGCGCTGCTTTTCCTCGGCACTGTAGGGGTGGTCGGCCTTGGGCATGATGTAGGCCGGTGAGCGTTGGAAGACCTTGAGTTCGGCCACCTGCCTGGCAACCTCCGGGACGAACTGGATGGCCGAGGCGCCTGTGCCGATCACCGCCACCCGCTTGCCCGCCAGGGGATAGTCATGATCCCAGTGGGCGGAGTGGAAGACCCGGCCGCGGAAGCTGGCCATGCCCGGCAGGTCGGGCAGGGCCGGGCGGCTCAACTGGCCGGTGGCGCTGATCAGCAGGCGGGCGGCATGGCGCTGGCCATCGGCGCAGGTGACATGCCAGCAGGCATTGGTGGTATCGAATTCGGCATGGCGCACCTCGGCGCCGAAGCGGATATGGGGTTTGAGCTCATAGACGCCGGCACAATGTTGCAGGTAACCATGGATTTCTGCCTGGGGCGCGAACACCCGGGACCAGTGCGGGTTGGGTTCGAAGGAAAACGAATACAGGTGCGAGGGCACGTCGCAGGCAGCGCCGGGATAGCTGTTGTCGCGCCAGACGCCGCCCACGTCCTGGCCTTTTTCAAGAATGACGAAACGGTGCACGCCCGCCTTGCGCAGGGCGATGGCCATGCCCAGGCCGCCAAAGCCGCTGCCGATGATGATGGCCTCCAGCGGTGTGGCCGAGTCGGGGGCGGGGTGTGTAGCAGGTGCGAATTCGCGCATGACGACCTCGTTGTTATTGTTGTGCGGCGCAGGGTTGATGCTCCCGGGGCCACTTCCTTGTTTCTGCGGTGCAGCCCCGATCAGTGAAGCATGCGGGGAATAAACCGTGGACCCCATGCTGTAACGGGACAAGTGCTTTAGTATTTGGGCCAACACCTTTCTTCACGAGCCGCGCCCATGAGCACTCAGTCGTTCACCCGGGGACCGTCCAGCGCCTTGCTGCTGCTCGGTTTCGGCTGCGAAAAGGGCTTGGCGCCAGCGCGGTTGCTGGCCGGTTGCGGGCTGTCCCGGGAGCAGTTGCAAAACCCCAACAGCCTGCTGTCGGCGGCCCAGGAGTTGCGCCTGGCCAGTAACCTGCTGGCGCTGCTCGGCCAGCCCCGGGGCCTGGGGTATGCAGTGGGTGCGCGTTATCACTTCTCCACCTATGGCCTGTTCGGCTACGGCCTGATCAGCAGCGCCACCCCGGCGGATGCCCTGGCCCTGGCCTTGCGCTTCCTGCCGCTGACCTATGCCTTTGCCGAGATCGGCTACCGGCTGGAGCCGGGGCTCGGGGTGCTGACCTTTGCCGAGCCTCGGGTGGCGGACCCCTTGTTGGCGCAGTTCCTGTTACAGCGGGACATGGCGGCCGCCGCGACGCTGATGCAGGAAATAGTCGGTGCGGATTTTCGCCTGCTGCGTTTCGGTCGCAGTGTCAGCCCTGAGCTGGAAGGGGACGAGCCGGCGCAGATTCTCGGGGTGCCCGCCGACTATCGGGCCGACGCCAATAACCTGGCCTTCGACCGGCGTTTCCTGCACCGGCCCTTGCCCCAGGCCAACCCGCTGACGGTGGCCATGTGCGAGCAGATGTGCGCGCAGTTGCTGGAGCGGCGACAGGCCCATCAGGGGGTTGCCGCGCTGGTCCGCCAGCACCTGGATGCCCTGCCGGCGGCAAGCGTACCGGACTTGCCGGCCATGGCCCGGCTGCTGTGCACCAGCGTGCGGACCTTGAAGCGACGCTTGCAGGAGGAGGGCACCTGCTATCGGCAGGTACTGGCCGGGCATCGAGGCGCCCGGGCCCTGGAGTTGCTGGGCAATCCGCGGCTGAGCCTGTCCCAGGTTGCCGAAAGGCTTGGCTTCAGTGACCTGTCGAGTTTCTCCCAGAGCTTCAAGCGCTGGTTCGGCGTGGCCCCCAGCGTGTATCGCCAGGAGCGCTGCGGATAAAGGCCCCGTGCTGGCGTGCTGTGGCTATAATCGCTGCTCGCTGTATTCCCGCCATTCCCTGTCGAGACTGTCATGACTATTTCCCTGTACGCCGCTTCCGTTCCTGTCTTCAAGCAAATGCTCAATGCCTTGAGCGACGTGCTGCACAAGGCCGAAGCCCACGCCACGGCGAAGAACATCGAGCCCAACGCCCTGCTGCAGGCGCGCCTGTACCCGGACATGTTCCCGCTGGTGCGCCAGGTGCAGATCGCCGTGGACTTCGCCAAGGGCGTATCGGCGCGCCTGGCCGAAGTCGAGCTGCCCAAGTACGACGACACTGAAACCACCTTCGCCGACCTGCAGGCGCTGATCGCCAAGGTCCTGGCCTTTATCGACGGCATCCAGCCGGCGCAGATCGATGGCAAGGAAGGCATCGAGATCGTGACCCGTCCGGGCACCCCGAAAGAGAAGCGCTTCAGTGGCCAGTCCTACCTGCTGACCTACGGCCTGCCGCAGTTCTTCTTCCACGTCACCACCACCTACGCAATCCTGCGTCACAACGGTGTGGAAGTGGGCAAGCGCGACTATATGGGCGCGTTCTAAGGCGTTTGGCTACGAGGTTCTCGTAGCGCACAAAAAAGCCCGGCCAGGTTGACCCTGGCCGGGCTTTTTTGTGGCTGCTGCCGCAGGCTGCGAACGGTCCGCAGGGAGCGGGTTCGGCAGTGGCTACAGGGCCATGCCGATCCGGGATGTGCGCATCAGGCCGAGGCTTGCGCCTTGTCTTCCTGGGCCATGCACGCGGCGGCGGTGAAGAGTACGTCGGTGGAGGAATTCAGCGCGGTTTCCGCCGAATCCTGCAGCACGCCGATGATGAAGCCTACGGCCACCACCTGCATGGCGATTTCGCTGGGAATGCCGAACAGGCTGCAGGCCAGGGGAATCAGCAGCAGCGAGCCGCCGGCCACGCCGGAAGCACCGCAGGCGCAGATGGCCGCGACCACGCTGAGCAGCACGGCGGTGGGCAGGTCGACGGCGATACCGAGGGTGTGCACGGCGGCCAGGGTCAGCACGGTAATGGTGATTGCCGCGCCGGCCATGTTGATGGTGGCGCCCAGCGGGATCGACACCGAGTAGGTGTCTTCATGCAGGCCCAGGCGCTTGCTCAGTTCCAGGTTGACTGGAATGTTGGCCGCCGAGCTGCGGGTGAAGAAGGCGGTGATGCCACTTTCGCGCAGGCAGGTCAGCACCAGCGGGAAGGGATTGCGGCGGATCTTCCAGAACACGATCAGCGGGTTCATCACCAGGGCCACGAACAGCATGCAGCCGATCAGGACCGCCAGCAGGTGCAGGTAGCCGAGCAGGGCGTTGAAGCCCGAGGTGGCCAGGGTCGAGGCCACCAGGCCGAAGATCCCCAGGGGCGCAAAGCGGATCACCACGCGCACGATGACGGTCACCCCGTTGGAGAGGTCATCGAGCACGGTGCGGGTGGTCTCGCCGGCATGGCGGATGGCCACGCCCATGCCAATGGCCCAGGCCAGGATGCCGATGAAGTTGGCGTTCATCAGGGCGCTGACCGGGTTGTCCACCACGCTCAGCAGCAGGCTTTGCAGCACTTCGGTGATCCCGCCGGGCGCGCTGATGGCCACGTCGTGGGTGGACAGCACCAGGGCGGAAGGAAACAGGCTGCTGGCGATCACCGCCACCACGGCGGCGGCGAAGGTGCCCAGCAGGTAGAGCACCAGGATCGGCCGGATATGGGTTTCCTGGCCGTGCTTGTGGTTGGCGATGGAGGCCATGACCAGCACGAACACCAGGATCGGGGCCACGGCCTTGAGCGCCGAGACGAATACCTTGCCGATAAAGGTGGTGGATTTCGCCACCTCCGGTGCCAGCAGTGCCAGGGCGATACCGGCGATCAGGCCGATAACGATCTGCGTGACCAGGCTCAGGCGTTTGAGGGAATGCAGAAAGGAAGGGGGTGAAGCGCTCATAGCGGTATCTCTGTTTTTTTTAATGTGCGGAGCCTGCCGGTCGCCAGCGCCGGTGGTTGAACCGCCAGGCACAGACGCAGTCTGAAAAGGCGACGGGCGATCGAGACGTTTGAAGGGTAGACGAACTCGACAGGGCCTGTTTTCAGCAGGGGGCGGACTTTATCACAGCAGGCCGGGGTTACCGCGTCGATGTGACGATCTGCCACTTGCCCCTTGCAGAGCCGTGCACGCGGTGGTTGCCCGGAGCCGGGCGCACTCTGTTAAGATTCGCCATCCCCTTTTTCTATCCAGTCAGCGGGCCCTTCGGGCTGTCGCTGCTGTCGCTGTTTCTGGAGTTCTGCATGCTGTTGCCCATCCTGCTGTTGTCGGCCGCCGGTTTTACCGTGCTGACCACGGAGTTCATCATCGTCGGCCTGTTGCCGTCGATTGCCCGCGACCTGCAGGTCAGCGTGTCCCAGGCCGGGCTGCTAGTGACCCTGTTCGCCTTTACCGTGGCTGCCTTCGGGCCATTTCTGACCGCCTACTTCGCGCGTTTTCCCCGCAAGAAGCTGTTTATCAGCGTGCTGGTGATGTTCGGCCTGGCCAATACCCTGGCGGCGCTGGCGCCGAACATCTGGGTGATGTCCCTGGCGCGGCTGGTGCCGGCCCTGGGGTTGCCGGTGTTCTGGGCCCTGGCCAGCGAGACGGCGGTGGACATCGTCGGCCCGGACTACGCCGGGCGGGCGATTGCCAAGATCGGCTTCGGCATTGTCTGCGCCACGGTGTTCGGGATTCCCGTGGGCACCCTGATTGCCGATGCGTTCGGCTGGCGCAGCGCCTTCGGCATCCTGGCGGTGGTGGCGTTCGCCAAGGCCCTGTTGCTGTTTATCTACCTGCCGCAAACCCGCCAGCACAACGAGCAGGTGAGCTTGCGGGCGCAGTTTCGCATCCTGCGCGGCCCGCTGATGCAAGGGCATGTGCTGCTGTCGATCCTGGTATTTAGCGGCATGTTTACTGCCTACACCTACCTGGCGGACATACTCGAGCGCCTGGCCGGGTTCGACGGTGCATTGGTGGGCTGGTGCCTGATGGGCTTTGGCGCGGTGGGCCTGATCGGCAATTCCCTGGGCGGCCGGGCGGTGGACCGTCACCCGCTGATCGCCTCCATGGTGTTCTGCGCACTGATGATCGGCGGCATGGTAGCCCTGGTGCCGAGCATTCATTCGACCCTGGGGCTGGCAGCGGCCATGGCCATCTGGGGCGTGACCCAGGCGGCGATGTTCCTGGTGAGCCATGTGCGCTTGATCAAGGCGGCTCCCCAGGCGCCGGCCTTCGCCGCTTCGTTGAACATTGCCGGGGCCAACCTGGGCATTGGCCTGGGGGCAATGGTCGGCGGCCGGGTGATCGATACCCTGGGCCTGGGCAGCCTGGGGTTCGCGGCCTCGGGTTTCATTCTGCTGTCGATCGCCCTGGCGCTGCTGCTGATGAAGCTCAAAGCGCCGAGTGCCTGCGTTTCCTGATCAGAGATTGAGGGGCGTGAACAATTCTCGTCGCGCCCCTTCGGTAATGGCCACGATGCCGGGGTGCTTGACCTTGCGCTCCACGGAAATGGCGTAGAACGACTCGGCCACGGCATCGGTCTGGCCAATCAGTTGCACTCCGTACTGGTGCATGACCTCGTCGGCAATCACGCTGGGGGCGATGAAGATTCCACTGCCGGATTGGCCAAAGGCCTGCATCAGGGCGCTGTCGTCGAATTCACCGATGATCCGTGGCTGCAACTGTTGCTCGGCGAACCAGCGCAGCAGGCGGCTGCGGACCACGGTTTCCTGCCCGGGAATCAGCAGTGGCGCGCCGTGCAGCCCCCGGGGGAAGTCAGCGCCGTGCCGTCGCGCCAGCTCCTCGGTGGCGAAGAAACTGATGCCGCATTCCCCGAGCTTCTGGCTGTAGCCCTTGATGTCCAGGTGCGAGGGCATCGGGCTGTCGGAAATCACCAGGTCCAGGCGCTGGATGGCCAGGTCCGCCAGCAGGCGTTCGAGCTTGTCTTCGCGACAGGTCAGGCGGATCGGCTCGCTGAGCTCCATGGTCGGGGCGATCAGGCGATAGACGATGGACTTGGGCACCACATCCGCCACGCCGACCCGGAACTGGATCTGCTGTTCGTCGGGGCGGGCGCGGAGCATGGCTTCCAGCTCGCCCCCGAGCTGGAACATCTGCTCGGCGTAGGGCAGGGCCTGGCGTCCGGCTTCGGTCAGCTCCAACTGGCGGCCAACCCGGCGAAACAATTCGATGCCGTAAGTCTGTTCCAGCAGGCTGATCTGGCCGCTGATGGTTTGCGGGGTCAGGTTCAACTGGTCGCAGGCGCGGACGATGCTGCCGGTCTTGGCCACAACCCAGAAATAATGCAGCTGGCGGTAGTTGAGCATGGGCACATTCAGTTCGTAAAAAACGAAGTATAACTGCTAAAAAAACGAATTTTCCTGAAGTATCACTCTCTTTAGAATGCCTCGCTATCGCCGGGGCCCTACTTGGTCCCGTCCGTTCTATCGAGGAATACGGCATGTCTTTCAAAACCTTGGGCGCAGCGTCGCTGCTGGCCCTGTCTATGCTGACCCTGGCGGGTTGTGACCAGGCGGAAAAAAGTGCGCAGCAGATGCTGGGCAAGGCGGCGGAGTCGGCCAAGCAGGCCATCGACGATACCCACAAAGCGGCAGAACAGGCGCTCAGCGATGCGACTCAGAGCGTGACCGGCAAGGAAAAGCCAGAGGACGACAGCGAGAAGAAACCAGCGCCTGCGTCCCAGGAAATCTGATCTTTCATACAACCGAGTCAGGATTGACCCATGGATTACCTTTTACAGCTCGCTGCAAGCCCCACCGCCTGGGTCGCCCTGGCCACCCTGGTGGTGATGGAGATCGTGCTTGGCATCGATAACCTGATCTTTATCTCCATCCTCACCAACAAGTTGCCGCAAAAGCACCGGGCCAAGGCACGACGCATCGGTATCGGCATGGCCTTGATCCTGCGCCTGGCGCTGCTCAGTACCATTGCGTTCATCGTCCAGCTCACTGAGCCGGTGATTGAAGTGATGGGGCAGAGTTTCTCCTGGAAGGACATGATCCTGATTGCCGGTGGCCTGTTCCTGGTGTGGAAAGCCACCACGGAAATCCACCACAGCATGGACCCTGAACCTGAGCAGGCCAAGAACGAGACTCCGGGCGTGGCTATCGGCTTTGCCGCAGCGATCGGTCAGATCCTGTTGCTGGACATGGTGTTCTCCATCGACAGCATCATTACTGCAGTCGGCATGACCGAGCATTTGCCGATCATGATCATTGCCGTGGTGGTGTCGGTACTGGTGATGCTGCTGGCGGCCGAACCGCTGGCCAAGTTCATCAATGACAACCCGACCGTGGTGATGCTGGCCCTGGGCTTCTTGATCATGATCGGCATGACCCTGATCGCCGAAGGTTTCGGCGCCCATGTGCCCAAGGGCTATGTGTATGCGGCGATGGCCTTCTCGGCGGCCATTGAGAGTCTCAACATGCTGGCCCGCCGGGCCCGGCAGAAGCGTCAGGCGGCCCATAGCGACGCTTGATCCGCAGCCATGACTGGCGGCCGCCTGTACTCCTTGGAGTCAGGCGGCCGCTTTGTTTCAGGGGTAGGGGAAACCTTGATCAGTGGGCAGCGGCAGGACGCCGGGCGCTCTTTCCAGCCTTGATAGCGGGGGCTGCTTGCCGGGGCTGATGGTGGTGGCGGCGGGTGATGCGCAGCACGCCCCAGAGCATAGCGGCGGCTACCGCCAGCCAGCCGAGGATCAGCATCAGGATGGTCGTTGTCAGGCTCATAAGTGCCTCCTTTATGCCCCGTGCGGGGCACACACTCTTAACAATCGACAGTCTAGTAGCCTGTGTGTTTCAAGCTATTGACCAATAGTCGAGAGTCTTCGAACACTTCGCTCTATGGTTTTCAATTAACTGGCGCCTAACGCTATACCCTTGCCCGCGGGCGCCCTATTATCAGGGCCCCAGCCGGAGGCGGGTCGCCCGGTGTCTGAATAGAGAGCAAAGATGGTGCGGGTATTTCCTCGGTTTCGAGTGGCGCTGCTGGCCAGCGCCTGTGTCTTGGCCCTGGCCGGTTGTGCCGGTAGCGTGCAGTCTGACATCCAGCGCCTGCCGGAACGTGTCGAACTCAACAGCGTGCCGTCTTTCCGTGGCCAGATGTACCAGAGCGGCCCAGGTGCACTGGCCAGCATGCTGTCGCAGCAGGGCGTGGTGATCACGCCCGGTCTGCTGGACAAGCCATTGCATCTGCCGGGTGCCGAGGCGCAGTTGCAGCAGAACATGCAGAACCTGGCGCGTGAATACGGCATGGTCGTCTATCCCCTGGATAACCAATTGTCGGCGTTGCTGACACAGGTGGCGGCGGGTTACCCGGTGCTGGTGCGCTTTACCGAGGGTTCGACATTCTGGGCTGAGCCGCGCTATGCCGTACTGGCCGGCTACAACCGCGACAAGCAGACAGTGCTGTTGCGTGGGGCGAAAAGCCGTCGGCAACTGATGAGCTTCAGCGAGTTCGAGTCATCCTGGAAGAGTGCCGGCAGCTTTGCGGTACTGATCCAGGCTCCCAACCAGTTGCCGGCCAAGGTGGATCGCCAGCGTTGGTTGAAAGCCGTCAATGAATTGGCCCAGGCCGGCCAGGAGCAGGCGGCAGCCCGGGCGAGCAAGGCACTGGACAGTCATTGAGTGTGCTACAGACAACAACGGCGCCTGAGGGCGCCGTTGTTTTTTGCCGGGTATCAGTGTGAGGCCTGGGGAGCGGCGACCTGACGGTTCTTCAGGTTCTTGTCCGCTTTGTAGCGCAGGGCGACGTCCGGTACCGAGCCGCTCTTACCGGTCTCGACCCAATTGCGGATGCGGCTGGCATCGGCGAAGTGGGTGTATTTGCCGAAGGCATCGAGAATCACCAGCGCTACCGGGCGATTACCCATGCTGGTGACCAGCACCAGGCAGTGGCCGGCCTGGTTGGTAAAGCCGGTCTTGGTGATCTTGATGTCCCATTTTTCCTTGTTCACCAGATGGTCGGTATTACGGAAGCCCAGGGTGTAGTTGGGCTTGCGAAAGGCTACGGTCTTTTCCTTGGTGGTACTCAGTTCGCTGAGCAGCGGGTACTTGCGCGAAGCCACCAGCAACTTGCTCAGGTCACGGGCGGTGGAAACGTTGTGGATCGACAGGCCTGTAGGCTCCACGTAGCGGGTGTGGGTCATGCCCAGGGACTTGGCCTTGGCGTTCATTGCTGCGATGAACGCCGCGTAGCCGCCCGGGTAGTGATGGGCCAGGCTGGCGGCAGCGCGGTTTTCCGAAGACATCAGGGCGATCAGCAGGGTGTCCCGGCGGCTCAGCTCACTGTTGAGCTTGACCCGGGAGAACACCCCTTTCATTTCCGGGGTATCGCTGATGTTCATGGAGATGTATTCGTCCAGGGGCAGCTTGGCGTCCAGGACCACCATGGCGGTCATCAGCTTGGTCACCGAGGCGATGGGGACTATCACGTCCGGGTTGCTGGAATAGATGACTTTGTTGGTCTGCAGATCCAGCAGCAGGGCGCTGCCGGACGCGATATGCAATTGTGAAGTGTCTCTTGGCGCCGCGGTGGTTTCGCTGGCGTCGACGCTGTGCGCGATCAGTGTGCCGGACACAGCAAACAACAAGCTGAGAATGGAGAGACGAATTTTCACGCGGGCGGACTCGATAAAGAATGGATATGCCGTTGGGTAACGGGCTTTCTGGGAAAAACGTTACATTTTATGAGTATGGCTGAAGAACTGTCGATTGTTCTTCCACGGTCAGCCGAAAGCCCTTAAAAATAAAGAAAAAACACGTTTTTTTCCTGAACGGTAGGGCTTTGCGCAGCAATGGGCGTGGGCTAAGAGTCAGGGGTGATAAAGAGCCCGGGTGGCCTTTAATTTCAGAATAAAAAAACCCGCCATTGGCGGGTTTTCTGTTGCGGGGCAGCAAACTCAGCTGTGCAGCGATTCGGCTGCGTACAGCGTGTTTTCCAGCAGGCAGGCGCGGGTCATGGGGCCGACGCCACCAGGTACTGGAGTGATCCAGCCGGCGCGGGGCAGGGCGGTTTCATACACCACATCACCCACCAGCTTGCCGTCGTCCTGGCGATTGATGCCAACGTCGATGACGATTGCGCCTTCCTTGATCCACTCGCCCTTGACCAGGCCCGGCTTGCCGGCGGCTACGACTACCAGGTCGGCACGGCCGACATGACCAGCCAGATCCTTGGTGAAGCGGTGGGTCACGGTCACGGTGCAACCGGCCAGCAGCAACTCCATGGCCATCGGGCGACCAACGATATTGGAAGCGCCGACAACCACTGCATCCATGCCGTACAGATCGGCACCGGTGCTTTCCAGAAGGGTCATGATGCCCTTGGGGGTGCAAGGGCGCAGCAGTGGAATGCGCTGGGCCAGGCGACCGACGTTATAAGGATGGAAACCGTCCACGTCTTTGTCCGGGCGAATACGCTCCAGTAATAGAGAAGCGTCCAGGTGCTCGGGAAGCGGCAACTGCAGCAGGACGCCATCGATGTTCGGGTCATCGTTGAGGCGGTCGATCAAGCCGGCCAGGTCCTCTTGAGTGGTGTTGGCGGGCAAGTCATAGGCTTGGGAAAGGAAGCCGACCTCTTCGCAGTCTTTACGCTTGTGCGAGACATAAACTTGAGAGGCCGGGTCGCTGCCGACCAGAATCACCGCGAGGCCTGGAGTACGCAGGCCTTGCTGGCGACGCTCGGCGACGCGTTTGGCGATCTGCTGGCGCAGGCTAGCGGCGATCGCCTTGCCGTCGATTAGTTGTGCAGTCATGACGCGTGATTAACCATCGAGAGGGTGAGAAAAAGAGAACGCATTCTCGCATGTCGGAACGTGAGGGCAAAGGCGCTTGGTCTGCAAATTCCCCTAAGCCCTTTAATTAAATGAATTTTTTTCAAAAAAGAGTTGACGACCTAACGGACCGTCTATAACATTCGTCGCACTTGTCGGGCACAGCCTAGCACTGGTTAAGAAGGTCGGGCAGAGTTGATGTTTAACTCGTAACGACTGAAAGCAATTAGTTTGTAATCGTTAAAGAATACAGATTAATAAGGCGCCCGTAGCTCAGCTGGATAGAGCATCCGCCTTCTAAGCGGATGGTCGCAGGTTCGAGTCCTGCCGGGTGCGCCATTAGGCAGCTTTGGCACAAGTAACGCAATATGGTGGGCGTAGCTCAGTTGGTAGAGCACAGGATTGTGACTCCTGTTGTCGTGGGTTCGATCCCCATCGTCCACCCCATATTCGAAGAAGGCGCCAGATTAATAGTCTGGCGCCTTTGCTTTAAAAGCTTGTTACGCGGACGTGGTGGAATTGGTAGACACACTGGATTTAGGTTCCAGCGCCGCAAGGTGTAAGAGTTCGAGTCTCTTCGTCCGCACCAATAAAGTAGCTAGTTAATAGCAGATAACGGCGCAGCACCTGAAAAGGGCTGCGCCGTTTTCGTTTCTGGATTCGATACCTCTAAGTGGCTGCATCCGATGAGCCGGTTGAGTGGCAGAATGTTGTCCTTTGGTCGTTGAAGGTTCCGGGTTTCAGCTATTGGCTGGCGTTTTTCAGGGGTGTGCTGAACGACTCCTTCTATATATAGAAGGGTTGAAGTAGAGGCCCTGGTTTGGTTCGCAATATTTGCTCTCATGGCGAGGCTCAATCCTTTGTCCCCGCCTTCACATTGCCGGCGGTTTTTTACCCGTTTTCAGTAGGGTGACTTCTTGAGTTTGACCCTCTAGAATGCATGCCCTTGATTCTGGGGTCGGAAAACGGCCGGCTAACGTCTGTGCAACGAGGAATATCCATGCAAGTTTCTGTTGAAAATACTTCTGCTCTTGAGCGCCGCATGAGCATCACCGTGCCGGCTGAGCGCATCGAGAGCCAGGTCAACAAGCGTCTGCAGCAGACTGCCCAAAAGGCCAAGATTCCAGGCTTCCGTCCTGGCAAGGTTCCAATGAGCGTGATCCGTCAGCGTTATGAGGCTGATGCGCGTCAAGAAGCAGTAGGTGATGTGATCCAGGCTTCCTTCTATGAAGCCGTTGTCGAGCAGAAACTGAACCCTGCCGGCGCTCCTTCGGTCGAGCCTAAAGTGCTGGAGAAGGGCAAGGACCTGGAGTACGTTGCCACTTTTGAAGTGTTCCCAGAGTTCACTGTTGCCGGTTTCGAAAACATCGCCGTTGAGCGCCTGAGCGCTGATGTGGCTGATGCCGACCTGGATAACATGCTGGAAATCCTGCGCAAGCAGAACGTGCGTTTTGAAGTGGCCGATCGTGCTGCGCAGAACGACGATCAACTGAACATCGATTTCGTTGGCAAGGTCGACGGTGAAGTCTTCGCTGGCGGTTCGGCCAAGGGTACCCAGCTGGTGCTGGGCTCGGGTCGCATGATTCCTGGCTTCGAAGAAGGCCTGGTAGGCGCCAAGGCGGGTGAAGAGCGCGTCCTGAATCTGACCTTCCCTGAGAACTATCAGAACCTGGACCTGGCCAACAAGGCCGCCGAGTTCACTGTGACTGTCAATAGCGTTTCCGAGCCTAAGCTGCCTGAGCTGACCGAGGAGTTCTTTGCTCAGTTCGGTATCAAGGAAGCAGGTCTGGAAGGCTTCCGCGGCGAAGTTCGCAAGAACATGGAGCGCGAGCTGCGTCAGGCCATCAAGTCCAAAGTGAAGAATCAGGTCATGGACGGTCTGCTGGCCTCCAACCCGATCGAAGTGCCGAAGGCGCTGCTGGACAACGAAGTTAACCGTCTGCGCGTTCAAGCTGTCCAGCAATTCGGTGGCAACATCAAGCCGGATCAACTGCCAGCCGAGCTGTTCGAAGAGCAGGCCAAGCGTCGCGTGGTACTGGGTCTGATCGTTGCCGAGGTTGTTAAGCAGTTCGATCTGAAGCCTGATGAAGACCGCGTTCGCGAGCTGATCCAGGAAATGGCTTCGGCTTATCAGGAACCTGAGCAGGTCGTGTCCTGGTACTACAAGAACGAGCAGCAATTGAACGAAGTTCGTTCGGTTGTGCTGGAAGAACAAGTTGTGGATACTGTTCTGCAGAAAGCTAGCGTGACCGACAAATCGGTCTCCTACGAAGAAGCGGTCAAGCCGGTAGAAGCACCTCAAGCCGACTGATTTTCTTCTCGTTCGAAGCACACACCATAAGCCAGCCTTCGCGCTGGCTTATGCGTATTCAAGACGTGACTATTTGGGAGTGACTGCAGAGCATGTTCCGTAATTCGTATATTCAGCAGAACTCTGATATCCAGGCCGCAGGCGGCCTGGTCCCGATGGTTGTCGAGCAGTCCGCTCGTGGCGAGCGCGCCTACGACATCTACTCGCGCCTCCTCAAGGAGCGAGTGATCTTTCTGGTGGGCCCTGTAGAGGACTACATGGCCAACCTGATCTGTGCGCAACTGCTGTTCCTTGAAGCGGAAAACCCGGACAAGGACATCCATCTCTATATCAACTCCCCGGGCGGTTCGGTGACAGCCGGCATGTCGATCTACGACACCATGCAGTTCATCAAGCCTAACGTTTCAACCACTTGTATTGGCCAGGCATGCAGCATGGGCGCGTTCTTGCTGACAGCCGGTGCTCCAGGCAAGCGTTTCTGCCTGCCAAACTCCCGAGTGATGATTCACCAGCCACTGGGCGGTTTCCAGGGCCAGGCATCGGATATTGAAATCCATGCCAAGGAAATCCTCTTCATCCGTGAGCGTCTCAACACGCTGATGGCCAAGCATAGCGGGCGCACCCTGGAAGAAATCGAGCGCGATACCAATCGCGATAACTTCATGAGCGCCGAAGCTGCGCGTGAGTACGGGTTGATCGACGAAGTCATCAACCAGCGCCCCGCTTAAAATAAGCAGCTCAAAATAGGCATGGTCGGTTGTTCCGATCAGTGGCGGGCTTGAAAAAGCCCGCAATAGCCTTCATCTTGTGTTGCAAGCCTATCGGATTTGGATCGAACGAATGACTGACACCCGCAACGGCGAGGACAACGGCAAACTGCTTTATTGCTCCTTCTGTGGCAAAAGCCAGCATGAAGTGCGCAAATTGATTGCCGGCCCCTCGGTCTTTATCTGCGACGAGTGCGTCGACCTGTGCAATGACATCATCCGTGAGGAGGTGCAGGAAGCACAGGCCGAGAGCAGCGCGCATAAATTGCCTTCGCCTAAAGAAATCAGCGGCATCCTTGATCAGTACGTGATTGGTCAGGAGCGTGCAAAAAAGGTTCTAGCAGTAGCGGTGTACAACCACTACAAGCGTCTGAACCAGCGTGACAAGAAGAGTGACGACGTCGAACTTGGCAAGAGCAACATCTTGCTGATCGGCCCTACAGGTTCGGGTAAGACGCTGTTGGCCGAAACCCTGGCTCGCCTGTTGAATGTACCTTTCACCATCGCCGATGCCACTACCCTGACCGAAGCCGGTTATGTGGGGGAAGACGTCGAGAACATCATTCAGAAGTTGCTGCAGAAGTGCGACTACGACGTAGAGAAGGCCCAGATGGGCATTGTCTACATCGATGAGATCGACAAGATTTCCCGCAAGTCTGACAACCCTTCGATTACCCGGGATGTTTCCGGCGAAGGCGTTCAGCAAGCCCTGTTGAAGTTGATTGAAGGCACGGTTGCCTCCGTTCCTCCGCAAGGTGGTCGCAAGCATCCGCAGCAGGAATTCCTGCAGGTCGATACCCGTAACATCCTGTTCATCTGTGGTGGTGCGTTCTCGGGTCTGGAAAAGGTTATTCAAAACCGTTCCACCAAGGGCGGCATCGGTTTCAACGCAGAAGTTCGCAGCAAGGAAGAAGGCAAGAAAGTCGGTGAGTCCCTGCGTGAAGTCGAGCCTGACGATCTGGTCAAGTTCGGTCTGATCCCGGAATTCGTCGGTCGTCTGCCTGTCCTGGCGACCTTGGATGAGTTGGACGAAGCGGCATTGATTCAGATCCTCACCGAACCGAAGAACGCCTTGACCAAGCAGTACGCCAAGTTGTTCGAGATGGAAGGTGTTGACCTGGAGTTCCGTACCGATGCCTTGAAGTCCGTCGCCAAGCGAGCCCTTGAACGCAAGACTGGTGCTCGTGGTCTGCGCTCCATTCTTGAAGGTGTTCTGCTCGACACTATGTATGAAATCCCCTCGCAGTCCGAGGTGAGTAAAGTAGTGATCGACGAAAGCGTTATTGAAGGCAAGTCCCAGCCACTGTACATCTATGAGAACAGTGAGCCGACGGCCAAGGCAGCGCCAGACGCGTAAGCGTCGCGCTGTTGGAATGAAAGAAGGGGCCTTCGGGCCCCTTTGTTTTTAGCGCCTTAAAGTGCTGTCTTTGAGCTTGTTTTTTTTCCAGGCAGCCCCCATCTTGGTTTCAAGCTTACTTCCATCTGTTTACGGCCTTACGGCCGCCGTAGAGGCGAAATCATGAAGACAACCATCGAATTGCCTCTCCTGCCATTGCGTGATGTTGTGGTTTATCCGCACATGGTTATCCCGCTGTTCGTGGGGCGCGAGAAGTCGATCGAAGCCCTCGAGGCAGCGATGACGGGCGACAAGCAGATTCTCTTGCTGGCGCAGAGAAACCCTGCTGATGACGATCCCGGTGAAGATGCACTCTATCGCGTAGGTACCATTGCGACTGTCTTGCAGTTGCTCAAATTGCCTGATGGCACCGTCAAGGTATTGGTTGAAGGCGAACAGCGTGGTGCTGTTGAGCGCTTCAGCGAAGTTGATGGCCATTGCCGTGCCGAAGTCTCCCTGATTGACGAAGTCGATGCTCCTGACCGTGAGTCGGAAGTGTTTGTTCGCAGTCTGCTTTCCCAGTTCGAGCAGTACGTGCAACTGGGCAAGAAGGTCCCTGCCGAGGTGTTGTCGTCCCTCAATAGCATCGATGAGCCAAGCCGCCTGGTGGATACCATGGCTGCGCACATGGCGTTGAAGATCGAGCAGAAGCAGGAAATCCTCGAGATCATCGATCTGTCCGCTCGGGTCGAGCATGTCCTGGCATTGCTGGACGCCGAGATCGATCTGCTGCAAGTGGAAAAGCGCATCCGTGGTCGCGTCAAGAAGCAAATGGAGCGCAGCCAGCGCGAGTACTACCTGAATGAGCAGATGAAGGCCATTCAGAAAGAACTGGGTGATGGCGACGAAGGGCACAACGAAATCGAGGAGCTGAAAAAGCGTATCGATGCCGCAGGCCTGCCAAAAGACGCGATGACCAAGGCTCAGGCCGAACTGAACAAGCTCAAGCAGATGTCGCCGATGTCTGCCGAGGCTACTGTTGTTCGCTCGTATATCGACTGGCTGGTTCAGGTGCCGTGGAAGGCACAGAGCAAGGTTCGTCTCGATCTGGCACGTGCCGAAGATATTCTCGATGCCGACCACTATGGCCTGGAAGAGGTCAAGGAACGGATTCTCGAATACCTCGCCGTACAGAAACGGGTGAAAAAGATTCGTGGCCCGGTACTGTGCCTGGTAGGGCCTCCTGGGGTGGGTAAGACCTCCCTGGCGGAGTCGATCGCCAACGCTACCAACCGCAAGTTCGTACGCATGGCCCTGGGTGGCGTGCGTGACGAGGCGGAGATTCGTGGTCATCGTCGGACTTATATCGGTTCGATGCCAGGAAGATTGATTCAAAAGATGACAAAAGTGGGGGTGCGCAACCCACTGTTCTTGCTCGACGAAATCGACAAGATGGGCAGCGATATGCGCGGTGATCCGGCCTCGGCATTGCTCGAGGTGCTGGACCCCGAGCAGAACCATAATTTCAACGATCACTACCTGGAAGTCGATTACGACTTGTCCGATGTGATGTTCCTCTGCACCTCCAACTCGATGAATATTCCGCCGGCCTTGCTGGACCGGATGGAGGTAATTCGTCTGCCTGGCTACACCGAGGACGAGAAGATCAACATCGCGGTCAAGTACCTCTCGCCCAAGCAGATTCAGGCCAACGGCCTGAAGAAGGGCGAGCTGGAATTCGAGCCGGATGCGATCCGCGACATCATTCGCTACTACACCCGCGAGGCCGGTGTACGCGGCCTGGAGCGGCAGATTGCCAAGGTTTGCCGCAAGGCGGTGAAAGAGCATGCGATGGAAAAGCGCTTCTCGGTGAAGGTCACTTCCGACCTGCTGGAGCACTTCCTCGGCGTGCGCAAATTCCGCTACGGCCTGGCCGAGCAGCAAGACCAGATCGGTCAGGTGACCGGGTTGGCATGGACTCAAGTGGGCGGTGAACTGCTGACCATCGAAGCCGCTGTGGTTCCGGGCAAGGGTCAGTTGATCAAGACCGGTTCCCTGGGCGATGTGATGGTCGAGTCGATCACTGCAGCACTGACCGTGGTGCGCAGCCGGGCCAAGAGCCTGGGCATTCCCCTGGACTTCCACGAGAAGCGCGACACCCATATCCACATGCCTGAAGGGGCGACCCCGAAAGACGGCCCCAGCGCTGGTGTAGGCATGTGCACGGCGCTGGTTTCGGCGCTGACCGGCATTCCGGTGCGGGCTGATGTGGCAATGACGGGGGAGATCACCCTGCGTGGTCAGGTATTGGCTATCGGCGGGTTGAAAGAGAAATTACTCGCCGCTCATCGGGGTGGAATCAAGACAGTGATCATTCCGGAAGAGAATGTTCGCGATTTGAAAGAAATTCCTGACAATATCAAGCAGGATCTGCAGATTAAACCGGTTAAATGGATTGACGAAGTCCTGCAAATTGCGCTGCAATACGCGCCGGAGCCCTTGCCGGATGTGGCTCCCGAGATAGTCGCAAAGGACGAAAAACGCGAGTCTGACTCTAAGGAAAGAATTAGCACGCATTAGTACGCATTAGCCTGGGGGGCTTCCTTGACAGCTTTTTAGAGCCCTTGTTATAAAGCGGCTCTTAAGTGTCTGTAGGCCATTCAGCACTCGTTTTTGCTTTCACCAAAAAACTTAGAATCATACTCATAGATATATAAGGGGACTTAGAGTGAACAAGTCGGAACTGATTGATGCTATCGCTGCATCTGCTGATCTCCCGAAAGCTGCTGCTGGCCGTGCGCTGGACGCAGTAATCGAATCCGTTACTGGCGCTCTGAAGGCCGGTGACTCTGTGGTGCTGGTTGGTTTCGGTACTTTCTCCGTAACTGATCGTCCAGCGCGTATCGGTCGTAACCCACAGACCGGTAAGACTCTGGAAATCGCTGCTGCTAAAAAGCCAGGTTTCAAAGCCGGTAAAGCACTGAAAGAAGCCGTTAACTAAGTTTCTTCAGGGTCTTTGCCCATCCGGGTCGGGGTCATGCCTGATCTGGCAGCGGGGCGCTAGTCAACCGGTCTACCACCGGTTCACGCCGAGGGTCGCGGGTTTAACCTTCGTCCGCTCCGCCAGTTACGAGAAGGCGCATCCTCGGATGCGCCTTTCTTCTATCCGGACTCTACCCACGCTCCACGGTTGCTCAAATTGAAGTACAACCGTTTCTGGGGGACGCATGCTGCAGAATATCAGGGACAATTCACAAGGCTGGATTGCCAAAACCATCATCGGGGTTATCGTCGCGCTGTTGGCGTTGACGGGATTCGATGCCATTTTCAAGGCCACTACCCACAATCAGGACGCGGCCAAGGTCAACGGTGAGGAAATCACTCAGAACGAGTTGAGCCAGGCCGTCGACATGCAACGTCGTCAGTTGATGCAGCAGCTGGGCAAAGACTTCGATGCCTCCCTGTTGGACGAGAAGATGCTGCGCGAAGCTGCTCTCAAAGGGCTGATCGACCGCAAGCTGTTGCTGCAAGGTGCGCAGGATTCCAAGTTCGCGTTCTCCGAAGGTGCGCTGGACCAGGTCATTCTGCAAACGCCGGAGTTCCAGGTTGATGGCAAGTTCAGCCCCGAGCGTTTCGACCAGGTGATCCGTCAACTGGGTTACACCCGCCTGCAATTTCGCCAGATGCTGACTCAGGAAATGCTGATCGGCCAGGTACGCGCCGGTCTGGCAGGCAGCGGTTTTGTCACCGACGCCCAGGTGCTGGCATTCGCCCGTCTGGAAAAGCAGACCCGTGACTTCGCTTCCCTGACCATCAAGGCCGACCCGGCAGCGGTCAAGCTGACCGACGACGAGGTCAAGGCGTACTACGACCAGCACGCCAAGGAGTTCATGACTCCGGACCAGGTGGTGATTGATTACATCGAATTGAAGAAGGCCGCCTTCTTCGATCAGGTCAGCGTCAAGGACGAGGACCTGCAAGCGCTGTATCAGAAGGAAATTGCCAACCTGTCCGAGCAACGCCGTGCCGCGCACATCCTCATCGAAGTCAATGACAAGGTGAATGAGGCCCAGGCCAAGGCCAAGATCGAAGAGATCCAGGCACGTCTGGCCAAGGGCGAAAGCTTCGAGGCATTGGCCAAGGAGTTCTCCCAGGACCCGGGTTCGGCCAGCAACGGCGGCGACCTGGGTTTCGCAGGTCCTGGCGTCTATGACCCAACCTTCGAGAAAGCCCTGTACGCCTTGAACAAGGACCAGGTATCGGCGCCGGTACGTACCGGCTTCGGTTTCCACCTGATCAAGCTGCTGGGTGTCGAAGCGCCGGAAGTGCCGAGCTTCGCCAGCCTCAAGGGCAAGCTGACCCGGGATCTGAAGACCCAGCAGGTCGAGCAGCGTTTCGTCGAGGCCACCAAGCAACTGGAAGACTCGTCGTTCGAAGCGTCCGATCTGGCACAACCGGCCCAGGACCTGAAGCTGACTGTCCACACCTCCGCGCCATTCGGCCGTGAAGGTGGTGACGGCATCGCAGCCAACCGCGCCGTGATACAAGCGGCGTTCAGCACCGAAGTCCTCGATGAGGGTGCCAATAGCACCGCCATCGAACTGGACCCGGAAACCGTGGTAGTGCTGCGTGCCAAGGAACACCGCAAACCTGAGCAACTGCCACTGGAAAGCGTTGCCAGTGCCATTCGCACGCAATTGGCCAAAGAGCACGCCAGTGCCGCGGCCAAGACCAAGGCTGAAGAGCTGATCGCCAGCCTGCGCGACGGCAAGACCGCGCTGAACAAGCCGGTGGATGGCCAGGACTGGAAAGTCGCGCATGCCGTGACCCGTGGCCAGGAAGGGATCGATCCGGCCGTGCTGCAGGCGCTGTTCCGCATGACCAAGCCTGAGTCCAAGGACAAACCGACCTTCACCAGCGTGACCCTGCCTAATGGCAACCTGTTGGTGCTGCAGCTCAATGGTGTCAACGAAGCCGCTGCGCCGACCGAGGAAGAGAAGGCTCAATACCGTCGCTTCCTGGCCTCGCGGGTAGGGCAGCAAGACTTTGCCGCCTACCGCAAGCAGCTGGAAAACCAGGCGGACATCAAGCGTTACTGATGCCTGACCCACAGTGTTGAAAAGACCCCGGCCGCAATGCCGGGGTCTTTTTTTGGGCTGGAAAAAACTTCAGCCAAGGGCGTTCTTCCAGCGTTTGCGTGCATGCAGGTAGGCCGCCTGATCGTTGTAGCCCAACTGCAGGGCAATCTGGGCCCGGGATTCGCCTTGCAGTTGCAGGTGCATTTCCAGCTCGGCGCGGGTCTGGTCGAGCAATTCGCGAAAGCTCAACCCCTGTTCGTCCAGGCGTCGCCGCAGCGTTCGCGGGGTTTGATGCAGTTGCGCGCAAAGGCTTTCCAGGGTTGGTGAGTGGCCGGCGGCCAGGGCCTGGCGACAAGCCGCTGCCACCTTGGCGGCCCAACCGCTCTGTCGCCGGTGCAGGGCCGCCCGTCGATCCAGCTCCTCGCTCAGCAGTTCCAGCATGCCGGCGTGGCGGGTTTGCAGCGGCAGTTGCAGGGTTTGCGGGTCGAAGTAGAAACGGTTGGCCGGGCAATCGAATTCGATCCGCTCGCCGAACCAGTGATGGTACTGCGCGTGATAGGCCGGGCGCGGATGGCTGAAGCAGGCCAGTACCGGCTGCACTGCAAGGCCGATGCCACGGCGCAACTGAGTGATGGACATGACGCCATAGTGCTCGATCAGGTAGCGGCCGAGTGGCGCCGATGTGTCGATATCAACCTCGACACCGGCCCCCCGGGTATCCGTCACCAGCTGTACCCGGTCGGTATCCGAACCCAAGGGCGCGTAGCGCACCCAGAACGCCATGGACGCGGCGACATCCGGACAGTACAGGCTGGCGTGGGCGATCACGTGCCAGTCCTGGGGGGTGAAGCGTTCGAACAGCTTGAGGCCGATGGCCGGCTCCAGCGCTGCCGCGGCGCGCCACAGCTGCTCCAGCTGCAGCAGGTTGTAGTCCTGCTGGGGGCCGGTGTTCTGGTCATCGAGAAAGCGTTGCAGGACTTCACCCAGGCGACCGCGATGGAAACGCGGGGCCATGCCCTTGGCCGGATCTCGCGGAATTCTGTCCAGTTCGCGCATAGAGCGGGCTGCCTTGCTGATCTCTAATGGTGGGGCGATGCCCACAAGGATAAGAGCGAGAATGCCATGAACCACGACCTGCTGACCAACAACCCGCTGCTGATCGTTTCGGCGATCTTTGTGTTTTTCATCCTCCTGGAAATCGCCTGTTCGGCCTTTGGCCAACCTCGCGGCCAGCGCCGTGATGTGTTGATCGAGGCGGTGGGCTCAAGCCTGTTGCTCGGTGTGACCTTTCCCCTGGTGATGTGGGCCAGCGGCGCGCTCATGCAGCTATCGCTGCCCGAAGCAAAGGGAGCACTGGCACAGATCCCCTGGGTACTCGGCCTGCTGCTGTTCCTGGTCTTCGATGACATGACCCAGTACTGGTGGCACCGCTTGACCCACCGCGTACCGGCGCTGTACGCGTTGCATCGCGCGCACCATTCGGCGCCCTACATGAGCATTCGCATCGTCTACCGCAACAACAGCTTCTATTACCTGCTGATGCCCGGCATCTGGTTCTCGGGAGTGCTGATTTATCTGGGGCTGGCGCCGGTCTACTACGGTTACCTGATTCTCAAGATGACGGTGATCTTCGCCGCTCACAGCAGTGTGGCCTGGGATGACAAGCTGTACCGCATCGGTTTTCTGCGGCCGCTGATGTGGTTGCTGGAGCGGGTCTTTTCTACGCCGTCCACCCATTCGGCGCACCACGGCCTGAGCGCCGAGGATGGTGTGACCCATTACAAGGGCAACTTCGGCAACCTGCTGTTCCTCTGGGATGTGCTGTTTGGTACGGCGAAGATCACTCGGCGCCGGCCCGTTGCCTATGGCATCGAACACTTGGCACCCGTGAGCTGGACGCAAGAGTTGTTCTGGCCGCTGGTACGCAGCCGTAAAGCCCGCTCCAGTGCAGGGGCGAAGGTAGAGGGCGCCTTGCCGGCGAACCCTGCTTCGCAAGGCTAGGCATTCTTTCACGAGCCCTGGTGCTGGAGCCCCGGCCACCCGAGCCGGGCGCCGGATTTTAAGCTCGGGCAGGGAAGCCCTAGCGCCGGGCGTTCATCGCCACCAGCAAGGTCACCAGCAACAGGGCGGCAATCACCCAGGGGAAGGTGGCCACGCCCGGCCCCTGCAGCAGCAACGCGCCGCCCAGGCCGCCACCGGCGATTGCCAGGTTCCACAGGGTCACCAGCATCGACTGCGCGGTATCGGCGTGCTCGCCGGCGGCCTTGGCCAGCGCAGTCTGCAGCAAGGTGGCCATGCCGCCAAAGGACAGCCCCCAGATAGCGATTGCCCCATAGATTGCCAGTGGCCGGTCGCCAAGCAGGCCCAGCAGCAGGGTCGAGCCGATAAACAGCAGACAGCTGGCCAGTACCAGCTCACGCAGCCAGCGGTCGATCAGCAGGCCCACCAGCCAGATGCTCAGCAAGGCGGCCAGGCCGAACACCAGCAACACCCGCTCGATTTCCCCGCCAAGCCCGGCCGGCTCAAGAAAAGGCGCGATGTAGGTGTAGAGAATGTTGTGGCCCAGCACATAGGCGAAGGTCACGAACAGTACCGGCCGGATCCCCGGCAGGGTCAGGACACGACTCAGCGACAGCCGCTTCTGCGCCCGCAGCCCGGGGAAGTCCGGCACTTGCACCAGTACCCAGCCGATCAGGCCCAGGGTCAGCACAGTCATCACGGCGAAACTCATGCGCCAGCCCAGCAGGGCGCCCAGCCAGGTCCCGGCGGGCATGCCCACCGACAGCGCCAGCGGCGCGCCGAGCATGGCCAGGGTAATCGCCCGGCCCTGCAAGTGTGGCGCCACCATGCGGCTGGCATAACCTGCCACTAGGGCCCAGAGCAAGCCGGCGAAGACTCCGGCAAAGAAGCGCGCCACCAGGATCAGGCTGTATTCGGTGGAGAGGGCCGTGATGCTGTTGACCACGGCGAAACCGCCGATGGCGATCAGCAGCAGGGGCCGGCGCCGCCAGCCCTGGGTGAGGAGGATCAGCGGAATGGCCGCCAGCAGTGAGCCCAGGGCGTAGACGGTCACCAGTTGGCCGATCAGCGCTGCAGACACGCCCAGGTCGGCACTCATCTGCGGTAGCAGGCCGGCGGGCAGGGTTTCGGTCATCAGGGTGATGAACCCGGCAGTGGCCAGGGCCAGCAGGCCGCCGACAGGCAGGCGTTCGTGGGTTGTGGCAGGTACTTGCAAGGGTTCGCAGGCATTGACGCAATTGCTCATGGAAAGGCCCCGATGGGTGGGTTCGGAAGTGAGGGGACTAGGGTAGGGCGCTGTTCATGGCGGAAAAATAGGCTAAGGTTCCGAACTTATCGGACACAGGTGTCCTTAATTTCGGAGCGACGCGATGGACTGGCTCGGCAGTATCCCGGTGTTTATGCAGGTGGCGGAAACCCGCAGCTTCACCGAAGCGGGGCGCCTTCTGGGAGTCTCTTCCTCGGCGGTTGGCAAAAGTATTGCCCGTCTGGAGGAGCGCCTGGAGACTCGTCTGTTTCATCGCACCACCCGCAGCATCAGCCTCACCGCCGAAGGCGCCGGATTCCTCGAACGCTGCCGCAGGATCGCCGCCGAAGTCGAGGCGGCGGAGTTCCAGCTATGTGACTCTTCCAGCGCGCCGGTGGGCAAGCTGCGGGTCAGCGCGCCGCAGGTCCATGGGTTGTTGATGCCGGTACTGGCCGAGTTCATGCAACGCTATCCGCAGATCGAGCTGGATATCGACCTCTCCGATCGCATGGTGGATGTGGTGGAAGAGGGTTTCGACCTGGTAGTGCGCACCGGCAACCCCAAGGACTCGCGGTTGCTGGCCCGGCAGCTGGGGCGCTTTCGCATGGTGCTGGTGGGCAGCCCCGGCTATTTCCAGCAGCGCGGCGTGCCGCAGACCCCGCAGGAATTGCGCAGTCACTCCTGCCTGCGGCATACCTTTCACCACACCGGCAAGCTCGAGGCCTGGCCCTTCAAGGTTCAAGCGGATGCGCCGGAGCCGGTGCTGCCCACTCGCCTGACCAGCAGCTCCATCGAGGCGGTGGAGCACGCGGCGCGCAGCGGGCTGGGCATTGCCTGCCTGCCGGACTTCATGGTCCAGGCCGCGGTGCGCCGTGGCGAGTTGCAAACCGTGCTCGACCCATACCTGGAGCACAACGGCGCCTTCTGGGTGTTGTGGCCCTCGAGCCGGCATGCAGCGGCCAAGCTGCGGGTGTTGATCGAGCACTTGAGCGAGCGACTTTTTCCGGCAAACAGTGGTCAGTAAACTGATGAGAAATTTAAGGCACCAATTACCCGCGCTGCGGGACGCTGATCTGTTGCACAATACGCGCCGGAGCGTTTTCCTCAGGATTCTCGATGTTTAAATCATTTCATCTGCGCGCCACGGCCGGGGTGTTGCTGCTGTCTGCGGTGGCCGGCTGTTCGTCGCACAAGACCGCCATCTACGAGCACGAAAGCTTCGATGATTCCGGCACGTTTTCGCGCAATTACCCGGTGAGCGATGCCGCCTCCTGTGAGGCCGCGCGGCGTGCCCTGCTCAGCCAGGGCTACATCATCACCAGCAACGATCCGAAGCTGGTCAGCGGCCACAAGAGCTTCCAGCAGACCGGCGAGACCCACCTGGAAATCAGCTTCAACGTGGTTTGTGCCCAGGACGGCAGCGGCGACCAGCGTTCGACGATGTTCGCCAACGCCCTGCAGGACCGCTATGCGCTGAAGAAGGTGAACAACTCGGCCAGCCTCGGCGTGGGCGTGCTGGGCTCGGTGTCGATGCCGATCGGCTCTACCGATGATTCGATGGTCAAGGTGGCCAGCGAAACCGTGTCCTCGGCCAAGTTCTATGACCGCTATTTCGCCCTGGTGGAGTTGTTCCTGCCCCAGGAAGCGAAGAAGGCGGCGCATATCGAAGAGAAACCCAAGGCCGACCTCGGGGTTCCCGAGAACAAGCCCGAGGCGCCAGCCAAGCCCGAGCCCAAGGCGCAGCCAGTGGTCGAGCCTGCCCCTGTGGCCGCGCCGGCACCCGCCACCGAGCCTGAGCCTGCGGTCTCGCAACCCCTGGCTCCTCCGGCCGAGGCGGCGCCGATAGTGCCGGCAGCCAGCAGCGAGCCAGCGCCCGCCACACAAACCGTCACGCCGCCACCGGCCAGCAACCTGCCGCCGCCCAGCGAGCCGATTCCGGCCCTGCCGAGCAGCGGGCACTAAGGCTCCTAGACCGAGCTCGGGTCGACTTTTTCAGCGTCGATCCGATAGCGGCTCAAGGCTTCGCCGACCTGGCTGTAGGGTATCTCCCCGTCATCGGCCAGGGCTTTCAACGCCGCCAGGGCGATGAAATGCCGGTCCACCTCGAACAACTGCCGCAGGTTTTCCCGGGTATCGGACTGGCCGAAGCCGTCGGTGCCCAGGGCGACGAAGCGCCGACCCTCGACGAAGGGGCGGATCTGGTCGGCGAACAGTTTCATGTAGTCGGTGGCCACCACCAGCGGGCCTTGATGGCCTTCCAGGCATTGCTCGACATAGGCCGCTCGCCGAGGCTGCTGCGGATGCAGCAGGTTCCAGCGCTCCGCCGCCAGGCCCTGGCGGCGCAGTTCGGTGAGGCTGGTGGCACTCCAGATGTCGCTCTGCACCCCGAAGTCCTTCTCCAGCAGCTGCCCGGCGGCGATCACCTCGCGCAGGATCGAGCCGCTGCCCATCAGTTGCACCCGCGGGGCTTTGGCGCCCTGGGCGGTGCTTGAGCTGAAGCGGTACAAGCCCTTGAGAATGCCTTCGCGAGCACCTTCGGGCATGGCCGGTTGCGGGTAGTTTTCGTTGAGCAGGGTGATGTAGTAATACACATCCTCCTGCTGCACATACATGCGCTGCATGCCTTCATGGATGATCACCGCCAGTTCATAGGCGAAGGTCGGGTCGTAGGAGATGCAGCAGGGGATCACCGAGGCGAGGATATGGCTGTGGCCGTCGTCATGCTGCAGGCCTTCGCCCATCAGCGTGGTGCGCCCGGACGTGGCGCCCAGCAGGAAGCCCCGGGCCCGCGCATCGCCGGCGGCCCAGGCCAGGTCACCGATCCTTTGGAAGCCGAACATCGAATAGAAGATGTAGAAGGGCAGGGTCATGACCTGGTGGTTGCTGTAGGAGGTACTGGCGGCGATCCATGAGGAAATCGCCCCGGATTCGTTCAGGCCCTCCTGCATGATCTGGCCGTCCTTGCTCTCCTTGTAGTAGCTCAGTTGCCCGGCATCCTGTGGGGTATAGAGCTGGCCCACCGCCGAGTGGATGCCGATCTGGCGGAACAGGCTTTCCATGCCGAAGGTGCGCGACTCGTCAGGCACGATCGGCACCACCCGCTTGCCGATCTGCGGGTCCTTGAGCAGGGTGCCGAGGATGCGCACGAAGGCCATGGTGGTGGAGATCGCCCGGTCGCCGGTGTCCTTGAGCTGGGTGGCGAAGGCTTCCAGGGCCGGGATCTGCAGCGGTGCGCAGTCGTTGTAGCGAGCCGGCACATAGCCCCCCAGGCGGCTGCGACAGGCTGCGAAGTAACGGCCTTCCGTGCTGTCCGCCGTGGGCTTGAGGTAGGGCATTTCAGCCAGTTGCTCATCGCTGACCGGCAGTTCGAAGCGATCACGGAAGGCCTTCACTGCCTCGGCCCCCATCTTCTTCAGCTGGTGGTTGATGTTCTGGCCTTCGCCGGCCTCGCCCATGCCGAAGCCCTTGACGGTTTTCGCCAGGATCACCGTGGGCCGGCCGCTGTGGCGTACTGCGGCGGCATAGGCGTTGTAGACCTTGAGCGGGTCGTGGCCGCCCCGGGAGAGCTTCCAGATCTGCTCGTCCGAGAGATCGGCCACCAGCTCCAGCAATTGCGGGTACTTGCCGAAGAAATGCTCGCGTACATAGGCGCCGTTCTGCGACTTGTAGTTCTGATAGTCGCCATCCACGCACTCCATCATGCGCTGGCGCAGCAGGCCGCTGCGGTCCTTCTCCAGCAGCGCGTCCCAGCCGCTGCCCCAGATCACCTTGATCACGTTCCAGCCGGCGGCGCGGTACAGGCTTTCGAACTCCTGGATGACCTTGGCGTTGCCCCGTACCGGGCCATCGAGGCGTTGCAGGTTGCAGTTGACGACGAAGATCAGGTTGTCGAGTTTCTCCCGCCCGGCCAGGGAAATCGCCGCCAGGGATTCGGGCTGGTCCATTTCGCCGTCGCCGAGGAAGGCCCAGACCTTGCGCCCCTGGTGCTGCTTGAGCCCGCGCAGTTCCAGGTAGCGCATGAAACGCGCCTGATAGGCCGCGGTGATCGGCCCCAGGCCCATGGACACAGTGGGGAACTGCCAGAAGTCCGGCATCAGCCTGGGGTGCGGATAGGAGGAAATGCCCTGGCCGTCGGCCTCGCGGCGGAAGTTGTCGAGCTGGGCGGCGCTGATCCGGCCTTCCAGGTAGGCGCGGCCGTAGATGCCTGGGGAGGAGTGGCCCTGGATGTACACCATGTCACCGTCGAAGCTGTCGCTGCGGCCGCGGAAGAAATGATCGAAACCCACGTCGTAGAGCACGGCTGCCGAAGCATAGGTGGCGATGTGGCCGCCCACGCCCGAATGCTTGCCGGCGCGCAGCACCATGGCCATGGCGTTCCAGCGGATCATCGCGTTGAGCTTGCGCTCGGTCTCCAGGTCGCCGGGGTAGGGCAGCTGCCGATCGGGGGCAATGGTGTTGATGTAGGGCGTGGTCACCCGGCCATGGAAGTCGCCGTGGCGTGCCACGTCGAAATCCAGCAACTGGTCGATCAGGTAATGGGCCCGCGGGCGACCTTCCACCGTCAGCACCGACTCCAGAGAGTCGAGCCACTCGCGGGTTTCCTGGGGATCGTTATCGAGGGTTGCACTGTTGTTCTGGGTCATACCTGGCTCCGTGTTGGGCGGGGTTCCAGCGCGCGGATTCTTGTGGAATCGGAGGGTATTCGGCGCCGGGAAAAGTAATTGCAATTGCAACTACATGGCCGAATCTATCCCGGCATGCGCTACTATTGCAACCCTTCTTCAAACCTTCGGATGGTGTGGCATGTCTTCAAAAGAGCCCGATGTCTGGTTCCGTTTTGTCAGGGCTCACCGGACGGTGATTCGCGAAATCGAGCGCCGCCTGGCCCAGGCCGGCTTGCCGGCGTACGCCTGGTACGACGCCCTCTGGGGCCTGGAAAGCGGCGCCGAAGGTACCCGGCGCATGCACGAATTGGCCGATGTGCTGGCCATCGAGCGCTACAACCTCACACGCCTGGTGGATCGCCTGGAAAAAGACGGCCTGGTGCAGCGCTCGCGCTGTGAGGGCGATGGTCGCGCGGCCTTTGTCAGCATCACCGACGAAGGCCGAAAGCTGCGCAAGAAGATGTGGAAAATCTACGAGGCGACAGTGGCCGAGCTGTTTCTTTCGCAACTGGACAGCGAGCAGAAACACGCCTTTGCCGATGCCCTGGAACGCACCGCGACCCTGGCCCGGGCGGCGGCCAATGGTGGCGACACAGGCTCCAAAAGCTGAGCCCGGTACCGTCAGGGCAGGCCATAGGTCGCCATGGCCTGTTCCACGCATTGCATGGGCAATTGCCCAGCGTCTGCCAGGCTCTTGAGCGCCAGCACGGCGATCCAGCGAGCCTCGGGGCAGCGGCCGCGTCGCGGGTCGCGGGCGGCATCGAAGGAGTCGGTGCCCAGGGCCACCAGCTCGGCCTTGAGGTGAGGGCGTAGCTGTTCGGCCACCGCCTGGCCGTAGCCAGTCACTGCAATCACGGGCGCCGAGTCATCCGCCAGGCAGCGCTGCAGGTGTGAGCCGCGCTTCTCCTGCCCAGGATGCAGGCGATTCCAATGCTGCGCCGCAGCCGCTTCCCGCGCCAGGCGGGTGTAGCTGGGGCAACTCCAGAGCTGGCTGGCCACCTTCCAATCACGCTGCAGCAGATCCGCCGCGGCCCTGACCTGGGCAAACGCCCGGCCGGCGCCCAGCAGTCGCACGCGCCCCGCCGCTGGGTGGGCAGTGGTGTCCGTCACCTTGTACATCCCCTGCAATGCGGCTTGCCGTTGCTCGGGCGTCAGTTCCAGTTGCAGCTCATGGTCATGCAGGGCCAGGTAGTAGAAGCCTGGCTGGCCCTCGATATACAGGCGTTGCAGGGCCTCCAGGATAATCGCCTCGGCCTCCGCGCCAGTGGCCGGGTCGAATGGCAGGCAGTGCGGGTTGTGGGCCAGCCACAACGCCAGTGACGGGTCGGCACCCTTGGGCCATGGGGAGGTTTGGGTCTCACTGTCGTTGCACAGGATGCCCCGCGCCGCGGTCTCGGCGCTGACCGCGCACAACTGCGCCGAAGAACTGCAGCGGTGCAGATAGAGCAGGGGTTTTTCCGCGCTGTCGGTGGAGAACCACAATGGCCAGGCGCTGATCCGGGTACTCCTTTGTGGTGCGCTGTGGCTGCGCACCACAAAGGACTGGCGTGCGGTGCGCCGGTCCAGCTCCAGGGTATTGGCCATCTCCAGCACGGTGTTGAGTGGCGAACCGCCAGGGGGGCGGGCGCTCCTGAGCAGGTCCAGGCAGGCCTGGGCCGCCTGTTGCGCGAGGGCCTTGTGGCGAGTGGGGAAAAGTGAGGATGGGTTCATGCTCGGCGCCGTCCGCAAGGGGGGAGAGCGGCTACCCTAACGGATTGGCAAATATGATTGCAATTGCAATCGTTGCAGTTGCATCTGTGTTCGAGGGTTAAATTCCTCACGGGCTGTTACGTTTTAATGATAGAAATCCTGACCTGGGGGGTAGTATTTTTTCTGTCATCCCGGCACTTTATGCTGATCCCGATGGTCATTAGGCACAGGGCTATTGAACAAGGTCTTTCAACAACGGAAAAAGGAGTCCGCCATGGACGAATACCAAGAGGAACTGCTGGAGTATCAGGCTTTCGAGCTGGATCCTCTGGAACCTGCAGAAGACGCCACCGAGCTGTAACGCCGGTGGCGTTTTTTTTACCGTTTCTCTAGCCGAATTGTCGGTGGCTGCGGCGAAAATCCCCGGGGGTCTGGCCATTCCAGCGCTTGAAGGCCCGTTGAAACGCCTCGGCTGAGGCAAAGCCCAGCAGATAGGCAATCTCCCCGAACGCCAGTTCAGTATCGCGAATGTAGGTCATGGCCAGGTCGCGGCGGGTGTCATTGAGAATTGCCCGGAACTGCGTCCCTTCTTCCGCCAGCTTGCGCCGCAGGGTCCAGGTCGGCAGCTTCAGGCGCATCGCCACTTCTTCCAGGTCCGGCTCGCGGCCGCCATTGAGCAACGGCCCCAGCATCTGAATGATGCGTTCGCGCAGGCTGCGGGTGCGGGTCAGTTGTTCCAGTTCTCTCTCGCACAACTGCACCAGATGCCGCCAGGTGCTCGGGCAATGCTGCGGGTTGCGCAGGCCCAGGCTGGCCTGGCTCAGGCGCAGCTGGTTCTGTTCGGCGCCGAACTGGATAGGCGTGGGGCCGAGCACCGCATAGGCCTCGTGGTAGTCCGGGCGCTGGAATTCGATATCGATCTGTTCGGCGTGGATCGCCTGGTCGGCGACGCTGGACAACTGCTGCAGCCAGCCGGAGATGATCGAGTCCACCACGAAGCGGTTGTAGGCGTTGTACGGGCTGATGGAGTAGAAGCACAGCCAGGCGCCGCTGGCATCCTCGTGAAAGCTCGACTGGCCGCGATAGTTGGAGCCATACAGAGCTTCGAAGCGGGTCAGGCAGCGGGCGGCTTCGCGCACGGTGGGGGCCTGGGCTGCGGTCACTCCGGCCAGGCCGGCCTGGCTCAGCCGGCTCAGGCGGCCCATGCGCAAGCCCAGGGCCGGGTCTCCGGTCAGCTGGATCGCCCCGTGGCCCAGGCGCATGTAGCGCGGGATTGACAGCCGCGCTCCGGCTTCGCCCAGGCGCGCGGCGTCCAGGGCGTACTGTTCCAGCAGGGGGGTGGGGTCCTGCCCGTAGCTGAGGACTGCGTCCACCAGGCTATGGACGAAGCCCACCGACAAGTCGCCCAGGCGCATCGGTGGGGTTTTCATTGGCCTACAACCAGATGTTCAGCAGGCGGGCGCCGCGGTTGCCATCGTCGGCAAAGGTCTGGCCGTTGCTGTTGATGAAACTCTGGCCACTGCTGCGTTGGTCCCAGAACTGGCCGCGCAGGAACACGCTGACCCCGGCGCTGGCCAGGCTGCTGGGTGCGCGCGCAGTCAGTGTCAGGCGATGCCAGGCCTCCCCCTCGCTGACTTCCTCGGGCTTGAGGCTGACTTCGCTGGGGGTGGCGATGCTCTTGTATCCGCGCCAGGGTTTGTCCCAGCCATCACGGCCCATGACAAAGGCCGGGACCGCCACCAGTTGGGCGTGCTGGTCATTGAGCTTGCGGTAGTTGTCGGGGTACCAGCTGTCGCTGCCGATCAGCACACCGAGGCGCCCGGCCGGGGTGTCGATAACCTCCAGCGCTTTGTCGGCATCGCCCTTCACGTAGCCGCTTTCGGCGTAGGTCGGGTAGATCTGCCGCTGGGGCTGGCCCATGGGCAGGCCATCGCTGCCAAACACCAGGCTGCTGTTGTACAGGGCGCCGCTGCCGATCTGCAGGTTGCCCTGGCTGACACTGGGTTCTGGAAGAATGATGCTGCCGGCCACCAGGGTCACATGAAACTCCTTGGCCAGGCCGCCGAACAACGACTGATAGTCCCGAGCCATCCTCTTGGCCTTCATGCGCAGGTACGCATCGTCCAGGCGGCTGTCACCCCTGGCGCTGATCAGCGCCTTGAGAAACGGCAGCGGGTTGCTCACCGCCAGCCAGTTCATTGCCTCTTTCAGAGAGGTGGCCTGATACAGCTCATTCTTTTCACCACTGACCATCAGCCAGGTGCCGACATGCTCGGGCAGCACGACGATGGTCTTGTCATTGACCAGGCCCTTGTCACGGGCTTGCTGCATGTAGGCCGCAAGCTTGCGATGCAGGCGCTCGATGCTCTGGTAGTCGGTGGGGAACAGCTCGGGCTGGATTGCCAGCAGGTTGCCGTGGTCGGCAGGCACACCCTGGTCCACCGCGAGCTGGATACGCAGGTCCGACAGGTAGTGCGCCCCTGGACGATCACGGGTCCAGATGGCGTAGCTGGTGATGGCGGCAAGCAGGGCCAGGGTGAGGATGATGTAGAGAAGTTTGCGCATGGGAAAACAGTCAGCGGCCGTGTGCTGGATCGTGACATTTCTCGGATATTTGGACCAAAGGTACAGGAAAACAGTGTGTTAGAGCGGTTTTTTGCATGAAATGGGTCATTTTCCGTGGCGTTTCGGGCTTTTACCTGGGCTGCGCCTGCGATGTCGCCTCAGGGGGGAGAGGGCTGGCAGGGTGCTGCGGTCCTGCGTCGAGCGCGTCAGGTTTAGTGCAGTTGCCCCTACTTTCGTCGAAGTTCCAGGTTTTGCACGTTGATGGGTTGTTCGACAATGAAGCAATATTGAAAGTTCTTCGGGACTTATCCGAAGAGGTTCAGTAGTGGCGAACTAATAGTTCCAAAGTGGACTGCTGGGTCATTCGTAACAGTTGTTAAAAAAACCAGCGGTCCAGGGGGCCACTTATCAGTTGTAGCCGCCGTTTCGGCCCAATTGGTTGTTTTGCTATCGAAGTATGTCTTTCTATTGAAGTTCGCCTCCACTCATTTTCTTCAAAGGATGAAGTGATGAACTCCATAGAAAAGGAACTTGATTGCGGTCGCTCCGTAACTGACCAGCAAAAGATCGAAGAAGTCACCCGCCAAATTACCGAGCATGGTAACGAACTACGCAGACGCTATCCTGTCCTGAACTATCAGAACGCCCTGGGTGCAAGTGCCATGGCTGTTTCGGTGACAGTTATGGTGGTGACTGGTGTGTTGTATGTGAAGGGCATCATGCCCGCGTGGTTGTGCATCTTGGTAAACGCGCTGTCGACCTCGATCATTCATGAACTTGAACATGACCTGATTCACCGTCTGTATTTCCGGAAACAGCCTCTGGCCCATAACTTCATGATGCTGCTGTGCTGGCTGACGCGCCCGGGAATGCCCAGCCCCTGGCTCAGGCGCGGCCTGCACTTTCATCATCACAAGGAATCCGGAACCGCCACCGATGTCGAGGCCTGGATCACCACCAGCGGCAACCCCTGGGGCATTCTCAGGCTGCTGAAGCTGATGGATGGCTTCCTGTTCGGCTTTGTGAATGCGGTCTGCGCGCCGGGCTGGCGGCAGAAAATGAAACTGCTGGCCAGGATCATTCGCCTCAATACCCCTTTCGGGCTCCTGTACTGGGGCAGCTGGTATGTGTTCCTGGGTTATCACTTGTCTACCTGGCTGGGCGGCCTGGCAGGAGTGCCGCCACCAAGTTCGCCGTTAGTGCTGCAAGTGATGAACGTGATTGATTGTGCAGTGGTCATTGTTGTTGCGCCGAATATGATTCGACAATTCTGCCTGTATTTCATCAGTTCCAATATGCATTATTACGGTGATGTTGTGCCACGCAATGCTCTACAACAAACCCAAGTAATGAACCATTGGCTGCTGTGGCCGTTCCAGTTGTTCTGTTTCAACTTTGGCAGTACTCACAGTATTCATCATTTTGTCGTGAAAGATCCTTTTTATCTTCGACAGATGACGGCGCCCTATGCCCATGAAGTCATGGCGAAGGCCGGAGTTCGTTTCAATGACTTCGGTACCTACAAGCGGGCAAATCGTTTCAAGTTGGATACGGTCCACTTTCAGTCCAGAGGCTGAAGATCTTTTGCACCTCTATTGCTCTTGTTATCACAGGTTTGCATTGCCGTTGACGAATGCAACCGGCCTCTTGGTTTCGGTTTTTAACTCATGCTGACCCTGGCCGACTCTCGCCAGGGCGGCATGACGATGGATGGGAGTTTTGAGAATGGAAGCGCAAGGAACATGTGCGAAGGGTTTCGAAGCCGTGCTGCACGCCTTCGAGGCAATGTTCGATGATCCCCAGGAGCGCGGCGCCGGGCTCTGTGTGCAGGTCGGCGGCCAGACCGTGGTCGACCTGTGGGCCGGCGTGGCGGACCTGGAGGGCAACAAGCCGTGGCACCACGGCACCCTGGCCAATACCTTCTGCACCATCAAGCCCTTGGCCGCAGTGGCTGCCCTGATGCTGGTGGAGGAGGGCAAGCTGGAGCTCGACGCGCCGGTGGCCCGCTACTGGCCCGAGTTTGCCCAGGGCGGCAAGGGGCGGGTCACCGTGCGCCAGGTCATGACCCACACCTCCGGCATACCGGCGCTGCGCGGGCCCAATCACAACGCCATGATGTATGACTGGGAGCACATGGTTGAGATCCTGGCTGCCGAGCCATTGTGGTGGCAGCCAGGAACCGGGTTGGGGTATGCCACCACTATTTTTGGCTGGGTCATCGGTGAGTTGATTCGCCGGGTCGACGGTCGAGAGCCTTGCACCTTCATCCACGAGCGGATCACCCGGCCCCATGACCTGGAGGTTTACCTGGGGGTCGAGGAACAGGATTTTGAGCGTATCGCGCATTTCGATGCCGCCGAGGGGCGGGTGGGCGACTACTACTCGGAGGACCTGCGCAAGGTGATCATTGCCGAGCCGGAGCATGTCGCGACCCTGGCCTTTACCAACCCGGGCATGGTCCCCCGGCGCACCTGCGACCCCCGCTGGTGGGCCTATCGGCAGCCGGGGGTCAACGGCCACAGCACCGCCCATGGCCTGGCCGGCTTTTACAGCGCATTGCTGGGGGGCCGCCTGATCGGGCCCTACCTGTTGAGTGAGTTCACCCGTGAGCACAGCAATGACATGGATCGCATCTGGCGACGCCCCATGCGCTATGGCCTGGGCTGCATGATGGAGCAACCGGCCGATCCGGCTGCCTCCCTCGGCATGGGGCCCGAGACTTTCGGTCATATCGGCCTGGGCGGCCCGATCAGTTTTGCCGACCCCGAACGCGAGGTGAGCTTCGGCTTTGTCACCACCACCTCGGGCCGGCACACCATGATCGATCCCCGTCCGCAGCAACTGGCCGCGCTGGCCTACGCGGCACTTTAATAGGAAGGGGGGGATGGTAAAAGGGTGTTCGTTCTGATCATTAAGTTGTCAGTTACGGTCATTGAGTGCCCGATGTTCTGCTCTTAGTCTGTGCAGCACTACTGATGGAAGCCGCAGAGCTTCCGCATTTTTCCGTGATTGCCCGATCTGGAGTGACACCATGGCTGGAGCACCTTACCCGCATTTGCTGGCCCCCCTCGACCTGGGTTTCACCACCCTGCGCAACCGCACCCTGATGGGGTCGATGCACACCGGTCTGGAAGAAAAGCCCGGCGGCTTCGAGCGCATGGCGGCGTACTTTGCCGAGCGTGCCCGGGGCGGCGTGGGCCTGATGGTCACCGGCGGCATCGGCCCCAACGATGAGGGCGGGGTGTATTCCGGCGCCGCCAAGCTGACCACCGAAGATGAGGCACTCAAGCACCAGATCGTGACCCGTGCGGTGCACGAGGCCGGCGGCAAGATCTGCATGCAGATCCTTCATGCCGGGCGTTATGCCTACAGCCCCAAGCAGGTGGCTCCCAGCGCCATCCAGGCACCGATCAACCCGTTCAAGCCAAAGGAGCTGGACGAGGAAGGCATCGAGAAGCAGATCCGCGATTTCGTCACCTGCTCGACTCTGGCCCAGAAGGCCGAATACGACGGTGTCGAGATCATGGGCTCGGAAGGTTATTTCATTAACCAGTTCCTGGCCGCCCACACCAACCACCGCACCGATCGTTGGGGCGGCAGCTATGAAAACCGCATGCGCCTGCCGGTGGAAATCGTCCGTCGGGTACGTGAGGCGGTGGGCCCGAACTTCATCATCATCTTCCGCCTGTCGATGCTCGACCTGGTGGAAGGCGGCAGCACCTGGGAAGAGATCGTGCAACTGGCCCAGGCCATCGAGCAGGCCGGCGCCACCCTGATCAACACCGGGATCGGCTGGCACGAAGCGCGGATCCCCACCATCGCCACCAAGGTGCCGCGTGCCGCATTCAGCAAGGTGACGGCCAAGCTGCGCGGTTCGGTGAGCATTCCCCTGATCACCACCAACCGCATCAATACCCCGGAAGTCGCCGAGCAGATCCTCGCCGAGGGCGATGCCGACATGGTCTCCATGGCGCGGCCATTCCTGGCCGACCCGGACTTCGTCAACAAGGCCGCCGAAGGCCGCGCCGACGAAATCAATACCTGCATCGGCTGCAACCAGGCGTGCCTGGACCACACGTTCGGCGGCAAGCTCACCAGTTGCCTGGTCAACCCGCGCGCCTGCCACGAGACCGAGCTGAACTACCTGCCGGTCAAGCAGATCAAGAAGATTGCCGTGGTCGGTGCCGGCCCGGCGGGCCTGTCCGCCGCTACCGTGGCCGCCGAGCGTGGGCATCAGGTGACCCTGTTCGATTCCGCCAGCGAGATCGGCGGCCAGTTCAACATCGCCAAGCGAGTGCCGGGCAAGGAAGAGTTCTTCGAGACCCTGCGCTACTTCAAGCGCAAGTTGCAGACCAGCCATGTCGAGCTGTGCCTCAACACCCGCGTCGATGTACAGCAACTGGTGGCCGGCGGCTTTGACGAAATCATCCTGGCCACCGGCATTGCCCCTCGCGTGCCGGCGATTCCCGGGGTGGAGCACGCCAAGGTCCTCAGTTACCTGGACGTGCTGCTCGAGCGCAAGCCGGTGGGCAAGAGCGTGGCGGTGATCGGTGCCGGCGGCATCGGCTTCGATGTTTCCGAATTCCTCGTGCACCAGGGTGTGGCCACCAGCCAGGATCGCCAGGCGTTCTGGAAGGAATGGGGCATCGACACCCAGCTCCAGGCCCGTGGCGGCGTGGCCGGGATCAAGCCCGAGCCCCATGCACCAGCGCGGCAGGTGTTCCTCTTGCAGCGCAAGAAGACCAAGGTCGGCGACGGCCTGGGCAAGACCACCGGCTGGATCCATCGCACCGGTCTGAAGAACAAGCAGGTGCAGATGCTCAACAGCGTCGAGTACCTGAAGATCGACGATGCCGGCTTGCATATCCGTATCGGTGAGGCCAGCGAACCCCAGGTGCTGCCGGTGGACAACATCGTCATCTGTGCCGGCCAGGATCCGCTGCGTGAACTGCAGGACGGCCTGGTGGCGGCAGGGCAGAACGTGCACCTGATCGGTGGTGCCGATGTGGCCGCCGAACTGGACGCCAAGCGCGCCATCAACCAGGGTTCGCGTCTGGCGGCCGAGCTGTAACGGCCTGCCGTCCTGTAGCCGCTGCCGTAGGCTGGGCACGAGGCCGCAGGACTCGCCCAGCGGGCAATCGCGCTGCAACCAGCGAGCGCGGTTGCCTGTCTTGCGGGTTCTGCGAACCCGTTCGCAGCCTACGGCAGCGGCTACAAGGATGAGCCTGGGCCTGGAGCTGATAGACTGCGCAGCTTCTTCCCCGAACCCCCGCTGCCGATGTCCTTCCCCGAATCCTTCGACTGGTTACCCCACGCCCCGCTGCAACGGCTGGAGCTGGACTGGCTGTCGCGGGCCGGGGTCGAGGTGGCGGTGCTGCGCCTGGACCTGATCGACCCGCTGATCAGCGGCAACAAGTGGTTCAAGCTGACCGAACACCTGGCGGCGGCACGCACCGCCGGTGCCCACGGCATCATCAGCCTGGGGGGCGCCCATTCCAATCATCTGCATGCGCTGGCCGCTGCTGGCCGGCGTTTTGCCTTTCCCACCGTGGGTCTGTTGCGTGGCCATCCACAGGACACACCGACGGTGCTCGACCTGCAAGCCTTCGGCATGCACCTGCACTGGCTGGGCTATGGCGGTTATCGCGCGCGCCACGAGGCGGGTTTCTGGACGCCCTGGCAGGCCCGGTATCCGGAGTTGTACCCGGTGCCCGAAGGCGGCGGTGGCCTGGCCGGCGCAGCGGGCTGCATGACCCTGCGCGATCAGGTGCGGCGGCAGTTGCCGAGCCTGGGCTGGAGCGACTACCACGGCTGGTGGCTGGCCGCCGGCACGGGCACTACCCTGGCCGGGCTGGTGCTGGCGGAGGCCGGAGCGCATCCGGTCTACGGCGCCCTGGCGGTTCCCGAGGATCACGGGGTGGCGCAGCAGGTCGAGGGGATCTTGCAAGAGGCCGGGCAGGGCTGCGGCGGTTATCAACTGCTGGACAGCAGCCGCGGCGGTTTTGCCAAGGTCGATGAAGTGTTAAGCGGTTTTATCCGGCTCACTGAACAACAATGCGCTCTACCGCTTGAACCCTTGTACACCGGCAAGGCCCTGCTGGCGTTGCAGGAACAGGTCCAGGCCGGGCGTTTCGCCCCGGGTTGCCGGTTGATCTTTGTGCATACCGGCGGCCTGCAGGGCCGCCGCGGGCTGTTGGCTCAGGCCTGACCGCGCTTGCGCCACATGCGTTGCAGAGTGTTGTCGCGCATCACGTAGTGGTGGTAGAGCCCGGCCAGGGCGTGCAGCCCGATCAGCCAGTAGCCGACCGTACCCAGCAGTTCGTGCCAGCCCTGGAGCTGCTTGGCCAGTGGCTTGTTCTCGGCCAGCAGCAGCGGCAGGTCGAGGCCGTAGAACATCACCTGATGGCCCTTGGCGCTGGTGGTCAGCCAGCCGAGGATCGGCATGGCGATCATGAACAGGTACAGCGCCCAGTGCATCAGGGTCGACAGCAGCCGTTGCCAGTGGGGCGGGGTGGGCAGGATCTTCGGCGCTACGCCCTGGGCGCGAGCGAACAGGCGCAGCCAGACCAGCGCAAACACTGTCAGGCCGAGCATGAAGTGGGCTTCGACAATCAGCGTGCGACCACCGCTGCCTTTGGGGAAGATGCCGCGAAATTCGATACAGGCGTAAACCACGGCCAGTAGCACCAGCATCAACCAGTGCAGGGCGATCGTCATGGTGCTGTAGCGAGACTCAGTGTTTTTCCAGGGCATACGGGACATCCTCGGTCATCAGGTCTGAAGCCTCCGTTCTTGAGCGACGGAGTGCTTTAACTGTAATCCGCTTTATGCCGGTCTGCCTGGAGCTGTAGCGGCTTTTATCGCCCCCTGTGCAGCGTCGGGGCGGTGGGCGGGTATAAAAAAACGGCGGCCCCGAAGGCACCGCCGTTTTTTAATATTGCCCCGTGCCTGAATCAGTTGCCCTGGGGCATTTCCCCCCGGGCCAGGCGCTGGTTGATGTCGGCGATCACCTGGGGCAGGTCGGCGATGGTGTCGATCAGGTAGTGCGGGCGCGAAGCCTCGAACAGCTTGTGGATGCGCTTGCGCTCGCTGGCCAGGGTGTCGCTGGCCAGGGCCCGGTAGCCTTCGTAGGTCAGGCCCAGGGCATTGCCCGAGCAGGTCAGCGCCACGGTCCACATGCCGGCGCGGCGGCCTTCGAGAATGCCCGGTACGGTGTCGTCGATCTTCACGCAGGCGGCCACGTCGTCGATGCCCAGGGCGATCACGTTGGCCAGGGCCTGGGCTGGCCATGGGCGGCCGTTGGGCACTTCGTCGGTGGCCACCACGTGGTCGGCGGTGTAGCCGTTGGTGGCGGCCAGGGCTACCACCTTGTCCATCACCTGCTTGGGGTAGCCGGAGCAGGAGCCGATCTTGATCCCCTGTCCACGCAGCTTGGCGATCACCTCCAGGGCGCCGGGGATCAGCGCCGAGTGCTCGGCGATCTTCTCGATCTGCAACGGCATGAAGCGTTCGTAGATAGCGGTCACATCGACGTCAGTCGGGGTGCGGCCGAAGACCTTGCGATAGCGCTCGGCCACCTCCGGCAGGTCGCACAAGGTGCGGATGTGGTCCCACTTGCCCATGCCCATGGGGCCGCGGGCTTCTTCGATGGACACCTGCACATCGAATTCGGCGAAGGCTTCGACAAAGATCTGGGTCGGGGCAAAGGAGCCGAAGTCGACCACGGTGCCGGCCCAGTCGAGGATCGCCGCTTGCAGCTGAGAAGGGTTGCTGTAGTTCATGGTTTCGATGCCTGTGTAGGAGCGAGCTTGCTCGCGAAAAAAGGTTCGGTATCGCGTCGCCTGATTCGCGAGCAAGCTCGCTCCTACAGGCTCGGTGGGGAGTCAGATGTCGAGGACTTCCATCTCCCGCAGCACTTCGGCGATGGCGGCGACGGCAGCCTGCATGCCGCGGCGGTCGACATGGCCGATGCAGCCCACGCGGAAGGTTTCGACCTGGGTCAGCTTGCCCGGGTAGAGGATGAAACCCTTGGCCTTGACCCGCTCGTAGAAATCCTTGAACTGGTAGCGGGGATCTTTCGGGGCGTGGAAGGTGACGATGATCGGTGCCTGGATCGCTTCCGGCAGAAAACTGCGCAGGCCCAGCTCGCCCATGCCGTCGAGCAGTGTCTGGCAGTTGTCGGCGTAGCGGGCGTGGCGCGCCGGCAGGCCACCTTCCTCGGCGTATTGCAGCAGGGCTTCGTGCAGCGCGGCGACCACGTGGGTCGGCGGGGTGAAGCGCCACTGGCCGGTCTTGGCCATGTAGCTGTGCTGGTCGTGCAGGTCCATGGCCAGGGAATGGGCATTGCCGCCGGCCTGGGCCAGGGAGGCCTTGGCAGCGAAGACAAAGCCCATGCCGGGCACGCCTTCCAGGCATTTGCCGGAGGCGGCGATCAGCGCATCGAAGGGGATCTCCCGGGCATCGATGGGCAGGGCGCCGAAGGAACTCATGGCGTCGATGATCAGGCGCTTGCCATGGCTGGCCACCACCTGGGCGATTTCCGGCAGCGGGTTGAGGATGCCGGTGCTGGTTTCGCAGTGGATCAGCGCCACGTGGCTGATGCTGCTGTCGGCCTGGAGCAGGCGCTCGACATCCGCGGCCGTGGTGGGCTGGTCCTCGGCGGTTTCGAAGGTGCTGAAATCCCGGCCGAGCACTTCGCAGATCTTCGCCAGGCGCTTGCCGTAGGCACCGTTGATCAGCACCAGGACCTTGCCGTCGCGGGGCACCAGGGTGCCGATGGCCGCTTCCACGGCGAAGGTGCCACTGCCTTGCAGGGGCACGCAGTGATGGCTGTCGGCGCCCTGGATGATGGCCAGCAGCTGTTGGCACAGGCTGGCGGTCAGCTGGTTGAAGCGGTCATCCCACGAACCCCAGTCCACCAGCATTGCCTGGCGGGTGCGGGCGGAGGTGGTCAGGGGGCCGGGGGTAAGCAGGATTGGCTCGGCGATGCTCATGCTGTGTCCTCGAAAAGGTGGGGATGACGCTACGGGGACTAAATTGCAGTTTGCCTTGTCATCAATCAAATTGTTTGTTGTTATGCCAGCCATCAGTGAGGCCGATAGCTATGAACCTGTTTCAACTCCGCGCATTCGACGCCGTGGCCCGGGAAGGCAGCTTTACCCGGGCCGCCGGGCGGCTGTTCATCAGCCAGCCGGCGGTCACCGGGCATATCAAGGCCCTGGAAGAGCATTACCAGATCACCTTGCTGCGGCGCACTGCGCGCCGGGTGGAACTGACCGAAGAGGGCATCAAGCTGGCGGCCATTACCCGGGCCATGTTCGGCCTGGCGGAAGAGGCCCAGGCCATGCTCGAGGCCAACCGGCAATTGCTCACCGGGCGCCTGGAAGTGGCAGCGGACGGCCCCCATCTGGTCATGCCGATGCTGGCCAGCCTGCGGGCGCGCTACCCGGGGGTGACGGTCAACCTGCGCCTGGGCAATGCCCAGGAAACCCTGGCGGCGCTGTTGTCCGAGCATGCCGACGTGGCGGTGCTGACCGAGGTCGAGCCGCGCAAGGGCCTGCACCTGCAAAGCCTGGGCGAGTCGCGGATCTGTGCGCTGGTGCCCGATGGGCACCCTTGGCTGGAACTGGCCGAGGGCGTCGCCATCGAGCAGTTGGACCAGGTGATCATGGTGCTGCGCGAACCGGGTTCGATCACCCGCCGGACGTTCGATGAGGCCTGTGGGCTGGCCCAGGTCCAGCCCCGGGTGCTGCTGGAGTTGGACAGCCGCGAAGCGGTGACCGAGGCGGTGGCGGCGCACCTGGGGGTGGGCATTGTCAGTTCGGTGGAGGTTGGCCACGACCCGCGGGTGCGCACGGTGCCGATCCGCGGTGCGGGGCTGGTCAACCGGCACATGATCGGCTGCGTGGAGCGGCGCCGGGACCTGCGCCTGATCCAGGCGTTTTTCGCCCTGGCTCCAGCCTGAGCCCACCTCCACTCTTGTAGGAGCTGGCTTGCCGGCGAAGAGGCCCGAAAGATCGCCTTCGCCGGCAAGCCAGGCTCCTGCGGTAGCGGTGTCTGGGGGATCGCTTTCGCCGGCAAGCCGGCTCCTACGGTAGTGGTGCCTGTAGATCACCTTCGCCGGCAAGCCGGTTCCTACAGGGCGGTGGGGGAGGCCAGGCTTTCGCGTACCAAGTCGAGGAAGGTGGCGACGATCCGTCGTGAACTCTGTTCGCGCAGGCACACCAGGGTTTCGGTCAGGCGCCGCTGGCAGTCGACGATCGGCAGGGCGCAGACCCGGGCGTCGGCGCCGAACTCCGCCGCCGAGACCACCCCCACGCCAATGCCCACCACCACTGCTTCGCGCGCGGCTTCGCGACCTTCCACCTGGATGGTCGGGCGGATGCGCAGGCCGGCGCGGTTCATTTCCTCTTCCAGGGTCTGGCGGGTTACCGAGCCGACCTCCCGCAGCACCAGGGGCGTGTCGTCCAGGTCGGCGAGGCAGATGGACTGGCGGCCGGCCCAGGGGTGGTGACGGGAGACGAACGCCACCATCGGGTCGTTGCGCAGGGTCAGAGACAGCAGGCGCTCGTCGTCCACGGCCCGCCCCAGCAGAGCCAGGTCGGCCTGGTAATTGAACAGGCGCAGCAGCGATTCATCGGTGTTGCCGGTTTCGATCTTCACATTGATCCCGGGGTACAGCTCGCAGAACCGGGCGATCTGCGGCAGCACATGCACCGGGGCATCCACCGCCAGTACCAGGCTGCCGGTCTGCAAGGCCCGGGACTCCTGCAGCAGCTCCTTGGCTTCGGCTTCCACCACGAACAGGCGCTGGGTGATGGCTAGCAGGCGCTCGCCCAGGTCGGTCAGGCGCACCGAGCGCTTGTTGCGATGAAACAACAGCACCCCGAAGCGCTCTTCGAGCTTGCGCACCTGGTCGGAAATCGCCGGCTGCGTCAGGTACAGGCGTTCGGCCGCCCGGGTGAAGCTGCCGTGCACCGCCACGGCGTGGAAGGCTTTCAATTGGGCGTGGGAAACCGACATGGGCCAAACCTCTTACAAGCTGAGCTTATATTTGAAATACGATAAATCGATTTCATTTATTAGTCAGTAATTGCTTCCATCCCTGCAAGCCCAGTGACCGGTCGGTCGACCGGCACCGGGCCCTGAGGCCTGTGCGTGCAGCTTCGGTCCCCGAAACGGGCCGGCAACAGGACTCATCTGACCAGCAGCGCCCGCCGCGAGGGCCCTGCTGCAGTGCTCAAGAATAAAAAACACAGGCGTTTGCTTCGCATCCTGCCGGCACACTCACCCTGAGGTCAGAACCACAATGAACAAGCAGATCGGCACCATCAAACGTTGGCGCGTGCAGATTTTCGCCATCACCTGGATCGCCTACGCGGCGTTCTACTTCACCCGCAAAGCCTTTTCCGTCGCCAAGCTCGGGATCGCCGACGATCCCGACTTCACCCTCGACAAGATGGCCATGGCCAACCTCGACGCCATCTACCTGGCGGCCTACGCCGTGGGGCAGTTCACCTGGGGCATCTTCGCCGACCGCTTCGGCCCGCGGGTGGTGGTGCTGGGCGGCTTGCTGATTTCCGCCGCTGCGGCGCTGGTGATGGGCAGCTTCGCCACCTTGCCGGTGTTCGCCACCTGCATGCTGGTCCAGGGGCTGGCGCAGTCCACGGGCTGGTCGGGGCTATGCAAGAACATCGGCAGTTTCTTTCCCGCCGGGCAGCGCGGCAGGGTGCTGGGGCTGTGGAGTTCCTGCTACGCCTTCGGCGGCCTGGTGGCCTCGCCCTTTGCCGGCTGGTGGGCCTATACGCTGATCGGCACCTGGCACGCGGCGTTCATTTCCAGTGCGGTGGTGGTGGGCCTGACCGCGGTGCTGTTCTTCATCTTCCAGCGCAATACCCCGGAGGACGTGGGCCTGCCGGCCGTGGAGCCATTGCCCCCGCAGAGCGCCGAAGAAGACGCCGCCGAACGGCGCATGAGCGTCTGGGAACCGCTGCGCGAGATCCTGCGCAACCGCACGGTGCTGATCCTCGGGCTGTCGTACTTCCTGCTCAAGCCGGCGCGTTACGCGATCCTGCTGTGGGGGCCGGTGATCGTCTACGAACAGATGCCCTCGGTGGGCAAGGTGGGGGCGGCGATCGTGCCCACCAGCTTCGAGCTGGCCGGGCTGCTGGGGCCGGTGATGATCGGCCTGGCCTCGGACAAGCTGTTCGGCGCCCGGCGCATGCCGGCCTGTGTCATCAGCCTGCTGGCGCTGACCCTGTCCCTGGCGCTGTTCATGGGCGCTCTGCATACCGGCAGCGTCGTGCTGGTGATGGCCCTGCTGTTTTTCATGGGCCTGACCCTGTACGGGCCGGACTCGATGATCTGTGGCGCTGCAGCCATCGACTTCGGCTCGGCCAAGGCCGGGGCCACCGCGGCCGGTTTCGTCAATGGCTGCGGCTCGGTGGGCGCGGTGCTGGGTGGCCTGCTGCCGGGTTACTTCGACACGGTCACGGTGTTCATCGTGTTTGCCGCCTGCGCCCTGGTCTCGGCCCTGGTGCTGGTGCCGTACTGGAACAGCCGGCCCCAAGGGCTCGAGCCGGTGCGCGCACTCGTTCCCAATGGACCTTTGCTGATCAAACCGCTGCGTACCTGACTTTCGGGCCTCTTCGCCGGCAAACCGGCTCCTACGAAGGTTTGTAGGAGCAGGCTTGCCAGCGAACCCACTCGCCGTTTTTTACCTGGAGACTCACCATGCGACCTTTCTGGCTGGAACAGGCCCTGCAACAGCAACCCTCACCGGCGTGCCCGCCACTGTCGGGCGATACCACCTGCCAGGTGGCGATTGTCGGCGGCGGCTACACCGGGCTGTGGACCGCCATCATGCTCAAGGAGCAGAACCCCGGGCTGGACGTGCTGCTGATCGAGGCGGATATCTGCGGCGCCGGTGCCAGTGGGCGCAACGGCGGCTGCGCGCTGTCCTGGTCGGCCAAGTACTTCACCCTGGAGCGGCTGTTCGGTGTCGAGGAGGCCGTGCGCCTGGTCAAGGAATCCGAGCAGAGCATCTATGCCATCGGCGCCTTCTGCGAGCGTTACGGGGTGGATGCCCAGTACCGCCTCGACGGCACTTTGTACACGGCCACCAACCCGGCCCAGGTCGGCTCCACCGATGGCGTGATCGCTGCGCTGGAGCGCCGCGGCATCAACTCCTTCGACAAGCGACCCCTGGCCGACGTGCAGCGCATGGCCGGTTCCAGCCAGCATCTGGAGGGCTGGTATTCGCCGGCGGCGGCCAGCGTACAGCCGGGCCTGCTGGTGCGCGGGCTGCGCCGGGTGGCCCTGCAACTGGGCGTGAGGATTCATGAGAACACCGCCATGACCGGGCTGGAGGAGGGGCGCCCGGCGCTGTTGCGCACACCCATGGGGCAGATCCGCGCCGAGCGCGTGGTACTGGCGATGAATGCCTGGATGGCCCGAGCCTTCCCGCAATTCGAGCGCAGCGTGGCGATTGTTTCCAGCGACATGCTGATCACCGAGCCGCGGCCCCAACTGCTGCAGCAGATCGGCCTGACCAGCGGCGTGACGGTGCTGGATTCGCGGATCTTCGTGCACTACTACCACAACACCCCGGACGGTCGGATCATGCTCGGCAAGGGCGGCAACACCTTCGCCTATGGCGGGCGGATGCTGCCGGTGTTCGACCAGCCGTCGCCCTACGCCGGCTTGCTCAAGCGCAGCCTGGGGCAGTTCTTCCCGGCCTTTGCCGACGTGCCGGTGGCGGCCACCTGGAATGGCCCGTCGGATCGCTCGGTGACCGGCTTGCCGTTCTTCGGCCAGATGAGCCGCGCGGGCAATGTGTTCTACGGTTTCGGGTATTCCGGCAGCGGCGTCGGCCCCTGCCATATGGGCGGGCAGATCCTCGCCTCCCTGGTGCAGGGGCTGGACAACCCCTGGACTCGCTCGCCGCTGGTCAATGGCCCCCTGGGCTACTTCCCGCCGGAGCCGATCCGCTACCTGGGTTCGCTGGTGGTGCGCAACGCCATCCGCCGCAAGGAACGGGCCGAGGACCACGGGCGCCGGCCGCGGCACCTGGATGTGCGCCTGGCGCGTTTCGCTGCGGCGGCCGGCAAGGCCGACAAGGGCTGAAGCCTGCCAGCCACTGACTTTTTGGTCGATCAGGGCCTTGAGGACGTATAAACTTGCCCATCGCGTCGGCCAAATCCAACTCGACGCCATAGATCAAGAGAGTGAGTAATGGGCGCACAGTGGAAGGTTAAACACAAAGAAGCGGCAGCCAATGCCAAGGGCAAGATTTTCGGCAAGCTGGTCAAAGAGATCACCATCGCCGCACGTAACGGCGCCGACACCGCCACCAACGCCCACCTGCGGCTGGTGGTGGAACAGGCGAAAAAGGCTTCGATGCCCCGCGAGACCCTGGAGCGTGCCATCAAGAAAGGCTCGGGCCAGCTGGGCGAGACCGTGCAGTACCACCGCGTGACCTACGAAGGTTTTGCCCCGCACCAGGTACCCCTGATCGTTGAATGCGTGACCGACAACATCAACCGTACCGTGGCGGAAATCCGCGTGGCGTTCCGCAAAGGCCAACTGGGCGCTTCGGGTTCGGTGTCCTGGGATTTCAACCACGTGGGCATGATCGAGGCCTCGCCGGACAGCCCGGACGCCGATCCGGAACTGGCCGCCATCGAGGCTGGAGCCCAGGACTTCGAGCCGGGCGAAGAGGGCGCGACCCTGTTCCTGACCGAGCCTGCGGACCTGGATGCGGTACAGAAAGCCCTGCCCGAGCAAGGATTCACCGTGCTTTCGGCCAAGCTTGGCTACCAGCCGAAGAACCCGGTCAGCGGCCTGAGCGATGAGCAGATGGCTGAAGTCGAGGCGTTCCTCGAAGGCCTGGACAACCATGACGACGTGCAGGACATGTTCGTCGGCCTGGCAGGCTAAGGCGATTCGCCGGCCAGCCGGCTTCTGCATACCTCTGTAGGAGCCGGCTGGCCGGCGAAGCTGTTTTAAAGCCCCGCCAATTCCTCGCAGACCTGGGTAAAGCCCGGTCGCGCCAGTACCTCCGGCTGGCAGCAGCGCTGCACCAGCGCCGCCAGTTTCTGCTGTTGCCCCAGGCTCAGCGAGCCATCCCCGCGCTCCAGCAATTCCTCCAGCAAGATGCCGAAGGCCCGCACTTCCAGGCGTTGCAGCGCCCGGCTTTGCACGGTGTCGTCCTGGGCATGGAAGGACGCTGCGCCAAAATCCCCCAGCAGGCAGTCGCCCTGGGCGTTCCACAAGGTGTTGTGGCCATAGAGGTCGCCATGGGTGATGCCCTGGGCGTGCAGGTGCGCGCCCACCGAGGCAATGCCCCGGGCGATGCCCAGGGTTACGTCGGCGTTGAAGCGGGTGTCGTCCGGGTAGATGTCCCGGGAGCAGGAGTCCAGGCTGGGCAGCGCTGCAAGGTTGGCAAAACTTTTGTCGATCAACTGCATCACCAGGCCGTTCTGGCCCTGGGGGTGGTCGAGGATGCGTCCTTCGACGCGGATCAGGTTCGGGTGCAGCCCGGCGCTGATACAGGCGTTCATTTCGTGCAGCGGCGAGCCGTCGCTGGTCATCTCGCCCTTGTACAGCTTGACCGCCACCGCCCGCGGCGGTTGCCCGGCGGGCTGCCATTGCGCCTGGTGAATCACCCCCGAGGCGCCTTCGCCCAGGCGCTGTTCCAGGGTCAGTTCGCTCCAGGGGATGGTCGGAGTGGATTCCAGGGCCGTGGCATCGGCTTCCGACTCCAGCGGGTTGCCGGCATAGGCCAGCCAGGTCAGGCGCGGCAGGGCGAGGAGGAAGGGCGGCAGCTCGGTCAGGCGGTTGGCGGCAATCCGCAGCAGTTCCAGGCGGTGGCACTGGCCCAGGCTTTCGGGCAGGCGGGTCAGGCGGTTGCCGGCGAGCATGAGTTTTTGCAGCAGTGGGCGCTGGCCCAGTTCTTCCGGCAGCTCAGCGATGCGGTTATCGGTGAGGATCAGCCAGCGCAGTTGCGGTGGCAGGGCGGCGGCCGGCACCCGCTCGATGCGGTTGGCCTTGAAGCCGATCATGCTCAGTTGCAGGCATTGGCCGAGGCAGGCCGGTACTTCACTGAACCGGTTGTCCGAGCAGAACAGGATGCGCAGGCGAGTGAGCCGGTGCAGGTCCTCGGGCAGGCTGCTCAGGGCGTTGCCACTGAGGTTGAGGATCTCCAGGGAGTCGGCCAGATCGAAGATTTCCCGGGGGAACTCGGTCAGCCCGCAGGACAGGTCCAGGCGCTTGATGCCGGCCAGTTGGCCAGCCCGCAGTTGGGCAAGGGTATCCATGAACAGCGTCAACACTCGAAAGAAGAAAAAGACGGGCAGAATAAAGCAGTTCGACGGTTTTTGCTGCCTGAGCGGCCATGGGATGGGGGCTATTGGGTTTCCAGCAGCCTGAAGGCCAACGCGCCCGCTCCTTGAACGTAGTCGGCAATCAGGGTCAGGTCGGTCTTGCGGCCTTTGGACCACAGCTGGCAGGCCACTCTCATGGTCGATGGCTCGGTGCCCAGCGGGTAAAGGTCCAGGGCGACCCGGCCGCTGCGGTCCGGTTGGAATGCCCGATCATAAGGCGCAAGGGCCAGGTCCCTGGCCTGTTCTCCCGAGCTGTCCAGCTCTTCGAGGATTTCTGCATAAATGGCCGGGCTCACGCCAACTGCCGCCAATGCTGTTGGCTGGGCATGTTCAATGGCGCGCAAGAGTGCCTCTGCCAGTCGGTAAATCTCTTGGCGGTCAAATGCTTGCATCTTGCAGTGCTCCAGCCAGCCGGCGAAATGCCGCGGGGTGCCTGGAGTTCCCGGCTTCAGCCAGCATCGACTCCAGGCTGTGGTGCTCCAGGGTATTTTTTACCGATCCGGTGGCGGCTCTGCCCAGCGGGCTTTCCAGGTCGAAGTCGCTCTCCAGGGTTGCAAGCAGGTAGGCGCCCTGGCGGCTCCATTGGTTGAAACGCATGACGTGCCGGTCATCCAGAATCACCGCGCCTTCCTGCTTGTCGTCCGAGAAATGGAAAGCCAACTGCGAAGGGGGCAGGTTTTGCTGGGCCGCAAGGCGTTTCCTGTACTTGAGCACCGACGTCAGGCGGGCCCCAGGGGCCAGGTTGAAGCCACTGCCGACCCGTTGCCGGTCAAGGAAGTAGCACTTGAACAGCACCTCCAGGGTTCGCTGGTGGTAGCGCGTCGTGCAGCGTTTTTCATACTGGTGAAAGTCCTGGGGCTCGCCGACCCGCTCATAGCCTTTGGCCGCCAGTTCGGCTGCAGAGAAACTCTCCAGGCCAAATAGCCGGGAGTGCTGGAGGGTTGAATCTTGCAGGTGCAGGCACACCAGCTCGCAAAAGCTGATCGAACTCATGTGGCTACCTGCTCAAGCGGGTGCTCGGGGCCGATTTCCTGCAATTGCCCGAGGCGGCTGCGGGTGCGGGCCAGGTCGATGGCGTGGCCGCCCAGGCTTTCGGCCAGCGGGCGCTGGCCGATCAGCAGCAGGCGCTTGTCCTGGTCGTAGAGCACGTCGATCAGATTGATGAAGCGCTGCTGGGCGGCGATCGAGCACTCAGCCAGTGGCGGCAGTTCATCGATGATCCAGGTGTCGAACTGGCGGCTCAGTTCCAGGTAGTCCATGACTGCCGTGGGCTGCTGGCACAGGTCGTTGAATTCGAAGCGGATGCTGCGCTGCTGGCGCTGGCGGGTGGTCAGCTGGCGGCTGCCGACCTGCAGAAGCGTTGCCGGGGCATGGCGTTCGGGCAGCTTGAGCGCCTGGCGCTGGGCCGCGGTGCCGGGCCAGAGATACTGCCCCCGGGTAAAGGCCTGTTGTTCGTGGGTTTGCGCGTGGGTCCGGTAATCCTCGGCACCGCCGACTTCCATGACCTGCATGCGCGCGTTGATCAGTTCGATCACCGGTTTGAAGCGGGCATGGTACAGCGGGTTGGGCAGCAGGCCTTCGGGGGCGTAGTTGGAGGTCACCAGCAGCACGATGCCGCGCTTGAACAGGGCCTTGAACAGCCGGGTGATGAGCATGGCGTCGCCGATGTCGTGGACATGGAACTCATCGAAACACAGTACCCGGCACTGGCGGAGCAGCTCATCCAGGGTGGTTTCCAGGGCATCGGCCTGCTGTTGGTGGCGAAACATGCCCTGGTGCAGTTGGGCGAAGAAGTCATGGAAATGCAGGCGCTGTTTCTCGTCGATGGGCAGGGCGCGGAAGAAGCCGTCCAGCAGCCAGCTCTTGCCCCGCCCCACGGCGCCATACAGGTACAGGCTCGGCGCCTGCGGGGTGGCCTGCTCCAGGGCGTCGGCCAGTTGCCCCATGCGCTCGATCACCTGCAACTGGCCATGGCTCAGGGTGTAGCCCAGGTCCAGGGCCTTATGGCGAAAGTAGTCATGGATCAGCGCGCCAGCGGCGCTCGGGCGACGGGCAGGCCTGGCGAACAGGCGACGCCAGGGAGATCGAGTCTGTGCAGGTTTTGGCGGTAAAGCGGCCAATGTTGATTACCCCGATGGTTCCAGGCCGCTCACCTTAAGAGCGGCGCGCCAATTTAACCAATAGAAAATGCCCCGGCCAGTCATCTCGAAAAGGCATGGCTGCAGCCGTGCCGGCGCAGCGCTCATGCCGTGAGCAATTAATACGCTAACTGGCGGTTTCCCCGCGGGTTGCTAACCTGACTTCAGCGAATGCTCCTCATAAGGATTGAGGCCTTGAATGGATATAAGGGTGTGGCAGTGATGAGCGCATTGCTCAGCGCGACAGCAGGGGCCGCGGACTTGCAGGTGCAGGTCCGGGTCGACGTGCTGCGTGGCTGCCAGTTGGTCGGCCAGCAGCGCGAAGCGGGGATCGAACAGCTCGGTACCCTGGACTTCGGCAGCACCGCGCGCCTGGACGATCCGGCCGGGCCCTTGTCGGCGGCACTGCCGGGCAGCCGCCAGCCGCGCCTGGAATGCAACCCCGATACCCCCTATCAGATGCGCATCGACGGCGGCCTGCACGGTGGCGTCGGCGAGGTGCGCTACCTGGCCAGCAACACCCGGGCCGGCAAACCCATTCCTTATCGCCTCTACCAGGACCCGGCCCGGCGGATTCCGCTGCCGGTGAATGTACCGGTCAGTGGCCGGGTGCCGGATTCCGGCACGGTGGACCTGCCCTTGTACGGGCGTATCGAACCTTTGGCCGAGATCCCTCGGGCCGGCGGTTATTCCGATGTATTGAAAGTGACCCTGACCTGGTAGGGCCGGGGCATGGATGCTGCCACGAGTAACGGGGCAGAGCAGGGAGGGCGGTTCATGGTGAACGGCCCATGTGGGAGTCCTGATGGAACTGGGATGGCTGCAATGAAAGGCAGGACCTGGACGATTGTCGCCCTGGGTTCGTTGTGCCTGTTGGCGGACGACGCCCAGGCGGCAATCAGCGGGCAGATCCAGGCACGCCTGGTGATTACCGCTGCCTGCCAGGTCAGCAGCGGCGGCGATCCATCTGCCAGCCCGATCGGCGACCCGGGCATGCTCAACTTCGGCCAGCAGGGCCCGACCTGGGTCGCGCCGATCAAGGCCAGCCTCACCAACAGCGCCGAGGGCCAGCTGCAGGTGGCCTGCAACTCCTCGGTCACCGGCTTCACCGTGACCATCAATGGCGGCCTCAACGGCGACGGCACGACCCGGCGCTTGAGCAATGGCCGCCAGACCATCCCCTATCGATTGTTCGTCGATGCATCCGGTAGCGACAGCTACAGCATCGGCCAGCAGCGCAATTTCGCAGTGAGCAGCGGCAGACGGATTCCCATCCCGGTGTTCGGCTCTGTGGTCGCGAATACCCGCGCGGTTCCGGCAGGGCTCTACACCGACACCCTGACCATCACGCTGGATTGGTAAACCATGAGAGGACACACATCATGCACGCGCTTGTATCCAGAATCGGCTGGCCTCTGTTGGGGCTGGTCATGGCTTCAACGGCCAATGCCGCCACCACGGTCACCGGGCAGATCAGCTCGACCCTGATCCTCACCAGCAGTTGCCAGGTCAACGGCGTCGGCGGCAGCACCGGGCTGAACTTCGGTGCCCTGAACTTCGGCACCACCAACAGCCTGTTCACCACGGCCACCGGCCAGGTGCTGGGCGGCGGTGGCGGCGCGCTGTCGATCCTCTGCTCCACCGGCACCACGCCGACCCTGACCATCCAGGGCGGCGCCAATGACGGCAAGTCCACCGGTGGCACCCGGGCCCTGTTCGACGGGGTGGCCAACTATGTGCCCTATGACCTGTACACCGACTCCGGGCATTCGCAGATCGTCGCGATCAACGGCGTGATCAACCTGGCGCCAAGCACCGGGGTGGCGCAAACCGTGAACCTCTATGGCCAGGCGGTGGGCAAGGCGGGGCTACCGGCCGGCACCTACACCGATACGGTGTCCGTGCAACTGACCTTCTGATGCCATGGCCAGCCACGCTTGTGCGCTGCTGCTCCTGGCCTGCGCGAGTGCCTGGCCGGGGTGGATCGCTGCGGCCACCAGCCAGAGCTTCCAGGTCAGCGCCACCATCACCGCCGGGTGCCTGGTGGTGGGGGGCGTCAGCAACTACGGCAGCCTGGCCTTCGGCAGCCAGTCGGCGCTGTCCACCAGCACGGTCAGAGTGGCGCTCACCGGGGGCGTGCAGTTGCAGTGCACGCCGGGGGTGACCCTGAACATGACGGTGGACGGAGGCCAGTACAACAGCAGCGGCCGGCACATGCAGCTCAATAGCGGCAGTGCGCGGGTGGCCTATCAGTTGTTTCGCGATGCGGGCTACAGCCAGAGCCTGGGGATAGGCCAGAGCGTGGCCGTGGCCTACAGCGATGCCAATAACATCAGCCTGCCGATCTACGGGCAGGTGCAGTTGCCGGGCAATCAGCCTGGGGGGACGTACAGCGATGTGCTGCAGGTGCAGCTGTCGTGGTGATGGGGCGCATTCATAACCAGCCGGCAGGCGGACAAGGAGTAGCAGTATGCATTTACCTTTGCAGGGCATGCGGGGGACCGGTTATCTGATCCTGGCGGGGCTGTTGGCAGTTGTACCCAGGGTCCAGGCCGCCAGTTCGGTGCTGATCTGGCCGATCGACCCGGTACTGGAGGCCGATCAGCAGGCCAGCGCGCTGTGGCTGGAGAACCGCGGTACCGAGACCGCCAACCTGCAGATCCGGGTGTTTGCCTGGAGCCAGAGCGGCTTTGCCGACCAGTACCAGAACCAGCGCGATGTCATCGGCAGCCCGCCGGTGGCGAAGATCGAGCCGGGGCAGAAGCAACTGGTACGCCTGACCCGCACCCGCGAGGTGCCACCGGGGCAGGAGCTGGCGTACCGGATCATCATCGACGAGATTCCCTCGGCCAAGCCCATCACCCCGGAAGGGGATGCCAAGAGTGCGGCAGCGATCCGCTTCCAGATGCGCTACTCGGTGCCTTTGTTCGCCTATGGCGCCGGGCTGTGGAGCAAGGAAGACACCTCCCGTCCACGCGATCCCAAGGGGGCCGGCGTGCCGGACCTGAGCTGGCGCAAGGTGGCAGTGGACGGCAAGACGTTTTTCGAGCTGCGCAACCAGGGCGCGGTGCACGCCCGCCTGACCGATGTGGCCTTCAAGCAGGGCGGGCAGGCCCGGCCCGTGGCGCCTGGGCTGTTGGGCTATGTGTTGCCCGGGGCGGTGATGCGCTGGCCGGTGCCGGAAACCCTGGCGGCCGAGTCGACCCTGCAACTGCGGGTCAATGGAGCACCGCAGGTACAGGACCTGGCGCCTACGCACTGAGCCTCGGGCGCAACGCGGCCGCCAGTCGGACGGCCGGTGGGGAGAGGTACGGACGGATGTGAGCGCGGTGGCGCATCCGCCCCGGGATGGAGATGTCCATAGATGGACTTGAGCCCGCAATGAGCCAGGACCCGGCTCGGCGTTTTCGCAGGTGGCAAGGGCTGGTGACCGGCCTGTGTAGCCTGATGCTGGCCGCAGGGGTGCCGGCGGGCGAACTGCCGCCGCCGCCCAGCAGCCTGGAGTCGATGGCCGATGCACAGCTGTTTCTGGAACTGGTGATCAATCAGATGAACACAGGGAAGGTGGTGGCGGTGGAGCAGCGCTCCGGCCGGCTGTTTCTGCCGGCGCAGACCCTGCGTGAAACCGGGATCAAGCTGCCCGAGGGGCTGGGCGCCGAGGTCGACCTGGACAGCCTGCCGGGCCTGCACAGCGACTACGACAGCCAGGGCCAGCGGCTGCTGCTGGACGTGCCGCCCGACTGGTTGCCGGAGCAATTCATCGGCAGCCGCCAGGCCTACCCACGGACCCCGGCCCAGAGCAGCTTCGGCGGGTTGCTCAACTACGACCTGTACCTCAACGACACCGATGACGGCGGCACCTACCTGGCGGCCTGGAACGAGGTGCGGCTGTTCGACTCCTGGGGCACGCTGTCCAACACCGGGCAGTACCGCCAGACCCTGTCGGGGGTTGGGAACAGCTCCCTGAACAACGGTTACCGACGCTATGACACCACCTGGCGTTTTTCCGACGATGAACGCCTGCTGACCTACGAGGCCGGTGACCTGATCAGTGGCGCCTTGCCCTGGAGCAACTCGGTGCGCCTGGGCGGGGTGCAACTGTCCCGGGATTTCTCGGTGCGTCCGGACCTGGTGACCTATCCCTTGCCGCAGTTCGCCGGGGAAGCAGCGGTGCCGTCCTCGGTGGACCTGTTCATCAACGGCTACAAATCCAGCAGCACCGACCTGCAGCCCGGCCCCTACACCCTGACCAACATTCCCTTCATCAACGGCGCCGGCGAAGCGGTGGTGGTCACCACCGATGCCCTTGGCCGGCAGGTGTCCACCACGGTGCCGTTCTACGTCACCAGCACCTTGCTGCAAAAGGGCCTGACGGACTTCTCGGTGGCCGCGGGTACCTTGCGCCGGGACTACACCCTGCGCGACTTCGGCTATGGCCCGGGGGTGACTTCCGGCAGCCTGCGCTACGGCCTGAGCGACAGCCTGACCCTGGAAGGCCATGCCGAAGCCTCGGACTCCCTGACCCTGGGCGGGGTCGGTGGCAACCTGCGGCTGGGGCAGTTCGGGGTGATCAATACCGCCGTCAGCCAGAGCCGTTTCGACGGCGACGGCGGCCAGCAGTTGAGCCTTGGCTATCAGTACAGCAGCCAGCGCTACAGCGTCGCCTACCAGCGGGTGCAGCGGCGTGATCAGTACGCCGACCTGACGGTGGTCGACAGCCCCTACACCAGCCTCAGCCAGCGTAGCGAGCAACTGACCCTGAGCCTCAACCTGGAGCGCTTCGGCAGCCTGGGCGCCGGTTATTTCGACGTGCGCGCCGCCGACTCGACCCGTACCCGGCTGTTGAACCTGACCTGGAGCAAGCCGCTGTGGCACAGCAGCTTCTACCTGTCGGCCAACCGCGAGATCGGCGACAGCCACTGGGCCATGCAGGCACAACTGGTGGTCCCCTTCGACCTGCACGGCAGCCTGAGCCTGAGCAACGAGCGCAGCAAGACCGGGGAAAACCGCCAGCGGGTCAACTTCAGCCGCTCGGTGCCGATCGAAGGCGGGGTTGGCTACAACCTTGGCTACGCCACCGGCAGTGGCGCCGACTATCGCCAGGCCGATGTGACCTGGCGCCTGCAGTCGGTGCGCCTGCAGGCCGGGGTCTATGGCACCAGCGATGCCGAGACCCGCTGGGGCGATGCCAGCGGTTCACTGGTGTGGATGGACCGCCAGGTGTTCGCCGCCAACCAGATCGACGACGCCTTCGTGGTGGTCAGTACCGACGGCTACAAGGACATCCCGGTGCGCTATGAAAACCAGCTGGTGGGCCAGACCGACAAGAACGGCCATCTGCTGGTGCCCTGGAGCAGCGCCTATTACCGCGGCAAGTACGAGATCGATCCGCTGAACCTGCCGGCCAACGTGCAGAGCCCGAATGTCGAGCAGCGGGTGGCGGTGCGGCGTGGCAGCGGCTACCTGCTGGAGTTTCCGCTGACCCGGATCATTGCCGCCAGCGTGGTGCTGGTGGACGCCCAGCAGCGCGAGCTGCCCCTGGGCAGCAACGTCACCCATGAGCAGAGCGGGGCGCGGACGGTGGTCGGCTGGGATGGGCTGGTCTATCTGGAAAACCTCGCGGCCCAAAACACCCTGCACGTGGAACTGGCCGACGGCAAGACCTGCCGGGCGCAGTTCGACATCGACATGCAACAGCAGCAGGTGCCGTTGATCGGCCCGCTGATCTGTCAGTAACGGCGGTATCACCGGATCAAGGAGCGTGGCGTGTGAATGCGGGCAAGGGATGGCGACAGGCAATACTGGGGCTGCTGGCGAGCGTGCTGTCGTGCACGGCCCAGGCACTGTGCACGACGGTCCCGACCGCGCCGGCAGGCTTCGGTACCGTCAGCTCGATCCTGGTGCGCACCACCTCGCAGCCGGCCTCCACCACCAATGCCGGGCTGAGCTGTACCGGCTCGCTGCTGAGCATTCTGGCCAGCAACGATCATTTCTACGCCACCATCACTTCCACCACCAGCGGCATGGTGGGACCTACCGGCGACGTCATCAGCTACACCCTGTACGCCAACAACAGCACCAGCTATCCGATCACCCGTGGGGTGCAGTTCGACTTCGCCCGCAATTCCATCATCGACCTGCTGGGCCTGCTGGGCAGCCCGACCGTGGCCAAGACGGTGCCCATCTACCTGGGTACCCTCACCGGCAGCAACGTGGCGGCGGGGGTCTATACCGAGAACCTGAGCATTCTCTGGAGCTGGAACTATTGCTCCGGAATCGGCGCCCTGGGGATCTGTCTGGGCCGGGATGTCGGCAGCGGTACCCAGAGCCTGACCGTGAACATGACGGTGTCCAACGATTGCGTGATCACTGCGCCGAACATCAGTTTCGGTAGCGCGCCGGTGATCAGCGCCTTCGCGACGGTGACCGGGCAGACCATCAACCTGGCCTGCACCAAGGGCAGTGCCTACACCGTGGGCCTGAGCGACGGCCAGCACCCGGTGAGTGCGGGGGGGCGCAGGCAGATGATTTCCGGCAGCAACTACCTGGCCTACGACATCTTCAAGAGTGCCGGTAGCACCCGCTGGGGCAGTGTCGGCAGTGCCCGGCGCTCCAGCACCGATGCCGAGGTGAACCCCGGCAACGGTCTGGGCACCGGCAGCCAGATCTTCAACTACAACGCCAGGATCTACACCGACCAGAGCACCCCGCCGGCCGGCACCTATATCGACAACGTGGTGCTGGACGTGGGCTTCTGAGGGCTACAGGGGAATTTCCGCCGGGCCGACCATGGCGTAGTTGTAGCCCTGGCCGGACCAGTACTGCGCCTGCAACGGGCCCTCGCGGCGGCTGCCCGGGGGCAGCAGTTTGTTCTGCGGCCCTGGCGGGCGGATGTAGAAGCTGACCTTGCGCCCCTCGCGATCCTCGTACAGCACCATGGCCGCCGGGCCTTGCTCGGTGCTCAGCAGGCGCCCGCTGACGGCCCTGAACCCGGCCCCCTGCAGATCCGGCAATGGGCTGGCCTGGGTGAAGTAGCGGTCCAGCCAGGCCTGCATGCTCTGATTGCCCTGTACCTTGAAGTCGGCGGGGAGCATGCCCTGTTCGGCAAACAGACGATAGGCCTGCAGGGCGTCGGTCATGGGCAGCACGCTGCTGCCGGCCAGGGTCAGTTCCCGCGCCTGCCAGCCGCTCAGGCCGCCCACGCCCACCGCCATCAGGAGCACCGCGGCACTGGCCAGGCGGCGCAGGCTACGTTGCTTCAGGCGCGCGCGGATCTGCACAGGGTCCAGCGCCGGGTTGGCCGGCTGCAGCAGGGCACCACCCAGGGCCGCCCGCAGGTGCTGGGCGTCCTGCTGCCAGGCCTGGACCCGGGCCGCGACCTGCGGGTGGCTGGCCAGGTAGTGCTCCAGCAGCCGGCGGTCCTGCTCACTGAGTTGGTGATCGACATAAGCGTGCAAGTCGCTGTCGCTGGGGGGCAGGCTGATCATTTGAGTATCCGTAGAGAAGGGCTGCTGATTTCGCCGTCGCTGAGTTGGCGCAGGGCCTGGCGGGCCCGGGACAGGCGCGACATCACGGTGCCGGTGGGCACCTGGAGAATCTCGGCGATCTCCTTGTAGCTCAAGCCTTCCACCGACACCCAGAGCAGCAGGGCGCGCTGTTCGGCATTCAGGCGGTCGAAGGCTTCCAGGGTCGATTGCGCCATCACCGTGCGCTCCACCGAGGGCTGGCTGTCGTCACGGCCGGTGAAGAACTCCAGCATCCGCGCGTAGCGTCGGGAACGCCGGTGGGCATCGAGGAACTGCCGGTAGAGGATTTCGAACAGCCAGGCCCGCAGGTCGCCTTCGGGGCGTTTCCCGGTCCATCCGGCGAGGGCGCGTTCCAGGCAGGCCTGCACCAGATCGTCGGCGCTGCTGGGCTGGCGCGTCAGGGACAGGGCAAAGCGGCGCAGCCTTGGAATCAGCGGGCGTAGCTGTTGGTCGAGATCGTTCATGAAATCCTGCGGATGCTGGGCCAGTCACTAGGCTTGAGGCTAGGAAGACGCGCCGCACAGCAGGTTATTCCAGCCGCAGGAAAATAAATACCGGTCGTGGAATAACCCTGGGCGAGCTGCGTCTGACAGGTCCTTGCCCTCATGGCTATGCGTATTGGAGATGTCCCATGGTTGATCCTTCATCAAAGCCCGACCGCCCACCCCTGGGGCCTGTCAGCCTGACCCTGCGCCTGGGGGCAATCGCCCTGGTGGTGGCCGTCGCTGCGGGGGCTCTGGCCTATGTGCATGGCAGCCTCGATCCCGGTCGCCTGACCCCCAAGGCCCTGGTGGATGTGCTGGAAACCAACAATGGCGTGCACCCGGGGTATCGCCGCAACCATGCCAAAGGGGTGTGCGTCATCGGCTACTTCGAAAGCAGCGGCGAGGCCCGGGCCTACTCCACGGCGCTGGTGTTCAATGAGGCACGCACGCCGGTGGTGGGGCGCTTTGCCCTGCCCAGTGGCAACCCCTATGCGCCGGACAGCAGCGTGCCGATCCGCAGCCTGGCGCTGCGTTTCCTCCAGGCCAACGGCCAGCAGTGGCGGACCGGGATGAACAGCATGCCGGTGTTCCCGGTGGGCACTCCCGAAGCCTTCTATCAGTTGCAACAGGCCGGCTCCCCTGATCCGGCCACGGGCAAGCCGGACCCGAGCAAAGTGCCGGCATTCTTCGCCAGTCATCCCGAGGCGACGCCGTTCCTGCAATGGGTCAAGGGCGCCAAACCTTCGGCCAGCTATGCCAGTGAAAGCTACAACGGGATCAATGCCTTCTACCTGGTGGATGGCAGCGGCAAGCGCCAGGCAGTGCGCTGGGGGGTAGTGCCCGAGACCCGGGATGGGCCTGATGCAGGCAGTGCCCCGCAAGGCGCCGACTACCTGGAGCAGGACCTGGTTCGGCGCCTGGCCCAAGGGCCGCTGCGCTGGCGCTTGCAGATCACCCTGGCGGCGCCCGGCGACCCCACGGATGACGCCAGCAAGGCCTGGCCGGCGCAGCGGCCGGTAATCAACGCCGGGACCCTGGTGCTGCAAAGCACCCAGGCGCAGAACAGCGGCGAGTGTCGGGACATCAATTACGACCCGCTGATCCTGCCCAGCGGCATCCAGGCGTCCGACGACCCCCTGCTGGCAGCGCGCTCTGCGGCCTACGCCAGTTCCTACCTGCGTCGCACCAGCGAAGTCAGCCAATTGCCCGGCGCCCAGGAGCCACGTCCATGAATAGCCAACCTCGACATTTCGCTCCCCTGGCGCGCCTGCTGCACTGGCTGATGGCGTTGCTGATCATCGCCATGCTGTTCATCGGCGCCGGCATGGTGGCGTCGGTTTCCGCGCGTCATGAATGGCTGATCCACCTGCACAAGCCCCTGGGGATCGCCATCCTGCTGTTGGTGCTGGTGCGCCTCTGGGTGCGGTTTTACACCCGACAACCGCCGTTGCCGGCAGACCTGCCGGGCTGGCAGGTGCTGGCGGCCAAGGCCTCCCATGTGCTGCTGTACGCCTTGATGCTGAGCCTGCCGCTGCTGGGCTGGGGCATGATCTCGGCGGCCGGCGACCCGGTGATGCTCGGCAGTTCGCTGCAACTGCCGGCGATCCTGCCGGCCAATGCCCAGCTGTTTGCGGTGTTGCGCAAGGCCCATGGTTATCTGGCGTACCTGCTGTTTTTCACCGTGCTGCTGCACCTGGCCGCGGCGCTGTTCCATGGCTGGGTGCGTCGCGATGGCGTGCTGCAGAGCATGCTGCGCGGCCGCGGTTGATTGAACTCGGCGGCGCCGGGCTCAAGTGGCGCAACGCACCCTGGCCGCGGCTTTGCCCGGGGCCAGGCTCCATAGCCAGTAGATCAGCGCCACGCCGTTGATCCCGGCACCCAGCAGGCAGACCCCGGTCCAGCCGGCCCAGGCATAGGTGGCGGTGGCGGCGATGGAGCCTGCGGCGCTGCCCAGGGAATAGAACAGCATGTAGCCGGCGGCCAGTCGGCTCTGCGCCTCGGGGCGCACGCTGTAGATCAGGCTCTGGCTGGTGACGTGCACGGCCTGCAGGCCCAGGTCGAAACTGATCACCCCCAACAGCAGGGCCCAGAGGGACGATTGAGTGAAGGCAATGGGCAGCCAGGACAGCAGCATCAGGCCCAGGGCCAAGCCGCTGGTCCACTGCGCCAGGCCGCGGTCGGCCAGGTGCCCGGCCCGTGCCGCGCCCAGGGCACCTGCCGCGCCGGCGAGGCCGAACAGGCCGATCTCGGTGTGGGACAAGGACAGTGGCGGGGCGCTCAATGGCAACACCAATGGCGTCCACAGCACGGTGCCGGCGGCGAAGATCAGCATCGCCAGCACCGCCCGGTCCCGCAGCACTTTTTCCTCCCTGAACAGTTGCAGCAGCGAACCGAGCAATTGCCCGTAACCCTGGGTGGCCTTGGGTTGCTCGCGGGTAGGCAGGGTTTTCCACAGGGCCAGGGCCACCAGCAGGGTCAGCCCGGCGGATAACAGATAGACCGAACGCCAGCCCGCCAGGTCGGCCATGGTCCCGGCCACGGTACGGGCCAGCAGGATGCCAACCACCACGCCGCTGGTGACCATGCCCACGGTTCGGCCACGTTGCTCTGCCGGGGCCAGGTTGGCGGCGTAGGCCACCAGTACCTGGGTTACCACCGCCAGCAGGCCGATGCAGGCCATGCCCAGCAGCAGCCAGGCGCTGCTCGGGGCCAGGGCCACGGTGAGCAGGGCCAGCACCGAGAGCAGGGTCTGGGTCACGATCAGCCGTCGCCGGTTGTACAGGTCCCCCAGGGGCACCAGCAACAGCAGGCCCAGGCCATAGCCGACCTGGGTCAGGGTGATGACGATGCCCACGGTGGCCGGCGCCAGGTCGAAGGTATGAGCCATGGCATCCAGCAGTGGCTGGGCGTAGTAGACGTTACCCACCGCCAGACCGCAGGCGATGGCGAACAGCAGCACCACTTTAGTGGAAAGAGCAGGCGAGGCATGAGGGGAAGAATTGGCTGACATGTTGGGCTCCGGGTTTTGGTTTCATAATGAAACCAGTTGTACGGTAAAGATCGTGGTTTTATATTGCAACCACTTTCCTTTGGCCTGATCGGAGAATGCCCTACATGGTCAAGCGCACCAGCCTGCAAGATGCCGAGTGCCCGGTTGCCCGCTCACTGGACGCCATTGGCGACTGGTGGTCGCTGCTGATCGTGCGGGATGCCTTTGACGGAATCCGCCGTTTTGGCGAGTTCCAGCGCAACCTCGGCATGGCCAAGAACATCCTGGCCACACGCCTGCGGACCCTGGTGGAACATGGGGTGTTCGAGGTTGTCCCGGCGTCCGATGGCAGTGCCTACCAGGAGTACGTGCTGACGGAAAAGGGCAGGGGGCTGTTTCCCCTGATCATCGGCTTGCGCCAATGGGGCGAAGCGTTTTTCTACCAGGAAGGGGAAGCGCATTCACGGATGGTCGACCGGCAGACCGGGCAGCCGTTGCGCGCGCTGGAACTGCGCTCGGCGGACGGGCGCTTGCTGGGGCCGGAGGATTGCCGGCGGGTGCCGGTCGGGGAGGGTGACTGAGGGCTGCGCAACGGGGGGCGCAGCCCTCAGTCGGGTTCAGCGCAGGTGATCCACCAGGTCGGCCAGGGTGCTCAGCACATCCTTGCCCAGTTGCATGGAGCGTTTGCCCGACCAGCCGGTGAGCGGGTTGGGGTTGTCATCGTGGTCCTTGAAGGGCATTTCCAGGGTCAGGGCCAGGCAGTCGTACTTTTCCCCGACGGCATTGCAGGCCAGGGCCATGTTGGCCTGGCCGGGTTTGTCCCGGGTGTAGCCGTGGGTGGTCTGGAAGTCCCGGGTCTGGCGTTTCAGGTGGCTGCGGAAATGCTCCTCGAGCTTCTCCAGTCGCGGGGTATAGCCCGGGTTGCCTTCGCAGCCGGCGGTGAACACGTGGGGAATCTCTTCATCGCCGTGCACATCGAGAAACAGGTCGACGCCGTATTGTTCCATCTGCTGCTGGACGAACAGCACTTCCGGGCTGAGTTCCTGGCTGGCGGTCTGCCAGGCACGGTTCAGGTCCTGGCCCTGGGCGTTGGTGCGCAGGTGGCCGTGGAATGCGCCGTCGGGGTTCATGTTCGGCACCAGGTACAGGTCGGCCTTGGCCAGTAGCGCGTTGAGCTCCGCATCATCGTGACGGAACAGGCGCTCGATCACGCCCTCCATGAACCATTCGGCCATGTGCTCACCGGGATGCTGCTGGGCGATGATCCAGATCTTGCGTTGGCCTGGCGCGCCGCTGCCTTTGCGCAGCAACTGGATGTCCCGGCCTTCGACGCTTTTACCCACGGCCAGCAACTCGGTGCCGGCCTTGGTCAGGGCCTGGTCGATCAGCCAGTCGTGGCGGCCACGGCTGTAGGGTTCGAAGTAGGCGAACCAGGCATGGGTCTGGGTGGCTTCCAGGTTGAAGCGCAAGGCGTCGCCTTCGAAGATCGTCGGTACGCGAAACCAGTTCACATGGTCGTAGGAGGCCACTGCCTGGTAGCCGGTCCAGGCTTTGTTGTAGGAGGACTGGCTGGCGTTGGTCAGGCGAAACCAGTGTTCCTGGCCGACATGCAGGCCGCTGACCTTGAAATGAAACCACTGGAAGTGCGGGCTGCGGGTATCCGGGCGGATGGCCAGCAGTGCCTGCAACGGGTTGCTGATATCCAGTACGTCGATGTTGCCACTGTCGAAATCAGCGCAAATATCAAAAGAAGTGTGATTGCCCACGGTCATAATCGATTCCTTATCAGGATTGTTATGAGCGCTACTCTACACAGAAGGGGGGGTAAAAGAAGGGGGGCGTCGTCCTTGACGCAGACGAAGCTTAGTGGCTATGCGATTGATTCTCAAGCGCTACTTTTTGATTTGCGAGGCTTTTACGACGGGCGTTTGCTTGCAAAAGGACATTCTTTTGCTATCATCGCCGCCATTATTTTTTGCGACACCTACAGTCTTCATTAGCCTGAAGCCAAGCCAGAAAAACTGGCAAAAAAAAAGACCCGGCAAAAAGCCGGGTCAAAAACCGTGATTAGCCTGATGAGGAGATAATCCAAAGGTCCGACCTAAGGTCCTTTGGGCTATCGACTGATCTCGCGACCAGTTGCTTGCAATAATAATCATTATCATTTGCAAGTCAAATGTTTTTCCCCGCCTTCCGGAAAATATTTTTCCACTTCCGTTTTTTCCCGTCGCTGGCTTCACGTCCAGCCGTGCGCAGGGCTTCAGTTCGACTCAACGCGCTGGCTTTCCAGTGATTTGTCCACCAGGGCCTTGGCCAGATCGATCATGTGCACCACTGAAAACGCCAGGTCGCGATTGGCTCCCCGCAGATTGTCCGCTGCATCGTAGGCGGTGGCCGCTGCACAGCGCAGCAGGTCGGAAGCGTGGATCATGGCTTCCTCGCTGCTCAGGCTGCGCCTGATTTCGAAGAACTTCTCTTCCTTGTCTGACTCGGTAATGGCCGGCTTCAAGTAATAGTCCATTGCGCGTCGGGCAGCCTGGCTGTCCTTGAGTGAGCTTAATGTGGTCTCTGTATCGAGTTCCGGCACGTCCTTGCTGCTTGTGTTCATGAAGTGTTCTGCCCTGTCTGAGAAAGGAAAGAGGGGTAGGCCGATGTTAATACACATTGTAATTGTGACGGGATTTCAAATACTACAAGTTGTGTGTTGAGGCTGGAAATACACAACGTATTGTTCGGCCCATGGACAAATGGATCGAGTTGGTCAAAGCCAACATGAAAGGCCGCAAGGTCACACAGGAAAAGCTCGCCGAGCGCCTGGGCATGTCTCAAGGGGGTATCGGTCACTGGTTGAGCAAGCGCCGCCAACCGAAGATCGAAGACATGAACCGGGTGCTGGAAGAGATCGGCATGGGCTTTCTCGAAGTGGCCCTGGTGGTCCGCGAGAAACCCTTGCTAGGAGACGATGGCGAGCCCCTGGCAGACGGGCCTGCGCTGCTCAACAAGTACAACCCGTACTTCCGATACCCGGTGAGCGATTGGCGGGTGGCCGGCGAAGTTCGCGAAGACGGGCAGCCTGCCTACGTGCCGGAGCGCTACGAGCTTTCCGACTATCAGGCCCGGGGCGCGGCATTCTGGCTGGTGGTGGTCGGCGACGCGATGATCGCTCCCAGCGGTCTGAGCATCAGCCAGGACATGCTGATCCTGGTGGATCCGGCAATTGGCGCCGAACCCGGGAAGTTGGTGGTTGTACAGTGTCCTGGTAGTGACGAGGCGATCTTCCGCAAGTTGGTGCAAGAGGGTGGTTTGCGTTACCTGGTTCCGCTCAATCCTACTTATCCGAAGATGCTCTACAGCGACAAGTGCCGGATTATTGGTGTAGTCGTACAAGCTACTGCGAAGTTTTAACTTTCCCTAGAAGCCCCTTCCTGCAAACAGGAAGGGGCTTTCTTACTTGGGAGTTATTCCAACTCCACCAATGCACTGCCTTCGCTGACCATTTCGCCTTCCTGGCAATACAGCGCCTTGATGACCCCGGCCTGGGGGGCACGAATGCTGTGTTCCATCTTCATGGCTTCCAGCACTACCAGTTGTGCACCGGCCTCGACGCTTTGCCCCGGGCTGACCAATATCCGAACGATGCTGCCATTCATCGGCGCAGTCAGCCCGCCTTGCTGGCTATGGCTGGCTTCGGCCGCGGCAATCGGGTCATAGGCGCTGACGGCATGTGTGTCGCCCTGCCAGTTCAGGTACAGGGTGTCGCCGCGGCGGATGGCCCGGTGCTCGCGGCGCAGTCCCTGTTGCTCTGTCCATAGGTGCTCGCCCTGCAGCTCAAAGGCCGCAGTGCGAGCGCCAAGGCTGATGGCCTGATCCTGGCCGGCGCAGCTCAGGTGCAGGCTGGTTTGCGCTGGCAGGCCGTTGCGCCAGCCGTTGATGGCGGACCATGGCGAGTCGGGATCATCGCTTCGTGTGCGTGGCGGCTGGCTCTGGCTGAAGGCGTGGGCGGCCGCTTGCCAGAAGTCTGCACTCAGCTCGCCTGCGGCTGGCAGCAACTGCTCCTGATAGCGAGGGATAAAGCCGGTATCCAGCTGCGCTTCGGCAAAGGCCGGGTGGGCAATGATGCGCCGCAGAAACGCCAGGTTGGTCTTCAGGCCACCGATGACGAACTCGTCCAGCATGCTCAGCAACCGCAGGCGCGCCTGCTCGCGGTCTTCGCCCCAGGCAATGAGCTTGCCCAGCATCGGGTCGTAGAAGGGCGAAACGCTGTCGCCTTCCTCGACACCGCTGTCCACCCGCCGACCGGGGCCTGCAACCGATTCGCGGTACAGCTCCAGGCGCCCGGTGGCCGGAAGAAAGTCGTTGGCCGGGTCTTCGGCATACAGCCGTACTTCGATCGCATGCCCGCGCAGTGGCACCTGCTCCTGGCTGATGGGCAGGGTTTCGCCGCGGGCCACGCGGATCTGCCAGGCCACCAGGTCCAGGCCGGTGATGGCCTCGGTGACCGGGTGTTCCACCTGCAATCGGGTGTTCATCTCCATGAAGAAGAATTCGCCACGGGCATCCAGGAGAAACTCCACGGTGCCCGCGCCCACGTAGCCAATGGCCTGGGCCGCGCGCACCGCGGCTTCGCCCATGGCCTTGCGCAGTTCGGGGCTGAGGCCCGGGGCCGGAGCTTCCTCGACCACTTTCTGGTGGCGGCGCTGGATCGAACAGTCGCGTTCGTTGAGGTACAGGCAGTTGCCGTGCTGGTCGGCAAACACCTGGATCTCCACGTGCCGTGGCTTGAGCAGGTACTTTTCCACCAGCATCCGCGAATCGCCGAAGGACGACTGGGCTTCGCGCTGGGCCGAGGCCAGGGCTTCGGCCAGTTGGCTGACGTCCTCGACGACTTTCATGCCCTTGCCGCCACCGCCCGCGGTGGCCTTGAGCAGCACCGGGTAGCCGATGCGTTCGGCGGCATTGCGGAAGGTTTCCAGGTCCTGGGCTTCACCGTGGTAACCCGGAACCAGGGGCACCCCGGCGGTTTCCATCAGCGCCTTGGCTGCCGACTTGCTGCCCATGGCGTCGATGGCCGCGGCAGGCGGCCCGAGGAAAATCAGCCCGGCGGCTTCGATGGCTCGGGCAAAACCGGCGTTCTCCGAGAGAAACCCATACCCGGGATGGATGGCCTGGGCGCCGCTGGCCCGGGCGGCGGCAATCAGCTTGTCGATCTGCAGGTAGCTGTCGGCAGCCTTGCTGCCGCCCAGGTCCACGCGGATATCCGCTTCACGGCTGTGCCGGGCGTCGCGGTCGGTAGCGCTGTGCACGGCCACGGTGGTCAGGCCCAGGGCCTTGGCGGTGCGCATCACCCGGCAGGCGATCTCGCCGCGGTTGGCCACCAGCAGGGTGTCTAGAACAGGGGCGCTCATCAACGGGACTCCTTGGACGTGGTCTCGGACTGCCAGCTGGGCGGGCGTTTTTCCAGGAATGCCCGCAGGCCTTCCTGGCCTTCGGCGCTGACCCGGATGCGGGCGATGGCGTTTTCGCAATAGCGACGCAGGGCGGTGGTCAACGCGCCGTTGCCCACTTCCCGCAGCAGGTCCTTGCTGGCGCGCATCGCCTGGGGACTGTTGAGCAGCAGATTGTCGACCCACTGCTGGACCTGTTGATCCAGCTCTGCGGCGGGATAGCTTTCTGCCAGGAGACCGATTTCCCGCGCCCGCTGGCCGCCAAAGCGTTCGGCGGTGAGGGCATAGCGGCGGGCAGCGCGTTCGCCGATGGCCTGGACCACGAACGGGCTGATGACCGCTGGTGCCAGGCCGATGCGCACTTCGGAGAGGCAGAACTGCGCCTCGTCACTGCCAATGGCCATGTCGCAGCAACTGATCAGGCCCAGGGCCCCGCCAAAGGCCGCGCCTTGCACCACCGCCAGGGTCGGGATCTTCAGCTTGGCCAGGTTGTACATCAGCTCCGCCAGTTCCCGGGCGTCGTCGAGGTTGGTGTGGTAGTCGAGCTCGGCCGATTGCTGCATCCAGGCCAGGTCGGCGCCGGCGCTGAAATGCCGGCCGCGCCCGCGCAGCAGCAGGAAGCGCAGGCTCGGGTCGCCCTGCACCTGATCCAGGGCGAGGATCAGTTCACGGATCATTTCGGCGTTGAAGGCGTTGTTCTTGTCTTCGCGGCTGAGCCACAGGGTGGCGAAGCCTCGAGGGTCACGCAGCAGTTCCAGGGTATTGAAGTCGCTCATGTTCTTCTCGCGCAGGATTACATGCGGAACACGCCGAAGCGGCTCTGTTCGATGGGGGCGTTGAGGGCCGCAGACAGGGCCAGGGCCAGTACGTCACGGGTTTGCGCCGGGTCGATGACGCCGTCATCCCAGAGCCGTGCGCTGGAGTAGTAAGGGTGCCCCTGATGCTCGTACTGGTCGAGGATCGGCTGCTTGATCTGGGCTTCCTGGGCGGCGTCGAAGCTTTGCCCGCCGCGCTCGGCCTGTTCGCGCTTGACCTGCACCAGGACTCCGGCGGCCTGCTCGGCCCCCATCACGCCGATGCGCGCGTTGGGCCACATCCACAGGAAGCGCGGGTCATAGGCCCGGCCGCACATGCCGTAGTTGCCGGCACCGAAACTGCCGCCGATGATCACCGTGAACTTCGGTACCTGGGCGCAGGCCACTGCGGTCACCAGCTTGGCGCCGTGCTTGGCGATGCCGCCAGCCTCATATTTCTGCCCCACCATGAAACCGGTGATGTTCTGCAGGAACAGCAGCGGAATCCCGCGCTGGCAGGCCAGCTCGATGAAGTGCGCGCCTTTTTGCGCGGCTTCGGCGAAGAGGATGCCGTTGTTGGCGAGGATGGCCACCGGGTAGCCGTGCAGGTGGGCGAAGCCGCAGACCAGGGTGGTGCCGAACAGGGCCTTGAACTCATCGAATACCGAACCGTCCACCAGCCGGGCGATGACTTCACGTACATCGAACGGCTGCTTGGGATCGGCCGGGACCACGCCATAGAGTTCGTCGCGGGCATATAGCGGAGCGATCGGCGTGCGTTGTTGCAATTGGCCCTGTTTGTGCCAGTTGAGGTTGGCCACGCTGCGCCGGGCCAGGGCCAGGGCGTGTTCGTCGCTCTCGGCATAGTGGTCGGCGACCCCGGAAATCTTGCAATGCACATCGGCGCCGCCCAGGTCCTCGGCACTTACCACTTCGCCGGTAGCGGCTTTCACCAGGGGCGGGCCGGCGAGAAAGATAGTGGCTTGTTCACGGACCATGATGGCTTCGTCGGCCATGGCCGGAACATAGGCACCCCCGGCGGTGCAGGAGCCCATCACCACGGCGATCTGCGGGATGCCCTGGGCGCTCATGTTGGCCTGGTTGAAGAAGATCCGCCCGAAGTGCTCGCGGTCCGGGAACACTTCATCCTGGCGCGGCAGGTTGGCGCCGCCGGAGTCCACCAGGTAGATGCACGGCAGGCGGTTCTGCTGGGCGATGGTCTGCGCCCGCAGGTGCTTTTTCACCGTCAGCGGGTAATAGGAACCGCCTTTCACCGTGGCGTCGTTGGCCACGATCATGCATTCGACGCCTTCCACCCGGCCGATACCGGCAATCACGCCTGCGGCGGGTACGTCTTCGCCATAGACCTCATAGGCGGCCAGGGCGCTGATTTCCAGGAACGGCGAGCCGGGGTCGAGCAGGCGGTTGATGCGCTCGCGGGGCAGCAGCTTGCCCCGCGAAGTGTGGCGCTCCTGGGCCTTGGCGCCGCCGCCTTGCTGGACCTGGGCGAGCAGGCTGTGCAAGGCGTCGACCTGGGCCAGCATCGCCTCGCTGTTGGCCACGAACTCCGCCGAGCGCGGGTTGAGCTGGGTATGCAAGATAGCCATGGACAGCTCCGTTAGCGGGTTTCGTTGAACAGTTCGCGACCGATCAGCATGCGGCGGATCTCGCTGGTGCCGGCGCCGATCTCGTAGAGCTTGGCGTCGCGCAGCAGGCGGCCGGCGGGGAATTCATTGATGTAGCCGTTGCCGCCGAGGATCTGGATTGCGTCGAGGGCCATCTGGGTCGCGCGCTCGGCGCTGTAGAGAATCACCCCGGCGGCATCCTTGCGGGTGGTTTCGCCGCGCTCGCAGGCTTGGGCCACCGCATACAGGTAGGCGCGGCTGGCGTTGAGCTGGGTGTACATGTCGGCGATCTTGCCCTGGATCAGCTGGAATTCGCCGATGCTCTGGCCGAACTGCTTGCGGTCGTGGATGTAGGGCACCACCAGGTCCATGCAGGCCTGCATGATCCCGGTGGGGCCGCCGGAGAGCACCACGCGCTCGTAGTCGAGGCCGCTCATCAGCACTTTGACGCCACCATTGAGCACGCCGAGGATGTTTTCCTCCGGCACTTCCACGTCATCGAAGAACAGCTCGCAGGTGTTGGAGCCGCGCATGCCCAGCTTGTCGAACTTGTTGCTGCGGCTGAAGCCTTTCCAGTCGCGCTCGACGATGAACGCGGTGATGCCGTGGGGGCCTTTCTCCAGGTCGGTCTTGGCGTAGATCACGTAGGTGTTGGCATCGGGGCCGTTGGTGATCCAGGTCTTGCTGCCGTTGAGCACGAAATGGTCGCCGCGTTTGTCGGCCCGCAGCTTCATCGACACCACGTCGGAGCCGGCATTGGGTTCGCTCATGGCCAGGGCGCCGATGTGTTCGCCGCTGATCAGCTTGGGCAGGTATTTGCTCTTCTGTTCGTGGTTGCCGTTGCGGTTGATCTGGTTCACGCAGAGGTTGGAGTGCGCGCCGTAGGACAGCGCCACCGAGGCCGAGCCGCGGCTGATCTCTTCCATGGCCACCACGTGCGCCAGGTAACCCAGGCCGGCGCCACCGTATTCTTCCGCCACGGTGATGCCCAAGAGGCCCATGTCGCCGAATTTGCGCCACATGTCGGCGGGGAACAGGTTGTCGACGTCGATCTGCGCTGCCCGGGGTGCCAGCTCCGCCTTGACGAAGGCCTGGACCTGTTGGCGCAGCATGTCGATGGTTTCACCGAGGGCGAAGTTCAGGGTCGGGTAACTCATGGCGGGGCACCTTCAAACTTGTTTTTATTGAGGGAATAGGATGTCGAGAGCGGCGCGGCCTGGCTCTCACCTTTACGTTAACGTAAACCTGCGACCGGTGACTGTCAATCGCCCTTTACGTAAACGTCAACTTGCGCCAGAGTAGCGAGGCTTTCGATTGGAGCCAGGCTGTTTTGCACCTTTCGCCTGGCTCCTGCACACCCACTAATAAAGACAATAGGGGTCGTCATGGAACACTCGGGTTTCCAGCCGGATCGCAGTTACACCCGTGGTACGCAAGACCAGCCGCTGCTGGCGTTGACCATCGGCCAGGCTTTCGATAACACCGTCGCCGCCTATCCCCAGGGTGAGGCTCTGGTGGTGCGCCACCAGCAGCTGCGCTACACCTGGCAGCAACTGCGCGAGGCGGTCGACCTGCATGCCCGGGCGCTGCTGGCCCTGGGGCTCAAGACCGGCGATCGCCTGGGGATCTGGGCCCCCAACTGCGCCCAGTGGTGCATCGCCCAGTTCGCCAGCGCCAAGATCGGCGCGATTCTGGTGAACATCAATCCGGCCTACCGCAGTTCCGAGCTGGAGTATGTGCTCAGGCAGTCCGGCTGCCAGTGGCTGATCTGCGCCGGAGCCTTCAAGACGTCCGATTACCACGGCATGCTTCAGGGCCTGGTGCCCGAGCTGGCGGAACAGTCCATCGGCCAATTGCACAGCGAGCGGTTACCCGAGCTGCGCGGGGTGATCAGCCTGGATGCGCAGCCGCCGTCGGGTTTCCTGCCCTGGTCGCAGCTATCGGCGCTGGGGGCGGGGGCCACGGCCGAGCAGTTGCAGGCGCGCCAGGACAGCCTGGATTTCGACCAGCCGGTGAATATCCAGTACACCTCCGGCACCACCGGTTTCCCCAAGGGCGCGACCCTGAGCCACTACAACATCCTCAACAACGGTTACATGGTGGGGGAGAGCCTGGGCCTGACTGCTGCCGACCGGCTGGTGATCCCGGTGCCGCTGTACCACTGCTTCGGCATGGTCATGGGCAACCTGGGGTGCATCACCCACGGCACCACCATGATCTATCCCAATGACGCCTTTGACCCGCTGCTGACCTTGACTGCGGTGGCCGAAGAGCGCGCCACCGGCCTGTACGGCGTACCCACGATGTTTATCGCTGTGCTCGATCAGCCCCGACGCAGCGAGTTCGACCTGTCGAGCCTGCGGACCGGGATCATGGCCGGGGCCACCTGCCCGATCGAGGTGATGCGCCGGGTGATCAGCGAAATGCACATGAGCGAAGTGCAGATCGCCTACGGCATGACCGAAACCAGCCCGGTGTCGCTGCAGACCGGGCCGGACGACGACCTGGAACTGCGGGTGACCACCGTGGGCCGGACCCAGCCGCATCTGGAGAGCAAGATCATCGACGAGGCCGGCAATGTGGTGCCCCGCGGCACCATCGGTGAGCTGTGCACCCGGGGCTACAGCGTCATGCTCGGTTACTGGAACAACCCTGAGGGCACCCGCGAGTCCATCGATCAGGCCGGCTGGATGCATACCGGTGACCTGGCCACCATGAACCAGCAGGGGTACGTGTGCATTGCCGGGCGCAACAAGGACATGATCATTCGCGGTGGCGAGAACATTTATCCGCGAGAGCTGGAAGAGTTCTTCTTCACCCATCCTGCGGTGGCCGATGTGCAGGTAATCGGCATCCCCTGCGACAGGTACGGCGAGGAGATCGTCGCCTGGATCAAGTTCCACCCCGGCCATTCGGCCAATGAGCTGGAGCTGCAGACCTGGTGCAAGGAGCGTATCGCGCACTTCAAGACGCCGCGTTACTTCAAGTTCGTTGAAGAGTTTCCCATGACCGTGACCGGTAAGATCCAGAAGTTCCGCATGCGCGAAATCAGCATCGAGGAGCTGCGTGAGCGCATGAGCAAGGGGTGAACCCGGATGGAGCGTGCATCGGCGCCGGTGCACGCTTTATGGGCAGCAAAGAGGGATCGCAGAAAGCACAAAGGGGAGCCGAAGCTCCCCTTTAATTTTGTCGTTGCGTGCTCTTTTTTTATTATTGAGGGGCGGTCTATTGTTGTTTTTGGCAACCGTTGCCCTTTACTGCTGTTTTTGGCGATCCCCATCCGGGATCAAGAGCAAACGTATTTTTTTGAGCGCTGATTCAATGTGTCGCCAGGGCGATCCAACCAGTTCGGGAGCTACCTCAGGGTAGTTTTATTGTTCTCTGACCGGTTGCGGGTGGCTCTTGCAAGCCCTCCTGCACAGTGCATCCTCTCCAAAAAAATCTGTTAGCTGCGTCTCTGCCGTGTTGTTTTTGTTATCTCAGAGTCGTTACGTCTTATTTTTATTAGGTTTGCTGCTTTTTATTCTTGTTATGCCATAGAGATAGCAGAAGCCGTGCCAACTTTTTAAAGTCCTTTAAAATCAATGGTTTGATAATTTTGTAGGACAATCTGTACCGCAACAAATTCGACAAACTGTTTCCGTGTTACTCGTTCCCGCCCCAGATCGGAGTGGCCGGTAACACCCGGCCGCACAATGCCTCAGCTGGCGTTACGCGCCTTGGCCACGCGGGAGCCGGTGGGGCGCCCCAGCACGTTGCAGATCTGCCGGCCGGCGTCGATCAGGCTGTCCATGTCGATACCGGTATGGATGCCCAGGCCATTGAGCAGGTAGAGCACGTCTTCGGTGGCGACGTTTCCGCTGGCGCCCTTGGCATAGGGGCAGCCGCCGAGGCCGGCGATGGAGCTGTCGAACACCGCGATGCCTTCCAGCAGGCTGGCGTAGACATTGGCCAGGGCCTGGCCGTAGGTGTCGTGGAAGTGCCCGGCGAGTTTTTCCCGTGGTACCTGGGCGCCTACCACCTCGAACATGCGCCGGGTGGCACCGGCGGTGCCGGTACCAATGGTGTCGCCCAGAGAGACCTCGTAACAGCCCATGTCATGCAGTTCACGGGCGACCATGGCCACCTGTTCCGGGGCCACTTCACCTTCATAAGGGCAGCCCAGCACGCACGACACGTAACCGCGCACGCTGATGCCGTGCTGCTTGGCGGCGTCCATGATCGGCACGAAGCGTTCCAGGCTTTCGCTGATGGAGCAGTTGATGTTGCGCTGGGAGAAGGCTTGCGAGGCCGCGGCGAACACCGCCACTTCCTTGACCCCAGCCGCCAGGGCATCTTCGAAACCCCGCAGGTTGGGCGCCAGTGCGCCATAGACAACCCCGGGCTTGCGCTGGATACGGGCGAAGACCTCGGCTGAACCGGCCATCTGCGGCACCCATTTGGGTGACACGAAACTGCCGACTTCTATGTAGCCCAGGCCGGCGGCGGTGAGGGCATCCACCAATTGCACCTTGTCTTCGACGCTGATGGGCTGGGCTTCGTTCTGCAGGCCGTCGCGGGGGCCGACTTCGATCAGGCGTACATGGCTGGGGAGTGACATAGAGGTTCACCTTCTTATAGGGAGTGGCGGATACCGGCGTCCGGGCGCAGGTGTGCCGATGATTATCGGGCGGTGCTTTTCTGGTTCAGGATGGTCTGTTCCAGCGCCTGGGTGCAGCGCTCTTCGGCGGTGTCCAGTTCCAGCTTCATCTGTTCGATGTCGAGCAGTTGCTGTTCGAGCTGTTCGCGACGCTCGGCGATTTTCGCCAGCATGCTGTGCAGCTGCTTCAGGTTGCCGCTGCTCGGGTCGTAGAGCTCGATCAGTTCGCGGCACTCGGCCAGGGAAAAGCCGATGCGCTTGCCCCGCAGGATAAGTTTCAGGCTGACCTTGTCCCGGGGCGAATAGATGCGCTCCTGGCCACGGCGTTCGGGAGCCAGCAGGCCCTGCTCTTCATAGAAGCGGATGGCCCGGGTGGTGATGTCGAGCTCGCGGGCGAGGTCGGAAATGCTGTAGGTCTGGCTGCTCATGGAGGCGCTCAAGAGGGGGCTTGGCGCTAAGCTAAAGGCAGGTTGACGTATACGTCAAGCAGTCCGAGCCGATCCCGTTCGCCGGCAAGCCGGCTCCTGCAGTGAGGGCTTGCCGGCGAAAGGGCTCAGGCGGTCTGCTGGTCGAGCTTCTTTTCGTAGGCCGTGACCTGCTGGCAGAGCTCGATCATCTGCTCGCGCATCCAGCGGTTGGCCGGGTCCTGGTCGGTGCTCTCATGCCAGTACAGGTGGGTTTCCACCGGCGGGACATCATTGACCGGCAGGTTGAACGCGTGCAGTTCATGGCGACGGGCAAAGCGCTCCGGTACGGTCATCACCATGTCGGTCTGCTGCAGCACCTGGGAAGCCATCAGGTAGTGCTGGGAGCGCAGGGCGATCTTGCGCTGGATACCCATCTTGCCCAGGGCCAGGTCGACATGCCCGAGGCCGCTGCGGCGGCTGGAGATATGGATGTGGGTCAGGGACAGGTAATCGTCCAGGCTGAATTTTTCCTTGCCCGCCAGCGGGTGGCCCTTGCGCATGGCGCACACATAGCGGTCTTCCATCAGCTTGACGTGACGCACCTGGGGGTCGGTATTGAGCGGTGCGTCGACGGCAAAGTCCAGGCGCCCGGCTGCCAGCTCCTTGGTGGTTTCCCGGCGCTTGGAGAGAAAGCTTTCGATGATCACCGCCGGCGCCAGGCGCCGCAGGCGCTGGAACAGTGGTGGCAGGATCACCGCTTCGGTGAGGTCGGTCATGCTGATGCGGTAGGTCTTGACCGCTTGCAGGGGGTTGAAAATGCGACTTTCCTGGACCGAAACCCGCAGCAGCGACAGGGCATTGCGCACCGGCCCGATGATGTTCTGCGCCATGGGCGTGGGCACCATGCCCTGGGCGGTACGCACGAAGAGCGGGTCGTTGAAGGTCTCGCGCAGGCGTGCCAGGGCGTTGGATACCGCCGGTTGGGTGATGCCGACGATCTGCCCTGCGCGGGTCAGGTTGGCTTCGGTGTAGATCGCATCGAAAACGATGAAGAGGTTGAGATCGACCTTGCTCAGATTCATTGCGCTGCACTCTTATTGTTAGGGCCTGTGGGAGGGCTCGGAAGCCTGTCGGATCAGCCGATCATATATCGGTGATGAATGTTAATACACGCCGAGAATAGGCTAGGTAAATTTTCGTAGCTGATCTAGCATCGATTTCAGTCCTCCAACACCCGATCGTCACAAAGGTAGAGCTGCCCATGGAATTCGCCTATTCCCCCAAGGTTCAGGAACTGCGTGAGCGTGTCACCGCGTTCATGGATGCCTATGTTTATCCGGCTGAAGCGGTCTTCGAGCGTCAGGTTGCCGAAGGCGATCGCTGGCAGCCGACCGCCATCATGGAAGAGCTGAAACTCAAGGCCAAGGAGGCCGGGCTATGGAATTTGTTTCTGCCTGAGTCGGAGTTGGGGGCAGGCCTGACCAACCTTGAGTACGCGCCGCTGGCGGAAATCATGGGGCGGTCGTTGTTGGGCCCGGAGCCCTTCAACTGCTCGGCACCGGATACCGGCAACATGGAAGTGCTGGTGCGCTACGCCAACGAAGAGCAGAAACAGCGCTGGCTGGAGCCATTGCTGCGCGGCGAGATCCGTTCCGCGTTCGCCATGACCGAGCCGGACGTGGCGTCCTCCGATGCCACCAACATGGCGGCCCGTGCGGTACGCGACGGCGACCAGTGGCTGATCAACGGCAAGAAATGGTGGACCTCGGGCGCCTGCGACCCACGCTGCAAGATCCTGATCTTCATGGGCCTGAGCAACCCGGATGCGCCGCGTCACCAGCAGCACTCGATGATCCTGGTGCCGGTGGATACCCCCGGGGTGAAGATTGTTCGCCCGTTGCCGGTGTTCGGCTACGACGACGCACCCCATGGCCACGCCGAAGTGCTGTTCGACAATGTCCGGGTGCCCTACGAGAACGTGCTGCTGGGTGAGGGCCGTGGTTTCGAGATTGCCCAGGGCCGCCTTGGCCCGGGCCGGATCCACCACTGCATGCGTTCCATCGGCATGGCGGAGCGGGCGCTGGAACTGATGTGCAAGCGTTCGGTGAACCGTACTGCCTTTGGCAAGCCGCTGGCGCGCCTGGGGGGCAACATCGACAAGATCGCCGACTCGCGGATGGAGATCGACATGGCCCGGCTGCTGACGCTGAAGGCCGCGTACATGATGGACACCGTGGGCAACAAGGTGGCCAAGAGCGAGATTGCCCAGATCAAGGTCGTGGCGCCGAACGTGGCCCTGCGGGTGATCGACCGGGCGATCCAGATCCACGGCGGGGCCGGGGTCTCCAACGACTTCCCGCTGGCCTACATGTATGCGATGCAGCGTACCTTGCGCCTGGCCGACGGCCCGGATGAGGTGCACCGCGCGGCGATCGGCAAGTATGAAATCGGCAAGTATGTACCCAAGGAGCTGATGCGCAGCGGGCATTGAGGGCGATGCGGCCGGCCTGTCGAAAGGCCGGCCGCTGTGAGTTCAGTACACCCAGACCTCCACGCGGCGGTTCTTGATCCGCCCTTCGTCGGCACTGTTGGCCGCTACCGGCAACTCGGCGCCAAAGCCGCGAATCTCGCGAAACACCACGCCGCTCTTCACCAGTTCCCGGCGTACCGCCATGGCCCGCAGTTTGGACAGCAGGGCCGCGCGGGCCGGATCGTTCTTGGCGTCACCGAAGCCGGCCAGGGTCACCTGGCGGTTCATCTTGCCGTGCTGGCGCAGGTAATCCAGTACCCGATTGAGGTCCTGGCGGGCCTTGTTGTCCAGGCTGGCGCTGCCTTCCTCAAAACGAAAGTTGACCGTCAGGCGCTGCGCCTGGCGGGTGAGCGCCTGATAAGCCTCCGGCATCTGCGGGCCGGGAGCGACGCGCATGGCCTGCACGGTCTGGGCGATAAAGCCGTTGGCGGCGACGATGGCCTGGCCCTTGCTGCCCTGGGCAAAGCTCACCAGGGCATCGGCCCAGGGGTTCTGCCCATTGGGCGGCAGGTACAGGTACAGGCGCCGTGACAGCGGGTAATCCTCGGTGGCGATCAGGCTGTTGAGCGGCAGCATCGGCTGTGAGTCGCCGTCGACAATGGCCACCGCCTTGGCCTGGCGCACATAGGGCAGGCCGATGAAACCTATGCCCTGGGGGTCATGGCTGACTGCGTCGGACAACTGCTCGCTGGATTCGAAACGTTTTGCGCCGGGGCCCAGGGTCTTGCCGCGACGGCTGAGTACCAGTTCCTTGAAGGTGTCGTAGGTGCCGGACTGGTCATCCCGGGCATAGAGATGTACCGCGCCGCCAATGCCACCCAGTTCTTCCCAGGTCCTGGCTTCGCCGCTGAACAGCCGGGCCAGTTGCTCGGTGTTCAGTTGGTTCAGCGGGTTGTGCGGATGCAGGATGATTGCCAGCCCGTCGATGGCGATCACCTGTTCGGCGCTGGGGCTTTTCAGGTCCCCCAGGCTTTCAAGGTCCACCAGCTCGCTGTCCTTGATCGGCCGTGAAGCGGCGGCCAGGTCGGCCCGGGCGGTTTTCAGAGCGGCAAAGCCGGTACTCGAACCGTGGGCGGCCACTTCCACCCGCACCGCTCGGCCCTGGGCGGTTTGCCCCACCACCTGTTGTTCATTGTCTTTGCCACTGGCGGTGATCCTGATATCGCGCAGGCCCTGTTCTTCCATCAGGCCCTTGACCAGGGCCGGGCCCAGCCGGGCGCCGATGGTATTGGAGCCTTGGATGCGCAGGACCGGCGCATTGTCCGGGGCTGGGGGCAGGGCGGCGAATACCGACCAGGGCAGGGCGTAGCAAACGAAACCGATCAGAAACAGGCTGATGGTCCGGCACCAGATATCTCGTTCGCTGACGGTGGAAGCGCGGGGCATGGCGGCACTGGCCTTCTATATAGAGGGAGGAGGTAAGTGCTGGGGACATTAAGTCAGGGAGGTGACAGGGATGTGACGGACGGGGCTATTTGCGGAGAAATGGCGAAAGTCCTACATCATAAATAGCTGTTTTCTCTAGATTTTTTGAGATTTGTCCTAAAGACCAACCCCGGAACGGCGCGTAGAGTGGGCAACTTTGTCTGGCGGGGATTGGGGCGACTGCCAACGCGTCATCCCCCGCGGATGCCTCGGCAGTGTTGAGCTGCTATTTCGTAGTGTGCAAAGGAGTTACAAATGAGTGCCTGGTTCGAGCTGAAGCAGTATGGCAGTGGTGCATGCAGATTCTTGCTGAAGACAAAGGAGGCGCAGACCATGCTTCAAAGCGACCGCTACCCTTGCCGGGACAGTGCCGAGGCGGCTCTCGGCCTGTTCCGCGCACACTGCGCTTCCCCGGAACGCTACGTCAAGAAAATTTCGTCGGGCGGCAAACCTTTTTTCAAGCTCAAGTCCGGTAAGGAAGTGATTCTGGTCAGCCACTTGTACGATTCGGAAGCCACCCTCGAGAGCGCCATCAGCGCTATCGCCAGTGCCGGTACCACGGAGCGAGTCGAGCACATACAGCTGTAACCGCAAAAAAAAAGCCCATCGGCAGATGGGCTTTTTTGTGCCTGTCGATCAGCCCAGTTCGAGCCAGATCGGCGCATGGTCCGAAGGTTTTTCCATGCCTCGCAGTTCATAGTCGACCCCAGCGTCCTTGACCCGTGGCAACAACCCCTGGGAAGCCATGATCAGGTCGATGCGCAGGCCGCGCTTGGGCTCATCCTCGAAGCCGCGGCTGCGGTAGTCGAACCAGCTGAAGCGGTCGTTCACCTCGGGGTTCAGGTGACGAAAGCTGTCCACCAGGCCCCAGTTCTTCAGGCGGGCCATCCACTCGCGCTCTTCTGGCAGGAAGCTGCACTTGCCGGTCTTTAGCCAGCGCTTGGCGTTCTCGGCGCCGATGCCAATGTCGCAATCTTCCGGGGAAATGTTTACATCGCCCATCACCACCAGGGGCTGGTCATTGCTGAAACGGCTTTCCAGCAGGTGCTGCAGATCCTGGTAGAAGCGCTCTTTGGCCGGGAATTTGGTGGGATGGTCGCGGCTTTCGCCTTGGGGGAAGTAGCCGTTCATGATGGTCACCGGGGTGCCGTTGGCATCGGCGAAGGTGCCCCAGATAAAGCGCCGCTGGGCGTCTTCGTCGTCACCTTCAAAGCCTTTATGCAGGGCCAACGGTGCCTGGCGCGAGAGCAGGGCTACGCCGTAATGGCCTTTCTGGCCGTGGTAATGCACGTGGTAGCCCAGGGCCTGGATGTCGGCAAGGGGGAACTGTTCGTCGGCGACCTTGGTTTCCTGCAGGCCGATCACGTCCGGCTGGTGTTTGTCGATCAGCGCCGCCAGCTGATGGGGGCGGGCACGCAGCCCGTTGATATTGAACGAGACGATTTTCATGGTCGGCGGTCCTGGCAAAACAGCGATGCTAGCTGACAACGCCCGGGCCGGCCAGCGTGGCGGCGTGGCGGATGCGCTGCTAATGTCCCAGGGGCGCGGGAACGATCAGCGGCGCGCAGGGCTCGTACTAACAAGAACGCGGCCATTTGAGCCGGGTCCAGGGGAGAGTGACCGTCATGCCTGATTCCTCCAATGTCATCGCCGATATTCACCAGCTCGACAGCGGCTATTCCCGCGAAGCGCGGTCGCTGCTGTACCAGGCCTACCGCCATGAGCCGACCTTCGGCTTCATTTTCGAAGCCGATCGCCCCGGCTACGAACAGCGGGTACGAGCCACAGTGCGCGAATTGGTGAAGCAGCATTTTCTTCAGGACCTGCCGGCCATCGGCCTGCTGGTCAATGACCGGCTGATCGGTATCGCCCTGATCGCGCCGCCGCAACGGCGCCTGGGCATCACCGAAAGTTGGGCATGGCGCCTGCGCATGGTGCTCAGCACCGGGTTTCGCTGCACCCAGCGCTATCTGGAGTATCACCAGGCGGTGCAGGCCTGCCTGCCCAATGATGCGGTGCATGTGCTGCCGCTGCTGGGGGTACATCCGCAGTTTCAGGGCCAGCATTTCGGTGAGCAATTGCTGGCGGCGGTGCACAACTGGTGCGCCGTGGACGAGCATTCCCAGGGTGTGGTGCTGGACACCGGCAATCCGCGTTACCTGGAGTTCTACAAGCGCCAGGGCTATGAAGAGATCGGTGAGATTGCGGTGGGGCCGGTGCGTGAGCACGTATTTTTTCACCCCAACCCGCAGCACTTACAAAGAGCAACAGCCTGATATAGAACTTTCCGTGCACCTGAGCGCTCTATCGCCCTCCCAAGCTCGTGATAGCATCCGCGCCTATGAAGTTTCCAGGAAGATTTACCAGCGGCTTTTTGCTGTTGTTCACAAGCTGTGCGGCGCTGGCGCAGAGCGAATTGGATGTCAGGGTCAAGCCCGCCAATGACGAGTTGAAGGCCAATGTGGAGGGTTACATTGGCAGTGTCGGCGATCGCGATGAAGAAGCCTTGCTGCGGTTCAGCCGGGGCGCCGAGGAGCAGGCGAAGAAAGCCGCCCAGGCCCTGGGCTACTACCAACCGCATATCCAGAGTGAGGTGCGCGGCGGTGACAAACCGCGCCTGATGTTGCGGATCGACCCCGGCGAACCGGTGCACCTGCGCAACGTGACAGTCCGGGTCGAAGGTCCGGCGGCCTCCCTCAAGTCGTTTCGCCTTCCCGACGGCGACCAGCTCAAGCCTGGTGCCGTGCTCAATCATGGCCATTACGAAGACGCCAAGCGCCTGATCCAGAACCAGGCTTCGCGCTATGGCTTTTTCAGCGGGCGCTTTACCCAGCAGAAACTGTCGGTGGACCCCCAGGCAGGTGTCGCGGACATCGACCTGGTCTATGACAGCGGCCCGCGCTACGCGCTGGGCAAGGTCAGCTTTAGCGGCGACTCCCTGTTCGATGAAGACCTGTTGCGGCGCATGGTGCCGTTCAAGGCCGGCGCGCCCTATGACTCCGAACTGATTGCCGAACTCAACCAGGCCCTGCAGTCGAGCGGCTACTTCGAGGGCGTGCGGGTGGACGCCGCGCCTACTGCCGCCGAGCACGAGGTGATTCCGGTGGCGGTCCAGCTGGAAACCCGCAAGCCCCGGACCATGGGCCTCGGCCTCGGCTATTCCACCGACGTGGGGCCGCGGGTCAAGGCCAACTGGACCCGGCACTGGGTCAACCCCCAGGGCCACAGTTACGGCTGGGAGGCGGAAGTTTCTGCCCCGCGGCAGAACGTCGGCCTGTGGTACGACATTCCCCTGGACCCGCCTTTGACCGACAAGCTGCGGTTCGCCGGTGGTTACCAGAATGAAGAGATTGCCGGCACCGATACCCTGAGTAAGTTGCTCACCATCGGTCCCGAGTGGCACAGCAAGTTGCCCAGCGGCTGGCAGCGGGTGCTGTCGCTGAAGTATCAGCGAGAGGAATATCGCCTCGGGGACGACTCGGGACTGAGTAATCTGCTGATGCCTGGCCTGACTTATTCCTACCTGCGCAGCGACAATCGCATCGACCCGCATAACGGCTATCGCATTCAGTTCGACACCAAGCTGGCCAAGGAAGGGGTCGGTTCCGACACCAACCTGCTATATGGCACGGTGCTGCTCAAGGGCCTGACCACGGTCTGGGACAACCACCGCTTTCTCGGGCGAGTGCAGTTCGGTGGCAGTGCCACCAATGGCTACAAGTCGATTCCGCCGTCCTTGCGCTTCTTTGCCGGTGGCGACCAGAGCGTTCGGGGCTACGACTATCAGACCCTGTCACCGGAAAACTCCGAAGGCGATCGCATCGGCGGCCGCTACATGGTGGCCGGTAGCGTCGAGTACCAGTATTCGATTGCCGAGAAATGGCGGATCGCGACCTTTGTCGACCAGGGCAACTCTTTCAACAAGCTGGAGCTGCCTAACCTCAAGACCGGGGTGGGCGTCGGCGTACGCTGGGTTTCGCCAGTGGGACCGATCCGGGTCGACCTGGCCCACGCGATGAATGACGACGGCGGTATTCGTTTGCACTTTTCCATGGGGCCAGAGCTTTGAAGCGTGGTTTGAAGATAACGCTGCTGGCGATTGTTGCGCTGGTGATCCTGATCATTCTGGCCGTGGCCAGCGTACTCGGAACCCAGGCTGGCAGCCGCTGGGCCCTGGCGCGAGTGCCGGGGCTGACCCTGGACAATTTCGAGGGCCGCCTTGGCGGGCACTGGAGCGCCGATCATTTGCTCTGGCAACAGGAGGGCAACCGGGTCGAGCTCAACGCCGTGCAGTTCACCTGGTCGCCCGGCTGCCTGCTGCGCATGACCCTGTGCATCGAGCAGTTGGAAGCCGATCAGGTCAGCCTGCTGTTCCCTCCGAGCGGCGAAACCGAAACCAGTTCGGAGCCCATCAGCCTGCCGGAATTGAAGCTGCCGTTGGCCATCGAGTTGGGGCAAGTGCGTGTGGGCAGCCTGCTGTTCAATGGCAGTGAAGAACTCAAGACCCTGCAGCTGGCGGCGCACTGGACTGCCCAAGGCCTGCAGATCGACTCTTTGCACCTAAAGCGCGATGAACTGAGTCTGGACCTTTCCGGGCTGCTGCAACCCAGTGGCGACTGGCCCCTGACCGCCCAGGGCAACCTCGGCTTGCCCGCTCCCGGCGGTGGCCCCTGGTCCCTGGCGTTGAAGGTTGAAGGCGACCTGCTCAAGACTCTGCTGCTCAATGCCGACAGCAGTGGCTACCTGCAAGGGCAATTGAGCGGCCAGTTGCAGCCCCTGGTGGAGAACCTGCCGGCCCAGGTGCGCATCACTGCCGACGGGTTCAAGGCCAGCGCCGATCTGCCGGACACCCTGCAACTGGATCAGCTGGAACTGACTGGCCAGGGCGACCTGAAAAGCGGCTACCAGCTCGCCGGCAAGGCCAGCCTGCCGGCGGAGCAGGGCCCGGTGGCCCTGTTGCTGCAAGGCAAGGTCGACGCCAAGGGCGCACAGATTGCCGCCCTGGACCTGAGCGCCAACGACAAGCAACACCTCAAGCTCAGTGGGCAACTGGACTGGAGCGAAGGTTTCGCCGCCGAGGCCAAGCTGGCCTGGCTGGACTTCCCCTGGCACCGCCTGTATCCGCTGATTGACGAGCCAGCGGTGCGGGTCCGCAGTTTTGATGCCGAAGTGGCTTACCGTGACGGTAACTACCTGGGCAACTTCAAGGGCGACCTGGACGGCCCGGCAGGCGCGTTCAGCCTGAGCAGCCCGTTCAGCGGCGACCTGACGAAAATCTATCTGCCGCAGTTCAAGCTGGCGGCGGGCCAGGGCAAGGCCGAGGGCCACCTGAACCTGCAGTTCGCCGACGGCATTGCCTGGGATACCGCCCTGGATCTGTCGGCCATCAACCCCGCGTACTGGGTGGCGGAGCTGCCCGGAACCCTGGCCGGCCCCCTGCGCAGCCAGGGCGAAATGAAGAACCAGCAACTCAAGCTCAATGCCAACCTCGACCTCAAGGGACGCTTGCGCGGACAGCCGGCGGTTCTCCAGGCCAAGGCCGACGGAGCGGGCGAGCAATGGACCCTGGGCGCGCTGGACATCCGCCTGGGAGACAACCGGATCAACGGCTCCGGCAGCCTGCAACAGAAGATCGCCGGCCAGCTGGAGATCAAGATGCCGCGCCTGGGTCAGCTCTGGCCCGAGTTGCGTGGGCAGCTCAACGGTCGGCTGGACCTGGCCGGCACCCTCAAGGCGCCACAGGGCAAGCTGGACCTGGCCGGGCAGCAACTGGCCTTTGCCGAAAACCGCCTGCAGAACCTCAAGTTGGACGCCACTCTGGATGGTGCGCAAAAGGCCCAGGTGGACCTCAAGGGCAGCGGGATTCAACTGGGCGACACGCAGTTGGGGACCCTGACCCTGGCCGGCCAGGGCGACATCAAGAAACAGAAACTGCAACTGGACCTGCAAGGGCCGCTGTTGAAACTGGCCCTGGGCCTGGATGGCGTCCTGGACCAGGGCAACTGGCGCGGGCGCCTGGCCAGCGGTGATGTACAGACCGGCGGCCAGGACTGGAAGCTGCAGAACCCGGCCCGGCTTGAGCGGCTGGCCAACGGCACGCTGAACTTCGCTGCCCACTGCTGGGCCAGCGGCGATGCCAGCCTGTGCGGTGAAGACCAGCGGCTGATGCCGGACCCGAAACTGCGTTATCACCTCAAGCGTTTTCCCCTCGACAGCCTGGCGCAGTGGCTGCCCAAGGATTTCGCCTGGAAGGGCATGCTCAATGCCGATGTGCAACTGGACTTGCCGGCCAGCGGGCCCCAGGGCCAGATCATGCTGGACGCCAGCGGCGGCACCTTGCGGGTCAAGGAAAAGGACCAGTGGCTGGATTTCCCCTATCAGGCGTTGAAGCTCAATACCCGACTCACCCCGCGGCGCATCGACACGCAGTTGCAGTTCGACGGCGGCAAACTGGGTGAGCTGATGCTCCAGGCGCAGATCAATCCTTTGCCGAAAAGCAAACCGCTGTCCGGTGATTTCCGCCTCAGTGGGCTGGATCTGTCCGTGGCGCGGCCGTTCGTGCCCATGGTGGAAAAGCTCAGCGGCAGCCTCAATGGCAGCGGTCGTTTGTCTGGCGGCCTGCTGGCGCCTCAGGTCAACGGCAACGTGCAGTTGTCCGGGGGCGAGGTGTCCGGCTCCGAGTTGCCCATCAGCCTTGAAGACCTGCAACTGAGCGCGCAGATCGCTGGCGAGAGCGTGCAGCTCAACGGCGGCTGGAAAAGCGGCAAGGCCGGGCAGGGCAGCCTCAATGGCAACATCGCTTGGGGCCGGGCGCTATTGGTGGACCTGAGCCTCAAGGGCACCCAACTGCCGGTGACGGTGGAGCCCTATGCAGCGCTGGAGGTGGCGCCGGACCTGAAGATCTCGCTGCAGGAAGAAAAGCTGGCGATTGCCGGCAAGGTGCTGATCCCCAAGGGCCAGATCACCGTGCGCGAATTGCCGCCTTCGACGGTCAAGGTCTCCGACGACACGGTGATCGTCGGCCAGCAGACCGACGACGGCAAAAAGCCCATGGCCATGGCTATGAACATCGATGTGGAGGTGGGCCAGGACAAGCTGGCCTTCAGCGGTTTCGGCCTGACTGCCAACCTGCAGGGGCACGTGCACATTGGTGACAACATGGATACCCGCGGTGAGCTGTGGCTCAACGACGGCCGCTATCGGGCCTACGGCCAGCGCTTGACCGTGCGTCGTGCGCGGCTGCTGTTTGCCGGCCCCATCGACCAGCCTTACCTGGACATCGAGGCCGTGCGCCAGACTGACGACGTGATTGCCGGCATCCGCCTGAGCGGCAGCGCCGAGCAACCGGCGACGCAGATCTTTTCGGAGCCGGCCATGAGCCAGGAACAGGCGCTGTCCTATCTGGTCCTGGGGCGCCCGCTGACGTCCACCGGTGAAGACAACAACATGCTGGCCCAGGCGGCTCTCGGGCTGGGGCTGATGGGCAGCTCGGAACTGACTGGCGGCATTGCCAAGAACCTGGGCATTCAGGACTTCCAACTCGATACCCAGGGCAGCGGCAACAACACCAGCGTGGTGGCCAGCGGCGCCATTTCCGAAAGGCTCAGCCTGCGCTATGGCGTCGGGGTCTTTGAGCCGGCCAGTACCATCGCTCTGCGTTACAAGCTGAGCAAGAAGGTCTATCTGGAAGCGGCGAGCGGTTTCGCCAGCTCCCTGGATATCTTTTACAAGCGCGATTTCTGAGGAATCAGGGGCGGCACACCAGTGTCGCCCGCTCGTAGTTCAGCGCGGTGTTGCGTTCGGGCAACGCATAAGGCGCTTCACAGCGCTGGCCCTGCCAGTTGATGGTCAGGGTACCGGCGTCGGCTTCAACCAGCGCCAGAGCCTTGCCACCAGGGTCAGAGATCGCCAACTGTTTGCCGGCGCTGTCTTCGAGCGACGCGCCAAACGGAATCGGCTGGTGTCGAGCGTCGAACAGCGCGAACTGCACTCGCCGTCCGGTCTTGCTGGTGTAACGCGCCAGCACCACGGCACCACGACGTGGCACCACTTGCCGGGTCGCGCTGTCGATCTCGATATCGGCGCCCAGGTCTCGAGTGTCGAGGTTGATCCAGTTCACGCGATAGGGCTGTGCATTGGGGACCACGGCGAAGCCGTTGCTGCCGGTCCTGGCTCCGGAGAAGCTGCCGATTTTCACCCCTTCCACGCCTTCGACCTGCGCCAGCGCGAACGTCTCGCCCACGGTCTGTCCCAGGTTGATCCCGCCGCCATGGCCGACGATCGAGCCTGACAGGTTAAGGTTTTGCGAGTTGTAGCCGCGCCCCTGGCTGTAGCCGGCACTGATATCCATTACCGAGGTGCGGGTGCTGAGGTTGACCGAGCCGGAGCTGCCGCCAGTGCTGCTGTTGCCGGCTTGCACCGAGTAATAGGTGTCGCTGTCTTGCGACAGATAGCCGTTGATGCCCATTTGCGTGGTGTCGCCGGACTTCTGCGTGCTGGCCGAGACGAAGGCGCGGGGTGCACGAGGCTTGGAGCCCAGCGGGAACGATACGGACAGGTTCACCAGCGTGTCATTGTTCGCCGGCCCGTAGTTGCCGACATCCTTGGAGTAGGTGGCGCCGAGGTTGTAGCTCACATCGCCCCAATAGTTGCTGTAACCCGCCGACAGGCTTTGCGAACCACCGCGTCCCCAGTAACGCTGGTCGCTGGCGTTGATGTAGATGCTGCCGTATCGCTGGTTTCGGCCCAGGCTCTGGTTGACGGTCAGGTCGGTACGGGTTTTCGAGTTGCCGATACGCTTCTGGCCGTCGTTGCTCAGTTCCTCGACGTGCTCGGTGAGGGTGCGATAGCCCTCGGTCGAGTAGCGATAGGCGGCGAGGGTAAAGTTGGTGTCGGTGCCGGTGAATGTCTTCGCATACAGGGCGCGCAGGCTGTTGCCGGTGATGGTTGCGCCGAAAGTGCTGCTCATGGAGTGGGTCAAGTCCAGTGAGACGGCACCGATCGTTGTATTGCGGCCAGCTCCGACGGACAGCGCCTTGAAGTTTTCCGAGGCCTGCACCCCGATGATCCCGGACAAGTTACTGCTGATGCCGTACGCCAGGGTGCTGCTGACAAATTGCGGTGACTTCTGGTCATCGCTGTTGCTGTTGTACTGGCCGGCCGAGACGCTGTACTTCAACTGGCCCTCACGGACCATGATCGGCAGGCTGGAAAATGCCTGCACCGTCACCCGGCGGCGGCCATCGGCTTCGATAATCGTCACTTCCAGGTCGCCGTTGGAGCCGCTGGGGTAGATATCGCTGATCTCGAATGGCCCCGGCGGCACGTTGGCGGTGTAGAGAAGGTAGCTGTCCTGGCGGATCTCCACGGTGGCGCTGGACTGCGCAATGCCGCGAATGATTGGCGCATAACCGCGCTCGCTGTCGGCACGCATGCCGTCGTCGGACGCCAGTTTCAGGCCGCGATAGCGCACGCTGTCGAACAGGTCGGCATCTGAAAAGATATCCCCGGCGCTGAACTGGCCTTTCAGGGCAGTCACGTCATGTTGCAGATAGCTGCGGTTACTTTTGAATGTACTAGGGCGGCCTGTGCTGCTGCTGAAGTTCGATTCGTTACGCAAGCGCCAGGCGCCGAGGTTGATGCCGTTGCGCAGGCCGACGTTGTTGGACAGGGTACTTTCACCCCGAGTGCCGTTGCGGCTGCTGCTCAATTGATAGTTGATGAACGCGGCGGGAACGCCTTCGTCCCACAGGGCCGGGTCGACATAACCACGTCGGCCACGCGCCATGGCGCTTTGCGGGACACTGACCATCAAGCGCAGGCGGGGCACGTCGTAACGCACGCTGGCGTGATCGATCAAGGCGGGCAGGTCCAGGCAGGTGTCGGGATCATCGCTGCCCAGTTTGCCGCTGGCCTGCAGCTTGCCGATGTCGACCCCCAATTGCTGCACCATCTCCAGAGTCAGGCAGGCCTCGATCTTGTTCGTGCCGGGAGAACGACGAAAATCGATGTCGCGGCGCCCGACCAGCGTCTCGTTGCCGTACAGGTCCACCCGATAGATGCCGGGCAGTACGCGGCTGCTGGCGAGCAGTGATTGCAGATCGACAGAAGACGTTGCGCCTTGCAGAAACGAGGTATTGAAATGTTCTTCGTCATCGGCAAGGCAGGTGCAGCTGAAAACCAGGGCAATCGAAAACGGCGCCCATCCGTCGCGCTTGAGTAAAAACATTCAGGAACCCTATATCACCTCCGATACGAACTAACGGAGCGAAGAGAAATACAGTGGAAGTGCAGCCGTCACAGCGGCACGTAAGTTATGGGGTTTGTTTATTCAAACTGGCTCGGGTATCAGCACTGTTGGAAAGTTGCGCGCCATAACGATCTTGTGCGCCATAGTCATTAATACTGCTGAATGAAAGGTGGGCTGTATTGGGGGTGTGAAGTTGTTTAAGGGGGAAGCTTTTTTGTTCGCCGGGGGCAATCATCATCGAATCGAAGGGGTGTTCACTGATGGTGCCGGATTGAAGTGTGATATTTGCAATCGACACGTGATACCGGCCTGGGTTATTCACCACCAACAAGCTCTTGCCGGCTTGTTCTGTCAGGCGCCAGGTCAGTTCGCTCGGTGCCAGATAGGCGTTGTTTTTCAGGCCTGCCGGGCGGAAGAACACCTTGATGCGCTGGCGCACGGCCAGTTGCAACGTGTTCTCGGATTTTGCCGCTTTAGGGATCTCTTGCACATTGAGCCACACCACCGACTCGCGGTCGGTTGGCATGCCCGCACCTTCGTAGATCACCCGCAATATTTGCTGCTCGTCGCCGCTGACGCGCACCAGGGGCGGCGTCACAGCAAAGGGTACGGCTGCGGTTTCGCTGGAGTCGGTGTCGATCCACGACTGGATCAACACATCTTCACCGCTGTTACGCACGGTGATTCCGGCCTCCTTGTGCTGGCCGTCGAAAATCAGACGGGTGCTGCTCAAGGAAATTCCGGCCATGGCCTGATTGACCGCGAACAGGCCCAGCAGGCCTGCACAAAAGGACAGTGAGTGACGATAAAGCATGAGGGCTACCGCGCAAGTGAATGAGGATGCAGGGCCGAAAGGCCCCGCACCAGGCTTGTGTGTTCGCGCGGGTTATTCGTATTGCAGCGTGAACGGCAGGGTGGCGTCGCCACGACCGGCAACAGCTAGTTTCGGATCGACGGTGGTTACGTAAGCTGCGGAGAATTTGAGGGTTGCGTTGCTGTCTTGCAGAGTGTTTTCGATTTTTGCGGTGCTCGGCGAGCTGAGGTCGATCACGGCGCCATTGGAATCAAGCAGCGCAATGCCGACACCTTTCGCAGCCCCCAGGCCATCGATTAGGCGCAGCACCTTGGTGCCGGGTTCAATGCCCGAACCTGCGCCCTTGGTTGGTTCGAAGATCATCGCGACCTTGGTTCCGGCGTTGCAGTTGATCTTCATGTCGAAGTTCTCGGCGCTCAGGGTGCCGTTGCCTTTAGGTGCAGTGGCGGTGCCCATGTCCTTGATCGAAACTTCGCCCATGGCGACTGAAATGGTCTTGTTGTTTCCGGCGCCTTCGACCGAACAGGCATCGTTGTTGATGGTACCGGTGAAGTTGATAGTGCCGCTGCCAGCCTTGGTTGGTGTAACCGGATCGGCTGCCAGAGCATTTCCGGTAGCGGCAATGATTGAAAGGGCGAGAAGTGCGCGAGTTAGCTTTTTCATGTTGTTTTCCAATGGTTAGGTTTAAAACAACAACACGATATAACGCGAATTTTTGGTGGTACATCAGACGATTCCTAGAAGTTGATTGCAACTGGAATGTAGTTGTCTGTTAGTTTGAGTTGGTTGTTGTGTATGGTAATTCAAGTTTTTATAGTTGCTGTTGACTTCAAGTTTGCTCGTGACGAACATCTTTTGAATGCTTGTTATCTTTGCGCTCTCAAGTCAGTCGTCTCTGACTCCCTCTCCCGGAATAAATAAACGCACTATTTTATTTTCCTTTAGCAACAGGTGAGTAAAGCGCTGTCAGCACCAGCACGTTGGGGAGGTGCCGCGTCAGGTATTCCATCAGTGCGAAAGCATTGGCCACGCTCAACCCGCTCTCGTACCCCACCGGGACGATGGGGTGGTCATCGGCAATGGCAACCTTGAGGGTTTCCATGGCTGATTATCCGCGTTGAAATTATTCAAGGTTGCCCAGCAAGTCTTTCAATCGAGCCAGATTCTGGCGTACCTCCAGGTCCAGGGCGTGGGTCAAGCTCAGGCCGTTCAGGCGGCACTCCAGCTCGACGAAGGTTGTGGCCAGTTCTTCGAGCTGTACCGCACCCAATGCACCGGCCATGCTGTGCAGCTGTTGCGCCACGCGATGGGCATCGGCGTTGTCCAATGCCGTCAGCGTGGTCTGCATGTCCTGGCGCAGCGTCGTGACAAAGAGTTCGCGCATTTTCGGTGACAGCTTTAGAGGGGCAACGCTGGTCGCCGGCAGGGCGATTTTGCAATGTCTTTCCAGGTGCGCGCGCAGGGTGGCGAGGTTCAGTGGCTTGACCATCCAGGCGTTCATGCCGACGTCGGCGCAGCGCTCGCCTTCTTCGCGCAAGGCGTTGGCGGTGACGCCGATAATCGGCAGCGTCTGATCCTGAAGCCGTAACGCCGTGGCCAATTGGTAGCCGTTCATGACCGGCATGTTGACGTCGGTCAGCAGCAGATCGAAGCGTCCGGGCGACCACTGCGCCAGGGCCAGCTCGCCATTGGCCGCGACGACCACCGAGCAGCCCAGCACTTCCAGTTGCTCCTTGATGATCGCCGAGTTGATCACATTGTCTTCCGCCACCAGCACTTGCAGATTCAACTGCCGGGGCTTTTCCGGCGACGAAGGTTGGCTGTCGGTGCTGACGCCGTGCTGGGCCTGGTAAATCGCCCAGGCGATCGCGCGGACATCATGGGCGTCGACTTCTCGGTCGGTACCGCGCAATTGCGCAGGGTTGGGGCCATCCGCCCTGGCGACGACCTTCGGACCGGGCCAGGCCGCGGTATCGGCCAGGGGGGAAAGCTCTACCAGCAGTGCCGATGGCACCGGTGTATCGGGCCTCAGCGGGCGGCAGTCGAGGCCAAAACGGTTGAGCCAGGCGATCAGGTGTTGTGCCTGCTCAGTGACTTGCGCACGCACATAGACGGTGCTGCTGCCGGGGTTGAACACAGGGCAACCGGCCAGCTCACCGGGTGCGTGTTCCAGTGCGAGTTGAAGGGTGAAACTGCTGCCGAGCCCGGGCTCGCTGACTAGGTTCAACTGGCCCTCCATCAACTCGCACAGCCATTTGCAAATGGCCAGTCCCAATCCGGCACCGGCCTGTTCAGTGGCATCGTTGACTTGATAGAAAGGGTCGAACAGTTGTTGCTGTTGCGCCAGGGAAATTCCTCCTCCCGAATCGCTGACCTGCCACTGCACGTGGGCGCGGCCATCGTCGCTTTCCAGCAACTGAACCCGCAGCACTACGCGACCGTTATCGGTGAACTTGATGGCGTTGCTCAGCAGGTTGTTGAGGATCTGGCGAATCCGTATCGGGTCGCCGCGCAACCGGTCCGGCAGCGCCGGGTCGATGCAGGCATAGAGCAGCAGGCCCTTGGATCGGGCGGAGGCGCTGTAGGTGCGCACGGTGTCTTCGGTCAGTTGCAGCGGGCAGAAATCCTGAAGTTCGAGGGTCATCTGTCCGGCTTCGATTTTCGACACATCCAGCACATCGCTGATCAGTTGGAACAACGTGGCGGAGGAGCGCTGGATGGTGTGCAGGTAATCCTGCTGGCGCGGGGCGAGCGAGGTCAGGCCGAGCAGCTCCAGAGTTCCCAGCACGCCGTACAGGGGAGTGCGGATCTCGTGGCTCATGGTAGCGAGGAAGCGGCTCTTGGCCTGGTTTGCCGAGTCGGCGGCCTGGCGCGCTTCTTCCAGCGCCGCCGCATCTTCGACATGCCGGGTCACGTCATGCAACGCACATAACCAGGCGTCCTGGCCCTGATAGCGGGTGGGCACAAAGGCGACGTGCAGGTGGCGCCCATTGATTTCAAGATCGGCGTGACCGGGGCCCGTAAGGGGTGTGAGCAAGCTCATCAACCGGCCGTTATCGTGCCATTGCTGGGCGCGCTGGTTTTCCAGTAGGACGTGGTGATCGCTGCGGCGAATCACGCACAGGCCGGTCGGCGCCGTATCGATCACCGTGCGGCTGAACGCCTCGCTTTCGGCGATGCTGGCGTGCGCCCTCTGCGCGGGCAGGATGACCCGGGCCTGGTACCAGCGATTGACCGCCCGACTGCAACCGAGTAGCGCAAGCGCCAGAGCAACCAGGCACAGCAATGGCCACAGCGCGTAGTCGAGGAAACTGCGCAGGCTGATGACGTAGATCGCCGTCCAGTGTTGCTCCCCGGGGCTGCTCAGTTTGAACACCAGGCCGTCGCGGTTGAAATTCACCCCTTCATCCAGCACCTGGCCGGGTTTCAGAGCACCGGTCAATACCACGCCACGGGGGGTGATCAAGGTGAAGTCATCGTAGATCGACCACTGCATCAGCCGTTCGATGTTGTTGACCTGGGACAGGTTCATCAGCGAACCCAGTACCACCCAGGTATCGGCGCCCTCGACGGTCAATGCGGTTTTCGCCAGGTTGATACTCACGTAAGCCAGCAGGGTGGGCGCGCTCTTGTCGTCCTCGGAAGAGACATAGGGTTCCCAGCGCACCTGAAGATCTGGCGATGGCGAGTTGTGCCCGCGCAGGCGTTTGTTCACCTGGGTCATCACATCGACCAGATGGCCCGTCTGCATCGGTAACTGCCCCGTACCGCGCAAACGCCCGACGGAGGGTACGGCCAGGTCAAAATTGTCGGGGCCATTGATCAGGACAACCTGCGGAGACTGATAGTGCGAGGCCGACCAGAACGCGCTGTAATAGGCCGCCAGATGGGTACCCAGCGCAAAGATTTTCGGGTATTGGCTGGGGGCAATCCTGTCCGTATTGATCTTCAAGCTATAGGGCAGCGAAAACGGCAGGCCGCGGCCTTCGTAAATGTTCGGCCCTTCATCGGGCAGGAGTTTTTTTGAGTAGGGCGGCAACATGGCATTGGGCAGCCGTTCGCCCTTGGCGCTTTCCCGGGCAATATCCTGCAGGAACACTTCCTGTTCGTGGACATTCTCCATCAGCCGGGCAAAGTGAAATTGCAAGGTTTCGCGCCGCTCTTCGATCATGCGCGTCACCCCCACATAGCTGATGCCCAGCAACAGCAGCACCAGGGCGCCGAGCACCAGCAGGCTCTTGTTCAGGCGCGATGAACTGCTGGCGAGTTTCTCCAGAAAGGCGTTGGGATGTGGCATTAGAGGGCCTGGGCAGCAGTGATGGGAGAGCCGTTGGACACAGTGACCTCGATGGCAAGTGACGGGTATCAACACCCGCCTGCCAATCCGTACGCGTTTGCCGGCCCGTCATGGGACAGCAACTGCCGGAATTGATCCGAAGACATGGCGTGAAAGATCAGGAAATCCTGAATCTGAGTGCAGTCGATTTTATGCAACAGATCAAGTTCTTGCGCGGTCTCCAAGCTTCCCGCCATCACCGGTAGACCCGACGGGTGACCGAGCCGGGCAATGCAGGTTGGCGCCTGGGCCAGTTCCTCGTTGGCGTTGCAGTCGTGCACCTGTATGCGCTCCATCTTCAATTCGCTGAAGGAGGGTGATACCGGGGGCACGTGCGAGCCATAGCCTTTGTCGAAGTCATCGTGGAATAGGCCAACCCCGATGATTCACAGGCAGCAGGCAGAGGGATGGAAACGATCCGTCGCCAGCAGGTTGGCGATGACGCACGCCTGTTCAGCATAAAGACCCAGTCCATTGGTCAACTAATTACAAAGCAACCTAACTATTGCGTTGACATTCGCTGCCTAGGCAGTAACATCTCGACATATATTCACTGCCTAGGCAGTTATTAGGTGAGCACATGAAGCATTTCACCCCGGACGAATTCAAAACCTGCCATCTCGGCCTGTTGCTGGGCCGCGCCGCATTGCTCAAGGACCGGATCATCGACACCCACATGGAACCCCACGGCATCACTGCCGCGCAGTTCAAAGTGTTGATCATCATGGCCCAGTTCGGCGTCGATACCCCGGCCGAGCTGTGCCGGCACCTGTCGCTGGACAGCGGTTCGATGACACGCATGCTCGATCGTCTGGAGCAGAAAGGTTTCCTGGCTCGCCAACGCAGCGAAGGTGATCGCCGCCAAGTGCAACTGACCCTGACCGAACAGGGCCAGCAGTTGACGGATCGGCTGCCGCAGATCGGCGCCGACGCGATGAATGAACTGGCTGGCGCGATCTCCCCGGACGAGTTGAAGACCCTGGAATACATCCTCAAGAAAATCCTGCTGGCCGCCGGTGACCCGATCACCATCCAGCGCTTAGGTGAACACAATGAGCAGTAAAACCTTGCGCAGCAGCCTGACGCTGGTGCTGTCGGCGATGATCCTTGCCGGATGCGCCAATTACAGCGGCCTCGATACCCAAGGCAAAAATCTCGACGCGAAAAGCCTGAAGGCCGGCCAATCCCTCAACGGTGTGACCCTGTCGCCTGCGGCATGGCCGAAAAGCGACTGGTGGACCAGCCTTGGCGATCCACAGCTCGACGGTCTGATCCGCGAAGCCCTGCGCGACAGTCCGGACATGCAGATCGCCGCCGCCCGCGCCCATCAGGCCAGCGCCGCCGCGTATGCCGCCGATGCCGAACGCTATCCGACCCTCGACGCCAGCGCCGGCATCAGCCGTTCGCGCCTGGCCAAGGATCAGGATCCGCTGGGGCAGGGCGATGCCTACGCCACCGTGCGTAACATCAGCGCCGGCTTCAATTACAACTTCGACCTGTGGGGCGGCCAGCGTGATGCCTGGGAAGCCGCACTCGGCCAGGCTCGTGCTGCTGAAGTCGACCGTCAGGCCGCGCAATTGACCCTCGCCGCCGATGTGGCCCGGGCCTACAGCGATCTGGGGCAGGCGCACATCGTCTATGACCTGGCCAGCGACGACCTCAAGCGCACCAGGCAAATGCTCGATCTGAGCCAGCGTCGCTTGAGCGCCGGGATCGACAGCCAGTACCAGTTCCAGCAAACCCAGAGCCTGGAAGCCAGTTCCGAAGCCAGCCTGATCGACGCCGAAAAACGCCTGAGCAGTGCGAAAATCGCCCTGGCCGTGCTGCTCGGCAAAGGCCCGGATCGCGGCAGTGAAATCGCCCGGCCCAAAGTATTGCAAGCCAGCGCCGTGGCAGTGCCCTCGGTTCTTCCGGCAGAGCTGCTTGGCCGCCGCCCGGACCTGGTCGCCGCCCGCTGGCGTGTAGAGGCCGCGAGCAAAGACATCGATTCGGCGAAAACCCGCTTCTATCCCAACCTGAACCTTACGGCGTCCGCCGGTGCCGAATCCTTGTTGGGTGACGCAATGTTTGGTTCGGCCAGTCGCTTCTTCAGCATCGCCCCGACCATTTCGCTACCCATCTTCGATGGCGGGCGCCTGCGCGCCAACCTCGATTCACGTGACGCCGATTACGATCTGGCGGTGGCGCAGTACAACAAAAGCCTGGTGAAAGCGCTGGGTGATGTCAGCGACACGATCAACCAGTTGCGTGACATCGGCCGGCAAATCGGCGCGCAACAGCACGCCACCGATATTGCTCAGGATTCCTATAACACCGTGGTCCAGCGTTACGGTTCCGGCATCGGCAACTACCTGGACGTGCTCAGCATCGAGCAGCAACTGCTGCAGGCCCAACGTCAGTTGGCCAACCTCAATGCCGAGCAGATCGATCTGTCGATTCAACTGATGCAAGCGCTGGGCGGGGGCTTTCAGGGCGAGACCCTGAGCGCAGCCAACGCCATTCCAGCCACGCCGCACAACTAATTCAGGTATTTGTCATGGCCACTGCCGAAAACACCCAAGCTCAAGACAACTCGCAAGACACCGGCAATCCGCGCAAGCGCAAAGTGATGCTGCTGGTGCTGGCCATTGTTGTAGCCCTCACCGGTGCTGGTGTCTGGGCTTATCACGAATTCATCGGGCGCTGGAATGAGAGCACCGATGACGCCTACGTCAACGGCAACGTCGTTGAAATCACTCCGCTGGTGACCGGTACCGTGGTCAGCATCGGCGCCGACGATGGTGACCTGGTCCACGAAGGTCAGGTGCTGATCAACTTCGACCCCAACGATGCAGAAGTCGGTCTGCAAAGTGCCCAGGCGAAACTGGCGCGTACCGTGCGTCAGGTTCGCGGCCTGTACAGCAATGTCGACGGCATGAAAGCCCAGGTCAACGCGCAACAGGCCGAAGTGCAGAAGGCTCAGGACAACTTCAACCGCCGGAAAAACCTTGCCGCTGGCGGCGCGATTTCCCAGGAAGAACTGTCCCACGCCCGCGACGACCTGACCTCGGCGCAAAACGCCCTGGCCAACGCCAAGCAGCAGTTGAAAACCACCAGTGCGCTGGTCGATGACACCGTGGTCTCGTCGCACCCGGACGTGATGTCGGCGGCTGCGGATCTGCGCCAGGCCTACCTGACCAATGCGCGCAGCACCCTGATCGCGCCGGTCACCGGTTACGTTGCCAAACGCACCGTGCAGCTCGGCCAGCGAGTGCAACCGGGTACGGCGTTGATGGCGGTGATCCCGCTGGATCAACTGTGGATCGATGCCAACTTCAAGGAAACCCAACTGCGTGACATGCGCATCGGCCAGCCCGTGGACATCGAGTCCGACATCTACGGCAGCAGCGTGAAATACAGTGGCACCGTCGACAGCCTCGGCGCCGGCACCGGCAGCGCGTTTGCTCTGTTGCCCGCGCAAAACGCCACCGGCAACTGGATCAAGATCGTGCAGCGTGTGCCGGTGCGGATTCACATCAATGCCGAAGAGCTGGCCAAGCACCCACTGCGGGTTGGGCTGTCGACCAATGTTGAAGTGAACCTGCATGACCAGAGCGGCCCGGTACTGGCGCAGCAACCGCAGCAAAAGGCCTCGTTCAGCACCAACGTCTACGACCGGCAGTTGGCCGAAGCCGACGCGATGATCGCTCAGCTGATCCATGACAACAGCGCTGTGGTCAGCAAAACCGCGCAACGCTGATTCGCCACTGACCCTGTGGGTGCGAGCATGCTCGCCCCACAGGGGCGCAGCGCCACCCCGGTTCCAAAGGATTCGCGATGAGCAATAACGCTTCTTTCACGCCGCCCAGCCTGTTGCTCAGCACCATCGGCCTGTCGCTGGCGACCTTCATGCAGGTGCTCGACACCACCATCGCCAACGTGGCGTTGCCGACGATTTCCGGCAACCTTGGTGTGAGTTCGGAGCAGGGCACGTGGGTGATTACCTCGTTCGCCGTGAGCAATGCGATTGCGTTGCCGCTGACCGGCTGGCTCAGCCGGCGCTTTGGCGAGGTAAAACTGTTTCTCTGGGCGACGATGCTGTTTGTGCTGGCCTCGTTTCTCTGCGGCATCTCGACCTCGATGCCTGAGCTGATCGGCTTTCGTGTGCTGCAAGGCCTGGTGGCCGGGCCGTTGTACCCGATGACGCAAACCCTGTTGATCGCCGTTTATCCACCCGCCAGGCGCGGCATGGCCCTGGCATTGCTCGCAATGGTCACGGTAGTGGCGCCGATTGCTGGTCCCATTCTTGGCGGCTGGATCACCGACAGCTACAGCTGGCCGTGGATTTTCTTCATCAACGTTCCGATCGGCATTTTTGCGGTAATGGTGGTGCGTTCGCAGCTGGCCAAGCGCCCGGTGGTCACCAGCCGTCAGCCGATGGACTACGTCGGGCTGATTTCGCTGGTCATTGGCGTCGGCGCGTTGCAGGTGATCCTCGACAAGGGCAATGACCTGGACTGGTTCGAGTCGAACTTCATCATCATCGGTGCGGCGATTTCGGTGATCGCGCTGGCGGTGTTCATCATCTGGGAAATGACCGACCAGCATCCGGTGGTCAACCTGCGGCTGTTCGCGCACCGCAACTTCCGCATTGGCACGATAGTGCTGGTGCTGGGCTACGCCGGGTTCTTCGGTATTAACCTGATCCTGCCGCAATGGTTGCAGACCCAGATGGGCTACACCGCGACATGGGCGGGGCTGGCGGTGGCACCGATCGGCATCCTGCCGGTGCTGTTGTCACCCTTTGTCGGCAAGTACGCGAACAAGTTCGACCTGCGCCTGCTGGCCGGGCTGGCATTCCTGGCCATTGGCCTGAGCTGCTTCATGCGTGCCGGTTTCACCAATGAAGTGGACTTCCAGCACATCGCCCTGGTGCAACTGTTCATGGGCATCGGCGTGGCGCTGTTCTTCATGCCGACCCTGAGCATCCTGATGTCCGACCTGCCACCGCACCAGATCGCCGACGGCGCTGGCCTGGCAACCTTCCTGCGGACTCTGGGGGGCAGTTTTGCGGCGTCGCTGACCACCTGGATCTGGATTCGCCGGGCAGACCAGCATCACGCTTACATGAGCGAAAGCATGAGCATCTTCGATTCGGTCACCCGGGATGCGCTGAACAATCTCGGAGGCGCGAGCACCAAGGCTTACGCGCAGCTGGATCAAGTCCTGACCAGCCAGGCATACATGCTCTCGACCGTGGACTACTTCACCTTGCTGGGCTGGGGCTTCATGGGCCTGATTCTGCTGGTCTGGCTGGCCAAGCCGCCATTCGCTGCCAAGGCCGGCCCAGCCGCGGCGGGGCATTGATGCCCTTCGTCGCAGGCGCAGGCGTCCGAAAGGGCCATGCAAGGCTTGCTGGCCCCTTCGCCGGCAAGCCGGCTCCTACGGTAGGGCATTTGTTGTAGGAGCGGGCTTGCCAGGGAAGGCGCCCGACAGGGCCATGCAAGGCTTGCTGTTCCCTTCGCCGGCAAGCCGGCTCCTGCGGCAGCGAGGGCGTCCGTTCAGGGCGAACCGGGCAGCGCCAGTTGCGTCGGTACGAAATCGAACGCCGCCAGTTGGAAACCCTGCTCATCCACCTGCAGCGCCCAGCCCTGACGGTCCCAGTCCCCCAGCACAATGCGCTTGGCGGCTTGTTCGCCGATCTGCAGCTTGTGGATCGCCGGGCGATGGGTGTGGCCGTGAACCAGGGTGCGCACCCCGTGTTCCTGCATGACCTGCGGTACCTGGTCCGGGGTCACATCGACAATGTCGTTGGCCTTCATGCGGGTCTGGGCCCGGCTTTCGTTGCGCAGCTTGCGCGCCAGCTTGCGCCGGGTGCCCAGGGGCAGGTGGCGCAGAATCCACAGGCTCAGTGGGTTGCGCAGGTAGCGGCGCATACGCATGTAGGCTTCGTCACGGGTGCACAGGCTGTCACCGTGCATCAGCAATACCGGCTCGCCGTAGAAGTCGACGACGCTGGGATCCTTGAGCAGGGTGGCACCGGCCGCCTTGCAGAAGGCCTTGCCGAGCATGAAGTCGCGATTGCCATGCATCAGGAAGATCTGCGTGCCGCTGTCGCTGAGCTCGCGCAATGCCTGGCAAATGGAAAGCTGGTAGGGGGTCATGGCATCGTCGCCGATCCATACCTCGAAAAAGTCCCCGAGGATGTACAGCGCCTCGGCGGCGCGGGCGCGCCCACCGAGTAATTCCAGAAACGCCCGGGTGATGTCCGGGCGCTCCTCTTCCAGATGCAGATCTGAAATCAGCAGTATCACTCAATGATCTCGGCTTTCTCGATGATCACGTCGTCTGCGGGTACGTCCTGGTGGCCGGACTTCATGGTGGTGGCCACGCCCTTGATCTTGTCGACCACCTCGGTGCCGGCGATCACTTTGCCGAATACGGCGTAGCCCCAGCCCTGCACGGTCTTGCCGCTGTGGTTGAGGAAGCTGTTGTCGGCAACGTTGATGAAGAACTGCGCGGAAGCCGAATGCGGCTCCATGGTGCGGGCCATGGCAACGGTGTACTTGTCGTTGGAAAGGCCGTTGTCAGCTTCGTTCTGGATGCTTGGACGCTTGTCTTTCTTTTCTTTCATGCCAGGTTCGAAGCCGCCGCCCTGGATCATGAAGTTACCGATGACGCGGTGAAAAACGGTGTTTTCATAGTGACCGGCTTTCACGTATTCGACGAAGTTGGCCACGGTCAACGGGGCTTTCTCGGCGTTCAGTTCCAGCACGATCTCGCCGTGGTTGGTGGTCAGTTTGACTTGGGTCATGGTCGGTACTCTTTATAAGGAGAAGCGTTTTCAAGAAAATCCTGGGTATCGGGACGCGCGGGCAACCCGGACCGGTTTGGCCATCTTGTGGCCAAGGAGCGCAGTTTAGCGTGACAGCCACGAATTTCGAGGCTGTTTTTTCACCGGCCTGCCATTAATAGCCGCAGTTTTAAAGCTGCGCTCTGTCAGGTACTTGACAGCATCGGCTATGATATCCGTTTTGATTTGTCAGGCCGCACCCGGCCACGCACTTGTACGTTCAAGGATCCTATGAGCAAGCCCACTGTCGACCCTACCTCGAATTCCAAGACTGGACCGGCCGTACCGGTCAACTTCCTGCGCCCGATCATCCAGGCGGACCTGGACTCGGGTAAGCACACACAGATCGTGACCCGCTTCCCTCCGGAGCCCAATGGTTACCTGCACATCGGTCACGCCAAGTCGATCTGCGTGAACTTCGGTCTGGCCCAGGAATTCGGTGGTGTCACCCACCTGCGCTTCGACGACACCAACCCGGCCAAGGAAGACCAGGAATACATCGACGCCATTGAAAGCGACATCAAGTGGCTGGGCTTTGAGTGGTCCGGTGAAGTGCGTTATGCCTCGCAGTACTTCGACCAGTTGCACGACTGGGCCGTGGAACTGATCAAGGCAGGCAAGGCTTATGTCTGCGACCTGACTCCCGAGCAAGCCAAGGAATACCGCGGCAGCCTCACCGAGCCAGGCAAGAACAGCCCGTTCCGCGAACGTTCGGTGGAAGAGAACCTGGACTGGTTCGCCCGCATGCGCGCTGGCGAGTTCCCGGATGGTGCCCGCGTGCTGCGGGCCAAGATCGACATGGCCTCGCCGAACATGAACCTGCGCGACCCGATCATGTACCGGATCCGTCACGCTCACCACCACCAGACCGGTGACAAGTGGTGCATCTACCCCAACTACGACTTCACCCACGGCCAGTCGGATGCCATCGAAGGCATCACCCACTCGATCTGCACCCTGGAGTTCGAAAGCCACCGTCCGCTGTACGAGTGGTTCCTCGAGCACCTGCCGGTGCCCGCGCACCCGCGTCAGTACGAGTTCAGCCGCCTGAACCTGAACTACACCATCACCAGCAAGCGCAAGCTCAAGCAACTGGTGGATGAGAAGCACGTCAATGGCTGGGACGATCCGCGCATGTCGACCCTGTCGGGCTTTCGTCGTCGTGGCTACACGCCGGCGTCGATCCGCAACTTCTGCGAGATGGTTGGCACCAACCGCTCCGACGGCGTGGTCGACTACGGCATGCTGGAATTCAGCATCCGCCAGGATCTGGACCAGAACGCACCCCGCGCCATGTGCGTGCTGCGTCCGTTGAAAGTCGTGATCACCAACTACCCGGAAGGCCAGGTCGAGAATCTCGAACTGCCGCGTCACCCTCAGAAAGAAGCGCTGGGCGTGCGCCAGCTGCCGTTCGCCCGTGAAATCTACATCGACCGTGACGACTTCATGGAAGAGCCGCCCAAAGGCTACAAGCGCCTGGAGCCTAACGGCGAAGTGCGCCTGCGTGGCAGCTACGTGATCCGTGCCGATGAAGCGATCAAGGACGCCGAGGGCAATATCGTCGAGCTGCGTTGCTCCTACGATCCGGATACCCTGGGCAAGAACCCTGAAGGCCGCAAGGTCAAGGGCGTGGTCCACTGGGTGCCGGCTGCCGCCAGCGTCGAGTGCGAAGTGCGTTTGTACGATCGTCTGTTCCGTTCTCCGAACCCGGAGAAGGCCGAGGACAGCGCGAGTTTCCTGGACAACATCAACCCTGACTCCCTGCAAGTGCTCACTGGTTGTCGTGCCGAACCCTCGCTGGGCAACGCACAGCCGGAAGACCGTTTCCAGTTCGAGCGCGAAGGCTACTTCTGCGCGGATATCAAGGACTCGAAACCAGGCGCTCCGGTATTCAACCGTACTGTGACCCTGCGCGACTCCTGGGGTCAGTGATTCAGTCAAGGAACTAACGTGCTAACGATCTACAACACGCTCACCAAGAGCAAAGAAGTCTTCAAGCCGCTGGATGGCAACAAGGTGCGCATGTACGTGTGCGGCATGACCGTGTACGACTACTGCCACCTGGGGCACGGCCGCAGCATGGTGGCCTTCGACCTGATTACCCGCTGGCTGCGTTTCAGCGGGTATGACTTGACCTATGTGCGCAACATCACGGATATCGACGACAAAATCATCAATCGTGCCAATGAGAACGGCGAGGCCTTCGAGGCCCTGACCGAGCGCATGATCGCGGCGATGCACGAGGACGAGGCGCGGCTGAACATCAAGAAGCCGGACATGGAACCGCGCGCCACCGACCATATCCCCGGCATGCACGCGATGATCCAGACCCTGATCGACAAGGGCTACGCCTACGCTCCGGGCAATGGCGACGTGTACTACCGCGTCGGCAAGTTCATGGGCTACGGCAAGCTGTCGCGCAAGAAGATCGAAGACCTGCGCATCGGCGCGCGGATCGAAGTCGACGAGTCGAAACAGGACCCGCTGGACTTCGTCCTGTGGAAAGCCGCCAAGCCGGGTGAGCCGAGCTGGCCATCGCCTTGGGGTGACGGTCGTCCGGGCTGGCACATCGAGTGCTCGGTGATGTCCACCTGCTGCCTGGGCGAGACCTTCGACATTCATGGCGGCGGCAGCGACCTGGAGTTCCCGCACCACGAGAACGAGATCGCCCAGAGCGAGGCGGCTACCGGCAAGACCTACGCCAACGCCTGGATGCACTGCGGCATGATCCGCATCAATGGCGAGAAGATGTCCAAGTCCTTGAATAACTTCTTCACCATTCGCGACGTGCTCGACAAGTACCATCCGGAAGTGGTGCGTTACCTGCTGGTGGCCAGCCACTACCGCAGCGCCATCAACTACTCGGAAGACAACCTCAAGGACGCCAAGGGCGCCCTGGAGCGTTTCTACCATGCACTCAAGGGCCTGCCGAAAGTGGCGCCGGCCGGTGGCGAAGCCTTCGTCGAGCGTTTCACCCAGGTGATGAACGACGACTTCGGTACTCCGGAAGCCTGTGCCGTGCTGTTCGAGATGGTGCGCGAGATCAACCGCCTGCGTGAGAGCGATATCGATGCGGCGGCCGGTCTGGCAGCCCGCTTGAAGGAACTGGCCAGTGTGCTGGGCGTGCTGCAACTGGAGGCCGACGACTTCCTGCAGGCCGGTGCCGAAGGTCGGGTCGATGCGGCAGAAGTCGAGGCGCTGATCCAGGCCCGCCTGGCGGCCCGTGCCAACAAGGATTGGGCAGAGTCCGATCGGATCCGCGACCAGATCACCGCCATGGGCGTGATCCTGGAAGACGGCAAGGGCGGTACGACCTGGCGCCTGGCTGACTGAGCCTGCGTTCGCTGCAACAAGAAACCCGCCTGGTGCGGGTTTTTTGTTGCCCTTCGAACAGTGCAGGATCAGGCCAGCGAGGCGAGGCGCTCCACTGTATCGGGGTAGCGCTCCACCAGGCGTATCAAGGTCGTGGCCTGGGCGTTGGGTATGGCGCGGCCCTGTTCCCAGTTCTCCAGGGTGCGGGTGTTGGTGCGCAGGTACATGGCGAACACCGAGCGCGAGAGGTTGAGTTGCTGGCGGATGTTCATCACCTCGGCGGCGGTGATGGGCGGCAGCTTTTCGAGCTTCACTTTATGGCTGCGTAGGGTGATCTTGCCCTGGCGTTCCTGGGTGAGGGCGTCGATGCCTTCTACCAGTTCGGAAAAGATGTCACGTTTGGTCATGTCGTCTGGCCTCGATTTCACGTTCCAGCAGTTGTTTGAGCTGTTGTCGCTGCTGCGGTAGCAGGTCGTCCATCTGCTCCTTGTCGAACAGGGTGAAGAGCCAGAACTGTGCTCCTCCGGACCACCAGTAATAAATCACCCTCAGCCCGCCACGCCTGCCCTTGTTGCGTCGCTCATCGATGAAACGCATCTTGCGCAAGCCGCCAGTGCCCTGAATCAGAACACCCGCGTGCGGGTGACGCAGCAACTCGATCTGCAGTTCGCAGAACAACTCGTCGTCAAGGAAGCCTTTTCGGTATCGCGCAAATGCCGGTAGTTCAATAAACAGAGCATTCATTTCATACGCTTCCTGCGTATAGACTGGATGACGCTGCAGCTTTGGTCAAGGCCCGCTGAGCGCCGCGTTTGATCTGGCAACAGTCTATGTCTGCGGCAGTGGGCTGAATGTCGGACCGGGCCGACGTGACAGGAAGGGCGATTCCGAGTTTCGCTGGGAAGAGGGGAGGGCAGGGCCCTGAAATGCAAAACGGCACCCGAAGGTGCCGTTCTGTTTGTTGCGTTGAAACCTAAGCGATCAACCCGCCAGGCCGGAGTGCTGGACCAGGGTCAGCAGCGGCTGTGGGTATACGCCGAGGAAGAACGCCAGGAGCGCGATGGCCAGCAGCATGACGCCACCGGCTTTCTGTTCCCAGTGCAGTTGGGCATCGACGCGACGCAGGTTAGGTTCGATCAGGTACAGGGTGACCATCACTCGCAGGTAGTAGAAGACGCCGATGGCGCTGCCCATGACCAGGGAACCGACCAGCCACCATTGGTGCGCTTCGACACCGGTAGCGATGATGTAGAACTTGCCGATGAAGCCTGCGGTCAGCGGGATACCGGCCAGGGACAGCATCATCACGGTGAGGACGGCGGTCAGGTACGGACGGCGCCAGAACAGGCCGCGGTACTCGTACAGTGCGTCGGCGTCACGGCCCTTGTACGGCGAGGACATCAGGGTGATCACGCCGAAGGCGCCCAGGCTGGTGATCACGTAGGTGACCAGGTACACGCCGATGGCTTCCATGGCCAGGCCCTTGCTGGCCACCAGGGCGATCAGCAGGTAACCGAAGTGGGCGATGGAGGAGTAACCCAGCAGACGCTTGAGGTTGCTCTGGGTCAGCGCCAACAGGTTGCCCACCAGGATCGAGGCAATGGCGATCACGGTCAGCACGTTGCTCAGGACACCGCTGCTGGCCACTGGCGAGAGCTGGAACAGACGCACCAGCACCGCGAACACCGCCACCTTGCTGGCGGTGGCCAGGAAGGCGGCGACCGGGGCCGGGGCGCCTTCGTAGACGTCCGGAGTCCACAGGTGGAACGGCACCAGCGACAACTTGAAGGCCAGGCCGATCAGCATCATGCCCAGGCCCAGTTGCGCCAGCGGGCTTGGCAGGCCGGTGGCGGCCAGGGCCTGGCCGATACCGCTGAAGCTCAGGCTGCCGGCTTCTGCGTAGAGCAGGGCCATGCCGAACAACAGGAAGCCCGAACCGGCTGCCGACAGCACCATGTACTTGATGCCGGCTTCCAGGGAGCGCTTGTTGAAGAAGGCATAGGCCACCAGGCCGTAGACCGGTACCGAGAGCAGTTCCAGGCCGATGAACAGGCCGGCTAGGTTCTGCGCGCTGACCAGTACCAGGCCACCAGCGGCGGCTAGCAGGATCAGCAGGTACAGCTCTTCACGGTTGCCCGGGTAACCGCTGCTGCCATCGCCCAGGTAGGCGTGGGCCAGGGTGACGCAGGCCAGGGTGGCCACCAGGATCAGGGCCATGTACAGGCAGGCGAACTGGTCGATCTGCAACAGCGGGGTGACCGCCAGCGGTGCCACTTTCAGCACCGGGAAGATCGACAGCAATGCCAGGTTCAGACCGGCCACCGACAGCAGGAAGGTCTGGGCGTGGTTGCGCCGCCAGGCGATCGCCAACATCACCACCACAAGGGTGGCGCTGGTGATCAGCAGCGGCGCCAGGGCTATAAAGTGTTGAATCGTAAAGTCCATAGCGCTCTTACCGGGCCGAAGCGAGTTGAGTGAAGGCGGTGCTGAGCCATTGCTGCACGCCATGCATGGTGGCGGCAGAGGTATCGAGGAACGGTTGCGGGTAAACGCCGATGTAGATCAGCAGTACCGCCAGCCCCAGCACCATGATCAGTTCGCGAGCATCCATTCCGTGCAGTACCGCGTCCGACTTGGACGGGCCGAAGTAGGCACGGTGGATCATGATCAGCGAGTAGACCGAGCCGAACACCAGGCCCGAAGTCGCGATCGCGGTGATCCATGGAGCGCTGACGAAGGTGCCGATCAGGATCAGGAACTCGCCGACGAAGTTGCCGGTGCCCGGCAGGCCCAGGGAGGCGGCTGCGAAGAACAGGCTGATGGCCGGCAGGTAGGCGATACGCGACCACAGGCCGCCCATTTCACGCATGTCGCGGGTATGGGTGCGCTCGTATAGCTGGCCGCTGAGGATAAACAGCGCGGCTGCCGAAACACCGTGGGCCAGCATCTGGATCACCGCGCCCTGCAGGGCCTGCTGGCTGCCGGAGTAGATCCCGATCAGCACGAAGCCCATGTGGGAAACGCTGGAGAAGGCGATCAGGCGCTTGATGTCGGTCTGGGCGAAGGCCAGGAAGGCACCGTAGAAGATCCCGACCAGACCCAGGGTCATGGCGATCGGTGCGAACTCTGCCGAGGCGTTGGGGAACAGTGGCAGGGCGAAACGCAGCAGGCCGTAGGCCGCCGTCTTCAGCAGGATGCCCGCCAGGTCCACGGAACCGGCGGTCGGTGCCTGGGCGTGAGCGTCAGGCAGCCAGGAGTGGAATGGCACCACGGGCAGCTTCACCGCGAAGGCGATGAAGAAGCCGAGCATCAGGATGTACTCGGTGGCAGTGGACATCTTGGTTTTCAGCAACTGGGCGTAATCGAAGGTGATAACCCCGGTGTTGTTGAAGTTCACCAGCACCAGGCCCAGGATCGCCACCAGCATGATCAGGCCGGAAGCCTGAGTGAAGATGAAGAACTTGGTCGCTGCGTAGATCCGGGTTTTCTTGCCGTCTGCCGAGCTGTGACCCCAGAGCGCGATGAGGAAGTACATCGGCACCAGCATCATTTCCCAGAAGAAGAAGAACATGAACAGGTCCAGCGCCAGGAACACGCCGACCACGCCGCCCAGGATCCACATCAGGTTCAGGTGGAAGAAGCCCACGTGGCGCTGGATCTCTTTCCAGGAGCAGAGTACCGAGAGGATACCCAGCAGGCCGGTCAGCAGGATCATCAGCAGCGACAGGCCGTCCAGCGCCAGGTGCACGTTGATGCCGAAGCGCTCGATCCACTGGTGCTTGAACTCCAGGGCCCAAGTCGGATCGACGCCAGGCGCCGGAGCATATGAATAGTTACCGTGGGCCCACAGCCAGAGGCCGAGGGCGAGTTCCAGGGTCATGGTCAACAGCGCAATCCAGCGGGGGAGGGTGGCGCCGAAGCGCTCACCCAGCCAGCACAGCAGGCCGCCGATGAAGGGGATCAGGATTAGCCAAGGCAGAATCATGACGGGCTCAATTCCTTTCGCAAGTTCGCAAGGTTCATATCAGACCGCTACCAGCACAATGGCGCCGATGACCAGCACGGCACCGGCTGCCATCGAGGCGGCGTACCAACGCAGTTGACCGGTCTCGGTACGGCTCAGGGAGGTGTGACCCCCTTTGGCCATACGCGGTATCAAACCGATGGTCTGATCGAGCGGGTCCTTGCGCAGTACGTGGCTGATGGCCAGGTATGGCTTGACGAACAGTTTGTCGTAGATCCAGTCGAAGCCCCAGGCGGCGAACCACCAGGCCGAGAGCAGACGCCCGATGCCGCTGTTGGCGATGGCGGTCACAACGCGACGCTTGCCAAGGAACAACAGGGCGGCCAGCAGGATACCGGCCAGGGCGATGGCGCCCGAGGCGATTTCCAGGCTGTGCTTGGCTTCGCCACCGGCATGGCCGACGCTTTGCGGCAGCACGCCATGCAGGGGCGGGGTGATCATCGCGCCGATCGCAGTGGACAGCACGATCAGTACCACCAGCGGCAGCCAGTGGGAGATCCCGTGGCCGGCGTGGGCTTCGGTCTTGGCTTCACCGTGGAAGGTGATGAAGATCAGGCGGAAGGTGTACAGCGAGGTCATGAACGCACCCACCAGGCCGGCGTACAGCAGGCCATGGTTGCCGCTGGCGAAGGCTTCCCAGAGGATCTCGTCCTTGGAGTAGAAGCCTGCGGTCACCAGAGGCAGGGCCGCCAGGGCCGCGCCGCCGACGATGAAGCTGGCGTAGGCCAGAGGCAGTTTCTTCCACAGGCCGCCCATCTTGAAGATGTTCTGCTCGTGGTGGCAGGCAACGATCACCGCACCGGAAGCAAGGAACAGCAGGGCCTTGAAGAAGGCGTGGGTCATCAGGTGGAAGATCGCGCCGTCCCAGGCGCCAACGCCCAGGGCCAGGAACATGTAGCCGATCTGGCTCATGGTGGAGTAGGCGAGGATCCGCTTGATGTCGGTCTGCACCAGCGCGGCGAAACCGGCCAGTACCAGGGTCACGCCGCCGACCAGGCCCACCAGGTGCAGGATTTCCGGCGCCAGGGTGAACAGGCCGTGGGTACGGGCGATCAGGTAAACACCGGCGGTGACCATGGTTGCGGCGTGGATCAGTGCCGAAACCGGGGTCGGGCCGGCCATCGCGTCCGCCAGCCAGGTCTGCAGTGGCAACTGGGCAGATTTACCCACGGCGCCACCCAGCAGCATCAGGGTTGCCAGGGTGATCCAGAAGTCACCGGCCTGGAATTTCTGCGGAGCCAGCACCAGCAGTTCCTGGACGTTCAGCGTGCCCACCTGTTGGAACAGGATGAACAGGCCGATGGCCATGAACACGTCGCCGATACGGGTAACGATGAAGGCCTTGAGTGCGGCGTTACCGTTGTTGCGGTTGCTGTAGTAGAAACCGATCAACAGGTAGGAGCACAGGCCCACGCCTTCCCAGCCGAAGTACAGGAACAGCAGGTTATCGCCCAGTACCAGGAACAGCATGCTGGCGATAAACAGGTTGGTGTAGGCGAAGAAGCGCGAGTAGCCGGCTTCACCACGCATGTACCAGGACGCGAACAAGTGGATCAAAAAGCCCACGCCCACCACCACGCCCAGCATGGTCACGGACAGACCATCCAGGTACAGGGCGAAGTTCGGCGCGAAACCGTCCACCGACATCCACTGCCACAGCACCTGGGTGTAGTGGCCACCCTCGGGCGGTGCGACGTTGAATTGCCAGATCACGTAGGCAGCAACGATGGCCGACAGGCCAATGGAGCCGACACCGATCAGGGCCGAGAGGTTTTCCGAGAGGCGTCCACGGGAGAACGACAGCAGCAGGAAACCGATCAGGGGGAATACGAAAGTCAGAAAGAGAAGGTTCATCCGCGCATCTCGCTGGCTGCATCGATATCGAGAGTGTGGAAGCGGCGGTACAGCTGCAGCAGGATCGCCAGGCCGATACTGGCCTCGGCGGCTGCCAGGCTGATCACCAGGATGAACATCACTTGTCCATCCGGCTGCGCCCAGCGGGCACCCGCAACGATGAAGGCCAGTGCAGAGGCGTTCATCATCACTTCCAGGCTCATCAACACGAAGAGGATGTTACGGCGGACCATCAGGCCGACCAGACCGAGGCAGAACAGGATACCGGCAACCGCCAGGCCATGTTCCATCGGGATAGTACCGAGAGAGATAGTAGGCATCGTATTACTCCTTCGCCTCGTTGCGGCCCAAGTGGAACGCCGTGACGGCCGCGGCAAGCAGCAGCATCGAGGCGAGTTCGACCACCAGCAGGTAAGGACCGAACAGGCTGATGCCCACGGCCTTGGCGCTGACGGTGGTTTGACCGATACCGGCACCGCTCTGATGGCTGAACAGTACGTACAGCAGTTCAGCCAGCAGCAGCGCGGCCAGGATGACCGGGCCGATCCAGATGCCGGGCGTGAGCCAGATGCGCTCTTGCTGAGCCGCGGCCGGGCCGAGGTTCAGCATCATCACCACGAACACGAACAGCACCATGATGGCACCGGCGTAGGCGATCACTTCCAGGGCACCGGCGAACGGCGCGCCAAGGCTGAAGAAGGTCATGGCCACGGCGATCAGCGAAATGATCAGGTAGAGCAGGGCGTGCACAGGGTTGGTATTGGTGACCACACGGAGTGTGGAGACAACCGCAACACCTGACGCGAAATAGAAAGCGAATTCCATCTTTCTTCCTTAAGGCAGCAAGCTCTTCACGTTGATCGGCTCGGCTTCATTCTGCGCGGAGCCTTTTGGCTTACCGGCAATGGCCATACCTGCAACACGATAGAAGTTGTAATCAGGGTTCTTTCCGGGACCGGAGATCAGTAGATCTTCTTTCTCGTAAACCAGGTCCTGACGTTTGAACTCGGCCATCTCGAAATCCGGTGTCAGCTGGATCGCGGTGGTCGGGCAGGCTTCCTCGCAGAGGCCACAGAAAATGCAGCGCGAGAAGTTGATGCGGAAGAAGTCCGGGTACCAGCGACCGTCTTCGGTTTCAGCTTTCTGCAGCGAGATGCAACCCACGGGGCAGGCCACGGCGCACAGGTTGCAGGCTACGCAACGCTCTTCGCCATCGGGGTCGCGGGTCAGGACGATGCGGCCACGGTAGCGTGGAGGCAGGTAGACCGGCTCTTCCGGGTATTGCAAGGTGTCGCGCTTGCGAAAGCCATGGCCGAAGACCATGACCAGGCTGCGCAACTGGGTACCAGTACCCTTAACGATGTCGCCAATATATTTGAACATGGGTCAAATCCTCACTGAACCGCAACCGCAGGTGTGTTCCACAACACAACCGCAGCGGTTATCAGCAAATTGATCAGGGTCAGTGGCAGGCAGAATTTCCAGCTGAAGTCCATCACCTGGTCATAACGCGGACGCGGGATGGAAGCGCGCAGCAGGATGAACAGCATGATGAAGAACGCGGTCTTCAGTGCGAACCAGACGAAGGACAGTTGCGGCAGGATGCCGAACGGACCGTGCCAGCCACCGAAGAACAGGGTGACCAGCAGCGCCGAGATCAGGATGATGCCGATGTATTCACCGACGAAGAACATGCCCCATTTCATACCGGCGTATTCAATGTGGTAGCCGTCGGCCAGTTCCTGCTCCGCTTCCGGCTGGTCGAAGGGGTGACGGTGAGTCACGGCCACGCCAGCGATGAAGAAGGTACAGAAGCCGAAGAACTGCGGAATGATGAACCACAGGTTCTGCGCCTGGTACTCGACGATGTCGCGCATGTTGAACGAGCCGACCTGTACCACGATGCCCATCAGGGCCAGGCCCATGAACACTTCGTAGGACACGGTCTGCGCCGAGGCACGCAAGCTGCCGAGCAGGGCGAACTTGTTGTTGCTCGACCAGCCGGCGAACAGTACCGCGTAGACCGACAGACCGGCCATGGCGAAGAAGAACAGCAGGCCGATGTTCAGGTCCGCCACGCCCCAGGTCGGGGTGATCGGGATGATCGCGAAGGCGATCAGCAGGGCGGACATGGCCACCACCGGTGCCAGGGTGAAGATCACCTTGTCGGCAAACGGCGGAGTCCAGTCTTCCTTGAAGAACATCTTCAGCATGTCGGCTGCGATCTGGAACATGCCGAACGGGCCAACACGGTTCGGACCGTAACGGTCCTGCCACCAGCCCAGCAGGCGACGTTCGACGAAGCTCAGCAGCGCACCGGCGATCACTACGGCCAGCAGGATGACGATGGCCTTGACGACCGTCAGGATCACGTCGATCACTTCAGGGGTAAACCAACTCATTGTGCCGCCTCCTGCAGACCATCAACGGAAATGCCTGCGATTGCCGGAGGAATACCCGCCAGGCCGGCAGGCAGGCCCACCAGGCCAGCACCCAGCTCTTCGTTGATGCGCAGCGGCAGACGCAGGGTCTGGCCAGCCACGTTCACCGCGAGCAGGGCACCGTCGTTGACACCCAGGCGATCCGCTTCGGATTTGGCCAGAGCAACGTACGGAGCCGGGATGCGCTCCTGCACCGGAGCGGCTTTCGAAGAGTTTTCCTCGCTGCCGAACAGGTGGTAGAACGGCACGGCCTGCCAGGTGCCCGGGGCCGGGGAGAAGGCTCGCGGCACGCTGGCGAACCAGTTGAGGCGGTCGCCCTGGGTTTCGATCAGGCGAGTGCCCGGGTCACCGGCGCGCAGGTGGCCACCGACTTCGTCCTGGAACTTGTTCCAGGCCTGTGGCGAGTTCCAGCCCGGCGACCAGGCGAACGGCACTTGCGAGCGCGGTTCGACGGAGCCCGAGTAACCTTCCATGGAGTAGGCGAAGGCGGTATCCGGATCTTGCGGGGTACGTGGCTCGTGCACGCTCTGGTTGGCGCGCATGGCGGTACGGCCACTGTAGCGCAGCGGTTCGCGCGCCAGTTTCAGGCCCTTGATGCGGAACGCCGCGGAAGGTGCGGCATCGACGATGCTGGCCAGTTGCGCCGTGCTCGCGGCGCACGCTGCGGTCACGTGGTCCAGTTGGGTCCAGTCCACCGGCTTGTTCAGCAGGGTGCTGCGCAGGGCGTGCAGCCAGCGCCAGCCTTCGTGGACCATGATGCTGGCGTCCAGGTAGGTCGGATCGAAGACCTGGAAGAAGCGCTGGGCGCGACCTTCCTGGCTGACCAGGGTACCGTCGCCTTCGGCAAAGCTCGCCGCCGACAGCACCAGGTGCGCGCGCTCGACGGTCGCGGTTTGTTGATGATCGGCAACGATCACCACCTTCGCTGCGTTCAGTGCGGCATCCACCTTGGCTGCATCGGTGCGGGTGTACAGGTCGTTTTCCAGCACCACGATGGCGTCGGCCTTACCGTCGATTACCGCCTGCAGGGCCGCGTCCACGGATTCGCCACCAAGCATGGCCAGGCCGAGGCTGTTGGCCTCTGGCACGATCAGACTGATGGAGCCGGCTTTCTCGCGCAGCTTCAAGGCTTTGGCGATGTTCGCCGCCGCTTCGATCAGTGCCTTGGAGCCCAGGGAGGTACCGGAAATGATCAGTGGACGCTTGGCCGCCAGCAGAGCGTCGGCAATGCGTTTGGCCAGTTCCAGGGCTTCACTGTCCAGGCCTTCCACGGCAGGGGCACTGGCGTCGATGGCGTGGGCCACGGCGAAACCGATGCGCGCCAGGTCGTCTGGAGCGGCGTGTACACACTCCTCGGCCACGTCGTCGAGCTTGGTTTCAGCCAGGCTGGCGATGAACAGCGGGTTCAGCGCGTGCTGGCCGATGTTCTTCACCGCAGCGTCGAGCCAAGGCTGGACGCGCATGGCATCGGCCATTTCCTCGGCCTTGCCCTTGACCGACTGGCGCAGGGCCAGGGCCATGCGTGCGGCGGTCTGGGTCAGGTCTTCGCCGAGGACGAAGATGGCATCGTGGTCTTCGATGTCGCGCATGTTCGGAACCGGCAGCGGGCTGTCGTTCAGAACCTGCAGAACCAGGCGGATGCGCTCCAGCTCGGAGGCTTCGATACCGGAGTAGAAGTGCTCGGCACCTACCAGCTCACGCAGCGCGTAGTTGCTTTCCAGGCTGGCGCGGGGCGAACCGATACCGACGATGTTACGGCCGCGCAGCAGGTCTGCGGCCTGATCCAGTGCCTGGTCCAGGGTCAGCTTGGTGCCATCGGCCAGGCGTGGCTGGCGTGGACGGTCCTTGCGGTTGACGTAGCCATAGCCGAAACGGCCACGGTCGCAGAGGAAGTACTGGTTCACCGAACCGTTGTAGCGGTTCTCGATGCGGCGCAGCTCGCCGTAGCGCTCGCCGGGGGAGATGTTGCAACCGCTGGAGCAGCCATGGCAGATGCTCGGCGAGAACTGCATGTCCCACTTGCGGTTGTAACGCTCGGAGTGAGTCTTGTCGGTGAACACGCCGGTCGGGCAGACCTCGGTGAGGTTGCCGGAGAACTCGCTTTCCAGGGTGCCGTCTTCAACGCGACCGAAGTACACGTTGTCGTGGGCGCCGTAGACGCCCAGGTCGGTGCCGCCGGCGTAGTCCTTGTAGAAGCGCACGCAGCGATAGCAGGCGATGCAGCGGTTCATCTCGTGGGAAATGAACGGGCCGAGGTCCTGGTTCTGGTGGGTACGCTTGGTGAAGCGATAACGGCGCTCGTTGTGGCCGGTCATCACCGTCATGTCCTGCAGGTGGCAGTGACCGCCTTCCTCACAGACCGGGCAGTCGTGGGGATGGTTGGTCATCAGCCACTCGACGACACTGGCGCGGAACGCCTTGGATTCTTCATCGTCGATGGAGATCCAGGTGTTGTCGGTGGCCGGGGTCATGCAGGACATGACGATACGACCACGGGTGTCGTTCTCGTCGGTGTACTGCTTGACCGCGCACTGGCGACAGGCACCGACGCTACCGAGAGCGGGGTGCCAGCAGAAATAAGGGATGTCGAGGCCTAGTGACAGACAAGCCTGTAACAGGTTGTCCGCCCCATCGACTTCGAGCGCTTTGCCGTCTACGTGGATAGTGGCCATGGTTCAAAGTTCTTCGTTGGCCCGGTGTCAGCGGGCGTGGCTAATGGAATCTTGTTATGCGTGCGAATCAACACAGCCGTTCACGGCGTCATCGCACGTCGAGCGCAGGGCACGGACCCGGCGCCCTCATTTAAGCGTTACGCGCCGACTACGATCGGTCGGGCCAGAGGCGGGACGGCGGCGCTGGTGGGCGCGATGCCGGCTTCGAACTCTGGACGGAAATACTTGATGGCGCTGCCCAAAGGCTCCACGGCACCCGGTGCGTGAGCACAGAAGGTCTTGCCCGGGCCGAGGAAACCCACCAGGCCCAGCAGGGTCTCGATGTCCCCTTGCTGGCCCTGGCCTTTTTCCAGGGCCATCAGCAGCTTGACGCTCCAGGGCAGGCCGTCGCGGCACGGTGTGCAGAAGCCGCAGGACTCGCGGGCGAAGAACTGCTCCATGTTGCGCAGCAGGGACACCATGTTGATGCTGTCGTCCACCGCCATGGCCAGGCCGGTACCCATGCGGGTGCCCACTTTGGCGATGCCGCCGGCATACATCTGGGCGTCCAGGTGCTCGGGCAACAGGAAGCCGGTACCGGCGCCGCCTGGCTGCCAGCATTTGAGCTTGAAGCCGTCGCGCATGCCGCCGGCGTAGTCTTCGAACAGCTCGCGCGCGGTCACGCCGAAGGGCAGCTCCCACAGGCCGGGGTTCTTCACTTTGCCGGAGAAGCCCATCAGCTTGGTGCCGTGGTCTTCGCTGCCTTCGCGGGCCAGGGATTTGTACCATTCCACGCCGTCGCCGATGATCGCCGGCACGTTGCACAGGGTCTCGACGTTGTTCACGCAGGTCGGCTTGCCCCACACGCCCACGGCGGCAGGGAAGGGCGGCTTGGAGCGCGGGTTGGCGCGACGGCCTTCCAGGGAGTTGATCAGTGCGGTTTCTTCACCGCAGATGTAACGCCCGGCGCCGGTGTGGACGAACAGCTCGAAATCGAAGCCGCTACCCAGGATGTTCTTGCCCAGAAGGCCTGCGGCCTTGGCTTCTTCCACGGCACGACGCAGGTGCTTGGCGGCGGTGGTGTACTCGCCCCGCAGGAAGATGTAGCCGCGGTAGGTTTTCAGTGCGCGGGCACTGATCAGCATGCCTTCGATCAGCAGATGGGGCAGTTGCTCCATCAGCATGCGGTCCTTCCAGGTGTTGGGCTCCATTTCGTCCGCGTTGCACAGCAGGTAGCGGATGTTCATGGATTCGTCTTTGGGCATCAGGCCCCACTTCACACCGGTGGGGAAGCCCGCACCGCCGCGACCCTTGAGGCCGGCATCCTTGACGGTCTGCACGATGTCGTCCTGGGACAGGTCGGCGAAGGCCTTGCGGGCCGCCGCGTAACCGTTCTTGGCCTGGTACTCGTCGAACCAGACCGGCTCGCCGTCGTCGCGCAGGCGCCAGGTCAGGGGATGGGTTTCTGCGGTGCGCGCAATGCGGTTCGCAGGACCGAAAGAGGTCAGGGTCATACGTAGCCCTCCAACAGTTTGGCCACGCCAGCAGGCTGCACGTCGCCGAAAGTGTCGTCGTCGATCATCAGCGCCGGTGCCTTGTCGCAGTTGCCCAGGCAGCAAACCGGCAGCAGGGTGAAGCGGCCGTCGGCGGTGGTCTGGCCGAGGCCGATGCCCAGCTCGCTCTGGATCTGGCTGACCACGGACTCGTGGCCGCCGATGTAGCAGACCATGCTGTCGCAGACGCGAATGATGTGGCGGCCCACTGGCTGGCGGAAGATCTGGCTGTAGAACGTCGCCACGCCTTCAACGTCGCTGGCAGGAATGCCGAGGATCTCGCCGATGGCGTAGACCGCGCCGTCAGGCACCCAGCCACGTTCCTTCTGGACGATCTTCAGGGCTTCGATGGACGCCGCGCGCGGGTCCTCGTAGTGATGCATCTCGTGCTCGATGGCCGAGCGCTCGGTTTCGCTCAGGGCGAAACGGTCTGTCTGGATAAGCGTGCTGTTCATGCTTAGCGGTCCACGTCGGCCATAACGAAGTCGATACTACCCAGGTACGCGATCAAGTCCGCGACCATGCTGCCGCGGATCACCGAAGGGATCTGCTGCAGGTGGGCGAAGCTTGGGGTACGGATCCGGGTGCGGTAGCTCATGGTGCCGCCATCGCTCGTCAGGTAATAACTGTTGATGCCCTTGGTCGCTTCGATCATCTGGAAGGATTCGTTGGCCGGCATCACCGGGCCCCACGAAACTTGCAGGAAGTGCGTGATCAAGGTTTCGATGTGCTGCAGGGTGCGCTCTTTGGGTGGCGGCGTGGTCAGCGGGTGATCCGCCTTGTACGGGCCTTCCGGCATGTTGCGCAGGCACTGGTCGATGATCTTGATGCTCTGGCGCATTTCCTCGACGCGAACCATGCAGCGGTCATAGGCGTCACCGTTGGCGGCCAGCGGGACTTCGAACTCGAAGTTCTCGTAGCCGGAGTACGGACGGGCCTTGCGCAGGTCGAAATCGCAACCGGTGGAGCGCAGGCCGGCACCGGTGACGCCCCATTCCAGGGCTTCCTTGGTGTTGTAGGCGGCAACGCCGATGGTCCGGCCCTTGAGGATGCTGTTCTGCAGGGCAGCCTTGGTGTATTCGTCGAGGCGCTTGGGCAGCCATTCGACGAAGTCCTTGACCAGCTTCTCCCAGCCACGCGGCAGGTCGTGGGCGACGCCACCGATGCGGTACCAGGCCGGGTGCAGGCGGAAGCCGGTGATGGCTTCGATCACCGTGTAGGCGCGCTGACGGTCGGTGAAGGTGAAGAACACCGGGGTCATGGCGCCGACGTCCTGGATGTAGGTGCCCAGGAACAGCAGGTGGCTGGTGATCCGGAAGAACTCGGCCATCATGATGCGGATGACGTCGACCTTCTCCGGCACCTTGATGCCGGCCAGTTTCTCGACCGAAAGCACGTACGGCAGGTTGTTCATCACCCCGCCGAGGTAGTCGATACGGTCGGTGTAAGGGATGAAGCTGTGCCAGGACTGACGCTCGGCCATCTTCTCGGCACCACGGTGGTGGTAGCCGATGTCCGGTACGCAGTCGACGATCTCTTCACCGTCCAGCTGCAGGATGATGCGGAAGGCACCGTGGGCCGAAGGGTGGTTCGGGCCCAGGTTGAGGAACATGTAGTCCTCGTTGGCACCGGAACGCTTCATGCCCCAGTCTTCCGGACGGAAGCGCGCGGCTTCTTCTTCCAGCTGCTGCTTGGCCAGGTTCAGGCTGAACGGGTCGAACTCGGTGGCGCGGGCCGGGAAGTCCTTGCGCAGCGGGTGACCTTCCCAGGTCGGCGGCATCATGATCCGCGAAAGGTGAGGGTGGCCGGCAAAGTCGATGCCGAACATGTCCCAGACTTCACGTTCGTACCAGTTGGCGTTGGGCCAGATACCGGTCACGGTGGGCAGGCTGAGGTCGCCTTCGGACAGGGCCACCTTGATCATCACGTCGCTGTTACGTTCGATCGACAGCAAGTGGTAGAACACGCTGAAATCGGCACCCGGCAGGCCTTGGCGCTTGGTGCGCAGGCGCTCGTCTACGCCATGCAGGTCATAGAGCATGACGTACGGCTTGGGCAGGTTGCGCAGGAAGGTCAGGACTTCAACGAGTTTGGAGCGGGTAACCCACAGCACCGGCATGCCGGTGCGGGTGGCTTGGGCGGTGAACGCCTCAGGGCCAAAACGGTTATTGAGTTCGACGACCACATCCTGGTCGTCAGCCTTATAAGGCGGGATGTACAGAGCACTGCCTGTAGTCATGGTTTTTTATCGCTTTCGGTCAACGTAAAGAGTGAAGCCAGGTTCGTTTCTTTGTAAGAACAGAACTGGATCAGACTTCGTCAGGGCTGCGCAGGTTGGTGACCTGTATACGCTGTTCGCGGCGCTGTTCCTTTTGCGACGGCATCTCGGCGCGATACACGCCTTGGTCGCCGACGACCCAGGAAAGTGGGCGACGCTCCTGGCCAATGGATTCCTGCAAGAGCATCAGGCCTTGCAGGAACGCTTCGGGGCGGGGCGGGCAGCCAGGTACGTAGACGTCCACGGGCAGGAACTTGTCCACCCCCTGGACTACCGAGTAGATGTCGTACATGCCGCCGGAGTTGGCGCACGAACCCATGGAGATAACCCATTTTGGCTCGAGCATTTGCTCATAGAGACGCTGGATGATCGGCGCCATCTTGATGAAGCAGGTCCCGGCGATAACCATGAAGTCCGCCTGACGCGGCGATGCCCGGATAACCTCGGCGCCAAAGCGCGCGATGTCGTGGGGCGCCGTGAAGGCGGTGGTCATTTCCACGTAGCAGCAGGACAGGCCGAAGTTGTACGGCCACAGGGAGTTCTTACGCCCCCAGTTGACCGCGCCGCTCAGCACGTCTTCGAGCTTGCCCATGAAGATGTTTTTGTGGACCTGATCCTCTAACGGATCGGAAACGGTTTCCCGTTCGCCGATCGGGTACTGATCGTTAGGAGCATCGGGGTCGATCCGGGTGAGATTGTATTGCATCGCCAAAGCCTCATTGTTTTAGCTTCGCCTGCCGCTTACGACGACCTTCCGGAGCCCAGTCAAGAGCCCCCACCCGCCAAAGGTAGACAAGACCTGCCAACAGAATTGCTATGAAAACGAGAGCTTCGACGAATCCGGTCCAGCCGCTTTCGCGGACGGACACAGACCAGGCAAAGAGAAAGAGGGCTTCGATATCGAAGATCACGAAGAGCATCGCGACCAGATAGAATTTGGCTGAGAGCCGCAAGCGGGCGCCACCGGTAGGTAGCATGCCGGACTCGAACGGTTCGTTTTTGCTGCGGCCCCAGGCTTTTGACCCGAGGAGGCTGGAGACGCCGAGCATGAAGGCGCAAAGGCCGACAACGCCCAGAAGGAAAATGGCAAAGCCCCAGTTGTGGGCCATGAGTCCTGTCGCTTCGGGCATGCTGGTAATCCTTAACAGAGAGCAAGAGTCTCTGAGCTTGATAAAGAAATAAAGCAGTGACGATATGTCGCAGCGCAATCAATCGCGCTGATTTTATGGCTAAACACCGGGCAAGTAAAATTTCTAAAGCGAAATTGTTTATCGTAATAAGGACATAGCTCACCCCGGTAGCCCCGTAAGCCGCGGCCTGCGGGCATTAGGGGAGGTTTTGTTAATTATGTTTTGTAGCGGCTGTAACGAAAGTTACAACTGCTAAATGATAATCAATATTGTTTAGAGGCTATTTTAATCTGCTTTCCTTCGGGGAGTGGGAAAGTTGCTTGTTATATCCCTGTTACTGCAAGTAGCAGGGGCGCACCTTTTAACCTCTTTCGCCCTTGCTAACACCGCCCTGGATCAATGTTTGGCCAGCTTTTTTGCAGGGGCGGGCATGGCGAGGCTTTTGAGGAGGGCGCGCAGGGTAGAGGTTCGCCGGCAAGCCGGCTCCTACAGGAGGGGTGGGCAAAAAAAACGCCCCGAACCAGTCGGGGCGTCAGCTGTACAGCAATGCAGTTGTTTTTACCGGGTCTGCATTGGCCGCTCGATCAAGCCGTGAGGCCTAAATCAGTGGAACTGTTCTTCTTCGGTGGAGCCGGTCAGCGCGGTTACCGAGGACGAGCCACCCTGGATCACGGTGGTCATGTCGTCGAAGTAGCCGGTGCCCACTTCCTGCTGGTGAGCCACGAAGGTGTAGCCCTTGGCGGCGTCAGCGAACTCTTGCTCTTGCAGTTTCACGTAGGCGGTCATGTCGTTGCGGGCGTAGTCGTGCGCCAGGTTGAACATGCTGTGCCACATGTTGTGGATGCCGGCCAGGGTGATGAACTGGTGCTTGTAGCCCATGGCGGACAGTTCGCGCTGGAACTTGGCGATGGTCGCGTCGTCCAGGTTCTTCTTCCAGTTGAAGGAAGGCGAGCAGTTGTACGACAGGATCTGGTCCGGGTATTCCTTCTTGATCGCCTCGGCGAAGCGACGGGCTTCGTCCAGGTCCGGCTTGGCGGTTTCGCACCAGATCAGGTCGGCGTACGGAGCGTAAGCCAGGCCGCGGGCGATTGCCTGGTCCAGGCCGGCTTTCACTTTGTAGAAGCCTTCCTGGGTGCGGGTGCCAGTCACGAATGGCTGGTCGTACGGGTCGCAGTCGGAAGTCAGCAGGTCAGCGGCGTTGGCGTCGGTACGGGCCAGGATGATGGTCGGTACACCGGCAACGTCGGCCGCCAGACGGGCAGCGGTCAGCTTCTGTACGGCTTCCTGGGTTGGAACCAGTACCTTGCCGCCCATGTGGCCGCACTTCTTCACGGAAGCCAGCTGGTCTTCGAAGTGAACGCCGGCGGCGCCTGCTTCGATCATGCTCTTCATCAGCTCGTAGGCGTTCAGTACGCCGCCGAAACCGGCTTCAGCGTCGGCCACGATCGGTGCGAAGTAGTCGATGTAGCCGTCGTCGCCCGGGTTCTTGCCGGCTTTCCACTGGATCTGGTCGGCGCGACGGAACGAGTTGTTGATGCGCTTGACCACGGTTGGAACCGAGTCCACCGGGTACAGCGACTGGTCGGGGTACATGGATTCGGCGGAGTTGTTGTCCGCAGCCACTTGCCAGCCCGACAGGTAGATCGCCTGGATACCGGCTTTAACCTGTTGTACAGCCTGGCCGCCGGTCAGGGCGCCCATGCAGTTGACGAAATCTTTATCAGGACGGAAGGACGGCTTGGCACCTTGGGTGACCAGGTTCCAGAGCTTCTCGGCGCCCATGCGTGCCAGGGTGTGCTCGGGTTGAACCGAGCCACGCAGACGGACCACGTCGGCAGCGGAGTAGGTGCGAGTCACGCCTTTCCAGCGCGGGTTTTCAGCCCAGTCTTTTTCAAGGGCTGCAATTTGCTGTTCGCGTGTCAGTGCCATGGAGATAAACCTCGTCGCGTCTTGTGTAAAAAGTCGTTCTTGGTTGGAGAATTCCGGCTCCGCCGATCACGCGTCATAACGCTGCGTAAAAGGCTGCTCGCTGACCAGGAAGCTTATGGCGGTCAAGTCGGGTCTGGCGGGGATGGCGACGGGTGAACGATGGGCTCGAGGGGAAAGTGAGCAGGTGAAGGCGAGCTGCGGGGCGCATGCCGGCGTCGTGGGCCTTGGTGCGTTCCATCAGTGTGTTGCCGATCTACCTAATTACGCTTCCGTCCCTCGGGACAACTTCGTTCCAGTCGCAATCTCGTCAAACACACCTTGTGGGCGGTACAGACACGAATCGGCTCAGGTGGGTAGGTTAGAGCGGCGATCCGAAGGCCCTTGCCAGGGCCCCTGATTAGCGGGAGCGAGGCCATCATGCCCGCGGTTTTTTGGCTCGTCAAATGTTTTGTAGTGCTTTTTTTGTGGCACTACATCTTTGGTCTAATACGACTAATCAGTCAGTTTTTGGTGCTTTAGTCCAAGGCATCGACCTTGACCCGCAAGGTCATGTCGTCCCGGCCTTGAGTCGAGTAGCTGCGGCCCGGGCCCTGTTTATCGGCCTGGGTCTGGCGATTGACTCCGGCCAGGGTGATCCATTCGCCCAGGCGCCCACTGACAGTTGTGTCGGTGCTTTGCACGTTCACTACATCGGGACGCTCCTGGCTCATGCGGTCACGGTTGGTGCTGATGCTCAGGTGCACGGTTTCACCGGTAACGCTGGCGGTGACATAGAAGCCCTGAGTGACGTTGCGGTACTGGGTCTGGTTCTGCAGGCGCCCGTAGGGGTCGGTCTGGGTGGTGGTCAACGGCACGCTCTGGCCGACCTGGATCAGCGCTGGCACGCCTTCGCTGGCCTGGATCTGCTGGATACCGCCGTCGCGGCTCTCGGTGCTGCGGTTGATGATCCGCGTCTGCGGTACGCCGTTGACCGAATAGCCCTGGTTGTCCTGAAGGTTGTTTTCGTTGGTGTCGACGGTGATCAGCAGGCGTTTGGCCGCGGTGTCCAGTTGGGCGATAAAGGCTCGCAGTTCGGCGATCTTGTCCGGCTCGGCGTTGACGATCAGCTGGTTGCCATAGGCGCTGACCTTGCCGTCCTTGCCGAGGAAGTTCTGCGCCACCGGCAGCAGGTCGGCACTGGTGCGGTTGTTGAGGGGCACGATCTCGGTGGCGGCCATGACCGAACAGCTGAAGGTCAGCAGCAGCGTCGTGAGCAGGGTGCGTAGGGACATATCCGTTATCTCCGCGAGTAGCTGGCGTAAAGCCTTGAGTTTGACACTTTGTCGGCTTTGGGTGGGGCAAGTTGAATCGCGCACGGCAAAACGCCCCGGCATCCTGGTCTCCAGCTTAGTTGCCGGAGGAGGGATGGCGGGGCGTTTTGGCTGGCCGTTGCCGCGAGCGGCGTGTCGGTCAGGCGCCGCGAACCATGTCGACGTGGGGAATGCCCGCTTCGAGGAACTCCTCGCTGACGATGGAGAAGCCCAGGCGCTCATAGAACGCCGTGGCCTGGACCTGGGCGCTGAGCATCTGCTGCTTCAGGCCGCGCTTTTCGGCTTCATCGATCACCGCGCGCATCAGCGCGTCGCCAACCTTCAGGCCGCGCCAGTCCTTGAGCACCGAAACCCGGCCCACATGGCCGTCGGGCAGCAGGCGCGCGGTGCCGATGGGGAAGTCGCCCTCGAAGGCCAGGAAGTGCACGGCGCTGTCGTCGTCGGCATCCCACTCCAGTTCGGGCGGCACCGATTGCTCGGCAATGAATACGGCTTCACGGATGCGCCGGATCTCGGCGTTGTCCTTTTGCCAGTCTGCGACACGTACGTGAATCTTATTCATCGGCAAACCCCAGGCTCCCTTGCTTGACCAGTTCACACAACAGGCCGCGCCCATCGTCATCCGCCAGCCACTGGCCGAGGTTGTCGATATGCAGGGCATCGGCGGCGCAAATCATTTTCAGCAGTTCGCGCAGCTTACCGGGAAGCAGGCGGCTTTGGCCGCTGGCGAACAGTAGCAGGTCTTCATCCACTTCCGACCAGGCCAGGCGCGCGCTCGGGTTGCGGATCAGGATCGCGCCCTGTTCCAGGCTGCCCAGCAGGTCTTCTTCTTCCAGTTCGGGTCCGGTCACCAGTTCCGGGTAGCGTGGTTCGGTCATGAACTGGCCGAACCAGGTCAGCAGCAGGCGCTCGTCGCTCATGTGCTCGGCCAGCAGGCCCTTGAGCCGGTCGAGGGCGTCCTGCTGGATCTGGTGCGGGTCGCTGGCCGGCTGCACGTCGGCGTCGGTGTAGCGGTCTTCGTCCGGCAGGAACTGGCCGAGGAAGTCGGTGAAGTGGGTCAGGACTTCGGCGGCGCTCGGGGCGCGGAAACCGACCGAATAGGTCATGCAATCGTTCACCGCAACACCATAGTGGGCCAGGCGCGGTGGCAGATAGAGCATGTCGCCGGGCTCCAGGACCCAGCTTTCGGTTTCTTCGAACTCGGCGAGGATGCGCAGGTCCGCGTGTTGCAGCAGCGGGCTTTCGGAGTCGCACATCTGGCCGATCTTCCAGTTGCGCTTACCAAAGCCTTGCAGCAGGAACACGTCGTAGTTGTCGAAGTGCGGACCGACGTTGCCGCCAGGCGCAGCGAAGCTGATCATCACGTCATCGATGCGCCAGCTCGGCAGGAAGCGGAAATGCTCCAGCAACTCGGCGACTTCCGGGACGAACTGGTCCACGGCCTGGACCAGCAGGGTCCAGTCGCGTTCCGGCAGCTTGCTGAACTCGTCTTCGGCGAAGGGGCCGCGGCGCAGTTCCCATGGGCGCTCGCCGTTCTCGATCACCAGGCGCGATTCGACTTCTTCTTCCAGGGCCAGGCCGGCCAGTTCGTCAGGTTCGATCGGGCTTTCGAAGTCAGGCAGGGCCTGACGGATCAGCAGGGGTTTCTTCTGCCAGTAGTCACGCAGAAATTCCCGTGCAGTGATGCCGCCCAGAAGTTGAAGAGGAATATCAGGATTCATGTGTAACCTATTGAAAAAGTGTACTTTTCTAGCAGGAATAAAAACGCCCGGCGCGGCCGGGCGTCAAAAGGTCGAGCAATCGGTCAGATGCGCTTGGCCTGGGCTGCGGCATTACCGATGTAGCTGGCCGGGGTGAGCTGTTTCAGCTCGGCCTTGGCCGCGGCGGGCATGTCCAGCCCGTCGATGAAAGTCTGCAGCGCTTCTGGGCTGATGCCCTTGCCGCGCGTCAGTTCCTTGAGCTTTTCGTAGGGGTTTTCGATGTTGTAGCGGCGCATCACGGTCTGGATCGGCTCGGCCAGGACTTCCCAGCAGGCGTCCAGGTCTTCGGCGATTTTCTGGGCGTTGAGCTCCAGTTTGCTGATGCCCTTGAGGCTGGCCTCGTAGGCAATCACGCTGTGAGCAAAGCCCACGCCCAGGTTGCGCAATACGGTGGAGTCAGTCAGGTCGCGCTGCCAGCGGGAGATCGGCAGCTTGCTCGCCAGGTGCTGGAACAGGGCGTTGGCGATGCCCAGGTTGCCTTCGGAGTTTTCGAAGTCGATCGGGTTGACCTTGTGCGGCATGGTCGAGGAACCAATTTCGCCGGCGATGGTGCGCTGCTTGAAGTAGCCCAGGGAGATGTAGCCCCAGATATCGCGATCGAAGTCGATCAGGATGGTGTTGAAGCGGGCGATGGCGTCGAACAGCTCGGCGATGTAGTCGTGCGGCTCGATCTGCGTGGTGTAGGGGTTGAAGGCCAGGCCCAGCTCGTCTTCGATGAAGGCGCGGGCGTTGGCTTCCCAGTCGATGTCCGGGTAGGCCGAGAGGTGGGCGTTGTAGTTGCCTACGGCGCCGTTGATCTTGCCCAGCAGCGGCACGGCAGCGACCTGGGCGATCTGGCGCTCCAGGCGGTACACGACGTTGGCCAGCTCCTTGCCCAGGGTGGTCGGCGAGGCCGGCTGGCCGTGGGTGCGCGACAGCATCGGCACTTCAGCGAAACGGATCGCCAGTTCGCGGATGGCGTTGGCGGTCTGGCGCATCAGCGGCAGCATCACTTCATCACGGCCTTCGCGCAGCATCAGGGCGTGGGACAGGTTGTTGATGTCCTCGCTGGTGCAGGCGAAGTGGATGAACTCACTGACGTTGGCCAGTTCAGGCAACTTGGCAGCTTGCTCCTTGAGCAGGTACTCGATGGCCTTGACGTCGTGGTTGGTGGTGCGCTCGATCTCTTTGACGCGCTCGGCGTGCTCCAGGGAGAAATTCTCTGCCAGGGCATTGAGGACGGCGTTGGCTTCGGCGGAGAACGCCGGCACTTCGCTGATGGCGCTATGGGCGGCCAGGCGCTGGAGCCAGCGCACTTCAACGAGGACGCGAGCACGGATCAGGCCGTATTCGCTGAAAATGGGGCGCAGGGCCTGGGTTTTGCCGGCGTAGCGGCCGTCAACAGGGGAAACCGCAGTGAGCGAAGAGAGCTGCATGGGGTGTTCTCGGACAGTCGGGCAACGAAATGGGGCGCGTATCATACATGAAAATATCCGCCGGTCCGTTGCCAACTGACCAGCGTCTTACGCGCAGCTCTTGAAAAATCAGGCGCAGCTCAGCTGCTGCGCATCAATGGATAAAGCTCTTTGAGCAATTTGCGCCGGCTGATCACCAGTTGCCAGCGATGGCCGCCCAACTGTCGCCACAGGCGTGCCGAGCGGATGCCGGCCAGCAGCAGGGCGCGGATCTTCGAGGCATTGCTGGGCTGCTGCAGGTTGCGCATGTCGCCGTGCACCTGAATGCGCTGGCGCAGGGTGCTCAGGGTGTCCTGGTACAGCCCGCCGCACGCGGCGATGACGTTTTCGTGGGCTGGACCGAAATGTTCTACCTGGGACTGGATCTGCGGCAGGCGTTTGCCGATGGTCTCCAGCAGGTCGTCGCGCTTGGCCAGCTGGCGCTCCAGGCCGAGCATCGACAAAGCGTAGCGCAGCGGTTCGCGCTGCAGGGTGCTGGGGTCGCGCTCCAGGGCGCCGATCAGGGCCCGGTAACCCTCGCGCAGGTTGATGTCGTCGCCGCCGTAGACTTCCAGGGTGTCTTTCGGGTCGCGGATCAGCAGGCTGCCGAGCATGCAGCTCAAGGCCGCTTCGCTGACCTGGCCGGTCTTGGCGATCCGGTCGACCAGCACGGCGGCCAGGAATACACCGCCCAGCGCCGTCAGTTGTTCCTGAATCGGGCTCATGGACGGGCGTCCTTGCTGCTCCAGGGTTCGGCCACTTCGATCACGCCGCCACCGAGGCAGATCTCGCCGTCGTAGAACACCACGGACTGGCCGGGAGTGACGGCGCGCTGTGGGTCGTCGAAGGTGGCGCGGTAGCCGTTGGCGGTCATTTCCAGGGTGCAGGGCTGGTCGCTCTGGCGGTAGCGCACCTTGGCGGTCAGGCGTCGCGGCTGGCTCAGGTCGATGGGGTTGACCCAATAGATGTCGGAGGCCAGCAGGGCGCGGGAGAACAGCCAGGGGTGATCATTGCCCTGGCCCACGATCAGCTCGTTGTGCTCCAGGTCCTTGATCAGCACGTACCACGGCTCTTCGCCGGCGTCTTTCAGGCCGCCGATGCCCAGGCCCTGACGCTGGCCGATGGTGTGGTACATCAGGCCGTGGTGGCGGCCGATGACTTCGCCTTCGGTAGTCTTGATCTCGCCGGGCTGGGCTGGCAGGTATTGCTTGAGGAAGTCACTGAAGCGCCGCTCACCGATAAAGCAGATGCCGGTGGAGTCTTTCTTCTTCGCCGTGGCCAGGTCGTGTTTTTCGGCGATGGCGCGTACTTCGGGTTTTTCCAGCTCGCCCACCGGGAACAGGGTCTTGGCGATCTGCTCGCCGCCAACGGCGTGGAGGAAGTAGCTCTGGTCCTTGTTCGGGTCCAGGCCCTTGAGCAGTTCGGTGCGGCCGTCGATGTCGCGACGACGCACATAGTGGCCGGTGGCGATCAGGTCGGCGCCGAGCATCATGGCGTAGTCGAGGAAGGCCTTGAACTTGATTTCGCGGTTGCAGAGGATATCCGGGTTCGGCGTGCGGCCGGCCTTGTATTCGGCCAGGAAGTGCTCGAACACGTTGTCCCAATATTCGGCGGCGAAGTTGGCGGTGTGCAGCTTGATGCCAATCTTGTCGCACACGGCCTGGGCGTCGGCCAGGTCGTCCATGGCGGTGCAGTATTCGGTTCCGTCGTCTTCCTCCCAGTTCTTCATGAACAGGCCTTCCACCTGGTATCCCTGCTCCATCAGCAGGAGGGCGGAAACGGAAGAATCCACGCCGCCGGACATGCCGACAATGACGCGCTTCTTTTGGGTGTCAGAAGGGGCTGGATCACGCATAGGAATTCAATGGGTGTCTTGAAAAAGGACGCGATTCTAACAGGCTGAGGCCTGCAAGGCTAAAACTGCGGTTAAAGCGACGGACGGATCAGTGCCAGGCTGTGCAGTTGGCCGTCCAGGTAGTCGTCCAGGCACTGCAGGATCAGCTCGCTGCGCCAGTTGGCCCGTTGTTCCAGCAGTTGCGCGCGGGTCAGCCAGCGTGGGCCGATGATGCCGTCGTCCAGTTGATAGTCCGGATGATGGCGCAGCGGCTTGGCGGCAAAGCACACGCGCTGGTAGGTCACGCCGTTGCTGGGGGCGGTATAGAGGTAGATACCGACCACGCCGGTCAACTCCACGTCCCAGCCGGTCTCTTCCAGGGTTTCGCGGATGGCGGCCTGGAGCAGGCTTTCATTGGCATCCAGGTGCCCGGCAGGCTGATTGAGTACGGCCTGTTCGCCCGAGTACTCCTCGACGAACAGGAAGCGCCCCTGATCCTCGACGATGGTGGCGACAGTGATATGGGGTTGCCATTCCATAAAGGCACTCCTTTATAAGGGGGGAAGCATTGTAGGAGCCGGCTTGCCGGCGAAGCGAGCGCCTCATGTTCGCGTGAGGGCAGTCGCCGGCAAGCCGGCGACTGCGGGCTCCAGAAGCACAAACCCCGGCGCGGGGCCGGGGTTTGTGTGTTCGCTCGTGCTTACACCAGCGCAGCAATGGCTGCGTTGAGGGTAGCGCTCGGGCGCATGGCCTTGCTCACCAGCTCAGGGTTGGCGCTGTAGTAGCCGCCGATGTCCACAGGCTTGCCCTGAACGCTGTTGAGCTCGGCGACGATGGTCGCTTCGTTCTCGGTCAGGGTCTTGGCCAGGGTGCTGAACTGCGCTTGCAGGGCGGCGTCCTCGGTCTGGGCGGCCAGGGCTTGGGCCCAGTACAGCGCCAGGTAGAAGTGGCTGCCGCGGTTGTCGATGTTGCCGACCTTGCGCGATGGCGACTTGTTGTTGTCGAGGAACTGGCCGGTAGCCTGGTCCAGGGTCTTGGCCAGTACCAGGGCTTTCGGGTTGTTGTAGGTGTTGCCCAGGTGCTCCAGGGAGGCGGCCAGGGCCAGGAACTCACCCAGGGAGTCCCAGCGCAGGAAGTTCTCTTCCAGCAGCTGCTGTACGTGTTTGGGAGCCGAACCGCCGGCGCCGGTTTCGAACAGGCCGCCACCGTTCATCAGCGGCACGATCGACAGCATCTTGGCGCTGGTGCCCAGTTCCATGATCGGGAACAGGTCGGTCAGGTAGTCGCGCAGTACGTTGCCGGTCACCGAGATGGTGTCCTTGCCGTCGCGGGTGCGGGCCAGGGTGAACTTCATGGCTTCAACCGGGGACATGATGCGGATGTCCAGGTCGCTGGTGTCGTGATCCTTCAGGTAGGCCTGAACTTTCTCGATCATCACGCCGTCGTGGGCACGCATCGGGTCCAGCCAGAAAATGGCCGGGGTGCTGCTGGCACGAGCACGGTTGACCGCCAGTTTGACCCAGTCCTGGATCGGCGCGTCTTTGGTCTGGCACATGCGGAAGATGTCGCCGGCTTCGACTTTCTGCTCCAGCAGCAGGCTGCCTTTGCTGTCGGTGACGCGAACCACGCCGTCAGCCTTGATTTCGAAAGTCTTGTCGTGGGAACCGTATTCTTCGGCTTTTTTCGCCATCAGGCCAACGTTCGGCACGCTGCCCATGGTGGTCGGATCGAACGCGCCATTGGCTTTGCAGTCTTCGATCACGGCCTGGTAGATGGTGGCGTAGCAACGGTCCGGGATCACGGCCTTGGTGTCGTGCAGCTGGCCGTCGGTGCCCCACATCTTGCCGGAGTCACGGATCATGGCAGGCATCGAGGCGTCGACGATCACGTCGCTCGGCACGTGCAGGTTGGTGATGCCTTTGTCGGAGTTGACCATGGCCAGGGCAGGGCGGGCAGCGTAGACGGCCTGGATGTCGGCTTCGATCGCAGCTTGCTGGTCGGCCGGCAGGGCCTTGATGCGGGCGTACAGGTCGCCGATGCCGTTGTTCAGGTTGAAGCCGATTTCCTGCAGCACGGTGGCGTGCTTGCTCAGGGCATCCTGATAGAACTCGGCAACGATCTGGCCGAACATGATCGGGTCGGAGACCTTCATCATGGTGGCCTTGAGGTGTACCGAAAGCAGTACGCCTTGCTTCTTGGCGTCTTCGATTTCAGCGGCGATGAAGGCGCGCAGGGCCTTTTTGCTCATTACGGCGCAGTCGAGGATCTCGCCGGCTTGCACGGCGGTCTTTTCCTTCAGGACGGTGGCAGTGCCGTCCTGGGCGATCAGTTCGATCTTGACACTGTCGGCTGCTTCGATCAGGGCCGCTTTTTCGCTGCCGTAGAAGTCGCCGTTGCTCATGTGGGCAACGTGGGACTTGGAGTCCTTGGCCCAGGCGCCCATCTTGTGCGGGTGCTTGCGCGCATAGTTCTTCACCGACAGCGGAGCGCGGCGGTCGGAGTTGCCTTCACGCAGGACCGGGTTCACGGCGCTGCCCTTGACCTTGTCGTAACGCGCCTTGGCGTCTTTGTCGGCGTCGCTGGTGACGGTCTCGGGATAGTCCGGCAGGGCATAGCCCTGGGCCTGCAGCTCTTTGATCGCGGCTTGCAGTTGCGGGACCGAGGCGCTGATGTTCGGCAGCTTGATGATGTTGGCTTCTGGGGTGACCGCCAGCTCGCCCAGTTCGGCAAGGTGGTCCGGCACCGCTTTGGTACCCAACTGCTCAGGGAAGCTGGCGAGGATGCGGCCGGCCAGGGAGATGTCGCGGGTTTCCACGGCGATATCAGCCGAAGCGGTGAAGGCTTCTACGATAGGCAGCAGGGAATAGGTGGCGAGGGCCGGGGCTTCGTCGGTGAAGGTGTAGATGATCTTCGAGCGGGTGGGCATATTCGGATTAACTCTCTTCTTTGCTAAAGCGTGCGCAGAAACTCGAGGTGCGCCGGGTAAGCGCTTTCGTTCAAAGGTCATCCATGAGCCGAATGTCGAGGTTTCTTCGCGGTGATGTTGGGTGCATCAGTCGAGCGTCAAGCGGGTGGGCTGCGGTAACAACCCGGCTTTGGGCGGCCATTCTCGGCTTGTTTTGTCGGTAGCAGAGCGTTCGGCCGTCGTGACTCTGTGGTCAGCGGCGGCATTATACATAGGTAGCTAGCAAAACGCCGATGCTTCATAGGCGCCCGTTCTCGTCCATTGGTCTAAAGGTCGCAGGCAGGGTGCAGGCGTAGAGTCGCTCGGGGTGCTTTACTTTGGCACTTTTCCCTTTGCTTTCAGGCTTGTAGGCCGCGAACTGTGCAGCTTTCACGGCATATGGGTGGAACATGAGGTTCCCGTCCAGATTCAACTGGGGTACGCTCGAACGCAGCCAGATGTTCAATCCACACAACGGAGTTCAGCATGGGATACAAGAAGATTCAGGTTCCAGCAGTCGGCGACAAAATCACCGTCAACGCAGACCATTCTCTCAATGTTCCTAACAACCCGATTATTCCTTTCATCGAAGGCGACGGTATTGGTGTTGATATCAGCCCGGTCATGATCAAGGTTGTCGATGCTGCGGTTAAGAAGGCTTACGGCGGCGAACGCAAGATTTCCTGGATGGAAGTGTATGCCGGGGAAAAAGCGACTCAAGTGTACGACCAGGACACCTGGCTTCCTCAGGAAACCCTGGACGCAGTGAAGGATTACGTGGTTTCCATCAAGGGCCCGCTGACCACTCCGGTCGGTGGTGGCATCCGTTCCCTGAACGTGGCCCTGCGTCAGCAACTCGATCTTTATGTATGCCTGCGCCCTGTGCGCTGGTTCGAAGGCGTGCCCAGCCCGGTGAAGAAGCCGGGTGACGTGGACATGACCATCTTCCGTGAAAACTCCGAAGACATTTACGCCGGCATCGAGTGGAAAGCCGGCTCGGCAGAAGCCACCAAGGTCATCAAGTTCCTCAAGGAGGAAATGGGTGTCACCAAGATCCGTTTCGACGAAAACTGCGGCATCGGCGTCAAGCCGGTTTCCCTGCAGGGCACCAAGCGTCTGGCGCGCAAGGCGCTGCAATATGTAGTGGATAACGACCGCGACTCGCTGACCATCGTGCACAAAGGCAACATCATGAAGTTCACCGAAGGTGCCTTCAAGGAATGGGCCTACGAAGTGGCGGCCGAAGAGTTCGGCGCGACCCTGCTGGACGGCGGTCCCTGGATGCAGTTCAAGAACCCGAAAACCGGCAAGAACGTCATCGTCAAGGATGCCATCGCCGACGCCATGCTCCAGCAGATCCTGCTGCGCCCGGCCGAATACGATGTGATCGCGACCCTCAACCTCAACGGTGACTACCTGTCCGACGCCCTGGCGGCGGAAGTGGGCGGCATCGGCATTGCACCAGGCGCCAACCTGTCCGATACCGTGGCCATGTTCGAAGCCACCCACGGTACCGCGCCCAAGTATGCCGGCAAGGACCAGGTCAACCCGGGTTCGCTGATCCTCTCCGCAGAGATGATGCTGCGCCACATGGGCTGGACCGAAGCGGCCGACCTGATCATCAAGGGCACCAATGGCGCAATCTCGGCCAAGACCGTGACCTATGACTTCGAACGCCTGATGGACGGTGCAACCCTGCTGTCTTCCTCGGCCTTCGGCGATGCGCTGATCTCGCACATGTAAGCTGTACGGCGCCCAAAGCAAACCGGCCGACTCAATCCCTTGAGTCGGCCGGTTTTTTCATGACTGGATGTTGGTTGGATCAGCTCAGGGCGCTTTCGGGCTGGGCCTCGGCGGTGACGATTTCGCCGGGCACCTTCAACGCGCTGATTTTGATCGCATGCAGGCCCTTGGGCCCTTGGATGATCTCGAAGCTCACAGCCTGTCCGGCTTTCAAGGTCTTGTAGCCATCCATATCGATGGCCGAGTAATGGGCAAACAGATCGTCAGTCTTGCCCTCCTCATTAATAAAGCCATAACCCTTGGCGTTGTTGAACCACTTGACCTTACCGCTAGCCATACTCATATCCCTCTGCAACAGACTCCATCACTGGAGTATCATCCAGTTCATCCGCCGCCAAGCTTGGTAAAAAGGTTGACGCCGCGGACGTTTATTACCCAATGTGGGCCCTATTGGTTGTAACACCGTTTTGCCGATAGTCAAGTTGACCCGGCGGTCGGAGTTGAAATCCTTCCAGGGCGCCCCCACCACTGTATTTGCACAACTGACGAACCTTTCTTTCCATGCATGCAATCAGCCAGATTCGACTAACATTCAATCAGGATCGCCCGGACTTGCACGACGACGATTCCGCTGGCTTGGCAGTACAGGAGGCTAAGCCTGCTCTCCAGGCGCCGCCGATGTACAAGGTGGTTTTGTTCAACGATGACTACACGCCGATGGATTTCGTCGTCGAAGTGCTCGAGATGTTTTTTAACCTGAATCGCGAGCTGGCGACCAAGGTCATGCTGGCCGTCCATACCGAAGGGCGGGCAGTGTGTGGATTGTTTACCCGCGACATCGCCGAGACCAAGGCCATGCAGGTCAACCAGTACGCCCGGGAAAGCCAGCATCCGCTACTCTGTGAAATCGAGAAGGACGGTTAACGCCGACCACTTGGGTATGAGGTGAAGCTATGTTAAACCGCGAGCTCGAAGTCACCCTCAATCTCGCCTTCAAGGAGGCCCGTTCGAAGCGTCATGAGTTCATGACCGTCGAGCATCTCCTGTTGGCTCTTTTGGATAATGAGGCCGCCGCCACCGTTTTACGTGCCTGCGGAGCAAACCTCGACAAACTCAAGCACGACCTGCAGGAGTTCATCGACTCCACAACGCCGCTGATTCCCGTGCACGACGAGGATCGCGAAACTCAGCCAACCCTGGGTTTCCAGCGTGTATTGCAACGTGCTGTCTTTCACGTACAGAGCTCGGGCAAGCGTGAAGTCACCGGTGCCAATGTGCTGGTGGCAATCTTCAGTGAGCAAGAGAGCCAGGCGGTGTTCCTGCTGAAACAGCAGAGCGTTGCCCGTATCGACGTGGTCAACTACATCGCCCATGGCATCTCCAAGGTGCCCGGGCATGGCGATCATTCTGAAGGTGAACAGGATATGCAGGACGAAGAGGGTGGTGAGTCGTCTTCTTCGGGCAATCCTCTGGATGCCTATGCCAGCAACCTCAATGAGCTGGCCCGTCAGGGGCGCATTGATCCGTTGGTAGGGCGCGAGCAGGAAGTCGAGCGCGTAGCGCAGATCCTGGCGCGCCGGCGCAAGAACAACCCGCTGCTGGTGGGTGAGGCAGGCGTGGGCAAGACCGCGATTGCCGAGGGCCTGGCCAAGCGCATCGTCGACAATCAAGTGCCGGACCTGCTGGTCAACAGCGTCGTCTACTCGCTGGATCTCGGGGCGTTGCTGGCCGGTACCAAATACCGCGGCGATTTCGAGAAGCGCTTCAAGGCGCTGCTGGGCGAACTGAAAAAACGCCCTCAGGCGATCCTGTTCATCGACGAAATCCACACCATCATCGGTGCCGGTGCGGCCTCCGGTGGGGTGATGGACGCCTCGAACCTGCTCAAGCCGCTGCTGTCCTCGGGTGATATCCGTTGCATCGGCTCGACTACCTTCCAGGAGTTCCGTGGCATTTTCGAGAAGGACCGCGCCTTGGCGCGGCGCTTCCAGAAAGTCGATGTGTCCGAGCCCTCGGTTGAAGACACCATTGGCATCCTGCGCGGCCTCAAGGGGCGTTTCGAGCAGCATCACAGTATCGAATACAGTGATGAAGCCCTGCGTGCCGCTGCAGAATTGGCCTCGCGCTATATCAATGACCGGCATATGCCGGACAAGGCCATCGACGTCATCGACGAGGCAGGTGCCTATCAGCGCTTGCAGCCGGCGGAGAAGCGCGTGAAGCGCATCGAAGTGGCCCAGGTCGAAGACATCGTGGCGAAAATCGCGCGGATTCCACCAAAACACGTCACCAGTTCCGATAAAGAGCTGCTGCGCAATCTCGAGCGCGATCTCAAGCTGACGGTGTTTGGCCAGGATGCGGCGATCGATTCGCTGTCCACCGCGATCAAGCTGTCCCGTGCAGGCCTGAAATCGCCGGATAAACCGGTCGGTTCCTTCCTGTTCGCCGGTCCTACCGGTGTCGGCAAGACCGAAGCGGCGCGGCAGTTGGCCAAGGCCATGGGGATCGAGCTGGTGCGCTTCGACATGTCCGAGTACATGGAGCGGCACACCGTCTCGCGCTTGATTGGTGCGCCTCCCGGCTATGTCGGTTTCGACCAGGGTGGCTTGCTGACCGAGGCCATCACCAAGCAGCCGCATTGCGTATTGCTGCTCGATGAAATCGAGAAGGCCCACCCGGAAGTCTTCAACCTGCTGCTGCAGGTGATGGACCACGGGACCCTGACCGACAACAACGGGCGCAAGGCGGATTTCCGCAATGTGATCGTCATCATGACCACCAACGCCGGTGCTGAAACTGCGGCGCGAGCCTCCATCGGCTTCACGCATCAGGATCACTCTTCCGATGCCATGGAAGTGATCAAGAAGAGCTTCACGCCGGAGTTCCGCAACCGTCTGGATACCATTATCCAGTTCGGTCGCCTGAGCCACGAAGTGATCAAGAGCGTGGTGGACAAGTTCCTTACCGAGCTTCAGGCGCAGCTGGAAGACAAGCGCGTGCAGCTGGAAGTGACCGATGCCGCTCGCAGCTGGCTGGCCGCCGGTGGTTACGACGTGACCATGGGCGCCCGTCCGATGGCGCGCTTGATCCAGGACAAGATCAAGCGTCCCCTGGCCGAGGAGATCCTGTTTGGCGAGCTGTCCGACCATGGCGGTGTGGTCCACATCGACATCAAGGATGGCGAGCTGACCTTCGATTTCGAGACCACGGCGGAAATGGCTTGATCGCCGCATAACGCAGCAGTACAGCCAAAGGCACCGGGAGGTGCCTTTGTGCTATCTGGCGTTTGAAACGTTTTTTTGCAGACGAACAAAAACGCCCGGCATAACCGGGCGTCTTGTATTGACTTGCTTAGCGAGCGCGGTAAGTGATGCGCCCTTTGCTCAAGTCATAGGGCGTCAGCTCGACGCGCACTTTGTCACCGGTAAGAATACGAATGTAGTTCTTGCGCATCTTGCCGGAAATATGCGCGGTTACGACGTGCCCATTTTCCAACTCCACACGAAACATGGTGTTGGGCAGGGTGTCGACGACAGTGCCTTCCATTTCGAAGCTGTCTTCTTTCGACATGCAGTAAAGCCCTCGGTGTCCAATGAATGGCCCGGTGCAACTGCGCCAGGCAAAAGCGGCGTGCATTGTGCCCGAAAAGTGGGGTTTAAGCCAAGACCTTCTAGTTGAGGATCACCCATCTCTGGTTAACCAGCAGCTCTATGGGGCGATATTGGGTCTTGTAGTTCATCTTTTTGCAGTTCTTGATCCAGTAGCCGAGGTACACCGCATCCAGCCCCAGGCGCAGGGTTTCGCCGATTTGCCAAAGGATCGCAAAGCGCCCGAGGCTGCGGCGCTCTTCGTCGGGTTCATAGAAGGTGTAGACCGCCGACAGGCCATTGGGCAGCAGGTCGGTGACCGCCACGGCCAGCAGGCGGCCGTCCAGGCGGAACTCGTAGAAGCGCGAGAAGGGCAGGTCTCGAACCAGGAAGGTCGAGAACTGGTCGCGGCTTGGGGGAAACATGTCGCCATCGGCGTGGCGTTGCTCGATGTACCGCTGGTAGAGGTCGAAATACTCTTCGCTGAAGCAGGGTTTGGCCGCGTGTACGGTCAGGTCGCTGTTGCGTTTTAGAATGCGCTTTTGCTGGCGGCTGGGCAGGAACTGTGTAGCAGGAATGCGCGCCGGCACGCAGGCGTTGCAGTTCTGGCAGTGGGGGCGATACAGATGATCGCCGCTGCGCCGAAAGCCCATTTCCGACAGATCCGCGTAGACATGCACGTCCATGGGCTGGCTGGGATCGAGGAACAGAGTGGTCGCCTGTTCGTCGGGCAGGTAGCTGCAAGAGTGGGGTTGGGTGGCATAGAACTTCAGGCGCGCCAACTCGGTCATGAGTCAACCCTCGGAATAAGCTTTGCAATTAAGTGTAAGCCACCCCCGGCAAACCCGCCTAGGAAACCCATATGGCGCGGCTCGGCAGGTCCAGGTGGTGTTTCAGGTAATTCGCGAACTCTGGCCGGGAAATGGATCGGGCGCCGAGGCTGTGCAGGTGTTCGGTGGGCATCTGGCAGTCGATCAGCACAAATCCCCACGCCTTCAAGCGTTCCACCAGAGTGGCAAAGCCGAATTTCGAGGCATTGTCGGCGCGGCTGAACATCGACTCGCCGAAAAACAGCTGCCCCATGGCCAGTCCATACAAGCCGCCCACCAGCACTCCCTGATCCCAGACCTCCACCGAATGGGCGTAGCCGCGTTGATGCAGTTGCAGGTAGGCGCGTTGCATCGCTTCGCTGATCCAGGTGCCGTCGGCATAGGCGCGAGGCGCTGCGCAGGCGCTGATGACTGCGGCAAAGTCCCGATCGAAGGTCACCTGATAGCGTTGTTTGCGCAACAGTTTGCCCAGGCTGCGGGAGACATGCAGTTCGTCCGGGAATAACACCGTGCGCGGATCGGGGGACCACCAGAGAATCGGCTGGCCTTCGGAAAACCAGGGAAAGCAGCCGTGACGATAGGCCTGGATCAGGCGGTCGGCAGACAAGTCTCCGCCCGCGGCCAGCAAGCCATTGGGCTCGCGCATGGCCTTTTCCAGCGGCGGGAAGTCGAGTGTGTTGCGTTGTAACCAGGTCAGCATGGTATCCAGACTTGCGGCAGGGGAGGGCGGTGGCGAGCCATTGCGGGCCCGCCACAAGCGTAGGGCGAGGGCTTAGTTGTCGTCGAGGAATTTTTCCGCATCCAGCGCTGCCATGCAGCCGGCGCCGGCCGAAGTGATGGCCTGGCGATAGACGTGGTCGGCCACGTCGCCGGCGGCAAATACCCCCTGGATGCCGGTGGCCGTGGCATTGCCTTCGCTGCCGCCACGCACCAGCAGGTAGCCGTCGCGCATCTCCAGCTGGCCCTGGAACAGATCGGTATTGGGCTTGTGGCCGATGGCGATAAACACCCCGGCCAGTGGCAGATCCTTGGTTTCTCCGCTGTGGCTGTCCTTGAGGCGGGCGCCGGTCACGCCGCTGGCATCGCCCAGCACTTCCTCCAGGTGCTGGTTCCAGTGCAGGCGGATATTGCCATTGGCGGCCTTGTCGAACAGCTTGTCCTGGAGAATCTTCTCGGCTCGCAGCTTGTCGCGGCGATGCACCAGGTGCACTTCTTTGGCGATGTTCGACAGGTACAGTGCTTCCTCCACGGCGGTGTTGCCGCCGCCCACCACGGCCACCACCTGATTGCGGTAGAAGAAGCCATCGCAGGTGGCGCAGGCGGAAACCCCCTTGCCGGCAAAGGCCTCTTCGGAGGGCAGGCCCAGGTATTGCGCCGAGGCGCCGGTGGCGATGATCAGCGCGTCGCAACTGTAGGTGCCGCTGTCGCCGATGAGGATAAACGGCCGCTGCTGCAACTGTGCGGTGTGGATGTGGTCATAGACGATCTCGGTGTCGAAGCGTTCGGCGTGTCTCTGCATGCGCTCCATCAGTACCGGGCCGGTCAGGCCTTCGACATCGCCGGGCCAGTTGTCGACTTCGGTGGTGGTGGTCAGTTGGCCGCCGGCTTGCAAGCCGGTGATCACCGTCGGTTTGAGGTTGGCCCGAGCGGCATAGACGGCAGCGCTGTAACCGGCAGGGCCAGAGCCCAGAATGATCAGGCGTGAATGCTTCGCATCGTTCATAAAAACACCTCATAAGCCTTTGTCACAAAAGAGAATGCATGCTCCAATTGAACAGTGCGTAACAGGCCGTTGACTATGCTGGTCGGAGGGTTCCGACGTGGCATGGCGTGAACAAACCCGTACAATACGACGCTGTACCGGGTTTATTCAGAATTGCACTGTTTCAGAAGCAAGGGGCAGAGTGTTAAAAGTAGCCCCAGTTACGCCGGTCAACTTTATTTACCTGCTCGGATTGAGCAGTATCTTGTAGTCAATCACCCGTTGGACGCGCCCTTGGCGCAGGAAAAGACGCGTTTTGAAGAAATCCACCGCAGCACCTAAACCTGTTGTTCCGCTCTGGCGTCAACAATTGCACTACCGGCTCAAGGAAGGTGCGTTGATCGCCATTGGCGCCCTGTGCCTGTTCTTGATGATGGCACTTCTGACCTATGGGAAAGATGATCCGGGCTGGAGTCATAACAGCAAGATTGAAGACGTGCAGAACTTCGGTGGCCCGGCCGGTTCCTACAGCGCCGATATCCTGTTTATGGTGTTGGGTTACTTCGCCTATATCTTCCCGCTGCTGTTGGCGATCAAGACCTACCAGATCTTCCGCCAGCGCCATGAGCCCTGGCAGTGGAGCGGCTGGCTGTTTTCCTGGCGGCTGATCGGCCTGGTGTTCCTGGTGCTGTCGGGCGCCGCGCTGGCCCATATCCATTTCCATGCCGCCACGGGCCTGCCGGCCGGTGCCGGTGGCGCCTTGGGCGAGAGCCTGGGCGACCTGGCCAAGAACGCCCTGAACGTGCAGGGCAGCACCCTGATGTTCATTGCCCTGTTCCTGTTCGGCCTGACGGTGTTCACCGACCTGTCGTGGTTCAAGGTGATGGACGTGACCGGCAAGATCACCCTCGACCTGTTCGAACTGTTCCAGGGCGCCGCCAACCGCTGGTGGGATGCGCGCGTGGAGCGCAAGCAACTGGTGGCGCAATTGCGCGAAGTGGATGCCCGGGTCGATGAAGTCGTGACCCCGAACGTGGCCGACAAGCGCGAGCAGGCCAAGGTCAAGGAGCGCCTTATCGAGCGCGAGCAGGCCCTGAGCAAGCACATGTCCGAGCGCGAAAAGCAGGTGCCGCCAGTGATCACGCCGATCGCCACCAAGGCGCCGGAGCCCAGCAAGCGCGTGCAGAAAGAGAAACAGGTGCCGCTGTTCGTCGACAGCGCGGTGGAAGGCACCTTGCCACCGATCTCGATCCTCGACCCGGCAGAAAAGAAACAGCTGAACTATTCCCCCGAATCCCTGGCGGCAGTCGGCCACCTGCTGGAAATCAAGCTCAAGGAGTTCGGCGTCGAAGTCTCGGTGGATTCGATCCACCCGGGGCCGGTGATTACCCGTTACGAAATCCAGCCGGCGGCAGGGGTGAAGGTCAGCCGGATCGCCAACCTGGCCAAGGACCTGGCGCGTTCCCTGGCCGTGACCAGTGTTCGCGTAGTGGAAGTGATTCCCGGCAAGACCACCGTGGGCATCGAGATTCCCAACGAAGACCGGCAGATCGTGCGCTTCTCCGAAGTGCTCTCGACCCCGGAATACGACAACTTCAAATCCCCGGTCACCCTGGCCCTGGGCCACGATATCGGCGGCAAGCCGATCATCACTGACCTTGCGAAAATGCCTCACCTGCTGGTGGCCGGTACCACCGGTTCCGGTAAGTCGGTGGGGGTCAACGCGATGATCCTGTCGATCCTGTTCAAGTCCGGCCCGGAAGACGCCAAGCTGATCATGATCGACCCGAAGATGCTCGAACTGTCGATCTACGAGGGCATTCCGCATCTGCTGTGCCCGGTGGTGACCGACATGAAGGACGCGGCCAACGCCCTGCGCTGGAGCGTGGCGGAGATGGAGCGGCGCTACAAGCTCATGGCCAAGATGGGCGTGCGCAACCTCTCGGGCTTCAACGCCAAGGTCAAGGAAGCGATTGACGCCGGTACCCCGCTGGCCGATCCGCTGTACAACCGCGAAAGCATTCACGACGAAGCGCCGCTGCTGACCAAGCTGCCGACCATCGTCGTGGTGGTGGACGAATTCGCCGACATGATGATGATCGTCGGCAAGAAGGTTGAGGAACTGATCGCCCGTATCGCCCAGAAGGCCCGTGCCGCCGGTATCCACCTGATTCTCGCCACCCAGCGGCCATCGGTGGACGTGATCACCGGCCTGATCAAGGCCAACATCCCGACCCGCATGGCGTTCCAGGTGTCGAGCAAGATCGACTCGCGGACCATCATCGACCAGGGCGGTGCCGAACAATTGCTGGGCCACGGTGACATGCTCTACATGCCGCCGGGCACCAGCCTGCCGATCCGCGTCCACGGCGCCTTCGTCTCCGATGATGAAGTGCACCGCGTGGTGGAGGCCTGGAAGCTGCGCGGTGCGCCGGAATACAACGACGATATCCTCAACGGTGTCGAAGAGGCGGGCAGTGGTTTCGAAGGCAGCAGCGGCGGGGGTGACGGCGATGATCCTGAAGCCGACGCGCTCTACGACGAAGCCGTGCAGTTCGTCCTGGAAAGCCGCCGGGCCTCGATCTCTGCGGTACAGCGCAAGCTGAAGATTGGCTACAACCGCGCCGCCCGGATGATCGAAGCCATGGAAATGGCCGGGGTGGTGACGGCGATGAACACCAACGGCTCCCGCGAAGTGCTGGCGCCGGGCCCGACGCGCGACTGATCCCTGTTTCGCTTGCAGCGGCGTGAAGTCACGCCGCTCGTATACCCATCCAATTAATGAGGAATTCCATGCGCCTGATTCGCATGTTGCTGCTGCCGGTATTGGCTGTGACCACCTTGTCGGCCCACGCCGACCCCAAAGACGTGGCGCGCCTGACCCAGTTGCTGGAAAAGTCCCAGACCCTGACCGCGCGTTTCTCCCAGCTGACCCTGGATGGCAGCGGCACCCAGTTGCAGGAAACCGCCGGCGAGATGTCCCTGCAGCGCCCGGGCCTGTTCTACTGGCACACGGATGCGCCACAAGAACAGCTGATGGTTTCCGACGGCCAGAAAGTCTCCCTGTGGGACCCGGACCTGGAGCAGGTGACCATCAAGAAGCTTGACCAGCGCCTGACCCAGACCCCGGCCCTGTTGCTCTCCGGTGACGTGTCGAAAATCAGCGAAAGCTTCGACATCACCTCCAAGGAAGCCGGCGGCGTGATGGACTTCACCCTCAAGCCGAAAACCCGCGACACCCTGTTCGACAGCCTGCGCCTGTCGTTTCGCAACGGCATGATCAACGACATGCAGTTGATCGACAGCGTTGGCCAGCGCACCAATATCCTGTTCACCGGGGTCAAGGCCAACGAAGCCATCCCGGCGTCCAAGTTCAAGTTCGACATCCCCAAGGGTGCCGATGTGATCCAAGAGTAAGCAGCCGCAACCGCAAGGTTTCGAAGGTAGTCCATGGACCTGTTTCGTAGTGCCCCGATTGCCCAGCCACTGGCCGCACGCCTGCGTGCGACCAACCTGGACGAGTACGTTGGCCAGCAGCACCTGTTGGCCCGGGGCAAGCCGCTGCGCGAGGCCCTGGAGCAGGGCGCGCTGCATTCGATGATCTTCTGGGGCCCGCCCGGGGTCGGCAAGACCACCCTGGCGCGGCTGTTGGCGGAAGTCTCGGATGCCCACTTCGAAACCGTCTCGGCGGTGCTGGCCGGGGTCAAGGAGATCCGCCAGGCGGTGGAAGTCGCCAAGCAGCAGGCCGGGCAATACGGTCGGCGGACCATCCTGTTTGTCGACGAAGTGCACCGCTTCAACAAATCGCAGCAGGATGCCTTCCTGCCTTACGTGGAAGACGGCACGCTGATCTTTATCGGCGCCACCACGGAAAACCCGTCCTTCGAGCTCAACAACGCCTTGCTCTCCCGAGCGCGGGTCTATGTGCTCAAGAGCCTGGATGAAGCGGCCCTGGGCACCCTGGTACAGCGCGCCCTGACCGAGGAGCGGGGGCTGGGCAAGCGCCAGCTGAGCCTCAGCGATGAAGGCTTCCAGATGCTGCTGTCGGCCGCCGATGGCGATGGCCGGCGCATGCTCAACCTGCTGGAAAACGCCTCGGACCTGGCGGAAGACGGTGGCGAGATCAGTGTCGATCTGTTGCAAAGCCTGCTGGGTGACACCCGCCGGCGTTTCGACAAGGGCGGCGAAGCCTTCTACGACCAGATTTCCGCGTTGCACAAATCGGTGCGCGGCTCCAATCCCGACGGCGCCCTGTACTGGTTCGCGCGCATGCTCGACGGTGGCTGCGACCCGTTGTACCTGGCCCGGCGAGTGGTGCGCATGGCCAGCGAAGATATTGGCAACGCCGACCCGCGGGCCCTGAGCCTGTGCCTGGCGGCCTGGGATGTGCAGGAGCGCCTGGGCAGCCCCGAAGGCGAGCTGGCAGTGGCCCAGGCCATCACCTACCTGGCCTGTGCGCCGAAGAGCAACGCCGTGTACATGGGTTTCAAGGCCGCCATGCGCGCTGCTGCCGAGCACGGCTCGCTGGAAGTGCCGATCCACCTGCGCAATGCCCCGACCAAGCTGATGAAGCAACTGGGCTATGGCGACGAATACCGCTACGCCCATGACGAGCCGGATGCCTACGCCGCCGGTGAAGACTATTTCCCCGAAGAACTCGAACCCTTGCCGCTCTATCAACCGGTGCCCCGTGGCCTGGAACTGAAGATCGGCGAGAAGCTCAAGCACCTGGCCGCCCTGGACCGGGCCAGCCCCTTGCAGCGGAGAAAACCTTGATCCCCCTGATCCTCGCAGTCTCCGCCGGCGGTGTGGCTGGCACCCTGTTGCGCTTTGCCACCGGCAACTGGATCAATGCCAATTGGCCGCGGCACTTCTATACCGCGACGCTGGCCGTTAATATCGTGGGCTGCCTGCTGATCGGCGTGTTGTACGGGCTGTTCCTGGTCCGTCCGGAAGTGCCGATCGAAGTGCGTGCCGGATTGATAGTGGGCTTCCTCGGTGGCCTGACGACTTTTTCATCCTTTTCACTGGATACCGTGCGTCTGCTGGAAAGCGGACAAGTGGCGCTGGCCCTGGGCTATGCGGCACTGAGTGTATTCGGCGGGCTGCTTGCTACCTGGGCCGGCCTGTCCTTGACCAAACTTTGATAAACGAGAGAACGACATGCTCGATTCCAAACTGTTACGTAGCAACCTCCAGGACGTAGCGGATCGTCTGGCATCCCGCGGCTTTGCCCTGGATGTGGCACGCATCGAAGCGCTGGAAGAACAGCGCAAGACCGTGCAGACCCGCACCGAGCAACTGCAGGCTGAACGTAACGCGCGCTCCAAGTCCATCGGCCAGGCCAAGCAACGCGGCGAAGACATCGCCCCGCTGATGGCCGACGTTGAGCGCATGGGGAACGAGCTGAGCTCCGGCAAGGCGGAGCTGGAAAACATCCAGAGCGAACTGGATTCGATCCTGTTCGGCATTCCCAACCTGCCCCACGAGTCGGTGCCGGTGGGCGAAGACGAAGACGGCAACGTCGAAGTGCGCCGCTGGGGCACTCCGACCGCCTTCGATTTCCCGATCAAGGACCACGTGGCCCTGGGCGAAACCCACGGCTGGCTGGACTTTGAAACCGCGGCCAAGCTGTCCGGCGCGCGCTTCGCCTTGCTGCGCGGCCCGATTGCCCGTCTGCACCGCGCCCTGGCGCAGTTCATGATCAACCTGCACACCGGCGAGCACGGCTACGAAGAGGCCTACACCCCGTACCTGGTGCAGGCTCCGGCGCTGGTGGGCACCAGCCAGTTGCCGAAGTTCGAGGAAGACCTGTTCAAGATCACTCGCGAAGGCGAAGCCGATCTGTACCTGATCCCGACCGCTGAAGTGTCGCTGACCAACATCGTCGCTGGCGAGATTCTCGACGCCAAGCAACTGCCGCTGAAGTTCGTCGCCCACACGCCGTGCTTCCGTAGTGAAGCCGGTGCCTCGGGCCGTGACACTCGCGGCATGATCCGCCAGCACCAGTTCGACAAGGTCGAGATGGTCCAGGTGGTCGAGCCGTCGACCTCCATGGAAGCCCTGGAAGGCCTGACCGCCAACGCCGAGAAAGTCCTGCAACTGCTGCAACTGCCGTACCGCGTACTGGCCCTGTGCACCGGCGACATGGGCTTCAGTGCGGTCAAGACCTACGACCTGGAAGTCTGGGTACCGAGCCAGGACAAGTACCGCGAGATCTCCTCGTGCTCCAACTGTGGCGACTTCCAGGCCCGCCGCATGCAGGCTCGCTTCCGCAACCCGGAAACCGGCAAGCCTGAGCTGGTGCACACCCTCAACGGTTCCGGCCTGGCCGTGGGCCGCACTCTGGTGGCGGTGCTGGAGAACTACCAGCAGGCCGACGGTTCGATCCGTGTGCCGGATGTGCTGAAGCCGTACATGGGTGGCCTTGAGGTCATCGGCTAAATGGAATATCTGCCGCTGTTTCACAACCTTCGCGGCAGTCGTGTGTTGGTGGTCGGCGGAGGGGAGATTGCCTTGCGCAAATCCCGTCTGCTGGCCGATGCCGGTGCGCAGCTGCGAGTGGTCGCACCTGAAATAGAAGCGCAATTGCAGGAACTGATCGTCGCCAGCGGCGGTGAGTCCCTGTTGCGCGGGTATGTCGAGGCGGACCTCGACGGCTGCACCCTGATCATCGCCGCCACCGACGACGAATCCCTGAATGCCCAGGTCTCCGCCGATGCCCATCGGCGTTGCGTGCCGGTCAATGTAGTGGACGCGCCGGCCCTGTGCAGCGTGATCTTCCCGGCCATCGTCGACCGTTCGCCGCTGGTCATCGCAGTCTCCAGTGGCGGCGATGCGCCAGTGCTGGCGCGGCTGATCCGGGCCAAGCTGGAAACCTGGATTCCTTCCACCTACGGCCAACTGGCCGGGTTGGCGGCGCGTTTCCGCGCCCAGGTCAAAGGCCTGTTTCCGGATGTGCAGCAACGCCGGGCGTTCTGGGAGGACGTGTTCCAAGGGCCCATTGCCGATCGTCAGCTGGCGGGGCAGGGCGCGGAAGCCGAACGTCTGTTGCAGGCCAAGATTGCGGGCAAGGCGCCTCATGCGCCGGGCGAGGTGTATCTGGTGGGCGCAGGCCCGGGTGATCCGGACCTGCTGACCTTCCGCGCCCTGCGCCTGATGCAGCAGGCCGACGTGGTGCTCTACGACCGCCTGGTGGCGCCGGCGATTCTCGAGCTGTGCCGCCGCGACGCCGAACGCATCTACGTCGGCAAGCGTCGTGCCGATCACGCCGTGCCCCAGGAACAGATCAACCAGCAACTGGTGACCTTGGCCCAGCAAGGCAAGCGTGTAGTGCGTCTCAAGGGGGGCGATCCGTTCATCTTCGGCCGGGGCGGCGAAGAGATCGAAGAACTGGCGGCCCACGGCATTCCGTTCCAGGTGGTGCCGGGGATTACCGCGGCCAGTGGTTGCTCGGCCTATGCCGGGATTCCCCTGACTCACCGTGACTACGCCCAGTCGGTGCGCTTCGTCACCGGCCATCTCAAGGACGGCACCAGCAACCTGCCCTGGAGCGACCTGGTGGCGCCGGCCCAGACCCTGGTGTTCTACATGGGCCTGGTGGGCTTGCCGACCATCTGCGAGCAACTGATCAAGCACGGTCGCGGCGCCGACACCCCGGCGGCGCTGGTTCAGCAGGGCACCACCAGCAACCAGCGTGTCTTCACCGGCACCCTGGGCAACCTGCCGGCCCTGGTTGCGGAACACGAAGTGCATGCCCCGACCTTGGTGATCGTTGGCGAAGTGGTCCAGCTACGCGAGAAGCTGGCCTGGTTCGAAGGCGCTCAGTCCGAGGTCTGAAAAGCTTCGCCGGCAAGCCGGCTCCTACACATCCCGCTGTTGTAGGAGCCGGCTTGCCGGCGAAAGCGTCCTCAACCCCTGCACCAAACCCCTTGCCCACTCAACCGCTGCCGATCATGGCCGCGGCTGAAGTCCTGTAACGGCCCCTTCGGCACAATCCCCGTCGGATTGATGGTGGTGTGGCTGGCGTAGTAGTGCCCCTTGATGTGGGTAAAGTCCACGGTCTGGGCAATCCCCGGCCACTGGTACAGCTCCCGCAGCCAGTTCGACAGGTTCGGGTAATCGGCAATCCGTCGCAGGTTGCACTTGAAGTGGCTGTAGTACACCGCATCGAAGCGGATCAGGGTGGTGAACAGCCGCACGTCGGCTTCGGTCAGGTACTCGCCGGCCAGGTAGCGCTGCGTGTCGAGCAGGGCCTCCAGCGCATCCAGTTCGGCGAAGACATCATCGAACGCCGTCTCATAAGCCTTTTGCGAGGTGGCGAACCCGGCGCGGTACACACCGTTGTTCAGTGCCGGATAGATGCGCCCGTTGAGCTCATCGACCCTGCTGCGCAAGGGTTGCGGATAGAAGTCCAGGGTATTGTCGGTCAAGCCGTCGAAGGCGCTGTTGAACATGCGGATGATTTCCGCCGATTCGTTGCTGACGATGCATTGGCGCTGTTTGTCCCACAGCACCGGTACGGTGACGCGGCCGGTGTAGTCCGCGGTGTCGGCGGTGTAGCGCTGGTGCATGAAGTCGAAGTGGTCCAGGGGGTCGCCGCTGGAGCCGTAGGCGGTGTCGAAGGTCCAGCCGTTCTCGCGCATCAGCCAGCTGACCACCGAGACGTCGATCAGCTTTTCCAGACCCTTGAGCTTGCGCAGGATCAGCGTGCGGTGGGCCCAGGGGCAGGCCAGGGACACATAAAGGTGGTAGCGCCCGGCCTCGGCGGCGAAGCCGCCTTCACCGCTGGGGCCGGGGCGGCCATCGGCAGTGACCCAGTTGCGACGTTGCGCCTGTTCTCGTTGGAAGGCGCCGTCCTTGCCGCTTTCGTACCACTGGTCATGCCAGCGCCCTTCGATCAGCAGACCCATGAAATGCTCCTCGGCTGTTTTGCGTTGGAGTGCAGTCTATGCCCCTGGGTTCGAACAAAAAGCGCAAAGCATGGGCGGTTTTGATCGATTAAATCGATCTGTCCCGGGCATCCCAGTACTGCTGGGCCAGGGCGAAGGCTTGCTCCCGGGGCGTGCCCAGGCCACGCAAGGCCAGGGCCATGGTGGCCAGCAGGGCCAGTTGCGGGTAGCTGTCTTCTACATCGCCGCGCCACAGCGCCTTGAGGTGCTCGGGTTCCAGGCTCGCAGGTTTCACATGGCGTTGTGCCGACAGTGCCGGCCATTCCTCGTCCCAACTGACGCCACCGGTGCTGCCGTACAGATGGCTGGCGGTGTCCGGGTTGATCTCGATCTCGCCGCCATCGCCCTTGATCACGATGACGTTGTCCCCCAGCAGGCCGCTGGCATCGCGGTGCACTGCCTGGTAGCCGGGGTGGAAGATGCTCTGCAGGCCGCAGCGGGCGCCCAGGGGGTTGAGGATTCGCGCCAGGGAATGGATCGGTGAGCGCAGGCCGAGGATGTTGCGCAGGTCGATCATGCGCTGCAGTTGCGGCGCCCAGTCCCCCAGGGGCATGAAGGCCAGGTTGCCCTGGTCCAGTGCCTGGCCGACCGCCTGCCAGTCACGGCACAGGGGAATCCCCAGGGGCTCCAGCAACTGCTCGGTGTACAGGCGACCGGCCGTATGGGCGCCGCCGCCGTGGAGCAGGATGCGCACGCCGTTTTGCGCCAGGCACTTGGCCGCCAGCAGGTACCAGGGCAGGTGGCGCTTCTTGCCGGCGTAGGTCGGCCAGTCGAGGTCCAGGGCAATCGCCGGGGTGTTGAGGCGTTCGCGCAAGGCTTCGGTGAAGCCCGCCAGCTCTTGCGGGCTTTCTTCCTTGTGCCGCAGCAGCATGAGGAAGGCGCCGAGCTGAGTGTCCTCGACCTGGCCGTCCAGCAGCATGCCCATGGCTTCCCGGGCTTCCTCGCGAGTCAGGTTGCGCGCGCCGCGCTTGCCCTTGCCGAGAATCCGCACGAATTGGGCGAAAGGGTGTTCTTCCGGGGTTTGGGTGAGCAGGGGAGCGAAATCGTTCATAGGCAATTGGTCGGCTTGGGCAGGCCCGCCAGCTTGGCGGCAAGTTTGGCGGGAGTGCCTTTGAAGAGTCGGTTCAGGTGCAGGCTGTTGCCCTTGTCCGGGCCCAGCTTGAGGGCGGTGTACTTGATCAGCGGGCGGGTGGCCGGGGACAGCTGGAATTCCCTGTAGAAGCCCTGGAGCAGTTCGAGGATTTCCCAGTGCTCCGCGCTCAGCTCAAGCTCTTCGTTGGCGGCCAGGGCTTGCGCCACGTCGGCGGACCAGTCGTCGAGGTTGACCAGGTAGCCGTCCTTGTCCAGTTCGATGGCGCGAGCGCCCACAGTCAGGGTACTCATAGCCAGGTGTTGACCTTGTCATGCTGAAGGGACAGCTCGACGAAGCCCGGGTAGTCCACCGCGCGGGCCCAGGCCGGCAGGGCCAGGCCGCGGGCGTTCAGGTCTTCTTCCAGCACGTACAGATTCAAGCCGCTACGGGTGCTCAGTTCGCTGCAAATGGCGCTGCCCGGTTGCAGGGCATAGGCGGCGTCGCCGCACAGCAGCAGGCCGTCGGCGCTGCCCAGCAGGCGCAGGCAACTGCTCAGGCGGGTGTCGGTAAAGGGCGAGTGGGACAACACATGCAAGGTCGACATCAGAGGGTAATCACCTGGTCAAAACGGTCGATGATCCCGGCCAGTTCCGGGGCGTCCAGCAGCTGTACATCGTCAAGACTCAAGCTCGCCGGGTCGAGGCCGCGGGCAGCGAGGCTGGCGCTGCAGGCAAACAGTTCGTCGACGCCGAACAGCGACAGCGCCTGCAGGTTGGCGCTCAGGTCTTTCTGGCGCAGCAGCGAGGCCTGTTGCCCGGGCGCCAGTTGCAGCACGCCATCATCGAGAAACAGCAGGCCGATGGGCAGGTCGAAGGCCCCGCCGGCCAGGACGATATCCAGCGCTTCCCGGGCGCCAGGGCCGGTCCACGGCGCCTGGCGGCTGATCAACAACAGGGATTTGGCCATGTCACGCCCCTCCAAAACAGATCAGGCGGTCGGCGGCCTGTACCGCGTCATGCAATTGCCCGAGCCCCGACAGCTCCCAGGGGGCTTCGACGCTCACCGACGTACGCTGGTAGCGCTGGGCTTCGTCAGCATTCAACACGCCTCGGCGCAGGGCTGCGGCGATGCACACCACGCCGTCCAGTTGATGCTGGCCGACAAACTCGCGCCATTCCCGAGGCAGGTCCTGTTCGTCCTGGGGCGTGACGATGCTGTTGGCGGCGTTGTACACGCCGTCCTGGTAGAAAAACAGCCGGACAATTTCATGCCCGCCCGCCAGCGCCGCCTGGGCGAACAGCAGGGCGCGGCGCGAGGAAGGCGCGTGGGCGGCAGAGAACAGGGCGATGGCGAACTTCATGACGGACTCGATGGATAAAACTGCGGCCATGATAAAGCTTTATCCGAACATCGGCTAAACCCGTTTCGCCCCCGGGGCTCTGGTTCCAGGCATGCAGGACATATCGGGTAAAGCTTTGCCCGGCCCCAAACCGCGAAGCGAGGGATAGACTCGCGCCTTCATTCAACCGGGGACAAGGAGCAAGGGATGATGGATCTGAATTCGGCGGTGGTAGTGGTCACGGGGGCCGGAAGAGGCTTGGGGGCCGCGCTGGCCATCAGCCTGGCGGACCAGGGCTGCAAGCTGATTCTCTGTGGGCGCAACCCCGAGGCCCTGGCGCAGGTCAGCGCGGCCATCGAGGCGCGTACCGGCAGCCCCGCCGATCAGGTGGTGGTGGACCTGGCCAGCAGCGACAGCGTCAAGGCCGCCCTGGCTGAGATCCACGTCCGCCACCCGCAAGTGGACATCCTGATCAACAACGGCGCCATGTGGCTGGAGGCCAGCGAGCAGCCCCACAGCGCCGCTGAAGTCACCGGGGTGATCGACGCCGCACTGAGCGGCACCTTCCTCCTGACCCAGGGCCTGCTGCCGGTGCTCAAGGCTTCCAAGCGCCCGGACATCGTCACCATCGGCTCCATCAGCGGCTTGCCCAATGCACCGCTGCACAGCGTGTCGCTGCCGTTCTATGCGGCCAAGCACGGGCAACTGGCCCTGGCCGATGGCCTGCGGCAGATGCTCAAGGGCACGCCGGTGCGCTCGCTGTGCGTGCACCCGCCGTACCTGGAGGATGTCTCGCCGCTGGATGAGGCCTGGCAGCAGATTCCGGCGCGGCAGAAGGGCGAGCAGGGCACCAACCGTGATGTGGTGGAGGCCGTGATCTTCGCCCTGACCCGGCCGCGGCATATCAGCCTGTCGTCGATCGTGATCGATACCGACAGCGGCGGCCTGTTCAGCTGATAGCCATGCTCAATGTCAGCGGTTCTTGTAGCCCAGTTGCCAGCGGCGGGGGATCTTCAATGACGCCACACCCAGCAGCACGGCAAACAACCCGCTGACATACAGTGCCTTGAGCCCCAGGTGCTGTTCCAGCAAGGCGCCCAGCACCGCCCCGGCGAACATGCCGCTCCAGGGCACCAGTTGCACCCGCCAGCCGTTGCGCCGGTCGCCGAGCATCCAGCGCCCCAGGCCGCGGCCAAAGCGTGAGAGGGCGCCGGTGACGTAGGTCAGGCCGATGGGCAGGCCGTTCACTTCCTCCACCGCGGCGTTGAGCATGCCCATGGCAATGATGGCCGCCAGCAGGGCCGGCAGTTGCTGCTCGAAAGGCCAGGCAGCAGAGGCGCAGAGCAACGCGCCGATGCTCAGCAGCAAGGGCAGGGCACGGTGCCCGGCCAGGCGGCTGACCACCACGCCCAGGGCGTTACCGACGATAAAGGTCGCCACCAGGAGCAGCAGGCGCAGTACCAGGCCCGGTTCGCCATCGCTGATGGCTACGGCCATGCGCGTGGTGTTGCCGCTCATGAAGGAAACGAAATCCCCGGTGGCCATGAAGCCGATGGCGTCGGTCATCCCCGCCAGCACCGAAAGGCAGGCCACCAGCCCGAGGCCGACCCGTCCGCGCCATTTCTGCGCGTGCTGCAGGGCTGCGCTGGCCGATTGCGTGGAAGTCGAAGGCAACATCGTCGGTTCTCCTGAACAGGGACTGCGAGGGGCGCGTGCGGGTCAAGGCCGAGGGTCAAGGTGGTGCAGGGTGCAGTACTCGTCCCACGGCATGCCGGCCATCTCCGCCACTTCCCGGTGCACCTCAAGGCGCTGGACGTGGAATTCCTCGGGGCTGGCAGCGGTCAGTTGCAGGCTCAGTTCCCAGGCGAACAGCCCAAGGCGTTCGGCTTCGGCCTCGAAGGCTTCATGCAGGCGCTCGGCGCGATACTGCGCCGGGGTTTCGCCCCGGGCCCGGGCCTCCAGGGGGTTGAGGTTGTCCAGCTGTTCGCGCAGCTCGGGGCGCTGTTCGAGGAACGTGACCAAGGCCTGTTCATGCGGGTGTTGATCGATTGCCATGAAGACTCCCGGAAAAAGCGCCACGCCAGGGCGCAAGACTGAATGGGTTACGGCCGGATGCTCAAGGCAGGTTCGGCTGAGCGGTCATCAAGCCACGCAGCCGCGCCAGATCCTTGCACGGGATGACATAGGTGCGCGCCAGCCGGTCGCCGATGCGCTGGCCGCGGCTTGATTCGCAGCAGATCAGCAGGGTCACCGGGCTGATGGCCGCTTCGAAGGGGCGGGTCGCCGAGCGGATCAATACCTGCAACAGCGAGGGGGGCTGGCCGATGCCATTGATCACTTGCAGGCCGCAAAGGGCCTTGCCGGCGGTGTAGCCACGCCACAGGTATTCGTTGAGGGGAAAATACAGGCACCAGGTGGCCAGCAGGCACCAGGTGGAGAATTGCTCCATATCCGGGTATTGGAGGCGTTCGGCCAGTCGGCACAGGACAAACCACAGCAGCAGTGCCAGCAGGCAGTCGACCAGATAAGCCAGAATGCGCCGGATGATCAGGCCGGCTCTCGATACTTCCATGCACTGCCCCAAAGACTACGCCCTGTATTGAGCGCCCTATTGTAAGGCCTAAAGCCCCTGCGGGGGCGAGGCTTCACAGGGATGTGAAAAAAACGTGAAAAATAATTAGAACCTTTTGCTTTCGACTTCCCTCGAAAAGGCTCCTGCAGCATTTGCCTTATTCAAACAGGGAGATCTACACACGATGTCAAAGGTATTCGCAACCCTTCTGGCCAGCACCTCTGCAGCCACCTTGCTGGCCCTTTCCAGCAGCGCCATGGCCGCCCCGGCCACCGGGCCGATTTCCACCCTGGGTATCCTCGGTAGCTACAACGACTTCAAGCTCGAAGGCGGTAGTGAAAGCGACAAGGAGCACCTGGGTGAAGGGGGTGTGTTCTACAACTTCGGCAACAAGATGACCGCCGAATCGGGCCTGATCTACCAGGCTGGGGTCGAGGCCAAGTTCGGCAAGAAGCACGACAACAAGCTCAAGGAAGGCCAGGCCGACCTCGACCTGGGCTGGCGCGCGGCTCTGGACGCACGCAACTTTGTCGATGTGCTGGTGGGGGGTGGCTACACCTGGACCCGCTACGAGCCGGACACCGGCGACTACGACATGAAGCTCACCAACAAGTCGCCCTTCGCCAAGGCCGCCCTGGGCTACAACCACCAGTTCGACGACCTGACCATGCGCGTCGAGCTGGGTGCGCGCCACACCATCAACGGCAAGGCGCGGCTCAAGGTGGATGACGTCGGCAGCGACACCGTGGACCTCAAGGACCGCACCAACCCTTACGCCGAGGTGAATTTCTTGATGAACCAGAACGGCTCGCTGCCGGTCATGGCCGGGGTCTATTACACCCGCACCGAGTACAAGCTGGACGAAGATACGCCTGTGGCTGACAACACCAAGCTCAAGCGTAACGAGTATGGCTTCAAGGTTGGCCTGACCTTCTAAGGGCTGCCGCCCGTTCCAAGCTGCAAGAGAGCCGCCGGTGCCCGTCTTTCGATGGGGCCGGCGGTTGTGCTTTCAGCTGACGATGGGGTGTTCGCGGCCGATCTCGCTGCGCAACTGGGCGATCAGGTGCAGGCAGTGGGTGAGGCCCGGCGAGGGCTCGCCGATGCGGCGGCTGAGGATGATCGGCGAGGTGGCCTCGGACTCCAGTAGCGGGCAGAAGCCGATGTCGTCACGGTGCAGCACCTGCACCGAGGCCGGTACCAGGGTAATGCCGATGCCGGCGCCCACCAGGCCGATGGCGGTCTGCAGTTCATTGGTCCACTGGGCGATCTTCAGGTTCAGGCCGCGGGCGTTGAACAGCGCGATCACATGGTCGGCGTAGCTCGGGCGCGGGTTGGCCGGGTACAGCACGAAAGGCTCCTCCGCCAGTTGCGCCAGGCTTACCGGTTGCCCCAGCAGCGGGTGGCCGGCGGGCAGGGCGACCACCAGGCGGTCTTCGGTCAGCACCTTCTGCACGATGGCCGGGTCGTCGATATGGATACGCCCGAAGCCGATATCGATGCGCCCGGCCTTCAAGGCTTCCACCTGCTGCAGGGTAGTCATCTCCGACAGGCCCAGTTCCAGTTCCAGGGTGCCGTTGCTGCGCAGGCGGCGGATCAGTTGCGGCAGCACGCCGTACAGGGTCGAGGGGGCAAAGCCGATGCCCAGCCAGGTCTTGTGCCCCAGGCCGATGCGCCGGGTGTTGTCGCAGACCTTGCCCAACTGCTCCAGTACCCGGTTGGAATGCTCGTAGAAAAACCGCCCGGCGGCGGTCAGGCGCAGCGGTCGGCCACGCTCCAGCAGCAGCACCCCCAACTCGTCTTCCAGTTGCTGGATCTGCCGGCTCAACGGCGGCTGGGCGATGTGCAGGCGCTCGGCGGCGCGGGTGAAATTGAGGGTTTCCCCCAGCACCTGGAAATAGCGCAGATGACGCAGTTCCATGACAGCTCCCCAGTGGTGAAGTGCATACCTTAAAGGTATCAAGCCAGACCAATTCTATATTGGAACCCCGGAAAAAGCCGGGACAGAATCGCTGGCAGAACTTCAAGAACCTGATGGGTATGGAAATGCACGCTTCTGCCATTGAATCGATCGAGACGATCATCGTCGATCTGCCGACCATCCGCCCCCACAAGCTGGCCATGCACACCATGCAGAACCAGACCCTGGTGCTGATCCGCCTGCGCTGCGCCGACGGCATCGAAGGCCTGGGGGAATCCACCACCATCGGTGGCCTGGCCTATGGCAATGAAAGCCCGGATAGCATCAAGACCAATATCGACCGTTTCGTCGCGCCGCTGCTGATCGGCCAGGACGCCAGCAACATCAACGCCGCCATGCTGCGCCTGGAGCAGAGCATCCGCGGCAACACCTTCGCCAAATCCGGTATCGAAAGCGCCTTGCTCGACGCCCAGGGCAAGCGCCTCGGGCTGCCGGTCAGCGAACTGCTGGGCGGCCGGGTGCGCGATGCGTTGCCGGTGGCCTGGACCCTGGCCAGCGGCGACACCGCCAAGGACATCGCCGAAGCGCAGAAGATGCTCGACCTGCGCCGCCACCGCATCTTCAAGCTGAAGATCGGCGCCGGTGAAGTGGACCGCGACCTGGCCCACGTGATCGCCATCAAGAAGGCCCTGGGCGACAGCGCCAGCGTGCGGGTCGACGTCAACCAGGCCTGGGACGAAGCCGTGGCCCTGCGCGCCTGCCGCATCCTCGGCGGCAATGGCATCGACCTGATCGAACAACCGATTTCGCGCAACAACCGCGCCGGCATGGTGCGCCTGAATGCCAGCAGCCCGGCGCCGATCATGGCCGACGAATCCATCGAGTGCGTGGAAGACGCCTTCAACCTGGCCCGGGAAGGGGCGGCTTCGGTGTTCGCCCTGAAGATCGCCAAGAACGGCGGTCCTCGCGCCACCCTGCGCACCGCGGCGATTGCCGAGGCGGCGGGCATCGGCCTGTACGGCGGCACCATGCTCGAGGGCGGCATCGGCACCCTGGCCTCGGCCCACGCCTTCCTGACCCTGAACAAACTGCGCTGGGACACCGAACTGTTCGGCCCGCTGCTGCTGACCGAGGACATCCTCGCCGAGCCGCCGGTGTACCGGGATTTCCACCTGCATGTCTCAAAGGCACCGGGCCTTGGCCTGAGCCTGGACGAAGAGCGCCTGGCGTTCTTCCGTCGCGACAAAACCACCCCCGTGCTGCATCACACCTGAGGAGGGCTGCATGCTATTCCACGTGAAAATGACCGTGAACCTGCCGGTCGACATGAACCCCGAGCGCGCCGCGCAGCTGAAAGCCGACGAAAAGGCCCTGGCCCAACGCCTGCAGGCCGAAGGCAAGTGGCGCCACCTGTGGCGCATCGCCGGGCTGTACGCCAACTACAGCGTGTTCGACGTCGACAGCGTGCAGGAATTGCACGACACCCTGATGCAATTGCCGCTGTACCCCTACATGGCCATCGAAGTTGATGCGATGTGCAGGCATCCTTCTTCCATTCATGAGGATGACCGCTGAGCCCGTGCCAGCCCGTTCACCACTCTAATAAATACAAGATGAGGATTAATCATGAACGTCAGAATTTCCCACACTGCCAGCGCCCAGCAGTTTCTTGAAGAAGCCAGCGGCCAGTTCACCGAGGGCGGCAACCCCCGGGCCAAGGCCATCATCTACCGCATCCTGCGGGATTCGGTGAACATCATCGAAGACCTGGAGATCACCCCGGAAGAGTTCTGGAAGGCCGTCAATTACCTCAACGTTCTCGGCGCCCGCCAGGAAGCCGGGCTACTGGCCGCGGGCCTGGGCCTGGAGCATTACCTGGACCTGCTGATGGACGCCGCCGACGAACAGGTGGGCAAAACCGGCGGCACCCCGCGCACCATCGAAGGCCCGCTGTACGTGGCCGGTGCACCGCTGAGCCAGGGCGAAGCGCGCCTGGACGACGGCGTCGACCCGGGGGTGGTGCTGTTCATGCAGGGGCAGGTTCGCAACACCGCCGGCGAGCCACTGGCCGGGGCCATCGTCGATGTCTGGCACGCCAACACCGGCGGCACCTATTCCTACTTCGACGGCAGCCAGTCGGAGTTCAACCTGCGCCGGCGCATCGTCACCGACGCCGAGGGCCGCTACCGCTTTCGCAGCATCGTGCCGTCCGGCTACGGTTGCCCGCCGGATGGCCCGACCCAGCAACTGCTGGACCAACTGGGCCGCCATGGCCAGCGCCCGGCGCACATCCACTTCTTCATCTCCGCCGATGACCATCGCCACCTGACCACCCAGATCAACCTGGATGGCGACCAGTACCTGCACGACGATTTTGCCTACGCCACTCGCGACGAGCTGATCGCCCAGATCACCTTCAGCGAAGACCAGGCTCGGGCCAAGGCCCTGGGGGTCAGCGGGCGCTTTGCCGAGATCGAGTTCGACTTCACCCTGCAGTCTTCGGCCCAGCCGCAAGAGCAGCAGCGCCACGAGCGGGTCCGCGCCCTGGAGGACTGAACCGCCGACCGTGCCTGGCCCGGCCACGGAGCACCGACCCAGGTGCCCGTGGCTTTTGCCGTTATGCCGGGCCTGACGAGACTGCGCTGCGTGCCTGAAGCGCAGACCCAATAAGAACCATCAGAGTGACCCGATCATGCAGATGCATCTGTTGAGTGAGCGCAGCAGCGTGTTTGTTCAAGCCGATCCCTATGCCGTATCCGGTTACGTCAACCAGCACGTGGGCAGCCACTGCATCCGCCTGCCCCGGGCCGGCCATCCCCAGGCCAGCCTGCAGCACCGGGCACTGGCCAGCCTGGATTTGTGCAGCATCAGCTACGGCGCCAGCGTGCGCGTCACCTCGCCGGCCCTGGAAAGCATCTACCACTTGCAAGTACTGCTGCGGGGCCACTGCCGGTGGCGTGGCCCGGGCCAGGAGCACTACTTCGCCCCGGGGGAGCTGCTGCTGATCAACCCCGACGACCCGGTGGACCTGACCTATTCCGACGACTGCGAAAAATTCATCATCAAGATTCCCACCCACCTGGTGGAAAACACCTGCCAGGAACAGCGCTGGCAGTACCCGGGGCAGGGCGTGCGCTTTCTGCGCCAGCGCTACCAACTGCAGGAACTGGAAGGCTTCGTGCCCTTGCTGAGCCTGCTGTGCCAGGAAGCCGAAGCCCTGGAAAGCATGCCCAAGGTTCAGGAGCACTACGCCCACATCCTGGTGGGCAAACTGCTGGGGCTGATGCAGACCAACGTACAGCGCGGTGCCCTGGGCGCCTCGGCGGCGACCTTCGAACGGATTGCCGACTACATCGAACGCAACCTCAAGCACGACATCGGCTGCGAAGAACTGGCGCAACAGGCGCGCATGAGCCTGCGCTCGCTGTACGCGCTGTTCGAACGCAACGCCCGCACCACGCCTAAGAACTACATCCGCCAGCAGAAACTGCAACGGGTGCACGCCTGCCTCAGCGACCCGCACAGCCCGGTGCGCAACGTCACCGAACTGGCCCTGGATTTCGGCTTCCTGCACCTTGGGCGTTTTGCCCAAAGCTACCGCCAGCAATACGGCGAACTGCCTTCCGACACCCTCAAGCGCCGGCACTGATCCTCAGGCATCGGCCTCTTGTAGGAGCTGGCTTGCCAGCGAAGAGGCCTGCAGGCTCAGCACCCCATCCAAGGGCCTTTTCGCCGGCAAGCCGGCTCCTACACAGGCCACGTCGGCGCTTTTGCAGAAAACGGATACAGGTCTGCACGCATTGGCTATTGCCCGTTCCAAGCCCGCCCTAGCATGGCCCTGCCTGAATAAAAACAATGGAGGCGGCGGCCATGTCCCTGCGACCCGAATACCTGCATTCCCTGCTTGAAGAAGACCCCGATCAGGGCGTCTACCGCTGCAAGCGGGAGATGTTCACCGACCCCCGGCTGTTCGACCTGGAGATGCAGCACATCTTTGAAGGCAACTGGCTGTACCTGGCCCATGAAAGCCAGATCCCCAACCCCAACGACTACTACAGCACCACCATGGGCCGGCAGCCGGTGTTCATCGCGCGCAACAAGAACGGCGAGCTCAATGCCTTCATCAACGCCTGCAGCCATCGCGGCGCCATGCTCTGCCGGCACAAGACCGGCAACAAGGCCTCCTTCACCTGCCCGTTCCACGGCTGGACCTTCAACAACACCGGCAAGCTGCTCAAGGTCAAGGACCCGGCCGCCGCCGGCTACCCGGCCAGCTTCAACTGCGAAGGCTCCCACGACCTGACCCGCGTCGCGCGTTTTGAGTCCTACCGTGGCTTCCTGTTCGGCAGCCTCAACCCCGACGTGCTGCCCCTGGTGGAGCACCTGGGGGAGTCGGCGAAGATCATCGACATGATCGTCGACCAGTCCGCCGACGGCCTGGAAGTGCTGCGCGGTTCTTCCAGCTACATCTACGAAGGCAACTGGAAGCTCACCGCCGAGAACGGCGCCGACGGCTACCACGTCAGCTCGGTGCACTGGAACTACGCCGCCACCCAGAACCAGCGCAAGCAGCGCGAGGCCGGGGAAGACATCCGCACCATGAGCGCCGGCACCTGGGCCAAGCAGGGCGGCGGTTTCTACTCGTTCGACAAGGGCCACATGCTGCTCTGGACCCGCTGGTCCAACCCCGAAGACCGCCCGCTCTACGAGCGCCGCGACGAACTGGCCCAGGACTTTGGCCAGGCCCGCGCCGACTGGATGATCGAGAACTCGCGCAACCTGTGCCTGTATCCGAACCTCTACCTGATGGACCAGTTCAGCTCGCAGATCCGCATTGCCCGGCCGATCTCCGTGGACCGTACCGAAATCACCATCTACTGCATCGCCCCCAAGGGCGAGAGCGACGAAGCCCGGGCCCGGCGCATCCGCCAGTACGAAGACTTCTTCAACGTCAGCGGCATGGCCACCCCCGACGACCTGGAGGAATTCCGCTCCTGCCAACTCGGCTACCAGGGCAGCACCCCGGCCTGGAACGACATGTCCCGCGGCGCCGAGCATTGGGTCCAGGGGGCGGACGACGCAGCGAAAGAAATCGACCTGCAACCGATCCTCAGCGGGGTGCGCACCGAGGACGAGGGCCTGTTCGTGATGCAGCACAAGTACTGGCAGCAAACCATGCTCGCGGCCCTGGAGCTTGAAGCCTCTCGCCGGATCGACGTGGAGGCCGTGCAATGACCATTTCCTACGATGCCGTGCGCGATTTCCTGTACCGCGAAGCCCGCTACCTGGACGACAAGGACTGGGACAGCTGGCTGGAACTCTACGCCCCGGACGCGACCTTCTGGATGCCCTCCTGGGACGACAGCGACCAGTTGACCGAAGACCCGCAGCGGGAAATCTCGCTGATCTGGTACGGCAACCGCAGCGGCCTGGAAGACCGGGTGTTCCGCATCAAGACCGAGCGCTCCAGCGCCAGCATTCCCGACACCCGCACCTCCCACAACCTGAGCAATATTGAGCTGCTGGAGCAGGGCGACGGCCAGTGCAAGCTGCGCTTCAACTGGCACACCCTGAGCTTTCGCTACAAGACCGTGGACAGCTACTTCGGCTGCAGCTTCTACACCCTCGACCTGCGGGGCGAAAACCCGCTGATCCTGGCCAAGAAAGTCATCCTGAAGAACGACTACGTTCGCCAGGTCGTCGATATCTACCACCTCTGAGGCGACTGCCATGAGCCATCAAATCGCACTCAATTTCGAAGACGGCGTGACCCGTTTCGTCAACGCCAACCCGGGCGAAACCGTGGCTGACGCCGCCTACCGCCAGGGCATCAATATTCCCCTGGACTGCCGCGACGGCGCCTGCGGCACCTGCAAGTGCCTGGCCGAGGCGGGGCGCTACGAGCTGGGGGAGGACTACATCGAGGACGCGCTGAGCGCCGACGAGGCCGAGCAGGGTTTTGTCCTCACCTGCCAGATGCGCGCCTTGAGCGACTGCGTGGTGCGGGTGCCGGCCTCGTCCCAGGTCTGCCGGGCCGGGCAGGCCACCTTCCAGGCCAGCATCAGCGCGGTGCGCCAGTTGTCCGACAGCACCATCGCCCTGTCGATCAAGGGCGAGGCCCTGAACCAGCTGGCGTTCCTGCCGGGGCAGTACGTCAACCTTGGCGTGCCTGGTAGCGAGCAGACCCGCGCCTATTCCTTCAGCTCCCTGCAGCGCGATGGCGAAGTCAGTTTCCTGATCCGCAATGTGCCCGGCGGCCTGATGAGCAGCTTCCTCACCAGTCTCGCCAAAGCCGGCGACAGCATGACCCTGGCCGGGCCCCTGGGCAGCTTCTACCTGCGGGACATCCGCCGGCCCTTGCTGTTGCTGGCCGGTGGCACCGGGCTGGCGCCGTTCACCGCCATGCTGGAGAAAATCGCCGAGCAGGGCAGCGAGCACCCGTTGCATCTGATCTACGGCGTGACCAACGATTTCGACCTGGTGGAACTGGAGCGCCTGGAAGACTTTGCCGCGCGTATCCCGCAGTTCAGCTTCAGCGCCTGCGTGGCCAACCCCGAGAGCCAGTACCCGCGCAAGGGCTACGTGACCCAGCACATCGAACCGGCGCACCTCAACCAGGGCGATGTGGATGTCTACCTGTGCGGGCCGCCGCCAATGGTGGAGGCGGTGAGCCAGTTCATCCGCGAACAGGGCATCGCCCCAACGAATTTCTACTACGAGAAATTTGCCGCCAGCGCCGCCTGAAGAGCGCCCCGCCGCTGTAGGAGCTGGCTTGCCAGCGAAGGCGTCCACAAGGGCGCTGCAAGGCTCAAGGGCTTCTTCGCCGGCAAGCCGGCTCCTACGGAATCCCACACGGCAAGCCATAGCGCTGTAGGAGCTGGCTTGCCAGCGAAGGCGTCCACAAGAGTGCTGCAAGGCTCAAGGGCCCCTTCGCCGGCAAGCCGGCTCCTACGTCGGGTGGTGTTCTCCCTATCTTTTTGCATTCACGAGGTTTCCATGAACCGTTTCCACAACCAAGTCGCCCTGGTCACCGGCGCCGCCCAGGGCATCGGCCGTCGCGTTGCCGAACGCCTGGCCGAAGAGGGCGCCCGCGTGGTGCTGGTGGACCGCTCCGAACTGGTCTTCGAACTGGCCGCCGAACTCAGCCCCCGCTACCCGGTCCTGGCCCTGACCGCCGACCTGGAGCAGTACAGCGAATGCAGCCGGATCATGGCGGCGGCCATCGCCCACTTCGGCCGCCTCGACATCCTCATCAACAACGTCGGCGGCACCATCTGGGCCAAGCCCTTCGAACACTACGAGACCGCGCAGATCGAAGCCGAAGTCCGTCGCTCATTGTTCCCCACCCTGTGGTGCTGCCACGCCGCCTTGCCGCAGATGCTGGAGCAGGGCAGCGGCGCCATCGTCAACGTCTCGTCCATCGCCACCCGCAGCCTCAACCGCGTGCCCTACGGCGCGGCCAAGGGCGGCATCAATGCACTCACTGCGTGCCTGGCCTTCGAAACCGCCGGCCGCGGCGTGCGGGTCAACGCCACCGCTCCCGGCGGCACCGAGGCACCGCCGCGGCGCATTCCGCGCAACAGCGCCGAGCCTAGTACCGAAGAGCAGGCCTGGTACCAGCAGATCGTCGACCAGACCCTGGATAGCAGCCTGATGCACCGCTACGGCAGCGTTGACGAGCAGGCAGCGGCGATCCTGTTCCTGGCCTCCGACGAAGCCTCCTACATCACCGGCACGGTGCTGCCGGTGGGCGGCGGCGATCAGGGCTGAACGAGGGGCGAATTGGACGCCCTTACCTGTGGCTGGCCACGGCGGTGCTTATGCAGCTGGCCAGCCCGAGGGCCTCTATGGCTGCGGTGGAATGGGGTAGGGCAAGGTGATCGGCGGTGCATCCTGCAGTTGCCGCGAAGACTGCGCCATCAGATAACCGATGATCTGCGCCGAGCTCAGCTCGATATGCAACATATCTTGATCGCCAAACCACTCGTTGGGCCAGAAGATCAGGTCCGAGGCATTGGCCTCGGGGAAGTTGGTTTCCAGCAGGTTCAGGGCGTAGTCCGTATCAGATTCCGTGCCCTCGCACTGGCAGATGAAATCCGCCAGGGCGCAGGCCTCGGCGAAGCTCAGGTCGTCAACGTAGCGCTCCTGATGAAAGGCCGTGCGCAGAAAGTTCGCCGCGCTGGTATGGCTGTGCATATCGCGAAATTCGTGGAACTCGAAAGGCCGGCCGGCGTGGCTGTTCCACTGCTGGATCAGTGCATTGATCTCGGGGCTTTCCCGTTCCTGGTTGTCCCAGATGCGGTCGAGGATCTGCTTCAGCAAGCCCTTCATCAGCGCACGTATTTTCGGCGTGGCGGGTGTTGGTTTCAGCCGTTCCGGCATGGCCATGGGTATCTCCCTGATTGTCAGTTCGTTTGTGGGAGCCGGCTTGCCGACGAAGGCGATCTTACGGACGCTTTCGCCGGCAAGCCGGCTCCTACGGGGGCGTGCTTGTGTAGGCGCTGGCTTGCCAGCGAATACGCCCGCAAGGCCGCCCCCATTCCCGAGCGGCGCACAGGATAGGCCCTTCGCGCCGCCGACTAAAGCGCCGGCCCCAGCAACAACAATGCACACAGCCCGCCCTCAGGCCGATTGCGCAACTCCAGGCGACCGCCGATCTTGCTGACGATCATCTGCACAATCGCCAGCCCCAGCCCGGCGCCATTGGCATTGCCCTGGCTGTAGAAGCGCTCCAGCAAACGCTCGCGCTGCTGCTCGTCGATACCCGGCCCCGCATCTTCCACACACAGGTGCATCGCGCCGTCCGCCTGGGGCCGCAGGCCGACCCGTACCTCGCTGCCCGCTGGGGCAAAGTTCAGGGCGTTGGTCACCAGGTTCTGCAGGGCGATGGCCAGGGCCACCGGGTCGGTAGCGATCAGGCAGCCTTCGTCGCCTTCCAGCACCAGTTCGACGTCTTTCTCCAGGGCCAGGGGCGTCAGTTCCGCCAGCTCTTCGCGCACCAGGGCGCTGAGGTCGATGCGGCTCAGGCGCGGGCTGTTCAGCTGCGGTTCGATGCGGGCCATGGTCAGCAACTGGCTGCCGATGCGGGTGGCCCGGTCGACGCCGCTCACTAGAAAATCCAGGGCTTCCCGGCGTTGCTCCGGGTTGCCGGCACTCTGGGCGTTCTGCGCATGAATCCGCAGGATCGCCAGGGGCGTGCGCAGTTCATGGGCGGCGTCGGCGATAAAGCGTCGCTCGCGCTCCAGCAGGCTGTCGATCTGGGCCAACAACTGGTTGAGGGCGGTCTGCATTGGCTCCAGGTCCTGGGGCAGGGGCTTGAGCCCGAGCGGCTGCAAGGTGTCGCTGCTGCGCCCGCGAATGGCCCGGGCCATGGCCCGCAGCGGCGCCAGGCCCCAGCCGATGGTCAGCCAGATCAGCAACGCCAGCAGCGGCACGCCGATCAGGGTCGGCCACAGGGTATGGCGCACGATGCGCTGGATCAGGTCCTGGCGGATGTCATCGCGCTCGCCGACCCAGATCAGCAAGCCCTGCTGCGGGTCGGCCAGAAGAAAGGCGCACCAGTCCTTGCCGTTTTCCAGGATGTCGTGGGCCCCCAGGGTGGTGGGCGGCGCCTCCAGCAGCGGGGCCTCGGCGGAGCGCATCAGCAACTGGCCGTCATCGCGCCACACCTGGAAGGTCAGGCGGGTTTCATAGGGGTGGGCGGCGCCGTCCACGCCGACCCGGCTCATGGCCTGGTCGAAGGCCTGGTGCAGGCGCTCCCAGTCCGCCGCGTCCGGCTTTTGGGCCGGGTCGCGCTGGCGCAGTACCCCTTGCAGAAGGCGCGCGCTCTGGGCCAGTTGGGCGTCGTAGACCTCTTCGACCTCATGGTGGCTGTCGCGCAGCACCAGCCAGCTGATCAGCAAATCCCCCAGCAGCACTAGGACCAGGACCGGCAGCATAATCCGCGTGCGCACCGAGCTCATGGCTTGAGCGCCAGCACGTAACCGACGCCGCGCACAGTGCGGATCAGCTCGCTGCAGAGCTTCTTGCGCAGGTTATGGATCAGCACTTCCAGAGTGTTGCTCTCGACCCGGTCCTGCCAGCCGTACAGCGCCCGGGACAGGCGCTCGCGGGTCACCACCTTGCCCGGGCGCACCATCAGCTGGTGCAGCAGCTGGTATTCCATGGGCGTCAGCACCACTTCGTTGTCTTGGTAATGCACCTGCTGGTTGGCCGGGTCGAGGCGGATGCCGGCGTGTTCCAGCAGCGGCTGGGCACGACCCTGGCTGCGGCGCAGCAGGGCGCGGACCCGGGCCTTGAATTCCTCGACATCGAAGGGCTTGACCAGGTAGTCGTCGGCCCCGGCATCCAGCCCGGCGATGCGTTCGGCGGTGCCGTCGCGAGCGGTGAGGATCAGCACCGGCAGGTCCTGCTGGGCGGCGCGCAATTGCTGCAGCAGTTCCAGGCCGTCGAGCCGCGGCAGGCCCAGGTCCAGCAGCAACAGGTCGAAGCTTTCGGTGCGCAGGGCGTGCAGGGCGCTGGCGCCGTCCTGCAGCCAGTCCAGGGTGTAGCCTTCGGCGCTCAGGGCCACGCGGATGCCCTGGCCGAGGGCACGATCATCTTCGACAAGCAGCAGGCGCATGGGCGGTTCTCGGTAGGGCGAGGGGGCAGGGAAGGGGCGCATGATGACGCCGGCCAGGGTCCGTCGGCAGGGGTTTTTAGCGGGGAAAATGTTACCGCGCGTTGCCAACTAAGCTTTCACTAAGCTTGGTTTTGCACAGTGGAATCTCCCCCATCACCGGAGCGTTTTCCATGCGCAAGATCCTCCTGCTGTCCCTGGTTCTCGCCAGCCCCCTGGCCCTCGCCGGCCCGCAATGCACCACCGCCGAACGTTCGCAATGGCAGGATCAGAAGGCCTTTCAGGAACAGCTCAAGGCCCAGGGCTACCAGATCAGCAAGTTCAAGGTCACCGACGGCAACTGCTACGAGATCTACGGCTTCGACAAGGACAAGCGCAAGGTCGAGATCTACCACGATCCGGTAACCGGCAAGGCGGTGAAGATCGAGATCAAAGGCTGATGCCGCACGCTTCCCTGCGGCTGTGGGACCCGCTGGTGCGACTGTTTCACCTGTCCATCGCCGGGGTCTTTATCGGCAACTACTTCTTCAATGAAGCCGGTGACGACTGGCACGTCTGGCTCGGCTACTACGCCATGGCCTGGCTGCTGTTGCGCACAGCCTGGGGATTTGTCGGGCCGCGCAGTGCGCGCTGGTCCGACTTCTGGCCGACCCGGGCCCGGCTGGCGCGGCACCTGCGCTCGCTGCTGGCCGGGCGCCCCGAGCATCGCCTGGGGCATTCGCCCCTCGGGGCTTTAGTGATGTTGCTGATGCTGCTGGCGCTGTTGCTGATCGGCATCAGCGGTTTTCTGATGGAAGAGGTCGATGCCCTGTGGGGCGCCGATTGGCCGCTGCAAGTGCATGAGACTAGCGCCGATGTGCTGCTGGGGCTGGTGCTGTTGCATGTGTGCGCGGCGATTTTTGAAAGCCTGCAGGTGCGCGACAACCTGCCGTTGTCGATGCTCACCGGCCGCCGTCGGCCCTTGCCGGACAGTGATCGGCACTAATGGTTTTTCCCTTGTTCCCACCCTGTATTTGCCACGGGCTCCTGTATGCGTGCGCTGTCCTTTCGCCTGATCTTCCTCTGCGGCAGCCTGCTGTTGGCCGTCGTCTTTATTGCCGCCTGGCGCAGCCATCCTCCCCATCAGCTGGCGCCGTTTGCCCAGGCTGTGGTCAGCAGCGATACGGCTACGACCAACAGTACGCCGCAATACAACAGCCGTTTCGTCTCCTCTGACCTGGATGACTTCGTGCATTCGTCCTCGGTGACCGCCTTGCCCGGCGGCGACCTGATGGCCGTGTGGTTCGCCGGCTCCCGGGAAGGCGCCGCCGACGTCCAGGTGCGCAGCGCACGCTTTGACGCCCAGAGCGGCGAGTGGGGCGCCGAGCAGGTGCTGGCCACCCGCGAATCGACCCGTGACGGCACCGGGCGCTATATCCGCAAGCTCGGCAACCCGGTGATCGCCCTGGGCCCGGATCAGCGCCTGTGGCTGTTCTACGTCTCGGTGTCGGTGGGCGGCTGGGCCACCAGCGCCATCAACCTGATGGTTTCCGACGACCTGGGGCGTAGCTGGTCGGCGCCGCGACAGCTGGTGACCTCGCCGTTCTTCAACATCAGCACCCTGGTGCGCGCCGCGCCGGTGTTCCATGCCGACGGCGCGATCGGCCTGCCGGTGTACCACGAGTTCATGGGCAAGTTCGCCGAGTACCTGTACCTGAGCGCCGATGGCGCGGTGATCGACAAATTCCGCATCAGCCGTGGCAAGCACTCCCTGCAACCGACCATCGTGCCCCTGGACGAACGCCGCGCCGTGGCCATGCTGCGCTACGCCGGCGACACCCACCACAAGGTCCTGGCCAGCCGCACCGAAGACGCCGGGCAGACCTGGAGCGAGCCCTATCCGTTGCAACCGTCCAACCCCAACTCATCGCTGGCGGCGGTGGGCACCGACAACCAGGGCCTGCTGGTGGCCCTCAACGATCTGCAGGACGGGCGCTTCAAACTCAGTCTGTACGGCACCGACGCCGGCCTCAGCCAGTGGCGGCCCCTGGTGGAACTGGACCAGTCCCCCGATCCCCTGGGCCAGCCGTTTTCCCACGAGGCCTACAAGGACATCATCGGCGAAGGTTTCCGTGCCTCCAGCGGCGCCCGGCGTCTGCCCCTGGAACAGCGCTTCCTGAGCAACCTCGACTACCGGGTGTGCAAGCCCCAGGGCTGCGACTTCGAGTACGAATACCCCTACTTCAGCCGCGGGACGGACGGCCTGTACCACCTGGTCTATTCCTGGAACAACACCTTTATCAAGCACGTCAGCTTCAACGCGGCGTGGCTGGCGGAGCGCTTGTGATGCTGTCCCTGTGGCAAGCCCACCTGAGTTTTATCCTCCTGGGCTTCGTGCTGCTTGGCAGCCTGCGAGTGACCGCGCCCTGGCGGCCCTGGCTGCTGCCGGTGCTGGCGCTGGTCAGCTTTATTCCACTGAACCAGCTGCCGCTGGCGGCCTATGTGCGCAGCTTCACCGATGACCTGGCCATCAGCACCCTGGTGCTGCTGGGCTGGGTCAGCCTGCGGCACTTGGGGGTGATGGCGCCCTTGCCAGCCAAACACCGGGTGCAGGTTTTGCTGCTGTTTATCGGCCTGACCCTGAGCCTGTACCCCGCGACCCTGGGCCTGACCTACCTCGACCCCTACCGCTGGGGCTACAACCCACGGCCGATGATCGTGCTGATGGGCCTGGTGGCGCTGGTGCTGCTGTGGCAGCGCAACCTGCTGGGGGTACTGATGCTGGCAGCCGGGACCCTGGCCTTTGCCCTGCGTCTGAAGCCTTCGGAAAACTACTGGGACTACCTGCTGGACCCGCTGCTGGCGGGCTACTGCCTGATCGCCGGCAGCGGCGCGCTGCTGCTGTGGCTGTGGCGCCGCGTCACCCAGCGCAGCCGCGGGCAGCCCCTTGCCGGGTAAACCAACCGGCCGCGCCGCGGCCTTCGACAACACCACACAGAGGTCAATGATGGGCGGGTTGCAATCACGCCGCCTGCGCTACGGCGTGGGCGCAATCGGGCTGGTATTCGGATTGCTGGCACTGCTGCGGCTGCTGTTCGCCGTGGTTTTTTCCGGGGTGGGCCTGAGCGCCGCCGACCAGCGCGAGGCCATCCTCCAGACCCTCGGCATCGGCCTGCGCTTCGACCTGCGCCTGACCTTGCTGATACTGCTGCCCCTGGCCCTGCTGGCCTGGTTGCCGCGCTGGAACCTGCTGCGCCTGCCAACTTTGCGCTGGCTGGCCCGGGCCTACCTGCTGCTGGTACTGGGCGGGGTAGGGCTGCTGTACATCATCGACTTCGGCCACTACGCCTACCTGGGCGTACGCATCAACGCCACGGTGCTGCGCTACCTGGACGACGCACAGATCTCCCGGCAAATGCTCTGGGAAAGCTACCCGGTGCTGTGGATCGTCCTCGCCTGGGGCAGCGCCCTGGCCCTGTGCTGCTACGCCTTGCTGCGCCTGGAACGCCGGACCCTCGACCGCCCGGCGCAACCCCTGGGCCGCTGGTCCCTGGCCAGCGTCAGCGTCCTGGGCATCGCCGCCGTGTTCCTCGGCCTGCTGGGCCGGGTAGACAACCTCAACCTGGAAAACCCCGTCCCTCTGCGCTGGAGCGACGCCTACTTCTCCGGCAACAGCCAGATCGCCGCCCTGGGCCTCAACCCCGTGCTGTTCTTCTACGACACCCTCAAGGCCGGCCAGGCCCAGTACGACGAAGCCCAGGTGCGCCAACACTACCCGGCCCTGGCCCGTTACCTCGGCGTCGACCAGCCGGACCCGCACAGCCTGAGCTTCACCCGCCAACAAGGCGTGCAGCCGTACCGCATCGACCGCCCACGGCCGCCCAACGTCATCTTCGTCATGCTCGAATCCCTCGGCACCAGCGCCGTGGGCGCCTACGGCAACCCGCTCAACCCCACCCCCAACCTCGACCGCCTGGCCAGCCAGAGCTGGTTCTTCAAACACTTCTACGTCCCGGTCACCGGCACCGCCAAGACCGTGTGGGCCAGCATCACCGGCGTGCCCGACGTCACCCGCCAAGAGACCGCCACCCGCCAGCCGCTGATCACCCGCCAACACAGCCTGATCAACGCCTTCAGCGACTACCACAAGCTCTACCTGATCGGCGGTAACGCCGGCTGGGCCAACATCAACGGCCTGATTCGCCAAAGCATCGACAACGTGCGCCTGTACGACGAAAGCCACTGGCAATCGCCCCAGGTGGACGTCTGGGGCATCTCCGACCTCGACCTGTTCAAGGAAAGCGACCGCCTGCTGCGCGCCATCCCCCGGGACCAACCGTTCTTCGCCTACCTGCAAACCTCCGGCAACCACCGCCCGTTCACCATCCCCAAGGACAACGACGGCTTCCAAGCCCAGGACCTGCCCCTGGAACAGGTCCAGGCCGCGGGTTCCCGCAGCCTGGCGCAATACAACGCCGTGCGCCTGCTGGACTTCAACATCGGTCGGCTGATGGAGATCGCCAAAGCGGGCGGCTACTACGACAACACGATTTTCGTGTTCTTCGGCGACCACAACACCCGCATCAGCCAGATCCCCCACATGGCCCCCGCGTTTGAACAGCTAGGGCTGGAAAGCAACAACGTACCGCTGCTGATTCATGCCCCGGGGATGTTGCAGCCCAGAGTGATCGAAGAAGCCGTCGGCCTCGCCGACCTGCTGCCCACCGTGGCCGGCATGGCCGGGATGCCCTTCACCAATGGCGCCATGGGGCGGGACATTCAGCAGCCTGCACCGGAAGGGGAGCGGGTGGTGCCGTTGGTGTTGAGGGAAGGAACCTTCCCGGTGATTGGCGGCGTGACCAAGGACTTTTTGCTGCAGATGCAACACGACGGCAGTGGCGCGACTTTGCATGATTTGGCGTCGAGCACCCCGCGTGAGGATGTGGCGCAGGAGCATCCGCGGGAGTTTGAACGGTTGCTGGAGTTGACCCGGGGGATGCATGAGGGGGCGCGGTTGATGTTGTATAAGAACGTGAGATGAATTCAAGGTTGGAGAGGATAATCGGTTTTAAATTGAAGTGTAAGGATTTCAGAATTTAACGATAGATTGGATGGCCGTTACCATTGCACTACTGCTTTGGTAACGTATGGAAGTCTAATTGTTGTTGTGTATTCGTTGTTTTTAATGGGGGCTATCCTAAGAGCTTAAGGTTTATGCTGTGGGGAAGAAGTGTTGTTCTGCTAATATCTTTATTTCCTCTGTTGATGATCCTTTGTTGGTTTTTCCAAAGTCTTCTAGTTCTAATGCACTCGGTAGAGGTAGGGAGTTCAAGTCTGTTGCGTTTATCTGGGTGTGGCCAGAGAATCTCCTCACGTACATGTCGATGGATGGGGTTGAGAGGTAAGCGAACAATCCAATGCAAAGTTCTTGAGTTAGGAGGTTTTTTTCTCCCCATATATAATTTAGATGGTTCTCGATTCCTATAAATTCATCGTTATAGACCTGAGTAAGTAGAGGTGCTGCTACAATTCTAGTTTTTGATTCCTTAAATGATATTCTCCGAATTATAATGTAGTTTTTTCTGGGTATTAAAATGGATTTTGAATCGTTGTTGACCTTTATGAATCGTGGTTTGATTGTGCTGTTCAGGCTGAAGTTGATTTCGTTCTGGGAGGTAATGCTGTCTTGATATAGAAGATGGGTGGTTGAGCTTGATTTTCTTCTAACTAGAAGATCTTCGCATCTGAAATCTACAACCTTTCCTGTAGATGCCTTGAGCCCTAAAGACAAAAGATTATTTTTGAACTTTGATACTTTGTCTAAGAGTTCGTCGTCACCGCTTGCTAATGGTATATGAAAAAACTTTTGCGGGTCCGCTTCGAAGTAGACTTTTTTGTTGGAGATTAGCTTCTTGTTGATTTCGCCATTTAGACGCTCGTGAGATATTTTAACCAGCTCACTAGGTGTCTTGGAAATTTTCAAAATTACAGTTTCTTGTAGGACGCTAGAGTCCCAAAAAATCTTACGAGACTCAAAAAGATAAATTTCATGGATATAGAACTCGCTTAGAATAAATGTTCTGAATCCCTTAAACATAGGCCCATTGCAAAAGCTTCTCGGTATTATTGCTACTAACTCTCCAGTGTCGGAAAGAAGTTTTAAGCAAAGCGAGACAAATGCTGAATATATATTCGACTCTCTATATCCTAGGGTTTTACGGCAAAATTTTGATAAGTCCGAATTTGATGGGATTTTAGAGTAAGGTGGGTTTAGTATTATTCTGTCGAATTTATCGGATTTCTGCCAAAACTCAAAAAAGTCAGCTTCCAATACAATGGTGTTTGGAGCGTGCATGAAATTTTTATTCGCGATTGATACTAATATTGGATCTTTTTCAACCAAAGTAATACTGGTTTTTTCCTTGCGCTCTAATGAACGAGTCAGTAATGCGGCCGCAAGGTTGCCAACCCCACAGCACGGATCTAATGAAGTTAGCTTTTTTGTCGTATTGTCTGTGAACATAGTCGCCATTATTTGTGAGACTCTAGCGGGAGTGAAATACTGTTCCGCTAGTTTCTTTTTTTCATCAGCGATATGGTTTTGCGCAAAAATACGAGAAGACTCAATGTCCTCTAGAAAAAAATTATTCACGCTTTAAGAATCCTGCATATTTAAAATACTCTATTGTAAGTTCACATAAAGCTTTGATTTCAGCGTCGTCTCGTCCGCCAAGTTTTGCAAGTCGCGTAAGTTGGTCTTCCATTCGCTCCATTAACCAGCAAATTTGTCGTCTGCGCAAGTTTAGTTTTAGTCTTTTGTGGATGTAACTACCTAAGGGGGTTAACGCTAAAATCGTGCCGTCTTGGTTTCTTGCTAAGTGTTCATTATAAATTTCGCTGCAAGGATCAATATATCCGATGTCACCCATGAATGAAGTATTTGGGTTGTCTCCTGGCCAGTCATCACTCTTTCCTAAGTTGCAAATAGGGCAGCAGTATACAAGGTTGTTATATTCGTTCTTCAGTAAGTCAAATTTTGATTTTGGCGCGAAATGATCGATATGGAAGCCTGTGCGGCCTCCAGAGTAATAGTCTGGCGTGTCGCAATACCCGCATTTTGAAATAAAGTCCTCTCGTAATTCTGGCTTGTATAACGAATAGCGAGATTTTTTTTGTATTGTGGTGCGTCGAATGGGTCTAGTGGCTTTTATAGGAAGCGGCATCATTTTTTCTCCTCCCGACTTAAAAGCTGATCTACTTGGCTTATTAGCTCTGTCAAAAGTTTAATGCTGCGCTCTTCTTTTAATTCTTCAGGTAGAGCGTGAGATGTCATGCCATGCTCTTCGATGTAGTTGTCAAGCTCAATTATTCGTTTTCTTTGCTGTGCGGTCAGCTCGTTATTCATTATGGCTAATAATGACTCTAGCTCTTCTTCTGCTCTACTCAACTTTACTCGATGATCCTCAATGACCTTAGCTATCTGCGAACGAAAAAGAGATTTTAAATTATCCTCTCCCATCATTACAGCCTTAGCTTGGACTAGGCGTGCGTCATGGGTGGCCTCAAGTGCGTCCGGTGCATGTGAAGTGAGTAAAAAGCACGGAATATGCTTGTTCCGCTCCTGCAATAATTCGATAAGTGCTTGGCCATTAAACCCCACAGTTGCTTTTTCGTTGAGCATGAAATCAGTTATGACTGCATCTGGTGGCGAATTTAAGATGTCATCTACTATATCGCTTAGTTCAGATTCATTGACGACTTGAATGGTTTCTAGTGAAAAGTGGCCATCTACAAAGTCCTGAAAATAAACAATATCATCAGGATCTTCATCAATATAAACTATTCTTCCGTTGTTCATCCCTTTAGCTCCATAAACAAAGCGAATCCATCTTCTTGGCCAAGTGTTGCTCTGCCTCCATATTCTTCAACGGTTTTTTCAATCAACCACATGCCAAGCCCTGTGCCAGTTTCCTCTCCCAGATTGTTGGTTTTAGTTGTAAATGTAGGCCGAAAAATATCTTGAGGGTCCAAAATATCTTTGGAAAGGCCTGGGCCGGTGTCATTATAAGAGAAGTAAATTTTTTCATTTTTACTTTCGGCTTTTATGGATATATTTCTGCGTCCGGAAAAGCCAGGGCGCTTAAAGGCGTCGGCAGAGTTTATAATTAGATTGTTGAATATGCAGTCTAGGTCTATTTCATATGCTCTTAGAGACAGCGCTTTATCGTTGACCTGGACATCCAAGAATACTTGTCTGTCTTCTAGTGTGCTGGTCCACTCATCGCGAAGATTTTCCAAATAGGTCTTTATATTTATTTTTACTCGCTTTCTTTTATCTTTTCTAATGGTTCTTAATGAGTATTTAATCCAGTTTTTAACACGTTCATCATCTCGCTTTAGCATCTCTATCCGTTTGAATGGATTTTTAAAGTCCTGGATCGTGAGGCGGGCGTTCTTATCCATATCTGAATAAGCTAAAATTAGAGTCGCTAATTGATCAAAGCGATTTCCAAGTCTGGCGTTTAGACTATCAAGTTCATGAGTAAAGGATGCTATTGTAATACCACTTGATGCAAAAACTCTCAGGAGTGAGTTCTCCTTTTTCATGTCCTCTAAACGATCATCAATTTCACGAGTTCGCGCTTTTTCTTTCAAAAGAGCTAATGCTAGTTTTGTTGAGTCGTCTTGTGTCTCGTTATGTTCCTTTTTTATATTTTCGAATATTTTTTGTGCAAGTTTTTCAGCGTCCTCTTCTTGTTTTGGGTCTAGTTCCTCGTCGGTAGGTACTCTTTTCTTTTCTAGGCTGTATAGGTAGAACTCACGATATAAAGCGCTACGGTCTTTTTCGAATTCTTTGACTAATGCTTCAATTATTGACTTAAATAGTCCAAATGATTCGTTCTCCTGAATACCTTCTCGGCTTGATTTGTCCTCAAGTCCTAAGTTGTTTATTCTGGAAATATTAATAACTCCTGAGATGTTATTTGGAGTTACTTTCCATCGTCCGGAACGAAGGGCTGAGGGATCCTCTGCCTGTCGACGACCTAATCCCAGCCAGTCCCAGGAGGCTTTACCAATTTCACCATATGGTCTGACTCTAAAGTTATCTCGATATATACGGATCCCATTATTATGTTCTAGCCAACGTTTCCGAGCATCACTATTATAGGTGCGGTGAAAGAACATTTCAGTGCTTTTTTGGTCACTTGTTCGTTTGAGGAAGTACAGTGTGAAGTTGAATTTACCGATTAGTTTATGAGCGGAGCTATTGTGCTCTTTCAATCCAGGAATAAGCTCGTATAAGCTTTTGCTATATTTGAGAGGGTGGCCAAGAAGACTCTCTCTGGTATACATAGGGTTTTTAAAAAATGGCCTTGCTAATACTTCATCTTTTAGTCTCTCTGTATCTATTTCTTTTCTTATTGCATCAAATGTGATGATGCCATCTTGATCCATGCTGGCGCTTAATTTGTAGTCATAATCATCGCAGATGCTAGGTAATACTTGTCCAAATTCACTTTTTTGACGTTGACTGTAGACGAATACATCAAAGCCACCTGCTTCCACGGGAGGGACGAGTGACTCAAGCTCAGAGAAGATTTTTTGTATGTTTTGCGCTCGCCATTGGTCTCTAACATTAGAGACTTTAATGTGGGTTCCCTTGCTTTTGGTATCGATTTTTTTTTCGAATTCGGTGTTTTTTGTTATTAGTTCTTGAAAGTTGTTTTCTATTGAGGCGATGCTATTTCCTAGTTCTGCATTCACACCATTAATTGTAATTCCCTGCTTATCAAAGTCTCCCCAGTTTACCTTCCAAAGTAGAGAGTTTTCTAATGTGATGTTTTTTGTTAAAAGTTCGCAGTTTCCCCCGAGCCGGTCAAGGGCAAACCTCCCAATCCCTTTTGCACCAGATTTTACTCGGCCGGTATTGGAAATAAAATCTTCGTTTTTATTATCTGTGCCAATTGTCATCCATGCGCGTTCAATGACCTCCTCGCTCATGCCCTCACCATCATCTATGATATAGATGTTGATGTTTTCTAGTAGTTTTTTGTCGATTGTTGATCTTTCTTCTGTTGTAAAGTTTTCTTTGTGTTTTTCATTGGAGAAAATGTATGAGTTTGTCGTGCTTTCTAAACTATAAGAGTCGATGGCTTTATGTATGTTGAGCTTTGTTAATAGTGTCTCAAATTCTTTGTAGTCGTTTTGTTCTAAAGTTTGTGGTAGTTCAGAAAATTTATCTTCAAAGTAGACGATGCAGTTTTTTGCATCTGCATCGTAACTATTTTTAACAAGCTCTATAATTGCACCCTCGGCAGAGGAGACGTTTTCTCTACCTATTAGTCTCGCGGTTCGGGCAGATACATTGAAAGGTATTTTTCTCATTAGTCCCTCACTTAGGTGCTTTCCTGGCGTTGTCTGAGCATTTTTCTGCTCAGTCTAAGGAGCTTTAGCTTTACGCGTATTGAACTGGTTACTCGAGGTTTTTGGCTCATACTGGATTGCGACGCTAGCAAAATGCTAGTACCTAGTCTATCTATTCAAACCTGTCTTTTCGTTTATAGCTGACATGAGCTCAATACAGCTAGGTAGGTGCCTCCAGAAGGTCTTGCATGCGATGGTTCTAAAGTCCTGTTGTCAATCAATTTTGTGCTTTGCATTCTGACGTTCAGGATCAGCAGTGTGTTTTCTCCGGGTGCTATCAGAATCGGATTTCCGGAGTATTCAAGCAGAAAAAAGCCAGTCAGCTTATCTGACTGGCATCAGCTCTTGAACTTGCCATCTTCGCTCTGAGTCATCCGTCGTTGGCGTGTGTTTCGATCACCATGAGCACATCTCGAGCGTCCTGAAGCAGCAGTCGCGCAGTATTGACTACGATGCCGATGTCCTTCTCGCTTGAGTCTCGCAACGTAGTACAGGCCATGAGATTCAGATAGTCGAGGGTTGTCAGCAAACGCTCGTTGGCACAGGCACAGAGATCTGCCAACGGCGCGTGGCTATCGATAAACAGCACTGGAATGTCACTGGCGATTGGAGTCAGGGGGATAAAACGTTGGGACTCGTCTTGAGTCTTCATGGCATTACTCCTCGTATCGAAAAGTACGGCTGCCGTTCGCTGCGAATCGAATGGGTGGCAGCTGTGCGCGGGTTCGCAGACCGAAGATACGAGAACTCGGCAGATCCGAAGATCTCCCGCACACAGCCGCCATAAAGCAAACTCCGGACGCGAGGAGCGGCCGGTGTTTTATGGTGCTTGGGTTAATCGTATCTGTAGGGCTGCGAAACCCTGTCGTTGGCCGGAGCCAGCAGACGGGGCGAACTATAAGCTTGGGTATTAATGGGTGCAACAGCGGAGCTGTAGGAAGCGTCTTGATTGTGGGTAGGGAAGGGCTGTTTTGCTGATTTTTGTCGTAAGGAGAGATTCTGAGCTCTTCGTATCTTTCGTCAGCGATTACGCGACCTCATACCATCAGATGCTCACCTGATTTTGCTATCCTGCGCCCCTTTTCCCCACCGCAAGGAGCGCAGGCATGACCCAGCCCATTGGCAGCAGTTCACAAACAAGGGCTGGCCAACAGCGTCACCTGCCACACCTCCTTTTGCGCCTGACCGCAGCTCTCTTGCTCGGCCTCGGGCTAATCACTCCAACCGCCCAAGCCAACCCCACCACCACCTACCGCGGCACCCTCGGCGACACTCCGGTTGAACTGGCGCTCACCTACGACTCCCAATACGGCGGCGGTATGTCCGGCTATTGGTTTTCCGAGTCCGAGCGCCTGCCGATGGCGTTGGAGTCCACCCCTTTCCATCCTGGCTCCGCGCTCTTGATCAACATCATGGACAACCCGACCCTGCCCGCAACGGCGGTGTCGTTGCAGCCGTTCGCCGAGGGGGCAGAGGCGCTGCAGGGCAGTCTGGTGGATCTGCGCACGGGCACGCAGCAGCCGTTGCAGTTGCAGCGGGTGAGGCGCTTTGGCGACAGTCAGCGGGAGGCCTTTGAGGGGGAGTTGTTGCAGCCGGTGTTCGATCGGGATTTCTATTTCAGTGTGCATGCCGCGCGCAAGGCCGGGGAGGAGGTGGCGCAGGTGGACAGTATCCGGGTGATCAGCCGGGCCACCGGTAAGCGGGTGCAGGAGATTAGCGGGCAGTGGTGTCTGTCGTCCGTGGGCACCAGGACGCTGACCTTCGGGCATTTCCATGCCGAGGCGCGGATGGACTTTCAGGTCCAGGGCTATCGCGTGGGGGAGGCGGATGGCCAGGTGTGGTGCTCGCCCACGCAGTACTACCTGTACAGCCGGGATCTGCGGACCTATCGGCGTCATCCGCAGTTGGAGCAGTTCGCGGTGGAGGGTGATCTGCGCTTTTCCCCCAGTGGGCAGATGGAGTTCAGCAAGCAGGACTTTATCAATTACGACAAGCGCACTCGGCGTTGGGATTATTACCGGGTGATCACCCCTGAGCGTTTGGAATATCTGTCGTCGGGCGAGGAGCGTTTCTGATGCGCGGGTTTGATTTTGCTCGGGGGCTGATGGTGCTGGTGTTGGCGCTGTGGTTGTTGCCGGCGCAGGCGTCCCACGGGGTGTATGAGGGGACCTTGGGCAAGCAGGCGATTGTCTTGACCCTGGGTAGCCAGAATGCGGTCTACCAGGGCACCTATGCCTATCAGCGCTATCGCACGCCGATCCGCCTCAAGCCGACCTTCAGCTACAGCAACAAGACGCTGGCCATGGATGAGCTGGACGAGCAGGGCTTGCCGGTGGCGCGTTTGCAGTTCAATGACTTGATGAATTCCCGCCAGCAGGGGCAGGTGCGCGGCACCTGGACCAGTTATCGCACGGGCAAGTCCTTGCCCATTGCGCTGAAGCTGGTGGGGCTGGTGGATTCGGATCGCTCGTGGCCGCAGCCGGTCACCACGCTGCTGCAGAGTGCTTCCACTAAACGCTGGTATTTCCAGGTGCCGATGCCGGGCAATGATCAGCGAATCACGACGGTGGAGGTGATGGACAAGGCCACCGGCAAGTTGCTGCAGAGCCTGGCGGTTGCGGCGCCGGGGTGTCGCAACCTGGGGGTGGATACCTTGCAGGTGCAGGCTGAGGGGGAGCAATTGCGGATCGGCTTTCAGGACTGCACGTTGCCGGGGTTTGCGTGGAATGCGGGCAGTGGGCGTTTTGAGCCCTTGCCCTGAGACAGGGGATGGAAGCGCTGGGTAGCAGAACAAGGGTCAGGTGTTGAACGTGGAAACTGTGGAGCCTCGTATGGACGACAAGCAATCCCCTGTGCTGATTCAGGTGTACATGGCCGATGACGATGGCGCCGTTCGCGAGGAACTGCTGGCGCGGCGCATCGATGAGGATACCTACGAGTTGCTCTCCTCACCGGGCCTGGCGCAGAACCTGGCGCGGGGCGATATCGTTTCCATCCGCAATCCCGATGCGCCGGCGCAAGTGCTGAAGCGGGGCGGGAATTTCTGCATTCAGATCTATGCCGATTACATTGATCCGGCGGTGATCTCGGCACTCGAAAGCGATGTCATTCGTGAGCTGAATGGGACTCTGGATGGGGTGTGCGAGGGGACGCTGGCGTTGGCGGTCCCTGCAAAAAACGGGATGGAGAACATCAACAGGTTTTTTGATGGTTTTCGTGAGCAAACCGGGATCGAGTGGTACTACGCCAATGTCTATAAAAACCTCGATGACGATGAGGACGAGACGCTGTTGAACTGGTGGCTTGACTGATTCAGGTGCTCGGCGATGGTGTTATTTGTGCCGGCGAGTGCGGTCTTGTGGACGCCTTCGCCGGCAAGCCGGCTCCTACAGGGGGGCGCGTCAGGCAGTTTGTAGTCGTGCTGTCTTGCGTACGGGGTTGACCATCAAGCCCAGCCCGCCGCCGATCAGCAGGATGGCCGCCATGAAGTACATTGCGGTCTGGGTGTTTCCCGTTACCTGGGTCAGCCAGCCCACCACGATGGTGCTGAAGAACCCCGCCACATTGCCCAGGGTGTTGATCAATGCCACGCCCGCCGCGGCGGCCGCGCCGCCCACTACGGCGGTGGGCAAGCCCCAGAACACCGGCAGGCTGCTGATCATGGCGGCGGTGCCGACGATCAGGCCGAACATGGCCAGTATCAGGTTGTCACCAAAGAAGGTGCCAAACGCCACGCCTAGCGCACCAATCCCCGCGCAGACCGCCAGGTGCCAGCGGTACTCGCCGTGGCGGTCCGAGCTGCGGCCCACAATGACCATGGCCACCGCTGCGGCGGCGTAGGGCAGGGCGGTGAGGGCGCCGATGGCCCAGGGCTGTTGCACACCGCTGTTGCGGATGATGGTGGGCAGCCAGAAGCTGATGACGTATTGGCCCAGCACCAGGCAGAAGTACACCGCGCCCAGCAGCCAGATCTGGGGGTTGAGCAGGCCGTCGCGCAGGCGGTGGCTCTGTTTGTTGGCAGCTTCGCGGTCGATGGCGGCCTGCATGCCGTGGCGCTCTTCGGGGGTGAGCCAGTGGGCGTCGGCGATGCGGTCGCGCAGGAGGAAGAACACCGCGGCGCCGAGGGCCACGGCGGGCAGGCCTTCGATGACGAACAGCCATTGCCAGCCGGCATAGCCGGAGACGCCGTTAAGGTGTTGCAGGATCAGCCCGGAGATCAGTGAGCCGAACAGGCTGGAAATCGGCAGGGCCATGATGAACAGGGCGGTCATCACCCCTCGGCGCTGGCTGGGGAACCAGGTGGTGAGGTAGAAGATGATGCCGGGGAAGAAGCCGGCTTCGGCAATGCCGATCAGCAGCCGCAACACGTAGAAGGTCAGTGGCGTTTCGATGAACATCATGGCCGCCGACAGCAGGCCCCAGGTGACCATGATCCGCGCGATCCAGCGCCGCGCGCCGAAGCGGTGCAGGGCGATGTTGCTGGGGATCTCGAACAGCAGGTAGCCGACGAAGAAGATCCCGGCGCCGAGGCCGTACACCGCTTCGCTGAACTTGAGGTCGTCGAGCATCTGCAGCTTGGCGAAGCCGACGTTGACCCGGTCCAGGTAGGCCACCAGGTAACACAAAATCAGCAGCGGGATGATGCGCCAGGCGGTCTTGCGGTAGGCCGAGTGCAGGGCTGCGTCGTCGAGGGACGCAGGCGGCCGGGAAGGTGGGTTCATGGCTAGCCTCTTTATTCTTGTTGTCGAAGCAATGGGTGAAACAGCGGTTCAGGCCTCGGGTAGCAGGCGGGTGGCGGGCCATTCGCCGGAGCGGCTCATGTCGCGCACCACCTGGGCGATCAGGTGGGCGATGGCGCTGCGCAGGTTGCTGCCGGGCAAGGCTTCGCAGACGCAGATGCCCAGGGTGCGAAAGACTTCCCGGGGCTGAATGGCGTGGGCCACCAGCCGGCCTTCGGCGACTTCGCGCAGGGCCAGGTTCAGCGGCATGATGCTGGGGCCGATGCCGGCCTCCACGGCGCTCTTGAGGATGTGCACCGAGTTGACCTCCATGGCCACTTGGGCCGGTGGCAAGTGCAGGCGTTCCAGGGCCTGGTCGACGCAGGCCCGGGTGCTGTGGCTGTGGGCGCGGCTGGGAAACACCAGCGGCCGGGCCACGGCTTCGGCCAGGGTGACGCTGCCCGGTGGCGGGGCGTGGCGGTCGTCGGCGCGGTGGATCAGGTAGAAGTCTTCTTCCAGCAGCGGGCTGAAGCTGACTTGCGGCGGCAGGCCGATGGGGGTGAACAGGGCAATGTCGACCCGGCCCCGCACCAGTTGGTCCACCAGGTTGCCGGTGAGCTCTTCATTGAGGTGCAGTTCGACCTTGGGGTAGGTGCGGGCCACGGCCTGGATCAGCGGCAGGGCCACGGTGCTGGCCACGCTCTGGGGCAGGGCGACCACGATGGAGCCGCTTAGGGCGCCGGGTTCGCTGCTGATTGCAGCGCGGGCGTCCTGCAGGTGCTTGAGCAGGCCCTGGGCGTATTCGTAGAACAGTTTGCCGGCGTCGTTGACGCGGATGCCGCTGTTACTGCGATGGAAGAGCTGGGCGCCGAGGTCGGCTTCCAGGGCCGACATCTGCTTGCTCAGGGCCGATTGCGCCACGTGCACTTCCCGGGCAGCGCGGGACAGGCTGCCGGCATCGACCACGGCGACGAAGTATTTCAGCTGGCGGATTTCCATGCTGGCTCCTTGGCGGGCCGCTGCCTTAGTCGACGGCCGGGCCGCGGGGGAAGATCTTGCCCGGGTTCATCAGTTGTTGCGGGTCGAGGGCGGCCTTGATCGCCGCCATCACGTCCACCGCGTTCTGCCCGTGCTCCAGGCTCATATAGGCCTGCTTGGTCAGGCCGACGCCGTGCTCGCCGGTGCAGGAACCCTGCAGGGCGATGGCCCGTTCCGCCAGGCGCTGGGCCACGCCGTCGGCGCGCTGCACTTCCTCGGGGTCGTCGGGGTTGAGCAGGATCACCGCATGGAAATTGCCGTCGCCGACATGGCCGAAAATCGGCGCCAGCAAGCCTTGCTGCTGCAGGTCGGCGGCGGTGGCTTCGATGCATTCGGCCAGGCGTGAGATCGGCACCACGGCGTCGGTGGTCAGGGCGCGGCAGCCGGGGCGCAGGGCCACGGCGGCGAAGTAGCCGTCGTGCCGCGCCTGCCACAGGCGGCTGCGGTCTTCCGGGTGAACGGCCCATTCGAAGTCCTGGCCGCCGTGTTCATCGGCCAGCAGGCGGATGGTTTCCACCTGTTCCTGGACCGAGGATTGCGAGCCGTGCAGCTCGAAGAACAGCGACGGCGCCTCGTTCAATCGGGTTTTGCTGTAGGCGTTCAGGGCGCGCACGGTGAGGGCGTCAATCAGTTCGATACGGGCGATCGGCACCCCCAGCTGGATGGCCTGGATCACCGTTTGCACCGCTTGGTCGACGCTGGGGAAATTGCACACCGCGGCGGAAATGGCTTCGGGAATCGGGTGCAGTTTCACCGTCAGCTCGGCCACTGTGGCCAGGGTGCCGCCGGAGCCTACCAGCAGGTGGGTGAGGTCATAACCCGAGGAGGATTTGCGCGCCCGGCCGCCGGTGTGCAGCACTCGGCCATCGGCCAGCACCGCGGTCAGGGCCAGGACGTTTTCGCGCATGGTGCCGTAGCGCACGGCATTGGTGCCCGAGGCCCGGGTCGCCGCCATGCCGCCCAAGGAGGCGTCGGCGCCGGGGTCGATGGGGAAGAACAGGCCGGTACCGTGCAGCGCAGCGTTGAGCTGCTTGCGGGTTACCCCGGGTTGCACGGTGACGTCCATGTCGTCGACGCGGATTTCCAGAATCTGGTTCATCGCCGACACATCGATGCACACCCCGCCGTGCACCGCATGCAGCCAGCCTTCCAGGGAACTGCCGCTGCCGTAGGGAATGATCGGCACCCGATGGCGATGGCAGGCCTGCTGCACGGCGATGATTTCGTCGAGGTGATTGACGAAGGCCACCCCTTGCGGCGGCAGCGGATCGAGGGCGGAGATGTCCCGGCCATGGTGCTCGCGAACGCTGGCGGAGGTGCTGAAGCGTTGGCCCAGCAGAGTGGTCAGTTCATCCACCAGGGCGACGGGCAGGGGCTGGAGTCGGGCGGTATCGGGGGCAGTGGGCAGCATCAGGCAATCTCCGGTTTGTTGTTCGCACCGCACGGAAGGTCAGGCCGGGGTGGGGAGGGAGTTGCCCATATCGTAACTGCATACGCAGAGGGTGGGTCGTGCAGATTGGAGATGTCGCTATCGCGGGGGCAGATGGCGGCAGGTCTCTGTAGGAGCTGGCTTGCCAGCGAAGGGGCCCCCGAGATCGCCTTCGCCGGCAAGCCGGCTTCTACAGGGCGGTGCAGAAGCGTTCGATGGCGTCGCAGGCGCGCTGCAGCGCTGGGTCATCCAGGGCGTAGGCAATGCGCAGGTAGGGCCCCAGGCCAAAGGCGCTGCCCTGGACCACGGCCACATCGGCTTCCTCCAGCAGGGCATGGGCCAGGTCTTCATCACTGTTCAGCAGCCGGCCGCCGGGGGAGGTGCGGCCGAGCAAGCCGGCGCAGCAGACAAACACGTAGAAGGCCCCGGCCGGCACTGCGCATTTGAGCCCGGGAATGGCGTTCAAACGCGCCACCATCCAGTCCCGTCGTCGCTGGAATACCTCTCGGCTGTGCAGGATAAAGTCTTTGGGCCCGTTCAACGCCGCCACCGCGGCCTGCTGGGAAATGGCGCAAGCCCCGGAGGTCTGCTGGCCCTGGAGTTTTTCCATGGCCGCCAGCAGCCAGCGCGGCCCGGTGGCAAAACCGATGCGCCAGCCGGTCATGGCGTAGGCCTTGGAGACGCCGTTCATGGTCAGGGTGCGCGGTGCCAGGCGCGGTTCCACCTGGGCCAGGGTGTGGAAGGCCTGGCCATCGAAGATCAGGTGTTCATAAATGTCGTCCGCCAGGATCAGCACCTGGGGATGCTTGAGCAGCACCTCGGCCAGGGCCTGCAACTCTTCGCGGCGGTACACCGCGCCGCTGGGGTTGGACGGTGAGTTGAGGATCAGCCAGCGGGTCTGCGGGGTGATGGCGGCTTGTAGGGCGGCCGGCGTCAACTTGAAGCCGCTGCCGGCCTCGCAGCGGATGATCCGCGAGGTGGCGCCGCACAGCTGGACCATCTCCGGGTAGCTGACCCAATAGGGCGCCGGCACCAGCACTTCATCGCCCTCATCGAGGGTGGCGGCCAGGGCGTTGTAGATCACCTGCTTGCCGCCGTTGCACACCAGGGTGTCCTGCCACTCCACTTCCAGGCCGTTTTCCCGGCGGAACTTGGCCGCCACCGCTTCGCGCAGGGTGCGGCTGCCGGCCACCTGGGTGTAGCGGGTGTGGCCATGCTCGATGGCCTGGATGCCGGCCTGGCGCACGTGGGGCGGGGTGTCGAAATCCGGCTCGCCGGCGCACAGCGAGATGACCCTGGCCCCCGCGGCGCGGCGTTCGGCCACCCGATCGATGATGCGGTAGGTGGCTGAAGGCTGGGTGGCGGCCAGGCGCTGGTTGAGGCGTTGCTGGTCTGTGTTCATGCCGGTGTTCTCCAGGCCGTCAGTTGCATCAGTTCCAGGGTCGAATGGCCCTGCTCCAGGGCCTGCATCATCTGCGCTTCCTTTTGCGCTCGGGCTTCGCCCTCGGCCAGGGTGCGGGCGATATGAGCCTGGGGAATGATGATCACCCCGTCATCATCCGCCACCACCAGGTCGCCCTGGGCCACGGCGGCGCCGTTGAAGTTGAAGGGTTGGCCGACCGAGGGCGCGCTGGCCTTGACCGTGCCCTGCACTGAAACGCCTCGGGCGAACACCGGGAAGCCCCGGGCCCTGAGCGCTGCCACATCACGTACGCCGCCGTCGATCACCAGGCCCACCACGCCGGCGGCTTCGGCGGCCACGGTCAGCACTTCGCCCCAGTAACCGGCGATGAAATTGCCGGTGGCCACCACCAGCACGCTGCCCCGGGGCGCCCGCTCCATGGCCAGGTGCAAGGCCAGGTTGTCGCCGGGGGAGCACTGCAACGGGAAGGCCGGGGCGGCGATGAAGGCGCCGTCCCAGATCGGGCGAATTCGGCTGTCCACGGCGCAGGGCAGGCCGCTGGCTTCATACAGGGTCGAGCTGCCCAGGCGCTTGGCCTGGGCCTTGAGGTCGTTGAACATGCTCAGGATTTCCTCTGCAACTGGTGATAGCCCAGGGTTTCCCGGGCTTGCTTGAGTGTCTGGCCCTGGTCGAGCAGGGCGCGGATATCGGCTTCCACCGCTTCGATCCGGCGGGCGCAGGCGGCCACTTCCCGGGCGTGCTCGCGGGGCACCACCACCACGCCATTGGCGTCGGCCACTACGATGTCCCGGGGGCAGACCCGGGCGCCGCCGATGGAGATCGGCTGGTTCAAGGCCTGCACTTGCACCCGGTCCTTGCCGGTGCGCATGTAGCGGCCCTTGCTGAACACCGGGTAGCCATCGCCCAGCGCCTTGCCGACATCACGGCAGACGCCGTCGATCACCGTGGCGGCGATACCCTTGCGCCCGGCGTACTGGGTCATGATGTCGCCCCACACGGTGCAGTCGCTGCGTCCGCCGTTGTCGATCACCAGCACGTCCCCGGGCGCCACGTCGTCGATAAAGTCGCCCACGGTGCCCGGTGGCACGCTGGCGCTGACGTACTGCACGGTAAAGGCCGGGCCCACCAGCGTCTGTCGGTAGTTGTCCAGGGGCATCAGGCCCAGGCATTGGCCCGGCAGGCCGAGCTTGTCCAGGGCATCGGAGACTCCGGGGGTGTCGAGGCCGGCGAACAGCGCCACCAGTTCCTGGTCCTGGCTGTTCATTGGGCCGGCTCCTGCTGGATGGCGTCGAAGTGGCTGTCGTGCATCACCTCGGCCACCGAGCGGCCGCTGCGCACGGCGGCGACCATGGCGTCCTGGCGCCGCGTGATGCGTTCCGCCAGCTCCAGCACTTGCTCGACATGCTCTGCGGCGACGAACACCGTGCCGCAGTTGTCGGCGATCACGTAGTCGTCTTCATTGACCCAGGTGCCCGCGACCTCGATGGCCACGGCGCTGGCCAGCTGCACCACCCGGTTGCGGGCGCTGATCATGGTCACGCCACGGCCGTAGACCGGGTAACCGATGGCCGCGCTACCGTCGATGTCGCGGCTGTAGCCGTCGATCACCGTGCCGCGAACCTGTTTGGCGCTCGCGGCATTGGCCAGGATGTCGCCCCAGCAGGAAATGCCCTCCAGGCCTCCGGCAATCACCAGCACCCGGTCAGTGCTGCAAATCTGCTCCACTACCGGGGTAATCAGGTGCGCCGTGGGCTGCTGGTCGGTCTTGGGCCCGAGCAGTACGGTGCTGGCGCGGCCGACGATTTTTTCGCAGTTCCACAAGGGCCGCAGGCCCAGGGTGGCGCCGGGCAGGGCGAGGAAGTCGAGGGCGTCGGAGACGGTGTTGCTGTCCAGTGCGGCAAGGCGCTGGAGAGAATTGGCACTGGGCATGGGTGGCTCCCGTGGTGAAGGAGGTGCCAGTGTCGAGGCTGGGCCTTGATAGGTATATTACGAATCGCAGAAGCCTTTCATACGTTCAACCTATGGAATTTCCATGATCAATTTCCGCCTGATTCGCCACCTCTGGCTGTTCCTCGCGGTGGCCGAAGAGCAGAATTTCAGCCGCGCCGCCAAGCGCCTGGGCATGTCCCAACCGCCGCTGACCGAGCAGATCCAGGTGCTGGAGCACGCCCTCAAGGTCAAGCTGTTCGACCGCTCGCGCCGTGGCGCGCAGCTGACCCCGGTGGGGGCGGCGATCCTGCCGGCGGTGCGCAAGTTCGCCGAGCAACTGGAGCGCCTGGAGCTGGCGGTGCACGAGGCGGTGGCGGGGCAGACCGGGCTCTTGACCATCGGCGCCATCACCAGCGCCATGCTCGATGTGCTGCCGCCGCTGATCGAACAGCTCAAGGCCGATTATCCGCAGTTGACGGTGTCGGTGCGCGAGATCGACAGCGTCGAGGCGATTCCGGCGCTGGAAGCCGGCGATATCGACCTGGCCTTCGCCCGCCTGGAAGGCGACCTGGGGGCCAGCGTGCGTTCGCTGCCCTTGACCGAGGACCGCCTGGCGGTGGCTTTGCCCGCCGATCACCCGCTGGCCTCGCGTTCGCGCATCAGCCTGTCGAGCCTGGCCAACGAGCCGCTGGTGATGTTTTCCCGGCGGGTCAGCCCGGTGTATTTCGACAACCTGATCGCCACCTGCCGCGACAGCGGTTTCTCGCCCCGGGTGCTGCATGAAGTGCGTTCGGTGGCCTCGCAGATCGCCTTTGTCAGCTGCGGCCAGGGCATTGCCCTGGTGCCGGCCTCGCTGAAGACCGTGGCGCCGGACAACGTGGTGTTGCGGCCTCTGAGCCAACGGCTGAACGTGGTGACCACCGCCATGGCCTGGAATTCGACCCGGGCCAATCCCCTGGTGCAGGCGCTGGTGGCGCAGTTCCAGGGCGCCAACTGAGTGGCGGGGTTTTATAGCTTTGCCCTATGGCTGTGTTCTGCAATGGGGAATTTACAGGCAGCTTGCCGGCCCCGAGACTGGCCTTCCTGTCGCCTGCGCCTGCCTGAAGCCCAAGGATTGTTTCGTGCCATCAGCCCCCGAGTTCACCCACACCCATCTGCCGCTGAACGTGGCCGGCGTGCCCCTGCAAATCGCCACCCTGCATCGCGGCGGCACCCGTGCGCCGATCCTGTTCCTCCATGGCTTTGGTTCCACCAAGGAGGATTACGCCGATATCACCCGTCACTCGGCCTTCGCCGGCCAGCCCTTTATCGCTTACGACGCGCCAGGTTGTGGGGCAAGCCAGTGTGAGGACCTATCGCGGATCTCCATCCCGTTCCTGCTGGAGACCGCGTTGCAGGTACTGGAGCATTTCGGTATCGAGCGCTTCCATCTGGTGGGGCATTCCATGGGCGGCCTGACGGCCCTGATGCTGGCGGACCGCTGCCCTGAGCGGGTGCTGAGCTTTGTCGATATCGAAGGCAACATCGCCCCTGAGGACTGCTTCCTCAGCCGGCAGATTGTCGACTACCCCGAGGCGGACGCGCAGCGTTTCCTCGACGATTTCATCGAGCGCGCGCGCCATGCCCCGGCCTATGCCAGTGCCCTGTATGCCGCGAGCCTGGGGCACAAGGTGCGGGCAGGCGCGGTTCGCGGCATCTTCGAATCCATGGTCCGGCTATCCGATCACGGCAATCTGATGCAGCGTTTTCTCGGCCTGCCGTGCCCGCGCATGTTCATGTACGGCGAGCAGAATGCCGGGCTGTCCTACCTGGCGCAGCTCCAGGCCCGGGGTGTGCAACTGGCACGGATTCCCGACTGCGGGCATTTCCCCATGTATTCCAACCCGGGCCTGATGTGGCAGCACATCGCCCGGTTCCAGGCGGCTGCCAATGGAGGTTGAGATGCCGGGTTCAGGCACTGACAAACCATTGCCCCTGGTCCTGCTGCCCGGGCTCTTGTGCGATGAACGCCTGTGGCAGCAACAGGCACGGGCCCTGGGGCCAGAGCGCGAGGTGCAGATTGCCGACCTCAGCCTGGATGCCAGCATTGCCGAGATGGCCCGCCGCACCCTGCAACAGGCGCCTGCGCAATTCGCCCTGGCGGCCTTGTCCATGGGCGGCTATGTGGCCATGGAAATGTTGCGCCAGGCCCCCGAACGGGTGCTGAAGCTGGCGCTGTTCGACACCATGGCCCGCCCTGACGACGAGGCCCGGGCGCGGATGCGTCGCGGCTTGCTGGCCCTGGCCCGTCAGGGCCGTTTCAAGGGCGTGACCCCGCACCTGCTGCCGCGGCTGATGCACCCGCGCTGCCTGGACACGCCGGTGGCGAAACTGGTGCAGGACATGGCCCTGGCCATTGGCAAAGAGGGGTTTGTGCGCCAGCAACAAGCGATCATCGACCGTGCGGACTACCGCCCGCTGCTGGCGAGCATCAAGGTGCCGACCCTGATCGTGGTGGGCGAAAACGACGCCATCACCCCTCTGGCCGAAGCGCAGTTCCTGCACCAGGGCATTGTTGGTTCACGCCTGCAAGTGCTGGCGCAATGCGGTCACCTGCCGCCCCTGGAGCATCCCCAGCGCACCACCGAACTGCTGCGCGACTGGCTGACCCCGACCGCTGGCCTGTAGAAGCTGGCTTGCCAGCGAAGGGGCCCCCGAGATCGCCTTCGCCGGCAAGCCGGCTCCTACGGGAGAGGCAGGTAGGGGCCGTCTGCATCAGAAATTCACCGAAGCACTCAACCGAGCCGTCAGCGGCGCGCCCTGGAACAGGTAGTCGTCGCCCATGTATTCCCCGGTGTCGCGCCAGTAGCGCTTGTCGAACAGGTTGTCCACGGTCAGGCGAAACACCGTGTCGTAGCCATCAATTCGAGTGCTGTAGCGGCTGCCGATGTTGAAGATGGCGTAGGCGCCGGTGGCGACGTTGCCCTGGCGGTCGGCGTATTGGCTGGCGCTGTATTGCATGCCGCCCAGCAGGGCCAGGCCGTCGAGCCAGGGCAGGGCGTAGTCGCCCTGCAGGCTGGCTCGCAGGCGCGGGACGTTGAGGGTCTGGTGCCCCTCGTAGGCCGGGGTACCGGTGCCCTCCACCCGGGAGCGGATCGCCGCGACGCTGGCGGCAATCTGCAGGCGTTGGGTGGCCCAACCGTTGGCGGAGAGCTCCAGGCCGGTGTTCTTTTGCTGGCCCTGCTGGACGTAGGTGAAACCGCCAGCAGCATCCGGGCGTGAGTACTGGTAGGCCTGGCGCATCTGGAACAGGGCGGCGGTAAAACTCATGCGCTGCCAGTCGTACTTGACCCCGGCTTCGATCTGGCGCGAGACGGTGGGGGCGAGGGTGTTGTAGGCGTTGCTGGCGAACCACGGTGCCTGGCCACCCAGGCTCAGGCCCTTGCTGTATTGGGTGTACAGCGAAATGTTGTTGAGCGGTTTGTAGATCAATGCGGCCTGGGGCAGGAACACATAGCGTTGGGTGTGGCGCTGGGTGCCGTCCTGACTGTTGAAGGCTTTTTCATCCAGGCGCACTTCACGCCCGCCGAGAACCGTCTGCCACTGTTCGCTGAAGCTGATGCGGTCGCTGAGGAACAGGCCGTATTGGCGGCTGTCCAGGCGTCGATGAGAGTCGCCGAGTGGGCCGTCGTAGGGGGCAAAGTGCTCGGGTTCGCTGTCGATATTGCCACTGCCGATGGGGTGCATGACCTGATCGCGATTGTCCACCACACGACGAAACGCACTGGTCCCCACGCTCAACTCATGGCCCAGGCCTGCGGTGTCGAAGCGGCCATTGAGCACCGCCTGCACTTCATCGTTGCGCCGGGTGTCGTCGGGGCTGCGGAAGTCGTAGATGTCGTAGTTGCCTTCGGGGCTGAAGTAGTTGCCGTTGGCGTTGATGCAGCCGGTGGTACAGCCGCCCCAGGCAAACGAACTGTAGTCATCGATCACCACCTTGCTGCGCGACGCACTGAGGTTGCCCTTCCAGTCATCGTTGAAGCGGTACTCGAAGTTGCCGCCGATGTTCAGCGATTCATTGGTCACAGGCTTTGAGCCGCTCTGGTGCCCCAGGAGTCTTTTCGGCGAGGCGTGGTGGGGCAGGCTGGAGCCTCCCAGCAGTTGATAGCCCGGTGCCGAGCGCTGTTGCTTGTTCTGGTATTCGATGTCCAGTTGCAGCAGGGCGTCGGGGCTGATGGTCCAGTCCAGGGCCAGGGAGGCGAAGTCGCGCTGGCCGTTGGTGTGCTCGACGTAGGAGTGCAGGTCTTCATGGGCCAGGTTGGCACGCAGGCCGAACTGCTGTTCGCTGCCGAACCAGCCGCCGACATCGGTGGCCAGGTAGCCGCTGCCACGGTCGTCGGTGGAAACGGTCACCGAACGAATGTCCGTGGGCCGCTTGGTCACGTAGTTGATCAGCCCGCCGGGCTCGCTGACCCCGCTTTGCAGGCCGGAAAGGCCCTTGAGCAATTCCACCCGCTGCTTGTTTTCCAGGGCGACGTTCTGCTCGCCGGTGATGGTGCGGTTGTTGATCTTGTAGCTGCTGGCGGCATTCAGCGAGAAGCCGCGCACCTCGAAGTTTTCGTAATAGCCCACCGGCGCGTAGCTCTGGCCCACCGAGGCATCGTTCTTCAGCACGTCGCTGAGCAGCCGGGCCTGCTGGTCGAGGATCATGTCTTCATTGGTCACGCTGATGGAGGCCGGGGTATCCAGCAAGGGCGCTTCGCTGAAACCACCCACCGAGGCGCTGTCGACGCGATAGCCGTAGGGCTCTTCGCCGCTGACGGTCTGGGTCGGCAACTGGGTGCCCGCGGCGTTGGCCACGGCGCTGCTGCCGGCCAGCAGCAGGCCCAGGGTCAGGCGGTTGAGGGGCAAAGCTGAGCTGCAGGTGCGCGCGGGGGCAGTCGGGTGAATCCGGCTCATGAACAATCCTAGAAGGCGACGCGGCCCCATGGCAGAAGCCGAGGGAGGTTCCTGGGAAGGCTAGGAGCGTCGACCTGCGTGTGTAGTGAGGAACAGCGGGGGAGCCCTGCGAGCATCAGGCCGGGGCCTGGCGGTTGCCGCTGGGTACTGTCGGGCAGGCGCCATCATACAAGCTGCAGCGAGGGGGTAAAGACGGGAAAGGTAGAAGATCGCGTGGCGGGAGTGGCCGCTTCAAGTCCTTGCGTAACACGGCGGTGGGCAATCCTGCTCGGGCTCCGGGTGGCCCATCTGCAGGTACTTGATCCGCTCCTCCATGGAATCGACCTTGCGCAGCAGCAGGCTGATGAGCTTCTCATTCATCTCGCGGGTTTCATCGACGACCAGGGACTTTTCCAGGCGGTCGACGATTTCATTGTTCATGCTGCGGTTTTCTCGTTTGGCAATGTGTTTGAGCTGGTTGTGCAGGTCGCCTGGGAGACGAACGATGAACTTTTGCAGGGAGGAGCACATAGCGGACCTCAGAGTAATGCCAAAGAGCAGCATCATAAGAATGAGGCAGGCTTGCTTGCTTCAAGAAAATTCTTAAAAGAATGAAAAAAACGACGCTTTTTCATTAGGAAAGTTCTGATTCGCACCAGAACCGGCCTCTAATCCGATTAAAAAGCGGACCTGATCCAGGTCCGCTTTTCACCGGGGGCGTTCAGCCTATGACGTGGCCTCCGAGCCTCAACGGCGATCCAGCCACACCGTCTGCGCATTGCAGAATTCGCGTACGCCAAAGTGCGACAGCTCGCGCCCGAAGCCGCTTTTTTTCACTCCGCCGAAGGTCACCCGGGGGTCGCTGGCGCTGTAGCCGTTGATGAACACGCCGCCGGTTTCCAGCTCGTCGGTCATCTGCCGGGCCCGTTCCAGGTCCTGGGTGAAGATCGTGGCGGTGAGGCCGAACTCGCTGTCGTTGGCCAGTTCCAGGGCGTGTTGCGCATCCCGGGCGCTGATGATGGCGGCCACCGGACCGAACAGTTCCTGCTTGAAGGCGGTCATCTGCTCGGTGACGTTGGCCAGCACCGTGGGTTGGTAATAGTTGCCGGCGCCTTCGACCTTGTCGCCGCCCAGCAGCAGGGTGGCGCCTTCGGCCAGGGTCGCCTGGACCTGCTGGTGCAGCTCGTCACGCAGGTCGAAGCGGGCCATGGGGCCGATGTAGGTGTCGCTGGCCAGCGGGTCGCCCATGACCAGGGCGCGGGTGGCTTCGACGAATTTGCGGGTGAACTCCGCGACCACCCCTTGCTCGATGATCAGGCGCTTGGCGGCGGCGCAGACCTGGCCGGTGTTCTGGTAGCGGCCGATCACCGCGGCCTTGACCGCTTCGTCGAGGTCGGCGTCGTTGAGCACGATAAAGGGGTCGGAGCCGCCCAGTTCCAGCACGCACTTCTTCAGCGCGGCGCCGGCCTGGGCGCCGATGGCGATGCCGGCGCGCACGCTGCCGGTGAGGGTCACGGCGGCGATGCGGCGGTCGGCGATGGCGCTGGATACGCCGTCCGGGGTGACGTTGAGCAGCTCGAACACCCCTTCAGGGAAACCGGCGCGCTGCATGGCGTCCAGCAGCAGGTAGGCGCTGCCCATGACATTCGGGGCGTGCTTGAGCACGTAGGTGTTGCCCGCCAGCAGCGCCGGCACCGCGCCGCGCAGCACCTGCCAGATCGGGAAGTTCCACGGCATCACCGCGAGGATCGGGCCCAGTGGCCGGTACTCGATGCGTGCTTTGTCGTTTTCTACCAGGGTCGCTTCCGGGGCCAGCATGGCCGGGCCGTGCTCGGCGTACCACAGGCACAGCTGGGCGCACTTTTCGATTTCGCCCCGGGCCTGGGGCAGGGGCTTGCCCATTTCCAGGCTGATCATGCGGGCCATGGCCTCGCTGTTGTCCCGCAGGGCCTGGGCCAGTGCGTTCAGGCGGCTGGCGCGCTCGGCGATGCTCTGGCGTTTCCACTGGGCGAAACCAGCGGCGGCACGGCTCAGCGCGGCGTCCTGCTCAGCCTCGGACTGGTAGGGGTAGGCGCCGATCTGCTCGCCAGTGGCGGGGTTGATCGACAAGGCGTGGGTGTGGCTGGAAACAAGGCTCATGGCACCGTCCTGCTCGGGTGGGAATGGCGGCAGGTTACGGTGCTGGATCTTTGCTGAAAACTGAATAATATTGAGCAAGTCGTTCATGTTTGGAGAATGCCGTGGATCTGGTCCAGCTGGAAATTTTCAAGGCCGTTGCCGAGCAGGGCAGCATCAGCGCCGCCGCGCAACTGATCCACCGGGTGCCGTCGAACCTGACCACCAGGATCAAGCAACTGGAGCAGGACCTGGGGGTGGAGCTGTTTATCCGCGAGAAGAGCCGCATGCGCCTGTCCCCCGCCGGCTGGAATTTCCTCGACTACGCCCGGCGCATTCTCGACCTGGTGGCCGAGGCGCGCCTGACCGTGGCCGGCGAGGAGCCCCAGGGCCCGTTTGCCCTGGGCTCGCTGGAAAGCACGGCGGCGGTACGCATCCCGGCGCTGCTCGCGGCCTACAACCAGCAGTACGCCAAGGTGGAACTGGACCTGTCCACCGGCCCCTCCGGGACCATGATCGACGGCGTGCTGTCCGGCCGTCTGGTGGCCGCCTTCGTCGACGGCCCGGTGCGCCACCCGGCCCTGGAAGGGCTGCCGGTGTTCGAGGAGGAAATGGTGCTGATCGCCCCGCTGGGCCATGCGCCGATTACCCGGGCGCGGGAGGTCAACGGCGAAAGCATCTACGCCTTTCGCGCCAACTGCTCCTACCGCCATCACTTTGAAAGCTGGTTCACCCAGGACACCGCGGTGCCGGGCAAGATCCATGAAATGGAGTCCTACCACGGCATGCTGGCCTGCGTCAGCGCCGGCGCCGGGCTGGCGCTGATGCCCCGCAGCATGCTGGAAAGCATGCCCGGCTGCGCCACGGTCAGCGTCTGGCCGTTGTCCCCGCGTTTTCGCTTCCTGCGCACCTGGCTGGTCTGGCGGCGCGGCACCGTGTCCCAGAGTTTGAGCAGCTTTGTGAAGCTGCTGGAGGAGCGTGGGGCGGTGCTGGCTGAGGTTTGAGGGGAGCGATGTTCAGCGCCTGCTCAAGGCCAATCGAGCGGCAAACAGTACGAAGATCATCCCTGTGGTGCGGTCCATCCACTGGATCACCTTTTCCCGCTGCAGCACACCGGCCAGGGGCCGGGTGGCGGCGATCAGCAGTAGCGACCAGACCAGCCCCAGCACCACGTGAATGCTCACCAGGCCGAAGGTCCAGGCCACCAACGGCTGGCCCTGGGGAATGAACTGCGGCAGAAAGGACACGTAGAACACTCCCACCTTGGGGTTGAGCACATTGCCCAGCATGCCCTTGAGAAACCAGTTGGTGCCGGGGTCGCTGTTCGCGCCTGTGGGAGCAAACGAGTGGCGCGGGCGCAGCAGCATGTTCAGTCCCAGCCAGGCGAGGTAGGCGGCGCCGCAGTACTTCAACAGGTTGAAGGCCAGTTCCGACACCGCGATCAAGGCCCCCAGGCCGAAGGCCACAGCCGCGCCCCAGATCAGGCAGCCGGCATTGATGCCCAACGCCGCGCGCAGCGCCTGCCGCCGGCTTTCTACCGTGGCGGTGCGCAGCACCAGGGCGGTGTCCAGGCCCGGGGTCAGGGTCAGCAGCGTGGCGGCCAGGGTGAAGGCCAGGAGATTCTCAGTGATGGACATGGGGCAGGGTTTCAAGCTTTGGGGTTGGCGAACGTTAGCACAGCCGTGGGGTGCCAATGCGCGCCACGGGTGCGGGTGATCACGGAAGGGGCGGTGAATCTGTAGGAGCGAGCTTGCTCGCGATGATTTCCAAAGCGCCGCAGCTTCCCTGCAAGTGCGCGTTATCGTTGACGTCCTTCGCGAGCAAGCTCGCGCCTACAAGGGTGGGTCAATAGGGGCCGCGGGGTTCAGGAATGCCCAGCTGCTGTTGCCGGGCGTCGAGCTGTTTGTCCACGGCGCGTTTGCCACTGAGCAGCTTGAGGTGCTGCACGCTGGCCGGTAGGTGGCTATCGATCAGTGTCAGCAGATCCAACTGTGGGGCCTTGATGATGCGCAGGTCAGCGATGTTCGAGGTTTTCAGGCCGCTGAGTTCCCCCAGGGTCTTGAGGTTGATCAGGCTCATCTTGCGCAACTGCGGCGCCCCGCCAAGGTCCAGTTGGCTCAGTTGCGCCTGGTCCTCGATCTTCAACACTTCAAGCAGGGGAAAGCCATCCAGGTCCAGGCGGTTGAGGCCGCGCACCCGCATGATCTCCAGTTCCTTGACCTGGGGATTGCGCAGCTCCGGCATCTGTTCACGGCTGCCGAAAGTCACCGAGAGGCTGTGCAGGCCGGTCATGCCGGCGACCATGCCCAGGGGCGTCTTGGCCGGCATGCGATGCAGGTCCAGGTGGCGGATGCCCGGGCACTGGCTCAGTACATCCAGGTGATGGCTTTGCACGCTGAGGGACAGGGTGTGCAGCTCGGCCATGGTGGCCAGGGGCGCGAGATCGATGGCCGGGCCTTTGTCCAGGGACAGGCGCAGCGTTCGCAGCCCCCTCAAGTTGGGCAGGGCCAAGAGGCCCGGCAGGTCGGCGCTGATGACTTGCAGGGCGAAATCCTTGAGCTTGTGCAGGCTGCCAATGGTTTCGAAGTGTTCCAGCGTGTCCAGGCAATCCAGGCTCAGGGAGTGGACATTGGGCAGGGCGAGCATGGTGCGGCCGTCAAACGCGCTGCCCGGATAGTGGCTGTAGAAACGCACATTGAGGCGCTCGCCGAAACGGGCGCAGAGCGTGTCGAGCTGACTCAGCAGTTCGCCGTCGTACTGTTCGGCCTTGGCGAACTGGACGATGACCCGGGCCTGGTCATCGGCCTCCAGCCGGGCGCTAACCTGCAGTTCCAGGTCGGCCTGGCTGGGGGCTTGAATTCGATGGGGAAACATCAGCGGTCCTTGATGATTTTCGCCGCGGCATCATGCCATTGCGCGATCTTCACCGCCATCTGCGCGCAGGCCCGGCCAGCCACCGGGCCGCCTTGCAGGAAAGGCTACGGGTCGACCTGGCCCATCAGCTCGGCCACCGACTCCGGGCGCTTGGCGTAGCGCTGGGCCAGCACCGCGCAGACCATCAGCTGGATCTGGTGGAACAGCATCAGGGGCAGAATCAGCACGCCCATGGTGCTGCCGGCAAACAGCACCTGGGCCATGGGCACGCCGGTGGCCAGGCTCTTTTTCGAGCCGCAGAAGAGGATGGTGATGCGGTCTTCCTGGTCGAAGCCGAACAGCTTGCCGAGAAAGCTCGACGCCAGCAGCACCAGCGCCAGGAGGACGCAGCAGGCCACCACCAGGCCGGCCAGTTCCCACAGCGGGATCTGGTGCCAGATGCCTTCGTTCACCGCTTCGCTGAAGGCGCCGTAGACCACCAGCAGGATCGAGCCCTGGTCGACGAAGCGCAGCCAGTTCTTGTTGCGCCCGACCCAGGCGCCGATCCAGCGTCGGGCGATCTGCCCGGCGATAAAGGGCAGCAGCAACTGCACGCTGATCTTGAGGATGGCGTCCAGGGTCGAGCCGCCTTCGCCGTGCACGTTCAGCAGCAGGGTCACCAAGAGCGGGGTGAGGAAGATCCCGAACAGGCTCGACGCCGCAGCGCTGCAGATGGCTGCCGGGATGTTGCCCCGGGCCAGGGAGGTGAAGGCGATCGCCGATTGCACCGTGGCCGGCAGGGCGCACAGATACAGCATGCCCATGTACAGGTCGTTGCCCACCAGCGGTGACAGCAGCGGCTTGAGCGCCAGGCCCAACACGGGAAAGAGGATGAAGGTCAGGCTGAACACCAGCAGGTGCAGGCGCCAGTGGCCGGCCCCTGCAATGATCGCCTCGCGCGAGAGCTTGGCGCCGTGGAGGAAGAACAGCAGGCCGATGGCGATGTTGGTCAGCCAGCCGAAACCTATGGCCACCTGGCCGCTGGCCGGCAGGAAACTGGCCAGCAGCACCACGCCGATCAGGGTCAGGGTGAAGTTGTCGGGCAAAAGACGCGAGCGAGTCATAGCGGGATCATCCGGGGGTTGCCAAGTGCGGTGGGGCGACTCTAACGTGGCTGCGTTTTACCGACTAACGCCAAGGAGCCAGTTAATGCCGCCTAAAGGACATGAAAAGATCGTCCGGCGCAGTATTCCCGGTTTGCCCAGCCTGCCGCGGCCGGTGTACGGGCGCACCGAATCCTTGCCCAATCGCGCCTTGACCCGGCGCCACAGCCACCCGTGGGTGCAATTGTCCTACGCCATTGCCGGGGTGCTGGAGATCCAGACCAGCGGCGGGCGCTTTATCGCCCCGCCGCAACGGGCGGTGTGGATTCCCGCCGGGGTGCCGCACCGGGTGTTCAGCTCGCCGCGCACCGAGATGCGCAGCCTGTATCTCGATTGCAGCGTTACCACCTGGGCGGCGCCAGACAGCTGCCAGGTGCTGGCGGTCAGCAGCCTGCTGCGGGAGTTGATCCGCGCCTTCAGTGAATTGCCGGTGGAATATGTCGAGGACAGCGCCGACGGGCGCCTGGCCCAGGTGCTGCTGGACCAGTTGGCCGCCGCGCCGCAGCTGGACCTGATGCTGCCGCTGCCCCACGACGTGCGCCTGCGGGCGATCTACCGCAGCCTGCAGGCGCACCCGGAGCAGGCCACGACGCTGGGCCAGTGGAGCCAGAAGCTCGGGGTGACGGAGAAGACCCTCAGCCGCCTGTTCCTCAAGGACACCGGGCTGACCTTCCGTGCCTGGCGCCAGCGCCTGCGCCTGCTGGGCGCCCTGACTCCCCTGGAGCAGGGCGAGCGGGTCACCGATGTGGCACTGGCCTGTGGTTATGACTCGACCTCGGCATTTATCGCCGCCTTTCGCCAGCAGTTCGACGCCACCCCGGGGGAGTTCTTCCGCGACCTCTGACACCCCGAGCTTCCTGTAGCCGCTGCCCCAGGCTGCGATGGGCTGCGCAGCAGACCCGAACCGGGTTCCTGGCCCTGCGCGGCGCCCGCCCGGCGGTCGCTGCGCGACCGTTCGCAGCCTGCGGCAGCGGCTACAGGGGGCGGTGGTGGGGCCAGGTGCGATAGGTGCGGCAGGTCAGGTTCTTGGTGGGCGCAGCAGTTCGATGCGCTCCGGCGGCACCAGGGTGCGCAGGGTCTTGTACAGGGCCCGGGTCTCCAGCAGGTTCCAGATCCGCAGCAGGGTTTCCAGGGCATCCAGGGGTTTGCTGATGAAGTCCCGGGCGCCCAGGGCCAGCGCCCGCAGGCGGGTGTCGCGGGTGGCGTCGGCGGTGAGTACCAGGATCGGCAGGTAGTCGTTGGCCGGGATCCGTCGGTTGAGCTGTTCCAGTACCGCAAAGCCATCGAACTCGGGCATGTGCAGGTCGAGGATCACCAGGTCCGGCTCGAAGCTGTTGAATAGCTCCAGGCTGCGCAGCGGCTGGGTGCTGCTGAGGACGTTGTGCAGCCCTTCGCGGGCCAGCAGCTGTTCCATCAGGTCGAGGTTGGGGCGCTGGTCATCGATGATGAGGATGCGCAGATCGGCAGTCATGGGAGCTCCGGGAGACAGGCATCGAGGTGGGCGAAGAACACCGGGATGTGGATGGGCTTGGTCAGGATCGCCGTGGCCCCGGCGTCGAGCAGGGCGCGCCGGGTCGGTTCGCTGGCGTCGGCGGTGATCATCAGGATCGGGGTGTCGGCCGTGGCGCTGGAGGCCCGCAGGCGTTGCAGCACCTCCAGGCCGGGCAGGTCCGGCAGGCTGACGTCCAGCAGGATCATCTGCGGCGCGTGCTGGCGGGCCAGGTCCAGGCCCATCTGGCCTTGCATGCTCGACAGCAGCCGGATGCCCGGGCGCCGTTGCAGCAGGGTTTCGATCAGCGCCAGGCTTTGCAGGTTGTCTTCGATGCACAGCACCTTGCCCTGGTAGCGGCTTGCGGGCTGTGGCGCCGGCACGTTCAGCGCCGGGGCGTTGCAGGGCGCCACGGCGGCTGCAGCGGCCAGGCGCACGAAGGGCAGCTCCAGGGTGAAGCAACTGCCGCTGCCCGGGGTGCTCTGTACGCCCAGGCTGCCGTCCATCATTTCCAGCAGGCTCCTGCTCAGGGCCAGTCCCAGGCCGGTGCCTTCGACCCTGGGGTCGGCGTCCAGGCGTTCGAAGGGCTTGAACAGGCGCTCCAGGCGCTCGGCGGTGATGCCGGCGCCGGTGTCGAGCACGCTCAGGCGCAGGCGCGATGCCTCGATCGCCACGTCGATGCTGACCCGGCCACCCGCGCGGTTGTACTTGATGGCGTTGGACAGCAGGTTGAGCAGCACCTGGATCAGGCGCTGGCGGTCGGCGATCACGCCGCTGTCCGCCGCCAGTTCCGGCAGCGGCGCCAGGGTGATGCCGGCGTCCGCGGCCATGGGTGACACCAGGGTCAGGGCTTCGTGCAGCACCGCCGCCAGGGCCATGGGCTCGACGTTCAGCGGCAGGCGCCCGGCCTCGATACGGGCAATGTCCAGCACCTCGTTGATCAGCCCCAGCAGGTGCTGCCCGGCCCGCAGGATATGCCCGACCTGGGGCCGCTGGCCGGCACTGGAATCCATGTCCAGCAGTTGGGCGAAGCCGAGGATGGCGTTCAGCGGCGTGCGCAGTTCGTGGCTCATGCGCGAGAGGAATTCGCTCTTGGCGCGGCTGGCGCTTTCCGCTTCCTCGCGGGCGGTGCCCAGGGCGATTTCCGCGGCACGGCGATCGGTGATGTCCCGGGTGATCTTGGAAAAACCGCGCAGGGCGCCGCTGGCGTCGTACTGCGCGGTGATCACCACGCTGGCCCAGAAGCGGCTGCCGTCCTTGCGACAGCGCCAGGCCTCTTCCATGTAGTGGCCGTGGGCGGTGGCCTCGCGCAGGGCCATGTCCGGGTGCTGGGGGCACTCTTCGGGCAGGTAGAACAGGGAAAAATGCCGGCCGATGATTTCCTGCTCGCTGTAGCCCTTGATACGTTCCGCACCGACGTTCCAGGTGGTAACCCGGCCTGCGGTGTCCAGGGCGAAGATCCCGTAGTCCTTGACCCCGTCGATGATCAGCCGCAGGCGTTCCTCGTTGTCGCGCAGGGCCCGTTCGCGCTCGGCCAGCAGTTGCCCGGCCTCCACCAGGCGCGTGCCCAGCTGGCCGATTTCATCCTGTTCCGGCGCTTGCGGGCGCAGCGGCTGGCCCAGGGCCAGGCGCTGGGCATTGCCCTGTACCTGCTGCACCCGGGTGACGATGCCCCGGGACAGCAACAGCACCGCGACGATGGCGCCGAACAGCCCGCAGCCGGCGGCCAGCAAGGTGGCGAACAGCAGGCGCATGCGGGTTGCCGCGGCGGCTGCGCTACGTTCGGCCAGCAGCGCATCCTCGCGCACGCGCATGGCGCTGATCTGCTCGCGCAGCACGTCCAGTACCTGCTTGTTGTCGATCAGGATCGCGGTCACCGTGGCGGCGTCGTCGCGGCTGCCGTTGCGCAGGGCCACCAGGCCGTCGAGCTTGGTGCGGATCAGCGGGGTGATGGTCTGCAGGTAGTCGCGCATTCGCGGGTCCTGGACATTCTGGTCCAGGCGTTGCAACGCGGCCTCGATCTGCGGCCGGGCCTGGAGGTAGGCGGGTAAAAAGTCCTCGCGCCGGGTCAGCAGGTAGCCACGCACGCTGGCGGCGGCCTCGGCCAGGAGGGTGTGCACCGCCTGGATATCGCCCTGCACCAGCAACACCCGACGCACGTCCTCCTCGGCGCGGGCGGTCTGGCGCTCGGTGCTGTAGATCAGCACCAGCGACAGCAGCAGGATCACCAGCGGCAGGGAGATCACCACCAGCGCCTTGCCCCGCAGCGGCAGGTCGGCCCAGCGCCGGGCGCTGAGCAGGTTCACGGCCACTGCCCGGCAGGTTGCGCCACCAGCCCCAAGGCCATGCCGCGCACCGCGGCCTGGGTGCGGTCGGCGGCGCCGAGCTTGCCGATCACTCGTTCCACGTGGGCCTTGGCGGTGCCGGTGGTGATGCCCAGCTTTTCACCGATCTCGCGGTTGCTGAAGCCGCCGGCCACCAGCCCCAGCACCTGGCGCTCGCGGGCAGTCAGGGCCTGAGCCTGGGGCGCCTGGCCGTTGCCGCGCTCGCTCATGCGCCGCAGCAGGCGGGCGCTGACCGCACTGTTGAGCGCCTCTTCGCCGCGGGCCACGCGCTGCAGGGCGTCGAGCACCTCTTCGCGGCTGGCGTCCTTGAGCAGGTAGCCCACGGCGCCGGCGGCCATGGCGGCTTCCAGGTGATCGGGGCTGTCGTCCATGGTGAAGATCACCACCTTGACCTCGGGCTGGCGCTGTTGCAGCAGGCGCGCGGCCCCCAGGCCGTTGAGCAGGGGCATGCGGATATCGAGGATGGCCAGGTCCGGGCGCAGTTGCTCGCACAGGGCCAGGGCTTGCTCGCCATCCCTGGCTTGCCCCACCACCTCGAACTCCGGGTTGCCCGCCAGCAGGGCGATGAAGCCGGTGCGGGTGACTTCATGATCGTCCGCCAGGACCAGGCGTATCACCGCTGTCATACCGCGTGCTCCAGGGAGGGGACGGGGACGCGGGCGAGAATCCGCGTGCCGCTGCCGGGCCGGCTGTGGCAGGTGAAACGCCCGCCCAGCAAATGGGCGCGTTCCTGCATGGCCACCTGGCCCAACTGTTCGATGCCCTGGCCGGATGCCGGCTGGAAACCTGCGCCGTCGTCGCTGATGCCGAGCACCGCCTGGCCTGCTTCCAGGGCCAGGTTCAGGCTGACGCTGTGGGCCCGGGCATGCTTGAGGATGTTGTTGATGGCTTCCTGGGCGATGCGGAACAGGGCGATTTCCAGGGCCGCCGGCAGGCGCTCCGGGTAGCGCTGCTGCCAGTGCACCGCCAGCCCGGCGTCGCGCAGGCGGTCGGCCTCGCGGTCGATGGCCCGCAACAGGCCGAAGTCGTCCAGCACATGGGGGCGCAGGCCGCCGATCAGTTGCCGGCCTTCGCCGACGCAGCCCTGGGCCAGTTGCAGGATGGTCTGCAGTTCATCGTGCAGGGGCTCCGGCAGCGGCGGGCAGCGCCCGGCGAAACCCTGCAGGCGCTGGTGCAGCCCGGCCAGGGTTTGCGCCAGGCCGTCGTGCAGGTCGTAGGCGACGCGCTTGCGCTCATCCTCCTGGGCGCTGAACAGGCGCTGCACCAGCTCCGACATGCTGCGCTCCCGGGCTTGCAGGTCCTGCAGCAGGCGCTGGTTTTCCAGGTGCGTGGCCAACAGCGTGGCCAGCAGTTGCAGGGATTCCAGGTCTTCGCTGTCCGGCGCGCTGATGGGCACACTGTTGGCCAGCAGCAGGGCGCCGAAGGGCTGGCCGTCGGCGCGGTGCAGCAGTACGCGCAGCACCCCGGTTTGCGCAAGCGGGCGCTCCAGCCACTGGGCCTGCCCGGCCACGGCGCGCAGGGCTTGCAGGCATTCGCCGTGGCCCTGTTCGGCGCTGGCGTGGGCCACGCCGTCGCGGCTCCATTCCAGTAACAGCCCCTGGTCCATGGCGACAAAGGCGCAGGCCCGCTGCACCACCCGCTGGCGCATCTGTCCGGGGGGCAGTTGCAGCAGCTCCTGGCCGGTGTCCACCAGCAGCCGCAGGCGCGCGGCGCGGCTTTGCGACTGCCGGTACTGGCTGCGCAGGGCCAGGGCGCTGGCGGGATCGAGGGGCGGGCTGGGCATCGGGAAACTCCAGGGTGGGGGCGGTGCAGTGGCTCGGGGCAGGGTATTAGACCCCCGTGCCCGGTATCGCGCCTATCTGCCAAATGGCATAGGCCGCAGGCTCCAGTTGGCCGATGGCAGGGGCGACGGCCCGAGGCACAGTGGGGCTCATTGAAACCCACTGGAGTCCGTGAATGAAACTGAAAAGCACCGCCCTGGCCCTGTTCTTCGTGCTGAGCGCGCCACTGGCTCAGGCCCTGGAAGCCACCCCTTACGTGTACCGCACCGTGGCCGAGCAGCCGCAGAACCTGCAGGACCGGGAAATCGCCGGTCTCTTCGACCGCTGGAACAGCGCCCTGCAGACCGGCAACCCGCAAGCCGTGGTCAGCCTCTATGCGGCCAATGCAGTGCTGCAACCCACGGTCTCCAACCAGGTGCGCAGCACCCACGCGCAGATCCAGGACTACTTCGAGCACTTCATGGCCTCGCGGCCGGTGGGCCAGATCAACTACCGGGAGATTCGTCACCTGGGCCCGGATGCGGCCATGGACAGCGGCGTCTACACCTTCACCCTGACTGCCGCCGACGGCAAGAAACAGCAGGTCCAGGCCCGTTACACCTTTCTCTACGAGCGCCTGGGCGGACAGTGGAAAATCCTCAACCACCACTCTTCGGCCATGCCGCAAGTGCAGCCGCAGTTGCAAGCCAGCCACTGATCCAGGCTCCTGTCGCCTTGCGCCGAGCCTTTGCTCGGCGCTGCTGTCACTGCTCGCGGTAGCGCCCCGGGGTCATGCCGAACCAGCGCAGGCAGGCCTTGTGAAAGCTGCTCTGGTCGCGAAAGCCCAACAGGGCGCCGATGTACTTGACGCTGCGCATGGAGTTGCGCAGAAAACTGTGGGCCAGCATCAGCCGCGCCTCGTCCTGCAGCGCCGAGAAGTGCACGTCTTCATGGCCCAGGCTGCGTTGCAGGCTGCGGGTGCTGACCCCCACTGCCTGGGCGATATGCGGCAGGTCGCTGGGCGCGCCCTGGGCCAGGGATTCGGACAGGGCGCGGCGCACCCGCGCAGTCATCGAGCCGCTGAGCAGCACATTGAGGCGGTTGCGGGCGTATTCCATGTGCAGCACATCCAGCGCCGGGTCGGCGGTGGGCAGGGCGATGGCGCAGTCCTGGCTGCTGAAGGTCAGGCTGTTGTGGGGCGCGCAGAACTGCAGGTTGTCGCCCATCAGCCGGCGCAGCATGCGCGTGTCCGCAGGCTCGGGGTAGGTGAAGGCCGCCACCAGCGGCCGCGGCTTGTGCTGGGGCAGCAGCCAGTGCAGCAGGCCCAGGGTCTGGGCGGCGCCGGCGTCGATCACCGCCCGGGGGATCAGCGAAGGCTCGGCGGTGACGTCGAAACCGATCAGTTGCAACGCGTCGGGCTTGCGTTCCAGGCACATGCAGAAGCCGTTGCTGGTCAGCGCCTGGTAATCCACCAGGCGCTGCAGCGCTGCCCCCAGGGTCGCGCAAGACATCACCGCATAGCCCAGGGCCTCCAGGTTGGCCGGGTGGGCCTTGCTGTAGGCCAGCAGCCCGAGGTCCGGGTTGCCGGTGCGGCGGGTGGCTTCGCGCATTACTTGATAGACCAGTTCCAGCCTCACGCCCTTGGGATTTTCCTCAACGTCCTGGATGCTGCTGCCGAAGGTTCTGAGCAGGGCGTCGACATTCGCGCCGCCTTCTCTCATGACATCGGCAAGCACCCGAAAGCTGGCGCTGGTCATTCTGTGCATAGGTCTTCCTGGACTAGTGGCTAAATGATATCGATGAGGCCTTTTGCATGATTGCAATAAACAAAAGGCCACAGACGAATAAGCACCGGCCCAGGTTTCCGAGGACAAGCGAAAGGTATCCGGGAACACTTCCGGGTGGCCCGGGCAGGGTCGATCATGGTTGGGCAGGGACCCTTGGGCGAGTGCGGCGGCGGGCTCGTCGTGCCACGTTCGAGGGTGCGTCGTTGGCTTGCCTATGGATCTGTCATGCAAAGCATCAAAGACTTTTATCGTGAATTGGCCGAGGGCCATTTGATGCTGGCATTCCAGCCGGTGGTGTGGCTGCCCGACAGCAGCCGGGTGCTCTACCACGAAGGGTTGCTGCGCCATGTCGATGCCCAGGGCGGGGATGTCTACCCCCTGGCGCTACTGGAAAAACACCAGGTGATGCGCGAACTGGACCGCAGCGTGGTGCTCTGTGTGATCGACAGCCTGCAACGGGACGAACGCCTGCGCCTGGGGTGCAATATCTCGGCCCAGAGCGCGATCATCGATTCATTCTGGTACCCCATTGTCCAGCAGTTGCGGGACTTTCCCGGCGTGGCCGCGCGGTTGGTCATTGAGATCACCGAAAGCGCCACGCCACCGAGCATCGAGGCGGCCAGCGAGTTTGTCCTGTGCCTGCGCGAACTGGGCTGCCGGGTGGCCATCGACGATTTCGGCGCGGGCCTGGGCACTCTGGAGTTCATCCGCCAGACCCGGCCGGACATCGTCAAGATCGACAAGGGCTACATCCAGCGCGCCCGCAGCGAACTCAACAGCGCCCAGACCCTCAGCCACCTGGTGCAACTGTGCAAGACCCTGGCGCCCTGCGTGATCATCGAAGGGGTGGAGACTGCCACCGACCAGGGCCTGGCCACGGCCTGTGGTGGCGAGTGGGGGCAGGGCTACCTGTTCGGCCGCCCCCAGGTGGATCGCCTGGGGCGACGTTGCCGCCTGGCGCAGCGGGTGCCCCAGCTGTGCACGCCGGATCAGGCGTAGCCCGGGTGCATGCCCGCCTGAAGGGGTTCAATCAGCCTGCGGGGTGATGGGCGGGGTGTGGGCCGTCGGGTCTTGCACCTCGGCACTGATGGGCAATGCCTGCAGGTCTTGCTCGGGAATCTCCTTCATATCCACGTGCATGTTGCGCTTGGGCCGCTCCGGCTGGAGCGCGTCGTAGGGCAGCAGCACGGTGTCGAGCGCCGCGTCCAGGGGCAGGCTGGCGATCATCAGGATCGGGCACACCACCATCACCCAGCAGCCGCCGGTGATCATGCGTGCGTAGCCCATGTCGTAGCCGGTGAGCACTTGGGCGTTGGTCTTGACGCTGCGGTAGTAGCGGTCGTCGCGAAAGTCCAGGGCATTGCCGCGAGTCATGTAGGTGCCGCAGCCGGACAGCAGCAGGGTGTTGAGCAGCAACAGGTAATTGATGATTCGGATGATCGCTCTTCCATTCAGGCCATTGGCAGGGGGCGCGAATCAGTGATTCATCGCGTCATAGGGCAGCAGCGCGGTGTCGGCCACGGCGTCCACCGGCAGGCTGACGATGGCCACCACCGGGCAGACAATGCTCATCCAGCAGAACAGCGTGACGTAGCCGTCGTAGCCGCTGGCTCCGCGCATGGTCAGCAGTTCGATATTGGCCTGGGTGCCTTTGTAGTAGTCGTAGCTGGTATGGGCATTGGGGGTGCGGGCGATCAGGGTGCCGCAGCCCACCAGGGACAGCAGGGACACAACGAACAGAGCATTGAGGGCTTTGATGGCGCCATTCCTTAGCAAGCGGGTTTTTCCGCGCGCATGGTCGCAGAAGCCCGATGCAGACGCTAGATTGGGCGCTGAATAAATACTGGGCGCAGTGCCGGGAGGGTTCGATGGAGGGAGAGCGCAGCGTCGCACGGCTGTTCGCCGAGGAACCGCTGTCCTGGGGGCTGCGGGGTGACCCCTATTTGTGGCGAGCCATGGCCACGCATCTGGCCCACACGCCCTGGCCGGCCACGGCGCAGCAGTTGGAAGCCCTGATCGTCCAGGCCTTCGAGCAACTGACCGGCAGGGCCTGGAGCTCGGCAGGGCACTTCTTCGTCGAGGCCTTTGCCCATGGCGGCATGTCCAGCGGCGGGATTTCCATGGGCTTCTGGCACGAGCGCGGCCTGCCCCTGTTGTGCGCCCGTTGGGCTCAAGCCTGATCAGATATCGCTGGGTATCAGCATAAGCAGGTCGGTATCGCCGATATCCACCCCGGCCTGGGTCAGCAGGGTGCTGGCCTGGCCGCGGTGGTGGGTCTGGTGGTTGAAGAAATGCACCAGCAGGCTATAGAAATCGCGCTCGGCGACCACGCCCCGGGTGTTGGCGTAATGCAGGCTGCTGTCAAGGTCGGCGTCGCTCAGGGAATGGCTGAAATCGAGGATCAACTGGTCCAGCCACTGACGCTGCTGCCAGAGCCCGCCCAGGTTTGGGAACAGCAGGGTCTTGAGGTCCTGTGGCAGGGCCACCTGCTGCAGCGGCGCCAGGGCCGCAAACCGCGCCGGGTGCTGGGCAAAGCGCTTGAGCCAGATGGTGTCGCCGGCCAGCAAATGATTGAGGGTGCCGAGGATCGAGCCGAAAAAGGCCTGCCGGTCCAGAGCCAGTTGCGCATCGGACAGGCCCATGGCGGCGCTGTACAGCTTGCTGTTCATCCACTGGTTGTAGCGAGCCATCAGGCACAGGTGCTCGGTGCGGTTCATTGCGGCTCCTTTCGGGGTTTGCGGGCTGGCGCGCAGCAGCTTCGCAAGCCCCGGTGCCGCAATGCAAGAGGTGTCACAAAAGCCTCGTGCGCAGGCCGTTTGCAGGGCTGTGCAGCCATTAAAAAAACCGCCCCTTTGGCCCCGATAACATCGTTTCTCGGGGCTTGGGCTTTTCTCTATATTGGCCACCAGATCCAGCGCGGCAACAGGCCGCGCACCCTTTATGGTGAGCCGTTGCAATGAATAAAAAACCTGAACGCACAGGGCTGGAAAACCCCGGGACCGCTACCCGGGTGGTCTGGGGCGGAGAGCAAGTCCGTCATCCCTACAACGCCACGCAACCCCCGATTGTCGCCAGCGCCGCCTATGGCTACGACGACATCGACCAGTGGTACGACGTGGCCCTGGGCAAGGCCCCTGGCTTTATCTACAGCCGCATGAGCAACCCCACGGTGCAAACCCTGGAAGCCAAGCTGCAGGATCTGGAAAACGCCGAATCGGCGGTGGCCTTCAGCAGCGGCATGGCAGCCATCAGCGGCGTGCTCTACAGCTTCCTGCGCCACGGCCAGCGGGTGGTGTCGACCAAGGACAGCTACGGTGGTACCAACAAGATCTTCGAGGAATTCCTGCCGCGCATGGGCGTGGCCGTGACCCTCTGCGAAACCTTCGACCAGCAGCAGATCGAGGCCGAGGTCGCCCAGGGCTGCGACCTGCTGTACCTGGAGACCCCGACCAACCCGACCCTGAAGATCGTCGATATCCAGCGTCTGGTCGCCGCGGCGAAACAGGTCGGCGCCCTGGTGGTGGCGGACAACACCTTCGCTACGCCGCTGAACCAGAACCCCCTGGCGCTGGGCGTGGATGTGGTGATCCACAGCGCTACCAAGTTCCTCAGCGGTCACGGCGATGTGCTTGGTGGCGTGGCCTGCGGCAGCGAAGCGCTGATGAGCCAGGTGCGTCACTACCGGGAAATCAACGGTGCCAGCCTCGATCCGTTCTCGGCCTACCTGATCATTCGCGGGATCAAGTCCCTGGCGCTGCGCATGCGCCAGCAACAGCACAGCGCCGCGCAGCTGGCGCAGTTCCTGCTCAACGAGCCGTTGGTGGAAGCCGTGAACTACCCGGGCCTGCCCAACCACCCGAACCACGCCGTGGCCTGTGCGCAGATGCGCGGTTTCGGCGCCATCGTCAGCTTTGTCCTGGTGGGTGGCATGGACAGCGTCAAGCAGCTGTTGCCACGCCTGCGCTATGCCCACTGCGCCGGCAACCTGGGGGCGGTGGAAACCATCTACGGCCCGGCGCGCACTACCAGCCATGTGGAGAACACCCTGGAAGAGCGCCAGGCCCTGGGCATTTCCGAAGGCCTGGTGCGGATTTCGGTGGGCATCGAAGACACCGATGACCTGCTGGCCGACCTGCAGCAGGCCTTCGCCTGGCTGCGCCAATCCCTCAAGCAGAATGCGGCGCCTGGCGCCATCCCATCCCAGGACCCGCGGGCCGAGGTCGCCCACTGAAAAGAGCGCGCAACACCCCCACAGCAAGGCAGCCAGTGGGGGCTTCATGAAGAGGAATAACAATAAAAACCTGGTGGCATCCGATTTGTTTTCTGCCCATTTCCACAGTCGCAGAAATTGAGACTTGCCCTGACAACTTTCATGAGAACCATCATGTCCCTACAAGAACAACAGACCGACTTGCGCGGCGGCTTCAAGCAAGAAATGCAGACCCGGCACATTGTCATGCTCGCCCTGGGCGGGGTGATAGGCACCGGGCTGTTCCTCACGTCCGGCTACACGGTGAACCAGGCCGGCCCGCTGGGCGCGGTGATCGCCTACATCATCGGCGCGCTGATGGTGTACCTGGTGATGATGTGCCTCGGCGAGCTGGCGGTGCAGATGCCCGAGACCGGCTCCTTCAGCACCTACGCCACGCGCTTTCTCGGCCCAGGCACCGGCTACACCGTGGCCTGGCTGTACTGGCTGACCTGGACCGTGGCCATCGGCTCGGAATTCACCGCCGCCGGGATCCTCATGGCCCGCTGGTTCCCCGAGACCCCGGTGTGGATCTGGAGCGCGCTGTTCGCCATGGTGGTGTTCTTGTCCAACGTGGTGTCGGTGCGGCTGTTCGCCGAGACCGAGTTCTGGCTGTCGCTGGTCAAGGTGATCACCGTGCTGGCATTTTTGGTGGTGGGCGGCGGGGCGATTCTCGGTCTTCTGCACATCGACCAGGCCCACAGCATCGGCCTGAGCAACTTCACCCGTGAGGGGCTATTCCCCACCGGCTTCATGCCGATCGCCATGACCCTACTGGCGGTGGCCTTCGCTTTCTCCGGCACCGAACTGATCGGCATCGCCGCTGGCGAAACCCGTGACCCGCAACGCAATGTGCCACGGGCGATCCGCACCACGGTGCTGCGCCTGGCGATCTTCTTCGTCGGCACCATCTTCGTCCTCGCCACCCTGTTGCCCCGGGAGCAGGCCGGCCTGGTGGAAAGCCCGTTCGTCACGGTGTTCACCTACATCGGCATTCCGTACTCGGCCGACATCATGAACTTCGTGATCATCAGCGCGTTGCTGTCCGCCGCCAACTCCGGGCTGTACGCCGCCTCGCGGATGCTCTGGACCCTGAGCGACCAGGGCCACCTGCCCAAGCAGTTCTCGGCCCTGACCCGCATGGGCACGCCGCTCAACGCGATCATCGTGAGCATGGCCGGTGGCGCCGCCTCGCTGCTCAGCAGCGTGTTCGCCCCGGACACCATCTACCTGGCCCTGGTGTCGATTTCCGGGCTGGCGGTGGTGGTGGTGTGGATGAGCATCGCCGCCAGCCAGATCGCCTTTCGCCGGCACTTCGTGGCCAACGGCGGTGACGTGCGCGACTTGAAATTCCGTGTTCGTGGCTACCCCTGGGTGCCGTTGGGGGCGCTGTTGTGCTGCGCCCTGGCCTGTGTCGGCATTGGTTTCGACCCCGAGCAGCGCGTGGCCCTGTACTTCGGCCTGCCCTTCATCGCCTGGTGCTACCTGGTGTATTACATTACCCGCAGTAGCCGCCAGCGGCGCCTGTCCCTGGCAGCCCTGGCTCGGCCCTCCGATGCCCTGCAGGGTTGACGGGTGCGCCCGGCGCCCAGGGTGTCCATGAGAGCCAGGCCATGAAGCAGAAAAGCTTGCCCCCGCTGAACTGGCTGCGCGCCTTCGAGGTGTCCGCCCGTTGCCTTAACTTCACCCACGCCGCCGAGGAACTGTTCCTCACCCAGGGCGCGGTCAGCCAACAGATTCGCCAGCTGGAAAGCCACCTCGGGGTGGCGCTGTTCAAGCGCCTGCCCCGCGGCCTGGACCTGACCGAGGAGGGCCGCTCCTACCTGCCGGTGGTGCAGGACGCGATCACCCGGTTGGCGGTGGGCACCAACGAAATTTTCGGCCAGCACAAGCGCCGGCCGATCAAGGTGCGCGGCAGCCTGGCGTTTTTCGTCCACTGGCTGGCGCCCAAACTGGCGGATTTTCAGCACAGGCACCCGCTGGTGGATATCCGCTACATCAGCAATATCTGGGTCAAGGAGCTGGACGGCGAAGACGACCTGGAAATTCGTTGGGGCCACGGCCACTGGCCGGGGCTGGTGGCCCAGCGCCTGACTTGGGACACGCTGTTCCCGGTGTGCGCCCCGGCCTTGCTGGACAAGGCGCCGCTAGAGGTGCCGGCGGACCTGGCCCGGCACCCGCTGCTGCATGTGCTGGGCTACGAAGAGGGCTGGGGCTACTGGCTGCAGCGGGCCGGCGCCGAGCAAGTGGATTCGTCCCGGGGGATGCAGTTCGACACCCTGATTTCCACCTTGCGCATGGCCGAACTGGGCCTGGGCGTGGCTCTGGCCCGTTCCTCCATGGTCGACCAGATGCTCGCCGACGGGCGCTTGTTGGAGCCTTTCAGTCAGCGCATCGAGGCCAGCGAATCCTTTTACCTGGTGCGTGGCGCCGGGGCCGATCCACACCCCGATGCGCTGGAATTTTCCACCTGGCTGGTGGAGCAGGCTCATCGCCATAAATGACTGGCCGGAGCCAAACATGCGTTATGTGAGTACCCGCAGTACCGCCGAGCAGGTGGATTTCGAAAGCGTGGTGTTATCCGGCGTGGCCGCCGATGGCGGACTGTACGTGCCTGCCGAGCTGCCACGCTTCAGCCCCCAGGAGATCGCCAATTGGTCGACCCTGGATTACCCCGAACTGGCCTTCCGGGTGCTCAGCCCCTTTGTGGGCGACTGCCTGCCCGAGGCGGACTTCAAGGCCTTGCTCAGCCGCGCCTACAGCGGCTTTGGCCACCGCGCGGTGGCGCCCCTGCGACAGATCGACCGCAATGAATGGGTGCTGGAACTGTTCCATGGGCCCACAGGCTCGGCCAAGGATTTTGCCGCGCGGTTGCAGGCGCAACTGGTGGGCTATTTCCTCCAGCGCCGGCAGCGCCACGGGGTGCTGGTGGGGGCCAGCAACGGCGATACCGCGCTGGCGGCCATCGACGCCTTCAAGGACTGCCCGCAGACCCAGGTGCTGGTGTTCTATCCGCAGCACGGCGTGCCCGAGCAGCAAGGGCAGCAGTTGCAGGCGGCACACAACCCCGGGCTGTGGCGCTTTGCCGTGCAGGGCAGCTTCGACGACTGCCAGACCCTGGTGGCCCGCCTGCTGCGCCAATGGCCCCTGGCCGAGCGCGAGGTGATCGGCTTCAACTCCAGCAATTGGGTCGGGGTCATGGCCCAGCTGGTGCTGTATTTCCATGCCGTGCTGCAACTGGGGGGCGGCCAGCGGCCCATCGGTTTCAGCGTGCCGGCGGCCAGCTTCGCCGAGGTCTATGCCGGCTATATCGTGCAGAAGATGGGCCTGCCCATCACCCAGATGATTGTCGCCACCAACCGCAACGACGCCCTGCACCAGCTGTTCCTGAAGAACCGCTATTGTCGCGCCGAGGCCAGCCAGAGCCTGTCACCGGCCATGGACCTGTCGCTGTTCGCCAACCTGGAGCGCTTTGTCTGGGAGCTCTATGGCCAGGACCCGCAAGCGGTGGCGGGCCTGATGCAGCGCTTTGAAGGCAGTGGCGAGATGACCCTGGGCAACGAGTTCTGGCTGCAGGCGCGGATGATCATCGACTCCTACTCGGTGAGCGATGAAGAGACCGGCAAGGAGATCAGCAACCTCTATCGGGACACCGGCTACATCATCGACCCCCATGCTGCCATCGGTGTCCTGGCGGCGCGCCTGTACCGCCGCAGCCTGGTGGCGCCCATGGTCACCCTGGGGGAGATCGCGCCGGCCAAGTCGGCTCGGTTGCTGGGCTCGCTGGGTATTCCCGGGCTGGCACCGCAGCCACTCGCGGCGCCTTCCACGGCGCAGTGGCAGGCACTGGCGGCGGATGATTTTGCCGCCGTACTGCACTGCCTGAAGGCACTGTGATGGGCACCGCGAAGGAGGCTTCATGAAGCGGATCCTGGATCCACTGGACGAACGCATCATCGCCGAGCTGACCCGCAATGCCCGGGCGGCTCATGCCGAGCTGGCGGCCAAGGTCAACCTGTCGCGCAACGCGGTGCGCCAGCGCATCGAACGCCTGGAGCGCGACGGAGCGATCCAGGGCTACACCATTCGCCTGGGCGAAGGGCGCGGGGCGGATACCCGGATCAATGCGCTGATCTTCGTCTACCGCTACGACCGCATGCGCGGGGCCGATGTATTGCAGGCGCTGCGCGCGATGCCGGAGATCATCCAGTGCGAAGTGCTCAGCGGCGAGTTCGATGTGCTGGTGCGGGTCAGCGCCGCCAGCGTAGAGCGGGTGCACCGGGTGTGGAATGACATCGCCGCCTTGCCCGGGGTGGAAAACACCGTGACGTCCTTTGTCTTGTCCTCTGTGGCCTGAGCGCAGAGCCGGATCTTCTGGCCTCCTGTAGCCGCTGCCGAGCCTTTGGCGAGGCTGCGAAAAGGGCCGAAGGACCTTCCTGCGCGGTCAATCAGCATGTTGCGATGAATGGAACCCTGTGTGGTGTCCTGTTGGACCGCACCGCCAGGGTTAGCGTCTCCTGCGGAGCCGGGTGCAGCCTTCGGCAGCGGCTACAGGGGCAGTCTTGGTTGCGGGTTTTGCGTAGCCAGCGCCTGTGAGCGCAGCCTTCGGCAGTGGTCACCGGCGCTGGGCAAAATGCTCAGCAAATACAGCAAAACGGCATATTTCACTGCCCGGTCCCGACCCCTAACCTTGTGTCCATCAGCTTCTCAACCCGGATGGAACACAACAAAAATGACTGAATACAACATCGCCCTGGTGGGCTTCGGTGGGGTCAACCGGGCCCTGGCGCAACTGATTGCCGAGCGCAATCAGGCGTGGAAAAAACAACTGGGTTTCAGCTTGAAGATCGTTGGCATCAGCGATCTGTTCCTGGGCTCCATCGTCGCTCCCCAGGGGCTGGATGCCGGTCTGCTGAGCAAGCTGCCGGCAACCAAGGGCGCCTTGGCGCAACTGCCGGGCGGCCAGGTGGAGGCGCTCAACGAACAGGTGATCAAGGACTCCGGCGCCGACATCATTGCCGAGGCCACTTTCACCAACCCGGTGGACGGCGAGCCAGCGAGTACCTTCTGCCGTTGGGCCCTGGAGCAGGGCAAGCACGTGGTGACCACCAACAAGGGCCCCATTGCCCTGCACAGCGCCGAGCTCAAGGCCCTGGCCCGGCGCAATCTGGCGGCCTTCGAATACGAAGGCGCGGTGATGAGCGGCACCCCGGTGATCCGCATGGCCAAGCAGTCCCTGGCCGGCAGTGGGCTACTGGGGTTCGAGGGCATTCTCAATGGCACCTCCAACTTTGTGCTGACCCGCATGGAGGCCGGCCTGGGCTTTGCCGAAGCGGTGGCCGAGGCCCAGGCCCTGGGGTATGCCGAGGCCGATCCGAGCGCGGATGTCGAAGGCTTTGACGTGCGCTTGAAGGTGGTGATCCTGGCCAACGAATTGCTCGACGCGCAGTTGACCGTCAGTGATGTCAGTTGCCGGGGTATCTCCGGCCTGACGGCCAAGGACCTGGAGCAGGCCCGTGCCGAGGGCGCGCGCTGGAAGCTGATCGGTTCGGCCCAACGCCTGGCCGATGGCTCGCTGCAAGCCAGTGTCGAGCCGCGCCTGTTGCCCCTGGCCCATCCGCTGGCGGGCATTGGCGGGGCGATCAACGCGGTGTCGTTCAACACCGAACTGCTGGGCGCGGTGACGGTGTCCGGGCCGGGCGCTGGGCGCATCGAGACCGCCTTTGCCTTGCTCTCGGACATCATTCACATCCACCAGTCGCGCTTGGCCCGCTAGGAGCATGCCCATGAACCTGTCACGTCTGGCGCTGGCCGCCGATTCGATTGATGTCTGCAGCCCCTTCGATGGTCGGCTGATCGGGACAGTGCCACGCCTTGAGGCCTGTGCCGTGCCCTACCTGTTGCAGCAAGCCCGCCAGGGTGTCAGCGACTGCGCGGCGCTGCCGCGCTATCAGCGGGCACGGATTCTGGAGCGGGCGGCCCTGAACATCGAGCGCGACGCCGAACATTTCGCCCGGTTGATCGTCGATGAAGCGGGCAAGACCCTGAAACAGGCGCAGAAAGAGGTCAAGCGCTGCATCAACACCCTCAAGCTGTCGGCCGAAGAGGCCAAGCGCAATGCCGGCGAGGTGCTGCCGTTTGATGCCTATGAAGGTTCGGAAAACCGCCAGGGCTGGTTTTCGCGCGAGCCCTTGGGGCTGATCCTGGCGATCACGCCTTACAACGATCCGTTGAACCTGGTGGCGCACAAGCTGGGCCCGGCCATCGCCGGGGGCAACGGGGTGATTCTCAAGCCCTCGGAGCTGGCGCCGCTGTCGGCGATCAAGCTGGTGGACTACTTGCGCGATGCCGGCCTGCCGACCTCGGTGGTGACCCTGGCCACCGGTGGTGCGGACCTGGGCAAGGCCCTGGTGGAAGCCCGTGAGGTGCGCATGGTGTCGTTCACCGGCGGCTTTGTCACCGGGGAGCAGATCGCCCGCAGCGCCGGGTTGAAAAAGCTGGCCATGGACCTGGGAGGCAATGCGCCGGTGATCGTGATGGCCGACTGTGACCTGGCGGCGACGGTGGAAAGCTGCGTGTCCGGGGCCTTCTGGGCGGCGGGGCAGAACTGCATCGGCACCCAGCGCCTGCTGGTCCAGGCCTCGATCTATGAGGCGTTTCGAGAGGCTTTTGTGCGCCTGGCTCGGGAGCAGGTCAGTGGCGACCCGCTGGCCAGCAGCACGGACATCGGGCCGATGATCAGCCTGCAGGCGGCGCAGAACGCGCAGAAGGTCGTGGATGAAGCGCTGCAACAGGGCGCGCGTTTGCTCTGTGGGCATCAGCGCCGGGGTTCCTGTTACGCCGCCACGGTGCTGGAGAATGTCGACCACGGCAGTCGCCTGTGGCAGGACGAGGTCTTTGCGCCAGTGGTGGTCTTGCAACCGTTCGACGATCTGGATCAGGCCATCGCTTTGGCCAATCAGCCCGAATACAGCCTGCATGCAGGGATCTTCACCAATGACCTGCGTATCGCTATGGACGCTGCGCGGCGGATCGAGGCGGGTGGGGTGATGATCAACGACTCTTCCGATTACCGTTTCGATGCCATGCCCTTTGGCGGCTTCAAGTACGGCAGCCTGGGCCGAGAAGGGGTGCGTTTCGCCTATGAGGAAATGACCCAGCCCAAGGTGGTGTGCCTCAACCGCCTGGGCTGAGGCTGATTGCAGCAACACGACAGGTCGCCGGGCACCGGGCAGGTTTGGTCACCTGCCCGGTGTTTTTTTGCTGGCGGTGAGGTGCGGTGAATCGGTCGCGGTACGGGCAGTGGTAAAGTTCGCCGCTTCAGGATGAACGATGCGGGAAGCGGGCCGATGATCAAGGTGTGGTTGCAACAAGGGCGTGGCCTGTGGCTGGCGCTGTTTCTCGGGCTGCTGTCGCCGGCCCTGGTGCACGCCGAGGAGGCGCCGCCGGGGCTGGTGAAGGTGCCCCTGGACCGGCGGGTGATCGACCTGACCGCGACCTTGGATAGCGCCACCCAGGAGCGGATGGTGCACAAGCTGGAGGCGCTGGAGCAGCGCCGCGGCGCGCAGATCGCGGTGATGCTGCTGCCCAACCTGGGCCAGCAGAGCATCGAGGCCCTGAGCAACCAGTTGTTTCGCGCCTGGAAGCTGGGGCGCAAGGGGGTAGACGACGGCATCCTGCTGCTGGTGGCGAAGAACGACCACAAGGTGCGGATCGAGGTCGGTTATGGCCTGGAACCGGTGGTCACCGACCTGCTGGCCGGGCAGATCATCGCCCAGGACCTGACCCCGGCCTTTCGTCAGGGCGACTTTGCCGGCGGTATTGACCGTGCCCTGGATGACTTGATCCTGCTGGTGGACGGGGGCTCGTTGCCCGAGCCTGCGGGGCTGGCGGTGCCGCTCGAAGCCTATGCCTTGCTGCTGGCGTTCGTTTTCGGCTCGGTGGCGGGGGTGATGCTGGCCGCCGGCTGGAACTGGCGCCGGGTGCTGGGGGGCGCAGTGGTGCTGATGGCGGTGCTGGTGGGAGCCGTGGGCGGCCATGAGTGGCTGGCGCAGTTGTTCCTGGTGCCGCTGTGCATGTTGATCGGCGGTGCGACCTTCGCCGGGCTGTGGCAGGCGCGGCGGGTGTTCTACGGGGTGCTGGGGCTGCTGCTGTACATCGGCCTGCTGACCCTGGTCAGCCAGTATCTGGGCCGTTTGACTTTCCTCTACGGCCTGGCCTGGCCGGCGGGGGTGCTGCTGGTGCTGGGCGGCCATTGGCTGCTGTACTGGATGATGCGCAACAGCTGGCGCAAGAGCCCCCGGGGCTTTTTATGGCGCTTTGCCGTGTTGCTGACGCTGGTTCTGCTGATGGGCCTGGGTGTGGATGCCTGGCAGGCGGCTCAGCGTTGGCTGCGGGTCGTGCCGTTCGCCTATTTCCTGAGTTTCATACTGTTTGCCGGCGGCAGTGGCTTTCGCTGGAGCAGTGGCGGTGGCAGCAGCAGTGGCGGCCGCTCAAGCTCGGGTGGCGGTTTCTCCGGGGGCGGCGGTTCCAGTGGCGGCGGCGGGGCGTCGGGCAGTTGGTGAGGCTGGGCGCGGTAATGATCACGCAGCCGTCCTGCTCTCCCAAGCCTGCGGGGCCGGGCAACGGGCCGATGGCGGCGCAGAGAATCGTTGAGCGGTCAGGGTGGCGGAAACTGATGGTTGATAATAATTCTCATTGGTGAATATGATATGTTATTACATTGATTTCAGTCCCAAGGAAGCGTTGCCATGAAAGTCCTGTCGTCCCTCAAAGAAGCCAAGAATCGTCACCGCGACTGCCAGATCGTCAAGCGTCGCGGTCGCATCTATGTGATCTGCAAATCCAATCCGCGCTTCAAGGCTCGCCAGGGCGGGGCGAAGAACCGGAACAAGGGGTGAGTGCGGGGGCGGTCGGGAGTGACAAGGCGCTGCTGGAGCGAGCCACTCCCGACAGCACCCAGGCATGGGGGGCAGGTTTTTCAGTCGTGCAGCAGGGTCGAGCCGTACTCGTTGAAGCTGTTGCCCAATGCGCTGTTGCCGTTGAGATTCAGATTGCTCACGCCACCGCCAAGCCGGCACTTGTCCGAATAGCAGGGGTGGGTGGTCGCGCTGGAGCAGGCGCCCAGTAGAAGGGTGGCGCCGATCAGCAACACCTTGAGGCAGTTCAACTTCATTTTCAGCATCTCCAGAGCAGGGTCAGGGATAGAGCGAACCGGAGACTCATCCTACGCCGTTACATGTCGATACACATTGCCAATCAGGCGGGCCCGGAAAAAATATCTGCCGTGCTTGCAGGATGCCGCCTTGGCACGGGGCTGCTCAGCGCCGCGGGGGCAATTGTGTCCTCGGGCCAGACCCGGTAGAAAGGCGCAACGCATTCAGAAAACAGATACCAGCATGAGCGACATTGAGAAACCCAATAGCCGCCTGTTCGACCTCGACTTGCTGCGGGCCATTGTCACGGTGGCCGACTGCGGCAGTTTCACCACGGCCGCCACCCGCCTGCATTCCACCCAATCCACCATCAGCCAGAAGATTCGCCGCCTGGAGGAGATGGTCGGGCAGCGCCTGCTTGAGCGCGGCAATCGCGATGTGTTGCCTACCGATGCCGGCGAGACCCTGCTGGGATATGCCCGGCGCCTGCTGGCACTGAACGATGAAATGTTCGAGGCGCTGTCCGGGGCCACGGTGGTGCTGACGGTGCGTATCGGCGTGCCGGACGACTTCGCTGCCGGCCGCACCACCGAGCAACTGGCTGCGTTCAACCGGCGCTATCCCCAGGTCAAGCTGGAGGTCACCAGCGGCATGAGTCGCGACCTCAACGCCAGTTATGACCGTGGCGAACTGGACCTGGTGGTGCTCAAGCAACTGCGCAACAGCCGCGAGGCACTGGCCTGCTGGCCGGAGAAGACCCGATGGGTGGATAGCGCGAAAAACCCCTGCATCGATCTCGACCCGCTGCCTATCGTTACCTTCCCGCCGCGCGGGGTGTACCGCGATGCCATGATCAATGCCCTGGAGGCGGTGGGCCGGCGCTGGCATATCAGCTTCACCAGCTCCAGCCTCAGCGGCCTGCAGTCGGCCATTGCCGATGGCATGGGCATAGGCCTGCTGCCATTGCGTGCGGTCACGGCTGGCCACCAGGTCCTGTCCAAAAGCACCGGGCTACCCTCGGTGGACGTGTTCGAGGTGGCGTTGCTGCACCGCCCGGCGGCAGATCCCATGGTCAAGGAGCTGGCGCGAGTCTTGTCGCGGGTGCTGGCCCAGGACACTCAGGGCTGAAGTCGCGAGGCATTCGATAAATGAATATGGCGGATTCCAGTATTTAATTTGTGCATGTGCGTAACGCTGGATATCGTGGTGGCCAGCAGCGGTCCGCGCCGCTTCCCTGGCGCGTCGACCCGCAGGTTTGTTCACCCTGGCGGCGTTGCCGCGCGGGGCAGCAAAACAACAATGAGGAGAGTCTCCATGTCCAAAACCACCTATTACGCGCCTCACGGCGGGCACCCGGCACAGACCGAACTGCTCACCGACCGCGCAATGTTCACCGAAGCCTACGCCGTGATCCCCAAGGGCGTGATGCGCGACATCGTCACCAGCCACCTGCCGCACTGGGACAACATGCGCATGTGGGTCATCGCTCGTCCGCTGTCGGGTTTCGCCGAAACCTTTTCCCAGTACATCGTTGAAGTCGGCGCCAATGGCGGTAGCGACAAGCCCGAGCAGGACCCCAACGCCGAAGCGGTACTGTTCGTCGTCGAAGGCGAGGTCAACCTGACCCTGCAAGGCCAGGTGCACGTCCTCAAGCCCGGCGGCTATGCCTTTATCCCACCGGCTGCCGACTGGAAGCTGCGCAACACCAGCGGCACCGAGGCGCGTTTCCACTGGATCCGCAAGCACTACCAGAAAGTCGATGGCGTGCCATACCCGGACGCTTTCGTCACCAACGAGCAGGACATCGAGCCGCGGGTCATGCCCGATACCGAAGGCCGCTGGAGCACCACGCGTTTTGTCGACATGAGCGACATGCGCCATGACATGCACGTCAACATCGTCAACTTCGAGCCGGGCGGCGTGATTCCGTTCGCCGAGACCCATGTCATGGAGCATGGCCTGTACGTCCTGGAAGGCAAGGCGGTGTATCGCCTGAACCAGGATTGGGTCGAGGTCGAGGCCGGTGACTTCATGTGGCTGCGCGCCTTCTGCCCACAGGCCTGCTACTCCGGCGGCCCGGGTCGTTTCCGCTACCTGCTGTACAAGGATGTGAACCGCCAGATGCGCCTGACCCTCAACGCAGCGCATTGATCCGACGGCAGTGCAGGGGCCGTTCTGGCCTCCGCACTGCTGAACGGCGAGTGACAGGAACCGGCGATCATTCGCCGGTTTTCTTTTGTCTGAGGGGTAGAGCCTGGAGTGCAGTACAGAGTGGGCGCAGGCAATCGCCCCTGGCAATGTCTTGCTCTTTTGCGCGGTGCCCAGGTCCAAGGTCGTTGAGGGCCTGCTGGAATCTGCCGCGAGGGAGGAGGGCGCGCAGGTGCGCCGGCATCACATCTCGATGGTTGGAATGGTGGTCTTGCCGCAGCTTATAAGTTGCCCTGCGGTTACCTGGAGCCCGTTGCTGGGCTTGATGCTGTAGCCGATAAGGACGCCTGCCATTACCAAGGCCATGTATAGAGCCGTTTTTCTCAAGATCATGCCGGTGCCCACTGAATGATTGATCGGAAAGCGTGCAGCACTGATTGCCATTCCGGAAAAAGGTTCCTGCTACAGGTGAGCAACGGATACAGCGTGTAGCATTGGCCAGGGTTGTCGATTGGCTCGCCTTATCGGTAAAGTCCCAGCGCGTCGTCAGCGTGCTTGTCAGTCGTCCTAATCCACCTGCGGACACAGCCCATGGTTCATTCGGACCACCTTGCCAGCTACGTCAGTGCGAGCCTGGGAGTTGCATCGCCTCGCACCGCGCTACTTGACAACGCGAGTCAGGAAAGCCGGCTCGATCAGGGGGACACCGTCACCGCCGACGATGACAGGGCACTCATCAAGCGGCTAGCAGAGCAGGGCGGTTTCCCAGCGATGCAGCCTGCGTCGAAGGCTGGATCCGCCATGAGGGGGTTCGCCAACCTCTCGACAAAATCATCCGCCCTGCTCACATCAGCTTCACCAATGAATGCCGGGATGCTTATTGGCTCAAGTACTTCTCTGCTTAGCCGCCGATTCTCTATAGCGCCGAGATATCTGCTCGAGTCGTTTCGCCGACGCTGCAGGATCAGTACTTCCATGGAGCCACGAAATGCTTGAAGAGCCGTTTTTTCCTTACCAGAGCCTGGCGTCCGACTTGCTCGCTTTCCTGCCTGAGGACAGCACGGACGGCTCTCACGATCTTTCTCATATTCATCGGGTCTGGATGAATGTTCGGCGCCTGCAGGACAAGGAAGGTGGGGACCTGGAAGCGTTGCTTGCCGCAACCCTCTTGCACGATTGCGTGGCCGTCGAGAAAAACTCGCCATTGCGGTCGCAGGCATCCACTCTTTCGGCCAGTAAAGCAGCGTCTATTCTGCAGCGCATGGGCTGGCCTGCCCCGCGTATTGAGCTTGTTGCCCACGCGGTCCAGGCTCATAGCTTCTCCGCGGGCGTCGAACCCCTCACCCTGGAAGCCAGGATCCTTCAGGACAGCGACCGCCTGGACGCCATCGGCATGATCGGAGTCGCCCGTTGTTTCTACATCGCTGGGCGAATGGGCTCTGCGCTGTACGACATCACAAACCCCACCGCCATCGGCAGGCCCTATCAAGACAAGCGTTTTACCATTGAGCACTTCCACACCAAGCTACTCTCCCTTGCCTCGGGATTTCAGACGGTCGAAGGGGCGCGGTTAGCGGCAGTCAGGCATGCGCGCCTGAAGGATTTCCTGGACGGATTCATGGAGGAGATCGGAGCTCCCGATTAATCGTCAGGCCGTAGGCCTGACGCGGAAGGCCAGGTACACCGGGCCGAATGGGAAGGTGCTGACTTCCAGCTCATCCAGGGGATTGAGCGTGCGCGTGCGGCCCCCTGCGTTGCTGTAGATCATGTGGCTGCTCGATACCGTGATGTTGATCTTGCCTGCTGCAGCCTGGATCAGAGTGGCCTTGAACCCTTCAGTCACATCGTCACCTATCGTGAGCGTGACGTCGGTGTCGCTAATGACCAGGATCGACTTACCTGAATCCGCCATGGTCAGGGGCCTGCTGCCGGTGATCGAGACATTGGGGTGCACATGGCCCCCAGCGTGGTAGCTGACCATCCTGGGGTCGGCGAAGACGCGGGCGAAGGAGCCGACATAATTGACACTGGCGCGCATGTCATCGAATTGTTCGACCACATAGGTGCCGATGCTGCCCGAGACTTCGCCGTTGGGGTCCATGACCCATTTGCGTCCCACCATCAGCCCGATCTGGGTGTTGGCTCGTACACCGGCACGCATCTCCTCGAGAAACAGCTGGCTGATCTGGCCGCCGCCTTTGCCCTGGACATAGGTAAAGCGTGCTATGGAGTGGCTGTCCCCGGTAGGGCTGCCTTGGGCTGTATCGACTCGGTAGTCGACAAAGTCCGCTGATACCGTGGTGGTCGTGGTGTTGGCGTTAGGTGCCCAGGTGAAATCCAAGACCCTTCCGGTTTTCACCTGCTCCAGCGAGGTGGTGGTCTGCGAGGTCGTAGTAGAGCCTGACTGCTTCAAATCATCGTTCATGCTGCTCATCCTTAAGTGAAGTGCGTGCTTGAGTGCGGGCCGAAATGGCCCGAGGCATATGACCGCCGCCATATCGCCACTTTTCCTGAAAAGCCGTGGTGTCTCGCTTGATACGTATGGAGTTCCTGCCTCGCTCCAGGGGCGTGAGGGGAAGCAGACAATCGGCTGTTGCGGTGCCTCCAGTGTGTGCGGTGCTGACTCGAGTTGGTTGCTGTATATATATACAGTATTCGAAACTTGAGCACGGCGCGACTTGCGCCGACGAACTGTAGGGGGGGAGGGGGTGGCGCTGGGTCGGCAGAATGCCGGAGGCGGGCTACAGCAGTACCCGTTCAATCCACAGCTGTAACTGAAGCGTCCAAATGCGCCCGCCCTGAGCGGTTTTTTATTGCCTGGAGAAAACACAATGCCACTCACAGAGCAGCAATCGCTGCAGGTCCTCCCCAGCGCCCGCCCGTTGCGGGCGTTTTTGTTCCTGCGCTCAACCGCGCCATGGCCCGCTGGAAGATCGACAGGCTGGCGCGTCAGGCGGTGTTCCTGGCCCAGGTCGGCCATGAGTCCGGTCAGCTGCGCACCCTGGTGGAAAACCTCAACTATCGCGCCGACCGCATCCGCCAGATCGGTCAGGTCTGCGCTGTAGCCAGCCGGTGGCGTTCGTTGGTGCCGCGGGCGGATGAACTGGGCGGTAAGCCGGAGCGCTTCGGCAATGCTGTCTATGGTGGGCGCATGGGCAACGGCCTGGAGGCCACGGGCGACGGCTATCGCTCCCGTGGCCGTGGCCGTGGCCTGGGCCAGCTCACCGGCAGATCGAACTACCGCGCCGCCGGCGAAAGGCTGGGCCTGCCGCTTGAAGCCCAGCCCGAATTGCTCGAGCAACCAGAGCAGGCCGCTCAGTCTGCGGCCTGGTGGTGCTCGCTGTGCTCTGGAGGATCGGCTGCAAGCGAATGACGAAACCCACTACAAGGAATTGCGCGATGCTCAATCGAATCAGGTTCGCCTGCGTGACAAGCTTGCTACTACTGAGCTGCGGTTGTCAGTCCTACTCGCCAGCACCGCCACGGGTGGTGGCGGTGGGTTGCCAGCTGCCACCGGCGCCGGCGGCCTGGTTCATGGAGCAGCGAGAGCCGAACTTGACCCAGCGGCTGCTCAACGAATTGTCGCCATTGCCGGAGAGGGTGACCAAGGATTGATCGCTTTGCGGGCGTGTCAGGCGTACGTCTGAGAATCATCAACGATAGCGTCGTTTGTTAACTATTGATCTGCTTTAGCTTTAAAAAACAAGGTGCCTGGCAGGCACCTTGAATGATATTTTTCAATTAATTACTTAGTGGGGTAAGAACGCGACCGTTGTCTTTCACGTCTGTATTTCCAACCACAATTGAACTATCAGACTGTACATAATATGGCTTTTCAGTGCCTCCTTTTCTCAATGAGAGTACAAATCCCCGGCTATCGCTTCTATCCCAGGTATCTGATCCGTCTACGCTGAGAGCAAAGTAACCAGTTTTGCCGTTATCGCCCCATTGGTTAATGGCAACTTCAATTTTATTTGATGAATTGTTTTTGACGTTAATGCTCATGTCTATATTCCTTTTAGACTGATGGTTGTAGATTTTAGTTGCCCGACTCTCTCCCTAAGCAATTGAGGGCAGTATGGCCGTATGCACCGCCTTTAGGGCTTTTAATCGGAATAGGCAACCACTCGCAAGCGTAGCTGCATTGTTGAAAGCAGCAAATTTTTTACGGCTCGCAAGGGAGGTTCACGTCTCTTCTGATATCCGAAGAAGGTAGTGAGTTATCCATCAAGCCTGGTGGCAGATGCAGATCAAAGCCGGAGCAGGGGAGTGATCTGTGAGCGGGCCTGCGATGGCATCGTCAAGGGCTCGATCAGTTCAGGGCCGTGATTGTTGAGGTTACCGACGGCAGTGCCGATCTTGAACCACTCGAAGGCCTCGGCAGCCTCGCGCTGGTTCAAGGCCATCTGCTCGGCGCGCTCGTTGGGCGTTGCAGGGTCGAGCCATTCCCGAAGCTGGTCCGGGGCCAGGACTACCGGCCGGCGGTCGCGAATGTAGACTATTGTGTCCAAGGTACTGCGTACGTTCTCAGCCGCATCAGCAACTGCCTCGCAGCTCCACTCAGTTCGACAACTCGATGATGGGGGCTTCGAGGACCAGTTGGTGTTCGTAGAGCTTTGAAAGCAGAGAAGGGGTGGGGGCCGTTGTTTCTCCATGGAGTGAAGAGGCTTATATTTTTTAGACCCCGGAAGACTATTCATAAGTAATGGTGTAAGTGGTAGTGGCGTTAGCCTCACCCGCCTTGAGCTTCTCCACACTCCTGTAATAACGAGCCTGAAGGGGAATGTCGAAGGTTCCTTCGATGGTTTGCACGCCGACATCTAAAGACTTCCCAAATGTCACAGGCACATTATTTGATAGTATTTGAATCTTCACACCTTGGGCGGTATCTGCTGAAGCAGGGTTGGTAAGATTGAGTAATCCATTGGTATTGTCATAAACGCCGGCGGGGCCTGCGTCGAGGGTTAGTTTGACTTTTGTCCCGGTGTCGCAGCTCAGGGGAATCGAAAAGGGTTTCTCCGCAGCAGTAATACCTGAGCTGCTTAGTTCTTTGGTTTCGACGTTGCCAAGTGGAACTTTGATGTTGGCGGTATTAAGTGTACAACCATGCGTTATCACCGTGAATGGTGTTGTGTGTAAGTATGACTCTGGGCGATGCCAATCTTTTTTGTTGTTACGCAATATTAGGGAAGCTACTTTTTGCTCGGTTTTTCTGCCGGGAGTGATGTTCCCGATTTTGTAAAATACTAATTTTATAAAGCCTTGTATTGGCTTCGCTGAAAATGTTCCATTTACAGAGCAAAAAAGCTTGTGGTCACCATCGTCTAAGGGGAAGAGATAATTGTTGCAAGTGTTAGGGCTGTTAGCGTATATGGCATATCCTATTCCGGCTGAATTTGATCCTAATTTATAAACATTCAGCCCATTTATTTTTGGCGCCGCAGTGCCATATCCCTTGATGCCAAACTCTTGATAGCTGAATCCTTTTGTGCAAGAAAATGCATCGATGGTTGTAGAAGAAGCTCCGATTTCTGTTCCTATGGGTGTGTCTCGTCGTATTGTAAAATCAGGAATATTTAAAAAAGTTGTCTCACTATTTGTAGTGCATTCCCCCGCGAAGCCAAGAGCGGAGTAGAAAAATAATATCGTGGCGATAATTTTTCCTTTCATTGATTTTAATCGTAGGGGTTGTCGGCTGCAGGTATGGGGTCCGTAGTTAAGTAGCATTTTTCTTTGGTCTGTTTTTGAATTGGAAGCCCCCTAGTTTATTAATTGCGTTGGCTGTTGAGTTTAAGGCGTTTCTGAATTTTCTTGCGGCTACAGCTATGGCGCGTCGCCAATGATCTGCGGAGGCTTTTTCTGTTCGAGGGCCGGCTATGTATAGATCTCATGGCGAGTCATGTTCGGCGCACAGGGCGCCTTGGTGGATCCGGCACGAGCGAGTGCTGGTTACCGCGGTAGAGGCTTACCAGTAATTGCCGAGGGCGGGCGCCAACAGGGATCTGCCGACGCAGATCCCTGTTGGCGCCCGGTCCTTGCTTCGCACTGTCAGTTCAAGGTTGCTGGCTTTCTTCCACAGCCCCGCAGCTTCTCCGGCCTTTGCACGCAGCCTGGTCCGAGCCTTGTCGCGGCCTTTCCTGTCTGCGCTTGCATGTTGACCAGTTTGAAAATGGTTTCCCGAGCTGCGCGCAGCTGCCGGTTCATTTTCCAGCACCAGTATGTGCTGCTTGCAGGTTTCCGGGGGGGTGGGGATACCCAGCCAGTCTTCGGCTGTGTCGGTGTCTTCGGCGTGCACGGTACTACCTCGAATCCAATGCTGTATGTGCATGCAGTCGTCGAGGTTTGAGCGAGGCGCGATTTGCGCCGAGGAACTGTAGGGGGA